>DATFHN010000097.1:0-8066 GCA_035248365.1 Pseudonocardiaceae bacterium | reverse complement strand
GACGCTGGTCGGCGCGCACAACGTGCACCTGCAGAAGAACCCGAGCACGCTGCACATGCCGGTCGGGGACGTGAACTGGATCCCGGTGGGCGCGATCATGGCGGCGCTACTGGGGGATCGGTACGTGTTCGTCGCCGGTGGGCTGGGGCGCGGCGGTGCGCTTGGGTTGGGCGAACCGGCGCCGGATACCTATGAAGGGCTGCTGCAGAGGCAGGTTGGTGATTGGGGGCTGGTGCGCCCTGAGCTGCCGAACTCGGCTCCGTTGCGGTCCGAGGTGCCGCATATGCTGGTGCCGCTGCAATGGCCGACGCTGGATGGGGCCGATGGGGTCATGCATGTCGGCGATGCCGACGCGGTGCTTGCGTCTCTGTCTACTGTGGAATAGATGGCGAGAGGGGAGGGCTGGTGGAAACCAGCCCTCCCCTCGATTGTTCACCGCGTTCACCGGCTAGCGGTGCAGACCCATCCCCGGTTCAAGGAGGCCCGCTCCCGGTGAGCGGGCGTCTCAGCCGTTGCAGGCGCTGTAGTCGGTGGTGCTGTCGGGGTCGAGCACGTTCAGCGGACCGTTCCACAGCCACGGCGCGACGCACGCGTTGTTGGCGATGCCGTTGTCGTCGCTGTCGCCGTGGCCGTTGCAGGCGCTGTAGTGGTCAACGGCGCCACCGTCGCCGACGTTGCCCGGGCCAACCCAGTTCCACGGCAGGATGCAGGCGTTGTTGGCGATGCCAATGCCGTGGCCTTCGTGCATGCCGTAGGTGTGGGCGGTGGAAGCGGACGCGGTGCCGGCAGCGGCAACCATGGCGCCACCGATCAGCGCGCCAACGATCAGGGTCTTCTTCAGCATGTTCTTCTGCATGAGAAACGCTTCCTCTCTACCTAGCTAGTGACCACCTGTGGGTGCCGGAAACTCGTCGAATGTGTTCGGCAACCCCGTGAACCCGGCCCGAAGCCTCACAGGATCTGCGGCGTTTCAAAAATCGACAGGCGTGTTTTCGCGGTTTTCCACCCTAACGAGTCACTTCACTTCAGTCCATCGTGGACGTTTCATTTCCATTGGTTTCGTTGGGTGATCACTGCTGCCGAGCCACATCGCCGCCGCGCCGAGTACCGCGAATGCCGCTGTGACCAGGAAAACCGCGCCGATACCGGCCGGATAGACGACGCCGAGAACAGCGACGCCGAGGGTTTGGCCGAGTTGGCGAACGGTCGCCATCGCGCCGGAGGCCATGCCGGCGCGATCGGGCGGCGCGGCGAGGACCGCGGTGCTGGTGGCGGGACCTGCGATGCCGAGGCCGATGCCGGTGAGGATCAGGCCGGGCAGCAAGGTGAACGCGTTGGCGAGCAGGAGCCAGTTGAGTGCGCTGCCGATCGCGGCGAGCAGTGTTCCAGTTGGCATGGTGAGCTTGGTTGGCAGTGCCGACAGGCGTTTACCGATGAGGGCCGACGCCAGGAACAGGGCGGCGGCCAGAGGGATCATGGCGAGGCCCGCGGGGATGGGGGCGAGCCTTTCGGTTGACTGGAGCCAGAGGGAAGCGTAGATCAACTCGGCGAAAACCGCTGCGCTGGTCAGGATTCCAACCATGATCGAGGCGAACGAACGGCGGGTGAACAGGCGCAGGTCGAGCATGGGTTTCTTGGTACGGCGCTCGATGAGGACGAAGGCGGCCAGGGCGATCGCGGCTACCGCGAACAGGATTGGCTGGGCGGCGATGATGGCGTAGCTGAGGGCGGCTGCGGCGATGGCGAAGGTGAGCATGCCGGGTGCGTCGAGCGGAGCGGGTTTGGTGTTGGTGGGCTTGGCGATCGTGTTGGTCAGGGCGAGGGTCAGTGCGGCGAGCGGGATGTTGATGACGAAGATCGCGCGCCAGGTGAACGTTTCGGTGAGCAGGCCGCCGAGGATCGGGCCGAGTGCTCCTGCCACGCCGAGCACGGCGGTGAAGACGCCGAAGGCGATGCCGCGGGCGCGGTCGGTATAGACAGTGCCGAGCAGGGACATCGCGGTGGTGAGCAACGCGGCGCCGCCGACGGCCTGGGCGCAGCGGGCCGCGATCAGCAGGCCGATGGTGGGAGCGATCGCGCAGCACAGGGACGCTAGGCCGAACAGAGTGACCGAGGCGCGGAAGACGCGGAGTTGGCCGAATCGGTCGCCCAGCGAGCCCGCGCTGAGGGCGAGGACGGCGAGGGTCAGGGTGTAGGCGTTGAGGATCCATTGCTGCTGTGCGAGGGAGGCGTGCAGGTCCGCGCCCAGGGCGGGGAGGGCGACGGTCACGACCGTGGTGTCGGTGATCAGCATGAAGGCGGCGAGGGAGACGGCGGTCAGGGGGAGCCAGGTTCGCATGGTGCCGAGGTTGGGGTGGGTGAGCTGGTGAGTGGGAGTCGGCTGCCGTGGCTCGGTGGAATCTGGCTTTTGACAGCGTTTTTTGGTGGAATCTGGCGTGCTTGATGAGCTGGATCGCGGGTTGGTGCATGCCTTGCAACTCGACGGGCGGGCGCCGTTCGCGCGGATCGCGATGGTGCTGGGGACCTCCGAGCACACCGTGGCGCGGCGGTATCGGCGGCTGCGCTCGGGCGGGGTGGTGCGGGTGGTGGGCGCGGTGAACGGGTTCCGGTTGGGATATGCGTCCTGGACGGTGCGGTTGCGGTGCACGCCGGACGCGGCTGGTGCGATCGCGGCGGCGCTGGCGCGGCGGTCGGACACGTTCTGGGTGCATGTGCTCTCCGGCGGGACCGAGATTTCCTGCAATCTCCAGGCCGGGACCGACGCTGAGCGGGATGGGTTCCTGTTGGAGAAGCTGCCGGGCACGCGGCGGGTGCTCGGGATGAGCGCGCATTCGATGTTGCGGGGTTTCGCCGGGCCGACGGGCTGGGCGGGGCTGGCGACGTTGAGTGACGAGCAGATGGCCGCACTGCGTGTTGATGTTCCTGAGGGTGATGACGAGCCGGTCGCGCTGGCGGCGGGGGATCGGGAACTGCTGGGGGCGCTGGCTTCGGACGGGCGGCTCGGGTTCGCGGAGCTGGCCGCGGCGAGTGGGCTGTCCGAGTCGACGGTGCGGCGCAGGCTGGAGCAGTTGCGGGGCAGCGGGGTGCTGAGCTACCAGGTGGAGATCGCACCGGTCGAACTCGGTTATCGGGCCGAGGCGCGATTGTGGATGTCGGTGCGGCCTTCGGCCGTTGTCAGCGTGGCGCAAGCGCTTGCCGGGCATGCCGAGGTGTCGTTCTGCGCGGTGACGACCGGGCCCAGCAACCTCGTCGCCGCCGTGGTCTGCCGCGACTCGCGGCACCTCTACCGATATCTGACCGAGCAGGTCGGCGCGTTGGACGCGATCGACCGGGTGGAGGCCGCGCCACTGATCCGGACCGTGAAGCGCAGCGGCGCGGTGTTGCCGGGCTGAGAGCCATCCGTAACCTGCGATCCGCATGATGGGCATATGGCGGTCCCGCGCGCGGTTGGCCGGGGGCATGGAGCCGTCATGCTCGGGGAGACCGTGAGCTTCGCGGTGGCGGCCGCGCTGCATCTTGGTGTTGGCCTGCGGGTTCGGTTCGGATCGTTCGCGGTGCGGGGTGAACATGCGCCGGGTTCGGCGATCGTCGAGTTGATCATCGCGTTCGTGCTGCTGCTGGCCGTGCTCGCTGTGTTGCGCGGGTCGGTGCATGCGCGGTTGCTGGCCGCGCTGGCCACCGGGGTCGCGGTGCTGGGGGTGATCGCGCAGTTGGCCACCATCGCGGTCGGCGTTGGCCCGCGCACCATCCCTGACCTGGCTTATCAGATCGCGATCATGATGGTGCTGTTGATCAGCTTCGGTGTGCTGATGATCCGTCGTCCGCGTGCCTGACCGCCAGCGGCCAGACCAGGCCGGTCGAGCTGGCGAAGACGACGAGCAGGTCGCGGGCGCGCTCGTCGAGGTCGACCGGGTGGTCGCAGAGGGACTTGTGCACGCCCTGGCGCAGCGCGCCGAGCAGGCTCGGGTTCTCCCGGAGCACCTGGACCGGCACGCGCAACCGTCGTTGCGCGGCGTCGCGCAGGCGTAGTGAGCCGCCGTTGAGGTGCACCTCGGTCAGTTCGGTGGGGTCGACCCAGGTGTTGTCGCCCCGGCTGAACCAGTCCAGGCCTGCGGCGTAGCTGGAGTAGCGCGGCGCGACGATCGCGAACGCGCCGAGCACGCCGAACACGGCGAAGCGCAGCGGGCCGATGGTGGGGCCGATGCCGTCGAGTTCGAGGATGAACAGGGCGATGACCAGGAGCAACGCGGTCAGCAGCACACCGACGAGCAGCCGTGGCGACGTCGCGCGCACGACGAGGGCCGGCCCTCGGCCCTGCGGCGGTCGTGGTGGCATGGGTGCTGTCCTCCTTGGACGCGATCGGACGACTTGCCGGGCTGAACCAGGCAACTCGGCACCGATCCGTGCATATCGTGACATAAAGCCTAGGTCGCGGGAAAATTTGCAGGCTTTGTCCGATATTTAGACAGCTTATGTCAGTAATGCGCAAGTTGCATCAGGTAGGCCATGCCTTATTTGACCGCAATGCGAAGCGGCGCCGTGACGGTAGATCTGCCCTGGCGCCGCTTGGCTGGTTCTGCCCTGGTCAGGCCGGTATGGAAGCGTTTTCGGCTTGTTCGATGATGGCGGCCGCGTCTCGCGGCAGCAGGTAGCCCCGGGCAACATCACCCAATGCGGCGACGCTCACCTCGGCGACGTAGGTGGCATGAGCCGGGTAGCGCGCGCTGAGCTGGGCCGGAGTGAACGGGGTCATGGTCCCGGAGAGCAGGCAGGAGATCGTCGGGCCGCTGTTGCCGGTGCCGCTGTGCGACGCCGTCGGCGCCTGGAGGATCGGGCTGCGCACGCCGCCGAGCGCGTTCCCGTCCGCGTCGCGCACGATCGCCGAGCCGTCGACCTCGATCCTGGGCGCGTGCACCGGCGGCACACCGGCACGCACCCAGCGGTCGAGCTGGGCGAGCGCGGTGTCCATCAGGTAGTTCTCCTGGTCGCTGTTGGGCGGCAGCGCGCAACTGCCGGGCGGGACCGGGACGAACCGGCTCACCTCGGCCGCGGCCAGCCCGAGCCAGTTTGCGTCGACGTGCGAGCTGCCCGCCAGCTCCCAGAGCCGGAACCGGGCACTGTCCGGCTGGGAAAGCCGCTGGTAGAACAGCGGCGCGGTGAACAGGTCGGTTTCGGTCTCGACCGTGAGCACGGGCACGTCCAGGTCGGTGCGGTCCGCCGCGATCGGCGGTGACGGCTGGGCTGCCTGCGGGGCCTGTGAGATCGGCGCCGAGTCCGCGCTGCGGCTGTGGATCAGGAAGCCGCTGAAGAGGCGGTCGACCGGCTGGATCGCGTTCGCGTAGGTGCTCATCCGCAACGCCGACTGCGACTCGCCGTCCGCGATCAGCGCCTTCGGCCGCAACCCGCCCAGCGGCCGCACGCCGCCGCGGTTGAGCAAGGCGGCCGCGGCCTGCGAGTAGATGCTGTAGGAGAAGGTGTCGCCGGGATGGTTCAGGCTCGCGTAGCGGGCCGGGTCGATCCCGCGCAACGCGTTCACGCCGACCGCCTGGGCGGACACCCCGACCCAGGCGTAGCCCTCGCGGAGCAGTTCGGCGCTGTCGTAGAGGTAGTCCGGATCGAGGTCGGCGCCTGCCGTGACATTGAGCCACTCGACGATGACCGTGCCGTTGAACCGGGCCGGATCGGCGGGCCTGCGTACCAGCATCCGCGACTCGTAGGGCGCCTGCTCGGCCGGTGTCACCGACCAGCGGCCGTCGCTGCCCCAGGTGCCTGCCTGCTGGTAGCCGGTCGCCGTGCCGGAGAAGAAGTACTCCTGCTCGGTGTAACCGGCCGGGCCCAGCGGTACCGGCGAGGAGTTGAACGGGATGCCGAACCGGCCGCCGGTGATCGGCCCGGCCACGGTCGGCGCGGCCACCTGCTCCGTCGCGAGTGGACTCGCGGAGGCGGAGGCGGTGGCGGTGGACAGTCCTGTCGCGGCCAGCATGGCCAAACTCAGTGTGGTTGCTGCGATCCCCAGACGCATGGACCCAGTCATACGGGATCTGGGTCACACCCCACAATTGGTTTTAGCGCGACGCTGTGAACGAACTGGGTTTGCTGTCAAGTTGCTGAGGAAACGGTCCTGGTGGGAGTACCGGTCATGAGCTGGGGCGTTAATTGGGTATGAGCATTCCCATCGCGGCCGCGATCACGATGTTCCTCGTGGCGGTCATCCCGCTGGCGCCGACCGAACCGGTGCTGGCGGCCATGGGCGTGCTCGCCGCCAGTGAACACGTGTCCCCGCTCGGCGCCATCGTGATCGCCGCGATCGGCTGCTCGCTGTCCGACCACCTGCTCTACGCCATCGGCCGGTTCGCGGGCGGTCCGGCGCTGACCCGGCTGCGCCGCAAGCCCGCCGTGGACGCCGCGACCGACTGGCTGATCCGCAACTCGACCCGCTGGGGCGTGCCGATCCTGATCGCCGGCCGCTGGCTGCCCGCGGGCGGCACGGTCGGCTCGCTGCTGGCCGGCACCTTGCGCTGGCCGCTCAAGCGGTTCACGCCGACCTCGCTGACCGGCGCGACCCTCTGGTCAACCTACGTCGCGCTGCTCGGCTACCTCGGCGGCTCCATCGTCAACCAGCCGGTCGTCGGCCTGGTCATCTCGCTCGCGCTCACCGGGCTGCTCGGTTTCACCGCGAGCGTGCTGCTGCAGCGCGCACACCGGCGGCACGCGGCAGCTGAGATTGCCGAGACGGCCAGCACCGAACCGGTACTGGCCGCTCGCTAGCCGATTCGGGTCAGGCAGCTCGCCAGCCGCGGGCCACCTGGGCCAGCTGACTTGGCACTTGTGGGGTGGGCTCGACCAGGTGGCCCATGGTCTGCTTGGCGTACCAGTGCTGTTGACAGGCGTCGGAACAGAAGTAGTCCGAAGGGGAAGTTGGGCTGGTTCGACCGCACTCCGCGCATGGTTCGCTCATCGTGGCCTCCTTGGATCGGGCGTGCTCCGCCGTGCTCCGGTGACCGCCAGAAGTGGCGTCTTTAGACGTTAGCCGGGTTCACCGACGTTAGATACCCGCTGCGACCAGCATGTTTCGCAGTTGTGTCGACCAAGTGACCGGCGCCCCGATCCCGGCCCGCTACACTGGGCCGCGGACCCCGTGCGGCGCCCACCTCACGAACCTCCCCAGGGCCGGAAGGCAGCAAGGATAAGCGAGCTCTGGCGGGTGCGCGGGGTCCGCCTCACGAATAGGCGAAGTCTGCTCGGCCCTTCGCCTCCTTCGCTCGCCGTATCTTCTGGGGGGCGACCCCCAGACCCCCCAGGTGGGGGCGGCCCCACACCCCCACCCTGTCCCGCCTTCTGTCAGTGTTTCCCGGTAGTCTCGCGGCCGTGGCGCTCGCCCTTTACCGTAAATATCGTCCGGCGACCTTTGCCGAGGTCATCGGCCAGGAGCACGTCACCGAGCCGTTGCGAACCGCGCTGGCGGCGAAGCGGGTCAACCACGCGTACCTGTTCTCCGGCCCGCGCGGCTGTGGCAAGACCTCCTCGGCCCGGATCCTGGCCCGCTCGCTCAACTGCGAACAGGGACCGACTCCCGACCCGTGCGGCAAGTGCAACTCGTGCATCGGCCTGGCCCCGGAAGGCTCCGGCACCGTCGACGTGGTCGAGCTCGACGCGGCCAGCCACGGTGGCGTCGACGACGCCCGCGAACTGCGGGACAAGGCGTTCTACGCGCCCGCCGAGTCGCGCTACCGCGTGTTCATCATCGACGAGGCCCACATGGTCACCACGCAGGGCTTCAACGCCCTGCTCAAGATCGTGGAGGAGCCGCCCGAGCACCTGGTCTTCATCTTCGCGACCACCGAGCCGGACAAGGTCCTGCCGACCATCCGCTCCCGCACGCACCACTACCCGTTCCGGCTGATCCCGCCCGGTGCCATGCGCGCGCTGCTGGAGCGCAACTGCGCCGACGAGGACGTGCACGTCGAGCCGGCCGTTTTCCCGCTGGTGATCCGGGCCGGTGGCGGCTCGGCGCGCGACACCCAATCGGTGATGGACCAGCTCCTGTCCGGTGCGGGACCCAATGG
>DATFHN010000096.1:0-33791 GCA_035248365.1 Pseudonocardiaceae bacterium | reverse complement strand
GCCGCAGCCGACCTTCATGGCGGTGTCGATGTCGTCGGCTTCGGCGTAGTGGCCTTCGAGCATCTTGACCGCGTCGTTGAGGTACGGGAACAGCAGCGCGTTGACGATGAAGCCGGCGCGGTCGGTGCAGTGCACCGGGTGTTTGCCGACGGTCTGGCAGATGGCGTGCGCGGTGGCGACGACCTCGGGTGCGGTGGCGATGGTGGCCACCACTTCCACGAGTTTCATGGCGGGCGCGGGGTTGAAGAAGTGCAGACCGACCACATCGGAGGGACGCGAGGTCGCGGCGGCGCACTCGATGACCGGCAGCGATGAGGTCGTGGTGGCCAGGACGGCGCCGGGCTTGCAGACCTCGTCGAGCGCGGCGAACACCGCGATCTTGACCGACAGTTCCTCGGCGATGGCCTCGATGACCAGGTCGCAGTCGGCCAGTTCGGTGAATTCGACGGCCGGGATGAGCCGGGCCAGGGTGGCGTCGCGGTCCGCTTCGGACAGTCGGCCCTTGACCACCGAGCGGTCCAGCGACTTGCCGACCTTGGCGATGGCCGCCGCCGCCTTCTCCTCGGTGCGGGCGCGCAGCACGACGTCGAAGCCCTTCTTGGCGAAGACTTCGGCGATGCCGGTGGCCATGGTGCCGGTGCCGATCACGCCGACCCGGTGGATGTCGCGGCCGGGCACGGCGTCCTCGTCCGGACGCGGGGTGTGGATGTCCGGGACGACGGTGGGCGAGTCGGGGCCGTCGTAGGTGTAGAAGCCCCGGCCGGACTTCCGGCCGAGCAAGCCCGCGGTGATCATCTGCTTGAGCAGCGGCGCGGGCGCGTGCAGCCGGTTGCGGGACTGGTGGTACATGGTGTCCAGGATTTCCTGGGCGGTGTCCAGGCCGATCAGGTCGAGCAGCTGCAGCGGGCCCATCGGGTAGCCGCAGCCGAAGCGCATGGCCGCGTCCAGGTCCTCGCGGGTGGCGTAGCGCGCCTCGTACATGCCGACCGCGTGGTTGAGGTAGCCGAACAGCAGCGCGTTGGCGATGAACCCGGCGCGGTCGCCGATGACGACCGGCTCCTTGCCGAGGCCTCGGGTGAACGCGACCACGTCGTCGATCACGTCCGGCTCGGTGACGACGGTGCGGACCACCTCGACCAGCTTGAGGATCGGGGCCGGGTTGAAGAAGTGCAGGCCGACGACCTTGCCGGGGCGCGAGGTGCGCACGCCGATCTCGGTCACCGACAGCGACGAGGTGTTGGAGGCGAGGATGACCTCGGGGCGGCAGATCCGGTCGAGTTCGGTGAAGACGGCGGCCTTGTTGGCCAGGTTCTCCGGGATGGCCTCGACCACCAGGTCGCACTCGGCCAGGCTGGTCAGGTCGGTGCCGTAGCTGATCCGGCCAAGCAGGTCGGTTCGAGCCGATTCGTCCAGTTTGCCGCCGGTCACGGCGCGCTCGGTCGAGTGTTCGAGGTGCGCGCGGCCGCGGGCGACGCCGTCGGCGTCGAGCTCCACGGTGACGACCCGCAGGCCCGTCCTGGCCGCCACCTCGGCGATGCCCGCTCCCATGGTGCCCAGTCCGACGATGCCGATCGTGCGGAACTCCCGTGCCACGTCTGCCACCTCGCTTCTCACCGCGGTCAAAAAGCTACGCGTCGGTAACTTGGGGAGATGGTCGCACGGCTCGCGCCCGGCTCCAGGTGAGCTTCACCACCGGATCGTGCAAGA
Source organism: Pseudonocardiaceae bacterium (assembly GCA_035248365.1). GTDB lineage: Bacteria > Actinomycetota > Actinomycetes > Mycobacteriales > Pseudonocardiaceae > CAJCJE01. The sequence goes on along the minus strand of DATFHN010000096.1, from coordinate 32,084 downwards.
AACCCGATCGATACCTGCGGGGCCGGAAATATAAAAGTTGAGCCTCCTGTTATCAAGGATGTACCGACCTACCTCAGAGGAGGAAGCAGCGATGTTGATGCGGACCGATCCGTTTCGTGAACTCGACCGCCTGACCCAGCAGTTCTTCGGCGTACACGGAACGCAGTCGCGTCCCGCCGTCATGCCGATGGACGCCTTCCGGGACGGCGAGCAGTTCGTCGTCAAGTTCGACCTGCCGGGCGTCTCCCCCGAGTCGATCGACCTCGACGTCGAGCGCAACGTGCTGACCGTCAAGGCCGAGCGCACCAGCGACGGCACCGAGTTGCAGGTTGCCGAGCGCCCCAAGGGCGTGTTCAGCAGGCAGCTGTTCCTCGGCGAGACGCTCGACACCGAGCGCATCGAGGCCAGCTACGACAGCGGCGTGCTGACCCTGCGCATTCCGGTCGCGGCGCAGGCCAAGTCCCGCAAGATCGCGGTGACCGCGGGCGCGGGCACCCCGGAGATCAACGCCTGATCAACGCCTGATCTCGTTGTCCTGAACAGAGCTTCGGCCCCGGACCTGTGGTCATGTCCGGGGTCGATCCCTGTCCGGCGGCTAGGACGAGATGGGCGGCAGTTTCGGCCAGACGACGGTAGCCAGCTGCGTTGCCAGCGAACAGGCCGTCTCGATCTGGCCGGGCGGTTCGATCACCCAGACCGAGGGCAGCTCGAACAGACCGGCGCCCGGGTTGCCCCACGGCGCACGGTAAGTGTCGACCTCGCAGCGCGCGTAGTCGCTGAGCGGGGCCTTGAGCGTGTAGGTCTGGATGCCGTCGATCCGCGAGTGGCTGTCCGCGGTCTGTGCGTCGAGTTTGGTGCCGATCGCGAGATCGATTCCTAGTTCGACCTGCGCGCTCCCGGGGTCGGGCGTCCACTCGCAGGAGTGGCCGGAGGGGTGCTCCGTTTCGTCGGACAGCTGATAGTTGCCGATGTGCGCGTCGCCGACCAAGGCGCACGCCTTCATGGTGGCAATGGTCTTACCTGGCACCGTGAAGTGCTGGAACTGGGTCTTGCTGTTCATCACGTCGCCGAGCGCCTTGCCCACCTCGTTGGCGGCGTCGCACAGCGCCTGACTGCCATTGCCACTCAGGGCGAACACGGCGATCTTCAGCTTGATCTGATCGCCGGCGAAATCCAGTGCGTCGTCGCACTCACCCTGGCTAAGGGTGCCTTCTTCGAGATCGAGACCGCCCGGTCCCAGTTGCTGCTCGCCGCCGCTGTACAGGCCGTCACTGCTCCCGCTGGCGAGGTCACCGATCTCCAGCACGACGTCCCTCTCCGTGCCCGCGGTGATGCTGAATTCGCAGTCGTCAAGGGAATTCCGGTCGGCGGGCGAGGCGGCCAGGTCGGCGGGCAGAGCACCGACGCCGATGAGGCTGCACGGGTCCAGCGTGGCGAAATCGCCAAGGCGAACACAGGCGGAAATCAGACCGGGCGAGGTCTCGCACGACGTGGGCGCCGCCCCGGCCGGCGCGGTGGCCGAAGTAGACGCCGCCGAGGTTTTCGGCGTGAACAGGTTCGCTGCCGACTTTCCACAACCGGCCAGCGACAATGCGCAGAGTAAGGCAATACAAGCCGACAAAGCGGCACGCTTCCGCACCGGATATCCCCCCTTTTTCAACTGAACCAGGGCGAACGATACCCGCCGCAATGCCCGGCTACGAGACCTACGGGAGTTTCAGCCAAACCACGTCGGCCAGTGCGGTGCCCGCCTGGCAGGCGTCGCCGGTCGTGTGGTTGTCGTAGGTGACGTGGATCTGGGCGATCTCGTACAGTTTCGATTGCGTTGCGCCTAATGCCGGGCCCGCCGTGTCGATCCGGCATTCGGCCGCGGCGCCGACGGTGGTCGAGGTCGTCACCGAGGGGCGGCCGCCGATCTGGCTCGCCGTGCCGCCCAAGGCTTGGGCGTCCGGGGCTGGGCCTGCGATGAAGATCAGGCGCACGGTCAGGCTGTTGGTGGCCGACTGGTTGCCGATCCAATCGCATTCGTGACGCGCGGGAAATCGGTTGTTTTCATCGACGTAGCCAAGCGAGCTGTAGTCATCGGCGTAAACCAGCCCGCACGGGTCGACGGTGGCGAACGAATTGGCGGGGTAAGTCCGGTGCGGCACCGGGCCCTTGGCGAGCACGCCGGCCACGTTGCGGGCCACCGCGGCTGCCGTGGCGCAGAGAGTGCCGGTGCCGTCGGTCGCGTAGGCGACGGAGGTCAGGTCGATATGGTCGGCGAACCTCAGGTACGCGGCACACGTGCCTTGCTGCGCCGAGCCGACGTAGAGCTGCAAACCGCTGGGCAGCGCCTCCGGCTTGTTCTCCACGTCCGCGTTGTCGACGTCGGCGTAGGTCAACTCGCCCACCTCGACGCGGATCGGTGTGCCCGTCGAGTCGACGCGCAGCGCGCAGGAATCGAGCGTGTCCACCGGTTCGAGCGCGGCCTTCAGGTCCGCGGGCAACCGCTTGATGTCGACCATGGCGCACGGCTGGATCGTGGTGAAGTCGCCGAGTTCCTTGTGTGCGGACATGGACGCCTTGGGCGGATCCGGCGTGCCTGGGTCGCTGCCGGCGCAGCCAGTCAGGAAGCCGAGCGCCGCGAGGCAGGCGACGGTGAGCGCCATGCGGCGAGCGGACATGCTTTTCTCCCCCGGTTCGAACGCGTTTCGCGTGCCGGGAACGGTACCGCGTTCTCAGGATGACGCGGGCAACTTTGGCCAGGCCGCGTTCGCGATCGAGGTGCCGAGCTGGCAGGTGGCGGCGCCGGTCTGGCCTGATGCGTACACGAACACCTCGGCGATCTCGACCAGATCCTGTTGCGGCTGGCCGAATTCGATGCCGCCGGTGGCGAGGGTGCACTCGCCGAAAGCGGTCTCGTCGGTCGGTTGCACCACGGTCTGCCGGTCGGCGATCTGGGTGGTGGTGCCGCCCTGCGCGGGTTCCGGGTAGGGGCCGACCAGGAACAACAGCTGCACGTACTCGGCGGCGTCGTTGGCCTTGTCGTTCCACACGCACTGGTGTCTGGCCGGGAAGGTGACCGAGGGGCCGAGCCCGGCGGCGTCCAGCACCGCGGTGCCGACCAGCGAGCACGCGTCCAGCCGCCGCAACGATTTGGCCGGGATGCCGGTGACGTGCGGAACGCGCTGCCGCGCGATCACGGTGGCCGCGTTCTTCGCGATCTCCTGGGACGCGGTGCACTGCGCGTCGGTGCCCTCGCCCGATTCCGCGGACACCTCGGAGATCAGGTACATCGGGTTGCCGGTGAAGGACAGGTAGGCGGTGCAGGTGCCGTAGGACAACGTGTCCGGGTACATGGTCAGGCCGCCCGCGACCTGCTCGGGGTCGCTGAGGTTCTCGCCGGTCGAGCTGACCAGCTCGCCGATGTCGGCGTAGGCGGACTCGCCGGCCACGTCGATTTTCAGCGCGCAGTAGTCCAGCGATTCGGGTTCCTGCCGTACCGCGTTGAGGTCCCCGGGCAACGCGCCGACGTCGATCAGCGCGCACGGGTCGACGGTGCTGAAGTCGCCGAACGCGGTGTTGGCGTCGGCCGGGTTGTAGGGCGCGAAGTTCGGCTGGGGCAGCGCGGTTCCGGCGATCACGCCGGTGCAAGCGGTGGCGCCCAGTGCGAGCGTGAGCATGATGATGACCAGCCGAGCCCGCATGCGCGCTCCCCAATCGCGAGGCCTGCGCGCCGATTATCGCTCGCCGAAATTGCCCTCCACCAGGGTAGAAATCCGCTCGATCGCTTCGCCCGCCTGCGTTCCGCGCGCGCTGACCGCGATGGTGTCGCCGGCCCGGGCGGCCAGTTCGAGCAGGCCGAGCACGCTGCTCGCGTCCGCGCTGGCCTCGCCGTGCCGCACGGTCACCTCGGCGTCGAGCCCCGCGATGGCGCGGGCAAGTTGCGCGGCGGGGCGGGCGTGCAGGCCGACTCCGTTGGTGAGCACGAAATCGGCCTGGACAACGGGACCGGCCGGTGGGGCGGGCGGCTGCGGCGCGGGTTCGGCGCCCGCCGCTTCGGCGACGCGGCGCACCTCGGTGACGTCGGCTCCGGCCTGGGCGGCGACCGCCGCGACCACCGCGCCCTCCACCAGCGGCGCGGTGGCGACCAGCACCGAGTCCTGGTCGTCCAGGGATTCCACCGCGAGTTCGGCGGTCATCAGCGCGCTGCCCAGGTCGTAGAGCAGGACGACGCCGCCGCCCTGATCCGCTTCGTGCAGCGCCGTGAGCACGGTGTCGTAGTCGGTGCCGAGGTTGCCGCCGGGCAGGCCGCCAGCCGGCACGATCACGACCTCGGGCGCCATCTGCGCGGCGAGTTCGGCCACCCCCTGGGCGAGTTTGGCGCTGTGCGAGACGATGACGATGCCGACCCCAGCGCCGCCGCTCATCTGCCCGCCGCCGCGTCCGCGAAAGCCCGCAGCAGCAACGATGACGAGCGCGCCCCGGGATCAAGGTGCTGGGCGCTGCGCTCGCCGAGATAGGAGGCGCGGCCCTTTCTGGCCACCAGCGGAATGGTTGATTCCGCGCCTTTCTCGGCCGCGTCGGCCGCCGCCGCGAGCACCCCGGCCAGGTCCGCGCCGTCGTCCAGCGCGCGCTGGGCCGCGTCGACCGCGGGCGAGATCGCGTCCACCATGGTCTTGTCGCCGAGCACGGCTTTTCCGCGCGCCACAACGCCTTGCAGCCCGGCGCGCAACGCGGTGACCACGCTCGCCGCGGTCAGTTCCTCCTCCGTGCCCAGCGCGCTGGCCGCCCGCAGGCAGGCCGTCCCGTACAGCGGGCCCGCCGCGCCGCCGACGGTGGAAATCAGCGTGGTGGCAAGGAGTTTGAGCACCGCGCCCGGGGTCGCCGGGTTCGCCGAGTCGACCGCGGCGACGAAGGCCTGGAAGCCGCGGCGCAGGTTCTCGCCGTGGTCGCCGTCGCCGATCACCCGGTCCAGTTCGACCAGTTCGTCGCGGTGCTCGGCGATGACGTCCGCGCCGGCGCAGACCGCGCGGATCACCGCGCTCGCGTCGCAGCCCATCACCGGCCCCAGCGCAGGGCGGCGGTGTGCACCGGCGCGTCCCACAACCCGGTCGTTCGCTCGTCGAGTTTGAGCAGGGTCAGGCTCATCCCCTGCATTTCCAGGCTGGTGATGTACGGGCCGACGAGTCTGCGGGTGACCGTGATGCCGCGTTCGGCCAGCAGTCGTTCGGCGATGCCGTGCGCCAGGTACAACTCCAGCAGCGGGGTGCCACCCATCGAGTTGGTGAACAGCAGCACCTCGTCGGCTTCGCGGAAGGGCAGATCCTCGACGATCGGTTCGAGCAGTCGAACGACGATGCCTTCGGCGCTCTCCAGCGCGACGCGTTCCCGGCCCGGTTCGCCGTGGATGCCGATGCCGACTTCCATCTCGTCATCGGCCAGTTCGAAACTGGGTTTGCCGACATGCGGCACGGTCGGCGCGGTCAGCGCCATCCCCATCGACCGGACGTTGCCGACGATCTCGCGGGCCAGCGCCTCGCAGGTGTCCAGGTCGGCGCCTTGCTCGGCGGCCGCGCCGACGATCTTCTCCAGCAGCACCGTGCCACCGACGCCACGGCGGCCCGCCGTGTAGGTCGAGTCCTGCACGGCGACGTCGTCGTCGATGACGACCGTGCGCACGTCGATTCCGTCGGCCTGCGCCAGTTCCGCCGCCGTCTCGAAGTTCAGCACGTCGCCGGTGTAGTTCTTGACCAGCAACAACACCCCGGCCCCGGCCTGCACCGCGGCGATCGCGGCGGCGATCACGTCGGGCGTCGGCGAGGTGAACACCGCGCCGGGACAGGCGGCCGCGAGCATGCCGGGACCGACGAAACCGCCGTGCAGGGGTTCGTGCCCGCTGCCGCCACCGGAGATCACCGCGACCCGGCCCTCGACCGGCGCGTCCGCTCTGGCCACGAACGGCGGCTCAAGGCTGACCCGCAGCAGGTCGGCGTGGGCCAACGCCATGCCACGTAAGGAATCGGCCACCACGGTCGAGGGATCGTTGATGATCTTCTTCACGCCACAGCTCCTCGCCACCCGCTGACCCGCGCCATTCGATCACCCCCTTTGTACACCGGGAGGCCGTTGGTCACGAGCCGCCAGAAGATTCCGGTCAGTCCACGATCGGCCCAATCAGACGGGGATTGGCCATTCAGGACGGCGGGGGTGCTCAGGAGGCGTGCGGCACCTTGGTCGCGACCACCTTGGCCGCCGCCTCGGCCTGGGTGCACGGGTCGAGACTGCCGCCGAGCACGTCGCCGAACTGGACGTCGACCACCTCGCCCTGCTCGCTGCCCGGTCCGAGCGATCGGACCTGCCACTTGACGTCGCAGGAGGGGTAGACGTCGTTGGAGGGGAAGGCGTAGGCCGGCACGCCGACGTCGACCGGCTGCGGGGTGCCGCTCACCGTGTCGTTCTTGGGGTTGCCATCGAGGGTGAACTCGACGGACAGGTCGTAGTCGCCGGCCTGCCAGTCGCATTTGAACAGACCCTCGACCGACCTCTCCGTTCCGACCGCGGTGAGGTTCTCCGCGGTCGCGTTGTCGATGGTGTCGCACGGGTCGATCACGGCCAGCGAGCTGACGCTGGCCGGGCGCTGCGGCGGGTTCGTCCTGATCCGGTTGACCACGAGACCGGCCGCCTGCCGGGCGATCAGGCAGGCGCTGTCGCCGAGGTAGTTGACCCTGATCTCGATGCCGGTGGTCGGGTCGTGCTGGGTGGTCAGCCGCTCGGAACAGTCGGTGTCGCTGGCTTCTTCTTTGACCGGCAGGCCCGCGATGGTGCCGGTCGGAGTGCTGCTGGCCAGGTCGCCGCCGATGGCCACCTCGATGCCGAGGTCCTTGCCGTTGCCGTCGCTGAGGTCGGCCCGGCAGGAGTCGATGTCGTTCTGGGTCGCGGGCTCGGCCGACGTGCCGAGCTGGCTGAGGGTGTCGCGGTCCAGCAGCCCGCACGGGTCGACGGTGCGCAGTTTGGCCGAAGCGAAGCTGGTGCTGTTCGCGCCCTGACCGGTGCCTGCGTCCGACGCCACGGTGGCGCGGGTCGAATCGGTGCGCCGGGTGTCGGTCGAGTGCGCCGTGGCACACCCGGCGAGCAGGGCGGCAGCACAGATCAGCCCGAACAGGCGGGCGCGCGACGAGACACGTGAACTGGACATCGCGGCAACCGTAGCGAGCCAGGTCGAGCGATGCGGCCGGAACCCGAAAAGCCCGAGTTCCGCGCCGTGGTCGACGTCACGCTCCGGTTCGGGAACGATTCAGCCCTCTGGATCGATGTAGTAGGTGTACGAACCACAACGGCGTGACCAACCACGTTCCCGAAGGGAGACCCTCCATGATCAAGCTCTCGCAGCGCACCGGCCGTGACCAGGCAACCGACGCCAGCAAGGCCGACCGCCGGGCTCGCCGGGCCGCGCGCTGGCTCAACGCCTACACGCTCGCGGCGTTCAACCCGGTGCACCCGTACCGCAGGCCGACCACGCGTCCCTGACGTAGCTGTTAACACAGAGTAAACAGGCCCCGGTGAGCGATCTCGCTCACCGGGGCCTGTCGCTACGTACGTACTAGCTTTCTTCAGCGGGCGGCTCTTCCGCCGGAATCCGCACCGGCCGCAGCTGCGCCCACAGCGCGAACAGGATCGCGACCACGATCATCGGGATGCCGGTCCACAGGTTGACGTTGATCCCGCCCGCCTTGTCCAGCTCGGCCTGCGACGTGAAGGCGATGCCCATCACGGTCACCACGATCCCGTACACGCCGAAGAGCAACGCGATGATCCAGCGAAGGTCGAACAGGCTGGCGGCGCGGCTGGCCGGGGCGTTGGTCGCGGAGGTACTTGGCACGCTCATGCGATCCCCTCGCTCCGTGCGGTCCGCGCCCGGCCATCAGTCGGTCGTGTCGCGAGGGAGATGCATTCGCAACGCCCTGTGTCCAATGATTCGCTCGCAAGCTCGCTCATGACGTTCCTCTCACCAGAAGACGATGTTCAGGGCCAGGGCCAGCAACAGGACCACGATGCCGAGCAGCAGCGGCTTGCGGAACCAGGCCGCGTCCGCCCCGATCTCGGCCTGCCGCAACCCGTCGCGCGGCGTCAGCGACCAGACCAGCCCGGTCAGCTGCTCGGCCGGCTTCGGCGTGGTGAACATGGTCACGATCACGCTGATCACCACGTCCACCACGAACGCGACGATGGCGGCCAGGAAGCTCGACCCCTGAGTGGACAGCGAGAACACGCCGTAGGCGACCAGCCGGTCGATGGTGAACGCGGACAACGTGCCCAGGACCAGACCGACCCAGCCCGCGGCCGGGGTCATCCGCTTCCAGAACATGCCCAGGATGAACGTCGCGAACAGTGGCGCGTTGAAGAACGCGAACAGGGTCTGCAGATAACCCATGATGTTGTTGTAGTCCGACGCGATGAACGCGGTGCCGATCGCGATCACGCAGCCGACGATGGTGACCAGCCGTCCGACGCTCAGGTAGTACTTGTCCGGCCGGTTCTTGACCACGTAGGTCTGCCAGATGTCGTAGGTGAACACCGTGTTGAACGAACTCACGTTGGACGCCATACCGGCCATGAACGCCGCGATCAGACCGGCGATGGCCACACCCAGCATGCCGTTGGGCAGCAGGTCGCGGATCAACAGCTCGATGGCGTTGTTGAAGGTGACGTTGCCGCCGTTGAACTTCGGGTTGGCGATGATGTTCGCCTTGTACGAGGCCAGTTCCGGGGAGATCTGCGGCAGCGCCGCGATCATGCCGGGGATCACGATGGCCAGCACGATCAACGTCTTCGGGTAGGCCGCGATCAGCGGCGTGCGCCGGGCCGCGGACATGTTCTTGGCCGAGAGCGCACGCTGCACCTCGGCGAAGTTCGTTGTCCAGTAACCGAAGGAGAGCACGAACCCGAGACCGAAGATGATGCCGAGCACGGAGAGCACCGACGAGTTGATGCCGGTGATGTTCGAGCCGGGCCAGGAGGACAGCTGGGCGGCCGCGTTGTTGGCCGGGTTGGTGTTGATGTGCTGGATCTTGTCGACCAGACCGCTCCAGCCGCCGACCTTGTGCAGGCCGACGAAGGTGATCGGCAGCAGCATGGCGACGATCACGAAGAACTGCATGACCTCGTTGTAGATCGCCGCGGACAGGCCACCGAGCGCCGTGTAGAGCAACACGATCGCGGCCGCGATGACGATGGACACCCAGATCGGCCAGCCGAGCAGCAGGTTGACCACGGTAGCCAGCGCGTAGAGGTTGATGCCCGCGATCAACACCTGCGCGACGGCGAAGCTGATGCCGTTGACCAGGTGGGCGGCCGGGCCGAAGCGGCGCAGCATGAACTCGGGAACGCTGCGCACCTTCGAGCCGTAGTAGAAGGGCATCATGACCAGGCCGAGGAAGACCATGGCCGGGACCGCGCCGATCCAGTAGTAGTGCACGGTCGGCAGGCCGTACTCGGCGCCGTTGGCGGTCATGCCGAAGATCTCGGTCGCGCCCAGGTTGGCCGACATGAACGCGAGACCGGTGACCCAGGCGGGCATCGAGCGGCCGGACAGGAAGAAGTCCAGGCTGTTCGAGACCGATCTGCGGGCCATCAGCCCGATGCCGAGCACGAGGGCGAAGTACACCGCGATCAGGACGTAGTCGATCGGTGCGGCGTCCAGCCGTAGGTTCACGGCAGCCATGACGTGCACGTGCACTCGGCACACCTCCAAGTCAACAGCTTCCAACAAAAAGCGCCAGGAACTAACGAGGTCACGACACTATGCCACGCGATGTCCGGCTGACCCGACCTGGGTGTCACCAGCCGACCACCGCGTGTCGCGCCCATCTTCGGCCCGCCCACCTCGTGCCGCCACCCCAGACACGCCGCTGATTTCGCGCGGGTCGACACTGGAGAGGCACATCGGATGGAGGTGGAAGCACCGTGCACGAGCTGGCCGACGCTCCGCAGGCCGTGGCGGTCTACCACGGGCCACCGCCGTTGACGCTGCTCACCGCGCTCACCCAGTGGCAGCCAGACATCCCGGCGATCCTGTTCGTCGCGCTGCTCGGCACCGGCTACTACCTCGCCGTGCACCGGCTGACCGCACGCGGCGGCAGCTGGGCGCGCGGCCGGAAGGTCGCGTTCGGCACCGGGCTCGGGTTGATCCTTTTCTTCAGCGTCTCCTTTTTCGGCGCTTACGCGGACACCTTGTTCTGGGCGCGCGCCGCACAGGTGATCACCCTGATCATGCTGGCCCCGCTGTGCCTCGCCATGGGCTCACCGGTCGCGCTCGCGCTGGAGACGTTGTCCGAGCGTGGCGCCGACCGGGTCAGGAAGGTGCTGGCCGGCAAGCCCGCGCGGGTACTCAGCTTCCCGGCCAGCGGCTCGGTGCTGCTGATCGCGACACCCTGGCTGTTCTACTTCACCGGCTGGTACCCGGCCGTGCTCAGCAATGGCGTGATCGACGCGGTCAGCCGCCTCGCCCTGCTGACCGTCGGCTTCATCTACTTCTACAGCCGTCTTCAGCTCGATCCGGTGCCGCACAAGTACCCGCACCTGATCTCGATCGTGATCACCTTCGTCGAGGTGGTCTTCGACGCCGCGCTGGGTTTGGTGCTGTGGCTCAGCCCGCACATCGTCGCGCACGAGTACTACCAGGCGCTGGGCCGGAACTGGGGCCTGAGCCTGCGCGACGACCAGATCATCGGCGCGGGCATCCTGTGGATCGCGGGCGACGCGGCCGGCCTGCCCTTCCTCGGCGCGCTGATGCGCCGGATGTCGGTCGACGACGACAAGGAAGCCGCCGAAATCGACCGCGAACTGGACTCCGCCGCAGCCGCAGCCGCCGCCGAGGAGCCGGAAGACGAGGCCCCCGCCAAGACCGGCCTCTGGTGGGAGAACGACCCGATCCTGGCCGAACGCTTCCGCCGCGACTAGCCCAGCATGGTCCGGTAGTCCCGGGGCGAGACCCCGTAAGCCCGCCGGAACGTCGCCGAGAACTGGCCAGGGCTCTGATAACCGCACTCGACCGCGATCTGCGACACCGGCAGTTGGCTGTGCCGCAACAGGTTCGCCGCGCGCCCGAGCCGCAGCCGCACCAGGTAGGCGTGCGGTGTGCTGCCGGTGGACTTCTTGAACATGCGCAGCAGGTGGAACTTGCTGAGGTTGACCTGCGCGGCGAGGTCGTCCAGGGTGACGTCCTCGGCGAGGTGTTCGCGCATGTAGCCAATGACCGTGCCCAGCGTGGACCGGCCGAGCGCCGACTCCTCACTGGTCCGGCCAGCCTGATTGGTGTGCAACAGATGCACGGCCATCGCCAGCGCGACGCTGTCCGCGTAGAGCGCCGGTGCCCGCCGCTGCAACGCCTGGTTGATGGCGCCGCCCATGGTCGCGATCAGCGGATCGTCGAGCAGCAGCGTGTCCGGCAGCCGGTTCGGGCCGCCGAGGTCGCGGCTGGTCTGCTCGACCAGCTCCGGGCACAGGTACATGTGCAGTGAGGTCATCCGGTCGCCGGACAGCGCCCGCCAGCGCAGCGTCGCGGAGGTTCCCGGCGCGCTGACCCCGACCGAGCCTGGGTGGTAGTCGGCCCGCCGCCAGCGCGCGCCGGCATGGCTCTCGATCACGTAGTTCCCGCTGGTCACCAGCACGACGAGCAGGGCCGGAGTCGGCGTGGTGCTGAACTCGTCGGCCAGCGGCCGATCCTCGTAGGTACGCGCGACCAGGTTGCGCCAGCCGAGGTCGGCACTGGAGTTCAGCCGTCTCGCGGGCAGCGCCCGGTCCACCGCGTCGAAGCTGGTCAACAAATCGGGCCTCCCGGACGAACGAGCATCGATGTCCAGGATGCCCGAGTTGCCGGCCACGGTTCGCCGGCACGGCGTGAGGACTGACCCAGCCCTCAGCGAGCCACCGCGCCCGCCGCCACCAGCGCGCCGAAGGCGAACAACAACGCGGTGGCGCGAACGACGAAAGCCCCCTCCCAACGCTCGCGCCACAGCTGCCAGTCGGCCGGGTTCCAGGTGTCCATGACGTGACCATCGCGGGCCGACGACGAGCCCGTCGCGCGGGAGAACCGCGAGTACCTCCAGCGCACCATCGCCGAACCCGACCCGAAGATCAAACTCGACCGCTACGCGACCCTGCTCGCCAACACCCAGCCGCGCTACGCCCCCATCAGCCAACTCGCCCGCCAGGCCGCCCAAACCGACCCCGGCGCTGCCGAGACCTGGGCCACCATGAACGCCGAACGCCTCACCGGCGCCACCCGCCTCGTCCAGCACCTGCACGAAAACGGCCTGCTGCGCAACGACATCACCATCGAGCGCGCCGCCGATCTGGTGTGGACGTACAACTCGCTGGAGATCTACGAGCTGCTCGTCCTCACCCGCGACTGGCCCATCGACGCCTACCGCGACTTCATCGCCCAAGCCCTGATCGCCGCGCTGCTGCCTTAGGCGAGGCGACTAATCTGATCATGTGGCTCGCTTCATCGACCGGCACCGCGAACTGGAAGCGCTCCAAGCCGAACTGGACAAGATCCCGCGCGCCGATCGCGAAGACGACCGGCCAGGGCGTTGCCTGCTCATCCGGGGCAAGCGTCGAGCCGGCAAGTCTCGGCTGATCGAGATCTTCGCCGATCGCTCCGGTCTCCCCCTCCTCTACTTCACCGCCACCAGTGACGGCAACGACCTCGCCCAGTTCGAACAGAGCGCGATCGAATCCTCGCTACCCGGCCGTGAACTCCTCGCCGCCGCGCACCCGGCCAACTGGCGCGACGCGCTGCGCCTGCTCGCCGCCGCTCTCCCGGACGATGGCCCGAGCATCGTGGTACTGGACGAGCTGCCGTATCTGATGGACGACGGGCACGGGTTCGAGGGAATTCTCCAGCTCTCCTGGGATCGCTACCTCTCGCGCAAACCCGTGCTGTTCATCCTGATCGGCTCGGATCTGTCCATGATGGAAGCGCTGAACAGCTACGATCGGCCGTTCCACCAACGTGGCCGGGAGATGGTGATCGGCCCGCTGAACCCGCACGATCTGTCCTCGATGCTCGAGCTGCCAGCCGAGGAGGCGTTCGACGCGGCACTGGTCACCGGCGGGCTGCCGCTGATCTGTACCGATTGGCAACCTGGCCAGGACCTGTGGCAGTTCCTGGCCGAATCACTCAACAATCCCACTTCGCCGTTGCTGGTCTCGGCCGAACGCTCGCTCGCCGCCGAGTTCCCGAGCCACACCCAGGCGAACACGGTGCTCGCCGCGATCGGCTCAGGCGAACGGACCTTCAACAACATCGCGAAGGCAGCGGGAGAGCTTGCGGCCACCCCGCTGAACCGGTCGCTCACGACGTTGACCGAGAAACGCATCGTCGCCGCCGAACTGCCGCTGTCCAGCCAGCCGTCCAAGGAACGCCGCTACCGGGTCACCGATCCGTACCTGCGTTTCTGGTTGCGGTTCCTCGGCCCGGCCATGCCCGAGATCGAACGCGGCCGGGGCGATCTCACCCTCGACCGCATCCGCCGCGACTGGACCACTTGGCGCGGCCGTGCGATCGAACCGCTGATCAGGGAAGCCCTCGCGCGTCGGCTGCCCGACGACAACCTGCCCGCCGCGCCGGCTGTGGGTGCCTATTGGACGCGCAGCAACGACATCGAGATCGACATCGTCGGCGCCGACCGCGAACCCATTGCCCGGCAACTGTTGTTCGTCGGCTCGATCAAATGGCTGGACCGTTCCTCGTTCGACGAGCACGATCTCATCGCGCTGCTCCGTCACCGCGCGCTGTTCACCGACGAACTCCTGCCCCTGGTCGCCGTGTCCCGCGCGAGCGTGTCCTGCCAGGGCCTCGATGCGTCCTACGGCCCGGCCGACCTCATCGAATCCTGGGCTGGTCGGCGAATTCAGTCACCGCCGATGTAGGTGGCGACGATAGTGGCGCGGCGTAGCGCGCCGTAGGCCGCGGTGTCCTCCTCGGCCACGGGGTCAGAACAGGCGGAATTCTTCGGAGTCGGTGCCGCGCAGGGCGTCGTAGTCGAGGACGACGCAGCGGATGCCGCGGTCCTCGGCGAGGGTGCGGGCCTGCGGCTTGATCTGCTGGGCGGCGAAGATTCCCTTGACGGGGGCCAGCAGCGGATCGCGGTTGAGGAGTTCGAGGTAGCGGGTCAGCTGCTCGACGCCGTCGATCTCGCCTCGGCGCTTGATCTCGACGGCGACCGAGCCGCCGTCCGAGTCGCGGCACATCAGGTCGACCGGGCCGATGGCGGTGGGGAACTCGCGGCGGACGAGCTTCCAGCCCTCGCCGAGGGTGGTGACGTGCTCGGCGAGCAGCTCCTGCAGGTGCGCTTCGACGCCGTCCTTGACCAGGCCGGGGTCGACGCCGAGTTCGTATTTGAAGTCGTGGATGATCTCGTCGATGCTGATGATCAGCTTCTCGCCGGCCTTGTTCTCCACCACCCACATCTCCGGCTCCTCGATCAGCCAGCAGGGCGGCGACATCCAGTTCAGCGGCTTGTAGGAACCGCCGTCGGAGTGCACGAGCACCGAGCCGTCGGCCTTGACCATCAGCACTCGCTGGGCCATGGGCAGATGGGCGGTGAGCCTGCCGACGTAATCGACCTGACACCGAGCGATGACCAGACGCACCCGGCGATGGTAGACGAGGGTCGTTCGGCGAGACCGCCCGGCGCGGCGGACCTGATCGGGTGCGGCAGGATCGGGGCATGGAATCGACTGGGTCGCGGGAGGTCTACGCCAACGCGTGGATGCGGGTCCGCGAGGATTCGATCGTGCGGCCGGACGGGTCGACCGGGGTGTACGGCGTGGTCGACAAGCCGGATTACGCGCTGGTCATCCCGATGGACGGCGACCGGCTGCACCTGGTCGAGCAGTTCCGCTATCCGCTCGGCCTGCGCCGCTGGGAGTTCCCACAGGGCACCGCGCCGAACCGGGAGGACGCGGACCCGGTCGAGCTGGCGCGGCGCGAACTGCGGGAGGAGACCGGGCTGCGCGCCGAGACCATGGTGCGGATCGGACTGCTGGACGTCGCGCCCGGTTTGTCCAGCCAGCGCGGCAAGGTGTTCCTCGCGACCGGGCTGACCGAGGGTGCGCATGAGCGCGAGCTGGAGGAGCAGGACATGCGCTCGGCGTGGTTCAGCCGGGCCAAGGTCGAGGCGATGATGCGCAACGGTGAGATCACCGACGCGCAGTCGGTCGCCGCCTACGCCCTGCTGCTGCTCTGGGAGCGCGGTTAGTGCACCGGCCTGCCGCCGTTGACCAGCGTCATGAACTGAGGCTCGCGCGGGCGTAGGTCGGCGCCGGCGCGCAGCTTCTCCCTGGGGATCCTCGGGCCGAGGAAGATCGCGCTCAGGATTTTCCGGATGAGACGCATGGCGTCGCCTCCTCAAGCACCGACAGAACTGCGATCTAAGTCCAGTTTATCCTGTTCAGCGCGCATCATCAATGGATTGCGCAACTACGCGAGTGATAGTCGCCGGTCGCTGCCGAGCAACCATCCATGCCGCCGGTGCGTCCTTCTACAGAATTGTCAAAAGTCTGTCGGGGATGCTGGTGGCGCAGGGATGCGGACATCGAGGAGCGTAGGTGGACGAGGACGACAACTGGGACAACGCCGGTTGGCGCCACACCCGACGGAACGATCCGGGCCAGACCGACCCGCTCGGCCGGATCAGGGGTGAATCTGGGGACGAGCCTGGGTGGCCGGACGAGGGACAAGACGGGGCGACCCGCGCCGTGCCGAACCGTGGGGGGCCGAACCGGGGGGAGCCGAACCGGGGGCCGAACCGTGGGGAGGCGCGGCCGGGTGGGGTGAATCGGGGCGGGCCAGGCCGTGGGGAGCCCAACCGCGCTGCCGATGAGCCAACTCGGGTCGCGGCCGATCGCGCGCCCGCCGCTCCGCCCGATCCGCCTCGGCGCAGGCGGCGGTGGGGGCTGGTGACCGGGTACACCGTGCTCGGCCTGGTTTCGTTGCTGGTGCTGAGCCTGACCGGCTACGCCTGGGCCACCTACAACTCCTTGAACAAGGTGCACCGCTCCCCCGCCGTAACCCAGAGCGGGGTGAAGTCCTCGCTCAACGGCGACACCAACATCCTGATCATGGGCCTGGACACCCGGCTGGACGAGAACGGCAACCCGCTACCGCAGAACATCTACGACGCGTTACACGCGGGCGATCAGTCCAACGGCGGCGAGAACTCGAACGTGCTGATGCTGCTGCACGTTCCGGCCAACGGGCCGGCGACCGAGATCTCGATCCCGCGCGACGACTACGTCGACCTGCCGGGCTGCCCGGACGGCACCTGCAAGGAGAAGATCAAGCAGGGCTACGGTCTCGCCTTCGACCAGGAGCGCAAACTGCTGGTCAAGCAGGGCGTGAGCGGGACCGCGCTGGAGCAGCAGAGCCGTGACGCGGGCCGCGAGGAGGAGATGAAGACGGTCTCGCAGTTCCTCGGCGGGATCCCGATCGACCACTTCATCGAGGTCACCCTGGTCGCGTTCTTCGAGATCGCGGGCGTGGTGCAGCCGGTGACCGTGTGCCTGCAGAAGGCCACCCAGGACACCTTCTCGGGCGCGGACTTCCCGGCCGGGCAGGTGCAGCTCAACGCCTCGCAGGCGCTGGCGTTCGTGCGGCAGCGCCGGGACAACGTCAAGGGCGACTTCTACTACAACAACTTCACCGACCTGGACCGCGAACGGCGGCAGCAGGCGTTCATCGCTTCCCTTGCCTTCAAACTGAAGCAGGCGAGCACGTTCACGAATCCGGCCAAGCTGACCGGGATCCTGAACGTCGCCGAGCAGAACATCGCGGTGGACGACGGCTTCGACCTGATCAAGTTCGCGGGCGAGGCGGAGAACCTGACCAGCGGCAACATCAGCTTCCACACCGTGCCGATCGCCAGTTACAAGGACATGGGCGGCACCATCGGCGACGTGAACGTGGTGAGCCTGCCCGCGGTCCAGGCCGACGTGCGGTCGTTGCTGGGCGGTGGTTCGACGACGCCGAGCGGGGCCGTGCCGACCACGACACCGAGCACGACGCCGAGCGGTCCGCCGCCGTCCGGGACGGTCGACGTGGAGAACGCGTCCGGGGTCACGCACGAGGCCGAAACGGTGTTGACGGCGTTGGGCGCCAAGGGTTTCACCAAGGGCACCACCGCGACCCAGGCCACCAGGACGACCTCGGTTGTCGAGTACGGCACGGATTCGGCGGCCGCGACGGCGGTGGCCGACGCGCTCGGGCTGACTCCCGAGCACGACAGCGCGATTCCGGCCGGGCACGTGCGGGTGATCCTGGGCAAGGACTTCACCATGCCGAAGAACCTCGGTTCGGGATCTGCGACGCCGACCAGCGTCAGCCCGCTGCCGTCGCAGCCGCCGCCGGACAACAACGGCAACAACGACGCGGACACCAACCCGATGAGCAGTATTTCCGGCGGCGGAATCCCCTGCGTGAAATAGGAGTAGGAGTCAGGAGCGGAGGAACTCCAGCAGGGGCGGGAGGATGCCCTCGGTGCTGGGGCCGTGGCCTTCGCCGGTGAGGATGCGCCGGGTCGCGTTGGACAGCGCGGCCGCGGTCGCGTCGGCGGCCTGTGGCATGCCGGGGAAGGTCTGGTCGCCGGAGAAGACCACGGTGGGCACGGTGACCTTGTCCCAGCGCGACTTCCAGTCCGGGTCGACGTTGACGTCGTTGCTGTTGGCCACGTCGTAGATGATCGTGGGCGCGACCGAGACGAACTTGGCCCAGCTCGGGTCCTGGGACATGCCGTTGACCATCTCCTCGGGCACGCCGATGACCTTGGTCATGTTGTAGCGGACGATCTCGTCGTATTTGCCTTCGGCCAGCAGGGCGCGCATCGCCTCGACGTGGGCGGAGTTGTCGGCGCCCGCGAAGAACGGGGGCTCGTAGAGGGCGAGCCGGGCGACGCCGAGTCCGGCCTGCGCGGCGGCGAGAGCGATGGTGGCGCCGGAGGAGCTGGTGTAGAGGCTGGCCGAGCCGCCGACCGCCTCGATCAGCGCGGCGAGGTCTTCGACCTCCCTGGCCAGCGCGTAGGGCGCGGTGTCGGTGGAGCGGCCCCGGCCGCGCCGGTCGTAGTCGATGGTGGTGAAGCCTTCGGCGGCCAGTTCCTGGGTGGTCTTGGTGGTGACCGGGTCGATGCCACGGAACTGGGTGGCGCCGCCGATGAAGATGACGGCGGGGCCCGCGCCGTAGCGCTCGTAGTCGATGGTGGTGCCGTCGGCAGAGGTGACCGTGCTCATGGGGTAAGTCTCCGTTCGTTTGCCCGGTTGGGCGAGGTGTCAACCGGTAGTCGATACGGGAGACCGGATTTTGACGTCCCAGTCATCGCTGATCGGAGAAATTTCAGGGTTGCTGGCCCTGCGAGTTGGCGATGATCGCGGCGGCGAAGGACTGGGCGTCCTGGCACGGATCGGTGTAGTCGGCGGCCTGCGGGTCCCGGACGGTCGCCGCGGCGTCGAGTAGGACGCCGTTGGCGACCTCGATCTGGATCGTGCACTGGCCGTGGGTGAGCGCGTTCTTGCTGGCCGGGGTGTTGACGCCGGGATAGCCGGACTCGGCGAAGGGCTGGAAAACGGGCAGGGCGGCGCGGTGCCGGTAGAGCGCGTCGAGGCCGCCGGAGTGGGTGTCGACGGCGGCCGCGTAGACGGGTTCGGTGCTCCGCATGGGCTGCCAGGCGCAGGCCGGGGTGCCCTTGGCCGGGCTCAGTGGGGCCGCGCTGGGCGTGCCGGGGGCGACGATGTGGAACTGGGCCAGTTGGTCGGGACGCAGCATGGTGCACGGTGTGGCGGCGCGGCCGGTGAGGTTGATCGGCTCGTCGACCATGGTCGGGACGGAGGGCGTCGGCCTGGGGGGCGGGGTGGCCGAGCTGCTGCCGCATGCGGCGAGCGCGGCCAGTGCGGCCACCGCGACCAGCGTCAATCCGATCCGCATGTGCGCCTCCCCCGGAATCTTCGCTTGTCGCCTGTGTTGCCCTCGTTCAGTCGGGCCAGTTGGCGTGGCGTTTTTCCAGGAACGCGGCCATGCCTTCGCGGGCGCCGGGCAGTTGCGACGCGGCCGCCATGACCTCGACCGCGATCGCGTACGCGTCGGCCTCCGGCCGGTCCAGCTGGGCGTAGAGGGTGCGTTTGCCGAGGGCCTTGCTCGCCCAGCTGCCCCGGGTCGCCCTGGCCAGGAGGTCGGCGACGGCGTCGTCGAGCTGGTCGTCCGGTACGACCCGGTTGACCAGGCCCCACTGTTCGGCGGTGGCCGCGTCGATCGGGTCGCCGGTCAACGCCAGTTCCAGCAAACGCTTGCGGCCGATGGCGCGGGCCACTGGCACGGCCGGCGTGTGGCAGAACCAGCCGCCTTTGCCGCCGGGCAACGCGAACCCGGCGGATTCGGCGGCGACGGCCAGGTCGCAGGAGGCGACGAGCTGTGCCCCTGCCGCGGTGGCCAGGCCGTGCACCCGGGCGACGACGACCTGCGGCACGTCCTCGATGGTGCGCATCAACTCGGTGCACAACACGAGCAGTTCGCGCACGCCGAGCAGGTCCCGTCCGGCCACGTCGGCGAAGTCGTGCCCGGCCGAGAACACCGGCCCGGCCCCGGCCAGCACGATCCCGGTCGCGTCCGAGTCGCCGACCGAGCGGAACGCGGCGAGCAGTTCACCGAGGTGCTCGGCCGAGAGCGCGTTGCGCCGGGCCGGTCGGTTCATGGTGATCGTCGCCGTGCCGGCCTCGCGCTTGAGCAGGATGTGCTCGAACTCGGTCATGCACTCGACGTTAGTCCGTGCGACTCCAGCACGACATCGACGATTTCGGCCATCATCTCGGTCAGCCGGTAGTCCTTCGGGGTGAACACCCTGGCCACGCCCTGGGCCCGCAGCGCGGCGGCGTCGTCCGGGGGCACGATGCCGCCGACGATCACCGGGATGTCCTCGGCGCCCGCCTCGCTCAGTCCGTCCAGCACGGCGGGCACGACCTCCATGTGCGAGCCGGACAGCACCGACAACCCGACCACGTGCACGCCTTCCTGCACGGCGGCGGCCACGATCTGCGCCGGGGTGAGCCGGATGCCCTGGTAGATCACCTCGAAACCGACGTCCCGGGCGCGCACCGCGACCTGCTCGGCGCCGTTGGAGTGGCCGTCAAGGCCAGGCTTGCCGACCAGGATGCGCAGCCGCTCGCCGATCGCCTCCCCGGCCTGCTTGACCTTCTCCCGCACGGTCGCGATCTCCTCGGCGGCCTCGCCGCCCGGGTTCGCGCCGGCGACGCCGGTCGGCGCCCGGTATTCGCCGAACACCTCGCGCAGCGCCCCGGCCCATTCGCCGGTGGTGACGCCGGCGCGGGCACAGGCGATGGTGGCCTGCATCAGGTTGACCTCGGTCTTGGCCGCGTCCCGCAGGTCGGCCAGGGCGATCTGCGCCGCGTCGTTGTCGCGCTCGGCGCGCCAGCTCGTGATCGCCTCGATGGCCTGCTGTTCCGCCACCGGGTCGACGGTCTCGATGGCCTTGGCGCCTTCGGCCTGCAACGGGCTGGGCTCGCTGGTGTCGAACTTGTTCACGCCGACGATCACGTCGGTGCCCGATTCGAGCCTGCGCCGCCGCTCCGCGAGCGAGTTGACCAGCTGCGACTTCATGTAGCCGCTCTCCACCGCGGCGACCGCACCGCCCATCCCGGCGATCCGGTCGATCTCGGTGCGCGCCCCATCCAGGATTTCGTCCACTTTGGCCTGAACGACCGGCGAGCCGTCGAAGAGGTCCTCGTATTCCAGCAGATCGGTCTCGTAGGCCAGGACCTGCTGCATCCGCAGCCCCCACTGCTGGTCCCAGGGCCGGGGCAGGCCGAGTGCCTCGTTCCAGGCGGGCACCTGCACCGCGCGGGCGCGCGATCCCCTGGAGAGGGTGACGGCCAGCATCTCCAGCACGATGCGCTGCACGTTGTTCTCGGGCTGCGCCTCGGTCAGGCCGAGCGAGTTGACCTGGACGCCGTAACGGAACCGGCGGGCCTTCGCGTCGGTGATGCCGTAGCGGTCGCGGGTCAGCTCGTCCCAGAGCTGGGTGAAGGCGCGCATCTTGCACATCTCTTCGACGAACCGCACGCCC
Organism: Pseudonocardiaceae bacterium; assembly: GCA_035248365.1. Lineage (GTDB taxonomy): Bacteria > Actinomycetota > Actinomycetes > Mycobacteriales > Pseudonocardiaceae > CAJCJE01. The sequence continues at coordinate 10,968 of DATFHN010000096.1, read as the reverse complement.
GCGTTGACGAAGAAAGAGATCCGCGCGACCACGTCGGCCTTGCGATCATCGGGCACCTGGCCGGTGCTGAACACCGAGTCCAGCACGGCGATCGCGGTGCTGATCGAGTAGGCGACCTCCTGCACCGGCGTCGCCCCGGCCTCCTGCAGGTGGTAGCTGCAGATGTTGATCGGGTTCCAGCGCGGCACGTTGGTGACCGTCCAGGCGATCATGTCCGAGATCAGCCGCATGCTCGGCCCGGGCGGGAACACGTAGGTGCCCCGGGAGAGGTACTCCTTGATGATGTCGTTCTGGGTGGTTCCGGCGAGTTTGCCCAGCACCGCCTGCGGATCCCCGCCGTCGGCCTCGGCCTGTTCCTGGGCGACGCCGACATACAGGGCCAGCAGCCACATCGCGGTCGCGTTGATGGTCATCGAGGTGTTGGCCTCGGCCAGCGGGATGCCGTCGAAGAGCTGCCGCATGTCGCCGATGTGGCTGACCGGCACGCCGACCTTGCCGACCTCGCCGATCGCCAGTTCCGAGTCGGGGTCGTAGCCGGTCTGGGTGGGCAGGTCGAACGCCACCGAGAGGCCGGTCTGCCCCTTCTCCAGGTTCCTGCGGTAGAGCGCGTTGGACGCAGCGGCCGAGGAGTGGCCGGCATAAGTCCGCATCACCCAGGGGCGATCGCGCTCATGATCCGTCGGGTACGGCATGTGAACCTCCGTTAACCGGCTAGACCCCTTATAGTACTGGCCAGTAACAAGGTTTGCTCGTGCGATTCCTCACAAAGCACACCATCGTGCGGGCCCCTGGCAGCGCGACAGCGACCGTTGGGCGATGTCCCGCATTCGCCAGATTGGCTTTGCCCGGACGCGCGCGGGACCATACAAGGATGCTCCCCGTGTCCGCCTCAGCGCTGCTGATCCTGATGTGTGTCCTGGCCGCGTTCGCCGGGCTCCTGCGCTGGTCCTACGGCAGCGACACGGCCCGCCCGAGGAGCCGTCGACCGAGGGGACGCAGGTCCGCGACCGGCAACTTCGGCCTGCTCAGGGAAATCGCGATCGTCCCGTCCCACCAGGCCGCGCAGTTCGTGCGGGACCAGTTGCGGCGCAACGGAATCCGCTCCACCACCGCGCCCACCGACGACCGCACCGGTCAGCGCATCCTGGTCTTCCCCGCCGATGTCGACGCGGCCACCGCCGCCCTCCTGCACCTGCACGAGGGCGAGTAACCCGCTCAGTCTCGCTCAGGCGGGGCGGCCACCCTGGTCACGTCCGCGCCCAGGTTCACCATGTTCTCCACGAACTTCGGGTAGCCGCGATCGATGTGGAAGACGTCCCACACCTCGGTGACCCCCTCCGCGCACAGTCCGGCCAGGACGAGCCCGACCCCGGCGCGAATGTCCGAAGCCCACACCGGCGCACTGGACAACGCGGGCACGCCGCGCACGACGGCGTGATGGCCGTCGGTGCGCGCGTCCGCGCCGAGCCGCATCATCTCCTCGATGAACCGGAACCGGGACTCGTAGATGTTCTCGGTGATCATCGACGTGCCGTCGGCGACGGCGGTAAGCGCTACCGCGAAAGGCTGGAGGTCGGTGGCGAAACCCGGGTAGGGCAGCGTGACGAAGTCGACCGCCTTGGGCCGGTCGTGCTGCACGACGCGGAACAGCTGCTCACCGGTGCTGACCTCGGCCCCGGCCATCCGCAGCTTCTCCAGCACCAGGTCGAGGTGGTGCGGGTCGACGCCGTTGACGGTGATGTCGCCCCTGGTCATCGCGGCGGCAAAAGCCCAGGTCGCGCCGACGATCCGGTCGCCGATCACCCGGTGCGTCCCGGCCGGGCGCAGTTCGGGCACCCCGTGCACGGTCAGCGTGGACGTGCCCGCGCCCTCGATCTTGGCGCCCATCTGGGTCAGCATCGTGCACAAATCGGAGATCTCCGGCTCGCGCGCGGCGTTGTCGATGATCGTGGTGCCCTCGGCGAGCACCGCGGCCATCAGGATGTTCTCGGTCGCGCCCATGCTCGGGAAGTCCAGCCAGATCTGCGCGCCGCGCAGGTCCTGCGCCTCCGCCACCACGCAGCCGTGCGCGATCTCGCTGTGCGCGCCCAGCTGGCGCAGACCGTTCTGGTGCATGTCCAGCGGCCGTGACCCGATCGCGTCACCGCCCGGCAGCGCGACCACGGCCTTCTTGCACCGGCCGACCAGCGGTCCCAGCACGCACACGGACGCGCGCAACTTGCCCATCGAGGCCGAATCCGCCCGGTGGTTCAGCTCGGCGGGCGTGTCGATGACGACCGTGTCGCCGTCGATCGCCACCGTGCAGCCGATGCCGCGCAACACCTCGGCCATCAGCGGCACGTCCAGGATCTCCGGGCAGTTGGTCAGCGTCGTGCGGCCCTGCGCGAGCAGCGCGGCCGCCATCAGCTTCAACACGCTGTTCTTGGCGCCGACCACGTCGACCTCGCCGCGCAGGCGCGCGCCGCCCGTCACCCGGAAATGTTCACTCACGCTGGTCTGCTCCTCATCTGCCGAGCAAAACAATCCGCGCTGCATCGTACGGATGGTGCCCACACCGTAGGCTCGGGGCCATGGCGGTTCACCTGACCAAGATCTACACCCGCACCGGTGACGACGGAACCAGCGGGTTGGCCGACTTCTCCCGCGTCCGCAAAACTGACCCGAGGCTGGTCGCCTACGCCGATGCCGAGGAGGCCAACGCGGCCATCGGCGTCGCGCTGGCCATGGGCGCGCTGGCCGAGAACCTCGCGGCCGTACTCCGTCAGGTGCAGAACGACCTGTTCGACGTGGGCGCCGACCTGGCAACGCCGGTCGTCGAGGACCCGAAGATCCCGCCGCTGCGCGTCACCCAGGGCTACGTCGACCGGCTGGAGGGCTGGTGCGACGAATACCTCGAGGGTCTGCCCAAGCTGGACTCGTTCATCCTGCCGGGTGGCACGCCGGGCGCGGCGCTGCTGCACGTCGCGCGCACCGTGACGCGGCGGGCGGAACGCAGCGCGTGGGCGCTGCTCGACGCCGATCCCGACCACGCCAACGTGCTCACCGCCAAGTACCTCAATCGCCTGTCCGACCTGCTGTTCATCCTGTGCCGCAAGGCAAACCCGGACGGCGACGTGAAATGGAAGCCGGGCGAGAACGGCTAGGGCGTCAATCCGGCAGGTTGCAGGCGACCGGGTGCAGCGGCTGGTAGATCGGCAGTTCCGCGCCGCTGGGCAACGGAATCTTGGCCAGCCGCCCCCAGCGCGCCTCGGTGATCTCGCCGGGCGCGTCCAGTTTGGCCAGCGCCGCCTCGATGTCCGGGCACATCAGGTAGAACTCGTGGCGCGGCGCGTCATCGGCGGGATGCACCGCGATCTCGGCGGGCGGGAGCCGGAAGATCAGCCAGCCCGCACCGGCGTCCACGTGCGGAAAACCCAGCACGTCGCGGATGAACGCCCGGTCGGCCTCGGCGTCGTTGCTGTAGATGATCACGTGCGACCCGTTGAACATGGCTCTCACCCTACGACCGTCCCAACCGGTACATTGCCGCCATGAAGCCGAGCAGGGACTGGCAGGCCTGGCACGACGACTACGACCGCCCGGATTCCGCGCTGGCGAACCGGCTTCTCATGGTGCAGGCACAGATCAGAGTCGTGCTGGACAACGCACCACCCGGTGAGGTCAACGCGATCAGCGTGGTCGCGGGCCAGGGCCGGGACCTGATCGGCGTGCTCGCCGACCATCCGAGGCGCCACGACGTGCGCGCCGTGCTCGTCGAACTCGACCCGGCCAATGCCGAACACGCGCGTTCGTCAGCGCGCGCGGCCGGTCTGGACAACGTCGAGGTGATCACCGGCGATGCCGCGGATCTGGCCCACTACGCGGATTTCGTGCCGGCGCGGCTCGTGCTGCTGTGCGGGTTGTTCGGCAACATCGGGGACGCGGACATCGAGCACACCATCGACACCTGCGACCAGTTGTGCGCGCCGGGCGCGACGGTGATCTGGACACGGGGCCGGAAAACCAGGTTCGACCGGTTCCCGCTGATCTGCGAATGGTTCGAGGAGCGCGACTTCGAGCGCCGCTGGGTGTCCCCTCCGGATGTCGGTTTCGGCGTCGGCGCGCACCGGTTCACCGGCGAATCGCAACCGCTGGTGCTCGGCGAGCCGCTGTTTCATTTCGTCGGCTACGACAACCTCGACAAGGGCGCGGGCAACGGCTGACCCACATCGTGCCTACATCGCAGGACTACCTCGCCGGCATGACGATTCCCGGCGAGTAATCCCAATAATGTCCGCCGCATGCGCGGAAAACTTGTTGCGGCCCTGACGATCGCGGCCGTCTGCACGCTGTCCTGCACAGCCGCCGCCACCTCGGCGGCGCCGGCCCATCCGGGCGGCACCGTCCACATCATCGACTACACCAACGACGACGCGGCCGTCACGACCGCGGTGCTCAGCGGCGCCATCGGCGACCTCGGCCAGGGCTTCAGCGTCAATCAGGACGGCACCCTGTCCACCGAACACAACGAATTGAACCTGGTGCTCAGCCAGGGTTCGTTCAAGCTGGACATCGCCGCCATCACCAAGGCGTTCCTGACCGAGGCGGGCACCGTCCCGTTCCAGCACGGACCCACATCGTGCTCCGGCTACATGACCGCCAGCGGTACGGCGCCGATCATCCCCGGTTCCGGAACCGGCGCCTATCAGGGCGTCAGCGGTACCTTCCACCTGACCATGACCGCGACCGAGGTCGACGCGCCCACCACCAACGACCGGTGCGACGTGACCGGTGCGATGCTCGGTCAGGTCATCGTCACCGAAGGCACGGCAAACATTTCCTACTCTTCTTGACCTTCACCCTGGGGTCAGCCACAGAGTCGAGTCAGCCGGGCAACCCGCCCGGATCGAGGAGACCACATGGACCTGCTGACCATCGGCGCGTTCGCGCGGCTGACCCGGCTCTCGCCCAAGGCCCTGCGCCTCTACGACCAACTGAACCTGCTCGCCCCCGCCCAGGTCGACCCGGACACCGGCTACCGCTGGTACGCCCCGGAGCAACTGGCGCGGGCGCGGCTGGTGGCCCTGCTACGCCAACTCGGCATGCCCCTGGCCCGGATCACCGCGATCATCGACCTCGCGCCCGGCGAACAGGCCGGCGAGCTGGCGCGGTACTGGCCGGAACAGGAGCAAGGCATGGCGGCGCGCCGGGAGCTGGTCGGTTTCCTCATCGACCAACTCACCGGAAAGAAGCCGGCCATGCCCGACGTACTCGTCCGCGACGTCCCCGCCCGCACCCTGCTCACCGTCACCGAGCACCTCACCGCACCCCAGATCGGGGAATTCGCCGGGCCGCTGTTCGGCCTGTTCGGCGGTCCGACCGTGCCACGGCCGACCGGGCTCGCGGGCCGGCCGTTCCTGCGCTACCACGGCGAAGCCACCGAAGACAGCGACGGCCCCGTCGAATTCTGTTGCCCCATCGAAGAATCCGCGATCGGCGATGTCGCGGCCCGCTACCCGGACATGACCACGCAAGCCGAACCGGCCGGGCGGGAGGCCTATATCGGCGTGACCAAAGCGGACCTGACCACGTCGCTCGGGTACGAGCGGCTGCGCAGCTGGTTCACCGAGCACGGCGAGGAACCGATCGGCGCGCCCCGCCAGATCTTCCTCGTCCACCCGGACATGGCCGCCGCCGACGAAGTCGTCTTCGAACTCGCCGTCCCGCTGCGCTGACCCAGCTCATGCTGTGCGGGTGGCCGGGTCAGGCGGTTGCTGCTCGGTAGTCCATGCCATCGGGACCGGGCAGCAGGACGGCGGCGTACCTCGGCACATCGGCGTACACGGCGACGGCCACGTCGGCAAGCCACCGATCGAGCGGGGCACGCCAGGTCAATGAATCCACACCGCTGCGTTCATCAAACGGATAGCAGATACAACTCCAGCCAGTCGATGCCCTCATACCGCGATACAAACCCGCCGCAGACGACCCGGTCCCCGGACGGCAGAATCAGCCACCCACGCAAATGACCATGCTCGTGCAGCGCTGCCGCGCTCGGCTCGACATCAAGCAAGCCGGAACCCACCCGGCACTCCTGGACGCTCGCGGCCCGCGACAAAGATCGCCCAGCCTGGTCGAGCCTGCGGTCGTCGGCGGAGCCGAGGGTAAGAGAGAGCTCGTAGAAACCGCCCGTCCAGTTCTCGTCGTCATTCAGGTTGTCAGCGGCTGCCACCCCACCACGATGCACGATCATCCGATCGGCGTCATCTCGGTTGTGGATGTTCTTCTCCATACTGCTGCTATGGGAGAGAACACTGCGCGCGCCGAGACTGTCGGGCTCATCGCGGACCGGCTGGTGGCATTGGCACCAGGGCATCCCGCGCGGGTGGCCGTCGACGGCATCACCGCGGCGGGCAAGACCACCCTCGCGAATGAGTTGGCGGCGGCCGTGACCGCGCGCGGGCGCTCGGCGTTGCGCCTGTCCATGGACGGCTACCATCACCGTCGTTCCCACCGGTATCGCCAGGGCCGCGACTCGGCCGACGGTTACTACGAGGACGCCTACGACTTCCTCGCGTTCGTCCGCCTTGTGCTGGCCCCACTCGGCCCAGGCGGCTCGGGCGCCTACCGTCGGCGCATCATCGACCTGCCCACCGACGAACCGATCCACGAGCCGCCGATACAAGCGCCGAGCGACGCGATCCTCATCGTCGACGGAAGTTTCCTGCAACGCCGCGAGCTGCGGTCGCACTGGGATCTCGTCGTGTTCGTGCACACTGATTTCGACACCGCGAAAAACCGGGGCAGCCGCCGTGACGCGGCAGCCTTCGGGAGCGTTGACAATGCCCGCGCGGCCTTCGAGAGCCGCTATCACGCGGCCAGCCGACGCTACCTCGACGAAGTGGATCCGGCGGCGCAGGCGGACATCGTGCTCACCAACAACGACCTCGACAATCCGGTACTGGCCCGCGGCTGACGCGGCTCTCGCCCAAGGCCCGACGACCACCTGACTGCTCAGCGACGAGCGGCCGGCTGGCGCAGGGGCTGGTCAGCAATGAGGGCGCCCACTCGCGAGTGCCGATAGTGTCCACGACCGACAGCAGAGAGGGGAGTTCCGCATGCCCGACGACGCAGGCAACGAGCGGCAGGCCGTACTGGACACGGTGCACGCGTTCCTGGACACGATTCCGCGCAAAGACGTCGAGGGCATGCGGGCCCTGTTGGTGCCTGGCGGCAGCATCGTCAGGTCACGCGACGGGGAGACGATCTGCACGCCGATGATGGAGTTTCCGGACCTGATGCCGGCCAGACCGGGCGCCAGGGAGGAACTGTTCTACCGGCCGACGGTGTTGATCGACGACGACATCGCGATGGTGTGGACCCGCTACGACTTCCTGGTCGACGGGGAGCTGCACCACTGGGGCACGAACATCTTCAGCCTGTTGAAGCGCGACGGGCGCTGGCGGCTTTCGGCTATCGCGGACAACGGCCGCACCAGCCCTCGCCCGGACGGCTGGGAGACCGGCGACTGATCGCCTGGATCTGTCAGGACGCCCAGGGCACGATGTTGCCGGGCGGGGCGGCTTCGAGCCAGGACAGGAAGCCGGTGAGGGCCTCGCCGTTCATGGCCAGTTCGATCTCGGTGTCGTCGTTGTCGCGGCAGCGCAGCACGGTCGCCTCGGTGGGCATGGCGTAGTTCTCGGCGCTGTGCGGCTGGCGGCGGTCGGAGATCTGCAGGCCGATGCGCGGGATCACCTGGTCGGGACCGGATCGCACGGAGAGCACGCGGTACCAGACGAATTCGTCGCCGCGGTAGCGGCCGACGCCCAGCAGCCAGCCGCGGCCGCTGTCGTCGATGCGGCGGCGCAGCGCGACGTGCACGCCGCCTTCCCGCAGGAGTTTCAATCGGCGCAGGGCCGACCACGCCAAGACGATGGCCACCACGATCAGGACCACCCCGATGTACCCGGTGATCCCCACGGCCGCTCCCGCCCTGCCCGCGGCTCGCCCTAGGCCGACCGCTCCGTGACCGGCTGCTCCGTCGCGCGCAACTGGGATACGCCTCGGTTGCGTACCGCCTCGTCGTCGCTGGCCGCGTCTGCTCTGGCCGCCTCGATGTCGATCTCGTCGGCGAGTTGGGCGGACTCGGCGAGGATGCTGACGCGCTCGCCGGTCACCGACAGGAACCCGCCCTGCACGGCGGCCATCAGGCGCTCGCCGTTGGTCTGGTCGATCCGGACGACGCAGTCGGGCACGAGTTCACCGAGCAGCGGGATGTGCTTGGGCAGGATGCCCAGCTCGCCCTCGATGGTCCGAGTGAACACCGCGGTGGCCTGCCCCGACCACAGTCGACGCTCGACGGCAACCAGCTCGACGGTCATCTCAGCCACGAGGTTCTCCATTCGTCCGAATCTCTGGACCAAGTTTAGACGGTGCGCTCACAACCTCGGCGACCCCACCGGTGTCCACGGTATAGCTGAAGCAGACAAAGGGAGGGAAGGTGACGATGGGGGCGGCCAAGGAGGACTTCGTCGAGTTCGTCGCGCACCGGTCCGGCGCCCTGCTCCGCACCGCGTATCTGCTGTGCGGCGGCGATCAGGGGGCGGCCGAGGACCTGCTGCAGGACGTACTGGAACGGACCTATCCACGCTGGCAGCGCATCACCGGACCACCCGAGGCCTACCTGCGCGCCGCACTGGCCAACATGGCGACCAACCGCTGGCGGACCCGGTCGCGGCGGGTCGCCGAGACGCCCCTCCTGGAGTTTCACCAGCCCAGCGTGGCCGCGCACGACTCCCGGATCGCCGACCGCGACGAGGTCGTGCGGGCGCTGGCGAAGGTGCCGCCGAGGATGCGGGCGGTACTGGTTCTGCGTTTCTTCGACGACCTGAGCGAGGCGCAGGCGGCGGCCGCGCTCGGCTGCTCGGTCGGCACCATCAAGAGCCAGACCTCACGCGGACTCGACGCGCTGCGCAAGGTGATGGTGGCCGAACCGGATCCGCCTCAGGCCACAGTGATGCTGATCGCACAGGAAGGACAGAGCCGATGATGGACACCGAAGCACTGTCCGCCGCCCTGCGCGCGGCCACCGAGACTGTCGACACCCCACCCGGGTTCGCGGAGAAGGTGCACCGCGGCGCCCGCAGGCGCCTGGTGCGGCGCCGCTACCGGATCAGCGTCGTCGTCCTGGTTCTGCTGGCGATCGGCACCGGACTGACGGCCCTGTCCGACCGCTGGCTGCCGGTGGTGTCCGGCACGCACGACAGCCAGAAGCCGGCCACGCTGCCCAGCGACGATCCCCGGCTGCACGAGCCGACCAAGGGCGACCTGGCCAAGGATCAGGGCTTTCTCGACCAGGTCCGTGCCACGTGGCAGCGCGACCTGGCGGTGCCACGAGACCTGATCCAGTCATCGCGCAACGGCACCGGTTTCGAATTCGATCCGATCGGCCAGCCCAGGGTGTACTGGGCGGGCAACATGCCCAGCGGGGATCCCACTATCACACCCAGCGCGAAGGCCGCTGTGGTGCTGCAAAGCTTCGCCTGGCAGTTGTCGGCGGGCGGGTCGCCGCCCAGCACCATCGTCGAGATCGGGGTGGTCGCGACCAATCCCAGCACCAGCGAACTGGCGCTGCAGGGGCAACAGACGGTCGGCAACCCGGTGAAGAGTCAGACCAGCGATTCCTTCGCGTTCGGCCAGGACGACGCCACCGTGCTGACCATGGCGGAGTCCGGTTTCCGGGTGTACTCGCCGGGGCCGACGCTCGATCCGGCCACCGGCAAGGTGAGCAGGAAGTGGCGGGACCTGCCCTACCTGGACGGGGTCGCGGTGTTCAACGTCGAGGGCGAGGCGGCGCTCTGCGACGGGCGCACCGTCGTCGAACTGCCGCGGCGGCCCGACGCTGCTCATCCCTACCCGGCCAACCCAGGCCTGGCCGCGGCCGACCAGCCCGAGTTGGGCGACGGCTTCAGCTCCTACTCAGGCCCGGATTCGGTCGATCCCCGGCTGAACTGGCCGCTGATGACCGGCCTGAACGGCGCGCCCGACGGGGCACCGGGCACGAACCCGCCGAGCTGGAGCAAGGTCTTCGACGACGCGTTGCGCGATGGCGGCTACAGCGACCTGTACGTGGCCCACCCGAGCGACATAGCGCTCTCCGGTACCGGTGCGAGCATCGGCCAGAGCTACTGGCAGATCGCCTACCGGCTGGCCAACGGGGGGATCCTGATCCTCGGTGAGGAACTGGTCGGCACCGTGGGCGAGCTCTACGCGGTGACCGTGGACGACTCCGGACACGTGCTCAACGTGGCCTACGGCGGGATGATCATGTCGGTGGATCCGCTGCCGGTGCGCTACACGTTGCCCGGCGGCGATGGCCTGTTGCTGGCGTCCTACGGCTCGCTGATCAGCACACCGGCCACGTCGCACAGGGACGTGCTGGTCGTGCCCGGCGGTACGCACCAGGTGACGGTGACGTCGAGCAGCGGGCATTCGCACACCGTCGAACTCGGGAAGTAGCAACGCAATCGGGGCCGGAGTCCGATGTGGACTCCGGCCCCGATCCGGGTCGAGCGAGGGTCAGCCGGCGAGTTCCTTGCCGCGACGCTCCAGGTCCTCCAGGCCACCGATCAGGAAGAAGGCCTGCTCGGGCAGGTGGTCGTACTCACCCTTGGTGATCTTGTCGAACGCCTCGACGGTTTCCTTCACCGGCACGTTCGAACCGGGCTGACCGGTGAACTGCTCGGCGGCGTTCATGTTCTGCGATAGGAACCGCTCGATGCGGCGGGCGCGCTGCACGACGACCTTGTCCTCTTCGGCCAGTTCGTCGATACCCAGAATGGCGATCAAGTCCTGCAGGTCCTTGTAGCGCTGCAGGATCCGGATGACCTCCTGCGACACCCGGTAGTGCTCCTCGCCGACGATGGCCGGGTCGAGGATCCGGGAGGTCGAGGACAGCGGGTCCACGGCCGGGAAGATGCCCTTGGAGAA
>DATFHN010000095.1:0-23762 GCA_035248365.1 Pseudonocardiaceae bacterium | reverse complement strand
GCCGACCGTGCCGGCGCAGGCCGGTCCGCCCCCGGAGCCGGCCGCGACACCGCAGGCCACGCACCGCTATCAGCAGGTTCGCCGGACCAAGTTCAGCGGCCTCTGGGTCGGTCTCACCGTCGCCGCCATCGTTCTGCTCGTGCTGCTGGTGTTCATCATCGAGAACAGCCAGACGGTCGACATCGCCTTCTTCGGCGCGCACGGGCACCTCTCGCTCGGCGTCGCGATGCTGCTGGCCGCGATCGGCGGAATCCTGCTCGTCGCGATCCCCGGCTACGGCCGCATCATCCAGCTCCGCCGCGTCCTGCGCAAAGCCGCCAAGCCCAACCAGCCCCCCGAGAAAGGTCAGAGCACCTGAGCGAGGCTGACCAAGCGGTCAGCGAGCGCGCGGACGCACTGGTTGAGCCAGCGTTTTCCCCGGTCGGCGTCGGCCCGTGCCGGATCGTCGGTATAGCCGTCGATCGCCTGCCAGCCGGCCGCGGAATGGATCGGCGTATCCGGCACGGCGGGCGCGATCGGCGGATTCAGCCGGCCGGTGGGAGCCCCGGCCAGTTCCGGGTCGACGGCCAGCACCATCGACGTCTCGAATTCGCCCGCGTGCCCAGGAATCAGTCCGCCGCCGGGGTCGCTGGCGAAGCGCCAATAGTCGACGCAGGCGACGGCCAGGCCGTGCTCGGTCGCCGCCAAGGCCGCCGCTGCCTGGCAGATCCCCTGGTTGCCGCCGTGCCCGTTGACCAGGACCAGCCGCAGGCCGCCGCAGCGCGCCACCGACCGGGCCAGGTCACCGAGCACGGCGAGCAGGGTTTCCTGGCGGAAGGACAGCGTGCCGCCGAACGGGAAGTGATGGTCGGACGCGCCGATCGGCAAGGTCGGGGTGAGGAGCAGTGGGCGGCTCGACCGCTGCGCGGCCATCGCCGCGGCCCGGCCCGCGACGGTGCTGGCCAGCAGGGCGTCCGTACCGGTGGCGAGATGCGGGCCGTGCTGTTCGGTCGCGCCGATCGGCAGGATCACCAGCGCCTGGGGCAGGGCGGCGGTCAACTGCTCGCGGTTCAGCTCCGCCCAGCGCAGGACCGGTCCGGACGCGTAGTCCGGGGAGTCGTCGGCCATGGCGCTCCTTTCCCGCCGGTCGTCCAGGTCTTCGCAGCGTAGGGCGAATTCGGCGGTTCGCTCGACCGTGGCACGGAACACACCCATTCGTGCAAGCACCCCGCTTGCAATAGCTAGCGCCCGGGCGTACCGTCGGTATGGCAAGGGCGAGAACGAGTCAGGAGGTGACCGGCGATGGACGAATCCGACGAGAACGGTCGGAACAATCCCATCGAGATGGTCGCCGAACTCGGCCGCGACATCGGCGAATACATCCGCCAGCAGCGCAGCAGCGCGCAGATCTCGTTGCGCCAGCTGTCCAAGCTCGCCGGTGTGTCCAATCCGTACCTGAGTCAGATCGAGCGCGGCTTGCGCAAGCCCAGTGCCGAGATCCTGCAGCAGATCGCCAAGGGACTGCGGATCTCCGCCGAGGCGCTCTATGTCCAGGCCGGGATTCTGGACGCCCCGGTCGGCGGAGAAGTCGTCGACGCGGTACTGGCCGACGCCCTGCTCACCGAGCGGCAGAAGCAGGTGCTGCTCGAAGTGTACGAGACCTTCCGGCGCACCAACGCCAATGCACAGTCCACAGTGGAGGGGTCCGATGTGGATGGTGACAAGCCCGTGGAACGGACCCCGAACCCGAAGGAGTGATCAACATGCCTACTGTGCCCACCATCGAGGACGTGCGCAAGGCCGGCGAGCAGGCTCGGGTCGCGGTGACCAACGCGTTCGAGCAGGTTCGCACCCCGCTGCTGGCCGCCATCGGCGCCGGTGACATCGCCACCCAGGCCGTTGTCGACGTCGTCAGCAAGACCCGCAGCCAGCTGACCGAGCGCGCCGAGGCCGCTCGTTCCGCCGTCGACGAACTGCCCACCGACGTCACCAGCCTGCGCGAGAAGCTGGACCCGGCCGAACTGCGCAAGCTCGTCGACGAGTACGCCGACGCCGCCGTGAAGCTCTACCAGCACCTCGCCGAGCAGGGCGAGAAGACCCTGGACAAGCTCCGCAGCCAGCCGCAGTTCAAGCGCGCCATCGACCAGCTGGACCAGGCCGTCGAGACCGCCCAGCAGCGGGCCGAGAGCGCCGTCGAGGACGCCCGCGAACTGGCCGACGACGTGCTCGGCAAGGTCGTCCGCCGCACCCGCTCCACCGGTGAGAAGGCCGCCCGCGAGGTCATCGAACTCGCCGACGACGCCGCCGACGCGGTGCACGAGGCCGGCGCCCAGGCCGCGCACGAGGTGCGCAGCACCACCCGCAAGGTGGCCAACCGCACCAACAACGTGCGCAAGACCGCCAACGCCAAGACCACCAGCACTCCCAAGGCCGCCGACAAGGGCGACAACACCGAGAGCTGACCAAGCCAGGCGGACTCGGCCAGTCCCTGAGCCAGGCCGAGTTCGCTGCCTCGTTCCACGATTCCGACCCCCGGTGCCGACCGAGCACCGGGGGTCGGTCGCATTCGTCGTACGCTGTAGGTGTGGGCGTCGTCGATGGTTGGATCGAATTCATCCTGAACTGGGCAGCCGTGCCGGTTGGCCTGTTCGCGTTCGTCCACGCCGGTTTGCAGCGCAGCGACGCGTACAGCGCGGCCAACAAGCGCACCAAACCGTTCTGGATGGCGCTGACCGGCGGCGGAACCGTTGCCTGTGCGTTGTTCCACTTCTACGACTTCACCCTGATGTTCTGGATTGCCGGTCTTGTCACGATCCTCGTGTACATCGTGGACGTGAAACCGAAGCTCGCCGAGGTGCAGCGCGGCTCACAGTGGTGAGGCCCGGCCCTCGGTGACGAACTGGCAGGATGAGGGCATGTGGACCATCGCAGGCACCTTGACCGTGTTGCCCGCGCTGACGCGCCCCGACCTGCTCGCCGAACCCGTCGCCGCCATGCTGGCCGCTCTCGATCCGGCCCAGGCCGCCCGCTGCGGCGTCGCCGAGATCGATCCCGTACTGGCCGACACCGCGGCGTTCTGCGAAACCTACGGCTCCCCGCTCGACGCCTCGGCCAACTGCGTGGTCGTCGCCGGTAAACGCGGGGGCGAGAGTCGCTATGCGGCCTGTGTCATCCTCGCCACCACCCGCGCCGACGTGAACGGCGTCGTCCGCAAGCGGCTCGACGTGCGCAAGGCGTCGTTCGCGTCCATGGACGACGCGGTCGAACGCACCGGCATGGCCTACGGCGGCATCACCCCGCTCGGCCTGCCCGCCGACTGGCCGTTGCTGATCGACGGCGCCGTCGCGGCCGCAGGCGAACTCGTCGTCGGCAGTGGCGTCCGGCACAGCAAACTGCTGGTGCCCGGCGAGGTGCTGACCAAGCTGCCCTCGGCCGAAGTGATCGACGGGCTGGCCCGCCCGGTCGGCTGACCCGCCTCAGGGAGGACCCTGATCCCGGGGTTCAGGGTAGGGGAAACACCAGGGCTTTCTGAGGGGATTACCCCATGGTTTGATCTTGGCCGCGCCAGCAGGCTGAGATCGTGTTCGAGATCAGCGAGGTCGGTGCCCCGACCACCAGGTACGGCAGGCTTCCCGCCGCCCTGGCCAAGATCAGCAGCGGTGCGCTCGCGCTCACCGTGCTGCCCATGATCTACCTGCACCTGGTGTCCATCGGGCGGCTCGACCCGCTGCACACCACGGTCAGCGACTACGTGTCCGTTCCCGGCGGTGCCGCCTTCCTCGCGTTGAGCACCATCGCCCTCGCCCTCGCCACCGCGCTGCTGCCCGCCCGGCTCGGCGCCGCGGGCAAGCCGGTCCCGCCGGCCGCCACGATCGCGCTCGTCCTGGGCTGCGTCGGCCTGTTCGCCTCGGTGGTCTTCCCCACCAACGCGCTCGGCACCGCCGCCGACGAAGCCACGGTCCTGCACCGCTACGCCGCCGCACTGTTCTTCCTCGCCGTCCCGATCGCAGCCGCCGCGCTCGCCCGCGCCGGCCTCGGTCGCGGCATGGGCCGGCTGGCGCTGGTCTCCATGCTGGCCGGCGTCGCGTTCCTGCTCAGCCACATCCCGCTGGTGTTCCCCGGCTTCCCGCACGCCGACCTGATCGCCACCGTGCTCCCGCGCGGCCTGATCGAACGCCTGCTGCTCCTCGTCGACATCGCCACCGTCGCGATGATCGGCCGCACCACCCGGCTGGTGCGGTCATGATCGCGCTCGGGATCATCCTGTCCTGCATCGCCGCCTGCTGCTACGGCCTGGCCGCCAGCCTGCAGAACGGCGCGGTGCAAGCCACGACCAAGGGCCAGGGCAACGGCCTGAGCTGGCGCCAGCTGCGCCGCCTGGTCACCGACCGGTACTGGCTGCTCGGCATGCTCGCCACCAGCGGCGGCGCACTGTTCCACGTCCTCGCCCTGTCGATGGCCCCGCTGGTCGTGGTGCAGCCGATCGGCGTGCTGGCCATCGGCATCACCGTCCTGCTCGCCGTCGCGGGCGGCCGCGAACGCCTCACCGCATCGACCGTGTTCGCCTCCCTGGCCAGCACCATCGGCGTCGGCATGTTCGTCGTACTGGCCGCGGGCAGCGCTCGTCAGGGCGTCCAGCAGCCCGGTGTCGAACTGCGCATCGCCGCGGTCACCGCGGGGATCGTGCTCGTGCTCGGCTGGACCGGCCTGCGGGCCAAGAGCTGGCTGCGCGCTCCGGTTCTGGCCGCTGCCGCGGGCGTCTGCTTCGGACTCGTGTCGGTGCTCACCAGGGTTGTTTCCGAGCACATCCGTTCCTCGGACATCGGCGGCATCGGCCTCGGCTGGGTCGTCGGCATTCCGATCGCCATCGCCCTCGGCGCCTGGTTCGTCCAGTTGGCGCACGCCGCCGGGCGGCCTGACACCGTCGTCGCCTGTCAGTCCGTCGTCGATCCGCTCGTGGGGGTGCTGGTCGGCGCGATCTGTTTCGGCGAAGCGGGTCAGGTCGGCCCGGTCGCGATCATCGGCGAACTCGCCTGCGCCGTGCTGGCCGTCGCCGGCATCGTCGCGCTGGCAATGCGCAAACCCAACCAGCCTGCCGTCGCCGAATCGACGGCCGTCTCCTTTCCCAGCAACACCAACCTTTTCCTGACAAGGGAGTACCAGGTGGACCTGACCAGCGGTTATCGCACTCGCCTGAAGCTGGTCATCGGCGCGGACACGTTCCCGTCCGATGTCAACGGGGCGGCCCGCTTCGCCCACCAACTCGCCACCGGCCTCGGCGGGCTCGGCCACGAGGTGCACGTGATCTGCCCGTCCGACACCGGACCGGCGCGCACCGAGGAACTGGACGGGATCACCGTGCACCGCCTGCGCTCCCACCGCACGCCCTACCACCCGACGTTCCGGATCTGCCTGCCCTGGCAGGTGAAGTCCGCGACCGCCGCGCTGCTCGACGAGATCGAACCCGATCTGGTGCACGTCCAGGCGCACTTCGTGGTCGGCCGGGCGCTGGTCCGCAATGCCACCCGGCGGGAGATCCCGGTCGTCGCGACGAACCACTTCATGCCGGAGAACCTGTTCGACTACGTGAAGGTGCCGCACTGGTTCCGCCGGTTGGCCGCGCGACTGGCCTGGCGCGACCTGGCCAAGGTGTTCGGCGCGGCCAAGGTGATCACCGCGCCCACCCCGACCGCCGCGCAGATGCTGGTCAGCAAGGCCGGTCTGACCGACGCGGTGGCCAGATCCTGCGGCGTGGACCTCGACCGCTTCGCCGCTCGGACCGGCCCCCACGCGGCGACGGCCCCGACGGTCCTGTTCGTCGGCAGGCTCGACGCCGAGAAGCACGTGCACGAACTGTTGCGGGCCATGGCGTTACTGCCCAAGTCCATCCACGCGGAGATCGTCGGCGATGGTTCGTGCCGCGGTGATCTCGAAGCGCTCTGCGGTGTTCTCGGCATCACCGATCGCGTCCGGTTCCGCGGTTACGTCAGCGACGACGAACTGCGGTCGTCCTACCAGCGCTGTTCGGTGTTCTGCATGCCCGGCATCGCCGAACTGCAGAGCCTCGCCACCATGGAAGCGATGGCCGCGGGCAAGCCGGTGGTCGCGGCGAACGCGGTCGCGCTCCCGCACCTGGTCCACTCCGGCGAGAACGGCTGGCTGTTCGAACCCGGTGACATCGCGGGACTGGCCAAGGCGCTCGGCGCGGTCCTCGACACTCCGGAGACGGTGGCCAGGATGGGGGCGTCGAGCAGGCGGATCATCGCAGCCCACGACCTGGGCGCGAGCCTGGACGCGTTCGACTCTATCTACCGCAACGCCCTCGGCGAATCGCGGCTGGAGCCGGTCGCGCGACTGACGGCCGTGGCCTGACCAGGTATTTCCTGTTACGGTCGGCACACCGCGAATCCGTCTCATGTTTTGTGGGGTGTGCGATGGCATCGGCTCGACCGGCCGCCGAGATCGGCCCGCTGCTGGACTCCGGCGCGGGCCATCTCGTCGATCTGCTCGCCGAGGGCGCGGTGAGTTCCGTCGACCTCACCACCGAAGTGCTCAGCAGGATCGACCGAACCCAGTCCACCCTCAACGCGTTCCGCCGCATCCGCGCCACTGAAGCGCTCGCCGCTGCCGCCGAAGCCGACCACAAACTGGCCCAAGGACACCGCGCCCCGTTACTCGGCTTACCGCTCGCCATCAAGGACGACGTCGACCTGGCCGGCGAACCGACCGCATTCGGCTGCGCCGGTGATTTCCCACCGGCGCGAGCCGACTGCGAACTGGTCCGGCTCCTGAAGGCAGCGGGCGCCGTGATCGTCGGCAAGACGAACACGCCAGAACTGGGCCAATGGCCCTTCACCGAAGGAATCGCCTTCGGCGACACCCGCAACCCCTGGCAACTCGACCACACCCCCGGCGGCTCCTCCGGCGGCGCGGCCGCCGCGGTCGCGGCCGGCGTCGTGCCCATCGCGATCGGCTCGGACGGCGCTGGCTCGATCCGCATCCCCGCCGCGTGGACGAACTTGGTCGGCATCAAACCGCAGCGCGACCGCATCTCCCCGCTGCCCGCGCGCGAACTGTTCTACGGCATCACCACCTCAGGCCCGCTGGCCCGAACCGTGGAAGACGCCGCGCTGCTGCTCGACGTGCTCGCCGCCCGCCCTGACGCCCCGTTCCGCGCGGCCGCCCGTCGCGACCCCGGCCGCCTGCGGATCGCGCTGGCCCTGCGCCCGCCCTTCACCGCCTACGCCACCCGACTCGACCCACGAGTCCGCGCCGCCGTCGAACGCATCGCGGGCGTGCTCGCCGACCTGGGCCATTCCGTGCACGCCGCCGACCCGCACTACGGCCTGGTCGGTCTCAACTTCCTGCCGCGATCGACGGCCGGTCTGCACGAATGGTCCGCGCGCATCCCCGACGAGTCGCTGCTCGATCCACGGACCAGAGCCAACATCCGCAACGGCAGGCTGTTCGGCAGGCACCTGCTCAGGTTTTCCCGAGGCACGATCGGCTACTTCCAACGCCGCGCGAGCCGCATCTTCGACACCGTCGACGTAATCCTCGCGCCCACCACGGCGATGCCGCCGCCGAAAATCGGCGCCATGATGGAACTCGACGCGAACGGCTTGTCGAAGGCGATGGTCCAAGCCTGCCCCTACGCGTGGCCCTGGAACACCCTCGGCTGGCCCGCCATCAATGTCCCCGCCGGCCCCACCGCGGACGGCCTCCCGCTAGGCGCCCAACTGCTCGGCCCGGCCGACAGCGAAGAGCTGCTGATTTCCCTTGCCGCCCAACTGGAATCCCGCGAACGCTGGCAAGACCGCCGCCCACCATCAGCCACATAATCAACCCAAACCCGAACACTTTTCACCCCGCCCCAGCACAGCCCCCACCCATTCCGGGGCGGCGCCCCGCGTCCAGCCTATTTGGGTTGGGGCGGGGGAACAAATGGGAATGGCTGGGTTGTGGATGAATTTGGGGGGCTGTGGATAACTTTCGGGGCGGGTTTGACAATGCGCTAATGTGATTGGGCGGCGTAATCGTCTAGCAGTGCGACGGCTTCGCCGATGTCGTCGGTCACCAGCAGCCAGCGTTCGTTCGGGCGCCCGCGCGCTAGTTGCTGGACGAGCGGCGCGGCCGGGACTTCGTTGGCCCAGAAGTCCTTGCCGAGAAACACCATGGGTGCTGCCGGGCCCAGCGACCCATAGTGGTTCTTGGTGTAGTCCTGGAAGACTTCCTGAACCGTGCCGGCGCTCCCGGGCGTGTAAATCACACCGCCGGTCGCCACGTTCAGCAGGCCGTCCTCGCGCACCGAGTTCGCGAAGTATTTGGCATGCGATTCACACGCGATATTAGGAGGTTCATGACCGTAGAACCACGTGGGAATACCGATGGTGCGCGGAATCGAAAAGCTCGGCAGGTTCAGGCGCAGCCCGGCGGCGAGCCACCGGCCGATCGCCTCATGGTCCACAGTGGAGGAACCGCTGTCGAACCGTGGCGCGCTCGACAGGACTCGCAGGGCCTGCGCCGGGTCGGCGTCGGCAAGGCGAACTCCGAGCGGCACGGCCTCCATGGCGCCGGGGCCGCCGCCGGTCAGCACCGTGAAACCGGTCGCGCTCGTGCCAAGGGCCTGGCCGAGCGCGACCGCGTGCGCGTAGCCGGGCGAATCGCGCGGCAGGTCGTGGCCGCCCATCACCGCGACCGGGTGCGGGCTGACCGCCAGCACCTCGTCGAGTGCCTCGGTGATGCTGTGGTCGTGTAGCCGTTGTGCCAACGCGGGCAACGGTTGTGGGTGCGTGCCGCATTCGCGAACGTAGCGGTAGACACGGGCGTCGAGGGTGTCCGCATAGGACGCGGGCCGGTCGGCGTCGAAGCTGTCGAACAGCTCGGCCGGGCTGTACAGCGCGCTGCGGTAGACGCGGTACGGCAGGTTCGGGATGTCCGGGAACAGCAGCGCACCGGCCGCGTCGGCGCGGGCGCGGCTGGCCGGAGTCAGCAGGCAGCCGAGCAACAGCGCGCCGTCGAGCCTGGTGCGCAGCAGCAGGTCGTCCTCGGCCGAGGTCAGGTCGAGGCCGACCAGGACGACGCCGATCAGGTCACGGCCCGCGGCTCGATGCTCGCGCAGGGCCGTGATGTCGACGATGGAGGTGGCCACCGGCCGAGCCTACGACGCACTGCCCGGAAACGAACGGAGGAAATCAGAAGATCACGGTGTGGCCCGCGTGCAGCAGCACCCGGTCCTCAAGGTGCCAGCGCAAGCCCCTGGCCAGCACGACCTTTTCGATGTCGCGGCCCTTGCGGACCATGTCCGCGACCGAATCGCGGTGATCGACCCGGATGACGTCCTGCTCGATGATCGGGCCCGCGTCGAGTTCGGCCGTGACGTAGTGGCAGGTCGCGCCGACGAGCTTCACGCCGCGGGTGTGCGCTTGCCGGTACGGCTGCGCGCCGACGAAGGACGGCAGGAAACTGTGGTGGATGTTCAGCGTCCGCCCGGCGAACGCCGCACAGAACTCGGCGGGCAGTACCTGCATGAACCGGGCCAGCACTACGGCGTGCGGTTTCGCGGCTTGCACGAGCTGGGTGAGCTGGGCGAACGCGGCGGCTTTGGCGTCCGCGTCGTTCGACGGGAACGGCACGTGGTGGAACGGAATGCCGTGCGCGCGGGTGATCGCGGCCTGGCTGGTGTGGTTGCCGATCACCGCGGCGACGTCGATGTCGAGTTCACCCGAGCTGACCCGGCCGAGCAGGTCGTAGAGGCAGTGCCCCTCCCGGGACACCAGGATGACGACCCGGCGACGTTCCGCGGTGTCGGTGATCCGCCAGTCCGAGCGCACCCCTGCCTGCGAGCTGTAGCTGTCGCCGGAGCTGAGCTTCCTGGCGACCGCGGCGAAGCGCAGGCGCAGCTCGTCGACGCCGAAGGGCAACGAGTCGGCGAGCACCTCCTGGCGGGTGAAGAACCAGCCGGTTTCCGGGTCGGTGTGGTACGCGGCCTCGACGATCCAACCGCCGGCATCGGCGAGGAAGGACGAGATCGCCGCGACGATGCCGGTGCGGTCCGGGCAGCCGAAGGTGATCACATAGCGGCGTTGCGCAACGGGCATGGTGCATGAGTGTGGCAGGTCAGCGGCGTCTCAGCCCAACAAACCCGGGCCGGACCGGCGGCGCTGCGGCAATCGGCCGCTGTGACAACTAATCGATCAGGGCCGAATAGGCGATGGTGACCTCACCGAGGCGCCACCGGTTCGGCCGGTCGAGCACCGGCACACCGCGGTCGGCGAGCAGCCGGATGGCGTGCGCCCAGCGGGCGCGTGGGCCGAACGGCGCGTACGGCGCGGCGGTCGCCCAGCAGTTGTCCAGTTCGGTGAGCAGGTTGTAGACGGCTTCCCCGGGCACGTTGTGGTGGATCAGTGCCTTGGGCAGGCGTTCCGCCAAGTCGGACGGGGTGTCGATACCGGCGGGCAGGCAGGACAGGGTCAGGCTGCGGGGGCCGGTGGCGTCGATGGTGATCCAGCAGCACCGCCTGCCGATCTCGTCGCAGGTGCCCTCGATCAGCACGCCGCCGGGGGCGAGGCCGCCGAGCATGGTCTGCCAGGCGGCGGCCGCGTCGGGCTCGGTGTACTGGCGCAGCACGTTGAACGCTCGCAGCAGGATCGGGTGGGTACCGGCCAGCTCGAAACCACCACGGCGGAATTCGAGGCTGGGCGGGTCGATGGCGTGCGCGGCGGCGGCGACCCGGTCCGGGTCGAGTTCGAGGCCGAGCACGCGCACGTCGGGACGGACCCGGCGCAGCCGGTCGCGCAGCTCGACCGTGGTCACCGGCGACGCGCCATAACCGAGGTCGACGACCAGCGGGTCGGCGCAGTTGCGCAGCAGCGACGCGATCGCGGGGGTGCCGGTGATCCACCGGTCCACTCGGCGCAGCCGGTTCGGGTTGGTGGTGCCTCTGGTCGGCAGGCCGAGTGCACGGGCCCGGCCGGCGGCGAGCCTGCGTACGCGTGGCGCCATCGTTGTCCGGTCAGGAGGAGCTGTGTTCGCGCAGCCAGTTCTCGGTGAACTTCTGCTCGGCGTCGAGCAGCTTGCCGAGCTGGTCGGCCACGGACTCCTCGACCTTCCCGCCGAACAACGGGATCGGGATGCTCACCGTGCCGGTGACCAGCACCTGGCTCCCGCCACCCTGGACGTCGTTCAGCTTCATCCTGCCGGTCAGGTCGCCGGGCATGCCGGGGATGGTCACCCGGACGGTGCCGGAATAGGTGCCGTCCGGCTCCGCGCGCCAGGACTCGACCCGGTCGATCTTGAGGTCGCCACCGAGCAGCGGCCGGATCGCGGCGGGCAGGTCCCGCGCGGCGACGCCGTGCCGCAGCCGGTAGCTGGCCGTGTCGTCGGCCTTCTTGTAGTCGAACAGGGCGGCGTTCGTGCCACCGAGCGCGGCCAACCGCTGGTTGAGGTAGTCCACGTCGACGACCGCGGCGTACACGGTTTTCGCGTCCGATGCGGAGCGTGTCCGGTGCTCGATGCGCCTTGCCATGCGTCGAAGGCTACCGTTGGCGACCGTGACCAGCTCTCAGACCGGTACCGAGGACACCATGAACGGCATGGTTCAACTCGGTATGTCACTCGCCGAATGCACGACGCTGCGCCTGGGTGGCCCGGCCGCGCGATTCGTGCGCGGTGAACGGTCCCGGGACATCGTCGAGGTGGTGCGCTCCGCCGACGCGGCAGGCGAACCGCTGCTGGTGCTGGGGGCCGGTTCGAACCTGGTGATCGGTGACGGCGGGTTCGACGGAACGGTGCTGCGCGTCGCCAACTCCGGCCAGGGCTGCGACCGGCTCGGCGACGGCCAGGTTCAGCTCACCGTGGAAGCGGGCGAGGACTGGGATGAGACCGTGGCCTGGACGGTCGCCGAGGGCCTCGGTGGCCTCGAATGCCTGTCCGGCATTCCCGGCTTGGTCGGGGCCACGCCGGTACAGAACGTCGGTGCCTACGGCGTGGAGATCGCGGACGCGCTGGTGTCGGTCGACCTGCTGGATCGGCGCAGTGGCCAGGTGCGCACGGTGCAGGCGGAGGGGCTCGGGCTCGGTTACCGGACCAGCGTGCTGAAGGGGACCGACTCGGCCGTGGTGCTGCGGGCCCGGTTCGGCCTGCGCGACGGCGGCCAATCCGCGCCGATCCGGTACGCGGAACTGGCCAGGCGGCTCGGTGTTTCGGTCGGCGCGCGGGTTCCTGCCGCCGACGCGCGCGCGGCGGTGCTGGAATTGCGGCGCGGCAAGGGCATGGTGCTCGACGCGACCGATCACGACACCTGGAGCGCCGGTTCGTTCTTCACCAACCCGGTGATCGACGACGGCGAACTACCCGCGGTGCGCTCCCGCGCGGCGAGCGTGCTTGGCCCGGACGAAGCCATGCCGAGCTGGCCGGGTGGCATTGGCTGCACCAAGTTGTCGGCGGCGTGGCTGATCGAACGGGCCGGTTTCCCGCGCGGCTTCGCGGGAGCGGGCGGCCGGGTGTCGTTGTCGTCGCGGCACACGCTCGCGCTGACCAACCGGGGCGGCGCCAGCACCGGGGATCTGCTCGCGCTCGCGCGCGAGGTGTGCGCGGGCGTGCGCGCGAAGTTCGGGGTCGAGCTGCGGCCGGAGCCGGTTTTCGTCAACTGCGCGCTCTGAGCGCAGCCGCGCGGGTCAGTCGCGGTGGGCTCGGGTGGCGCTGGCCTGGGCGCGGGGCTTGATGGTGATCGAGTCGATGTTGACGTGCGCGGGGCGGCTGACCGCGAACTCGATCACTTCGGCGACGTCCTGGGCGGTCAGCGGGGTGAGGCCGTTGTACACGGCGGCCGCGCGGTCGGCGTCGCCGTCGAAGCGGACCAGGGAGAACTCGGTTTCCACCATGCCGGGCAGGATCTCGGTGAAGCGGACCGGCTGGCCGAGGTATTCGCCACGCAGGGTGCGGTGCAGCGCGCCCTCGGCGTGCTTGGCCGAGGTGTAGCCGGCGCCGCCGTCGTAGATCTCGACCGCGGCGATCGACGTTACGGTGACGACGTGGCCGTCGCCGGAGGCGATGAGGGTGGGCAGCAGCGCCTTGGTCACCCGCAGCGTGCCGAGCACGTTCGTTTCCCACATCGAGCGCCAGTGGGCCTCGTCGGCGTTGGCGATGGTTTCGGCGCCGAGGGCGCCGCCCGCGTTGTTGATCAGCACGCGGGCGTTGGGCACGGCGGCGGTGAACGCCGCGACCGAGTCGGGATCGGTGACGTCCAGCGGCAGCGCGGTGCCGTCGATTTCCTTGGCGATCTGTTCCAGCCGGTCGGCGCGGCGGGCGCCGAGGACGACGTGGAAGCCGCCGGCGGCGAGTTGGCGGGCGGTGGCTTCGCCGATTCCGGAGCTGGCGCCGGTGACTACCGCGGTGGGTCGCTGCTCGTTCGTCACGTCGCCAATCTTGCCCCTTGACGCCCCGATCCCGGCCATTGATACCCAGCGGGAATGAGCCAGGTCACGTGGGCGGCCGGGGAATTGCCTCGCTCATCGAGGCGATTGGGAAGATGCGCGCCGTCGCCGGGGTTGAAGTTTCCGGTAGTGGTCCGACCGGAGGCCGTTCAACGTTGGGTAGGTGAGGCGTGCACGTGGTGCGGGATGAGTTGCGCGGCGGCTCCGGGGTGCGGCTGGCGCTGCGCACGGCAGGACCGCTCGACGCGCCGCCGATTGTGCTGGTGCACGGGTGGGCCCAGTCGAGCCGGGTGTTCACCGCCCAACTCGGTTCGTCGCTTGCCGAACGTTTCCGGCTGATCGCGGTCGATCTGCGCGGGCACGGCGATTCGGATGTACCGGACAGTGGCTACGACGACCCGGCCGAGTGGGCGGCGGACGTGCGCGCGCTGCTCGACTACGCGGGACGGCCCTCGGTGCTGCTCGGGTGGTCCTACGGCGGGGTGGTGATCACCGACTACCTGCGCACATTCGGGCAGGCTGACGTGGCCGGGCTGGTGTACGCGGGAGCCATCACCGAACTGGGGCGCGGACGGCGCGGGGGACGCGTCGGGCCCGCCATGCGCGACGCGCTGCCGGACGTGCTGTCCGAGGACGACGAGGTCGCCGGGAAGGCCATGCGCGCGTTCGTCACCGGGATGTCGGCGTCGAAGTTCGCGAGCAGGCCGAACGCGCTGGGCACCGCGCTGCTGGAGGACGCCCTGCGGGTGCCCGCGAGCGTGCGCGCCGCGCTGTTCCGCCGGGACGTGAGCAGCGCCGACGTGCTGGCGACGGTGACCGTGCCGGCGTTGGTGGTGCACGGGGACGCGGACGCGGTCGTGGACATCGACGCGGGGCGGTTCACCGCCGAGACGGTGCCGGGCGCGCGGCTGCGGGTGTTCGAGGGGGTCGGGCACCTGCCGTTCCTGGAGCGCCAGGCCGAGTTCGATCGACTGCTCGGGGATTTCGCCGATGAGTGTCAGCACGCTGTGGGAGGAGCGCGATGATCGACGATTCGCTGATCGGCAACCGCCCGCATCGGCTGCACCGGCTGGACCGCAACGGCGGCCGGGTCGCGGTGTTGTCGCTGCACACTTCCCCGCTTGAGCAGCCGGGCACCGGCGACGCGGGCGGGATGAACGTCTACATCGTGCAGACGGCGCAACGGATGGCGCGGCGCGGTGTTCAGGTGGAGATCTTCACCCGGGCGACGTCCTCCGACCTGCCGCCGACCGTCGAGCTGGCCGACGGGGTGCTGGTCCGGCACGTCACGGCGGGTCCGTTCGAGGACCTGGACAAGAACGAGCTG
Organism: Pseudonocardiaceae bacterium; assembly: GCA_035248365.1. Taxonomy (GTDB): domain Bacteria; phylum Actinomycetota; class Actinomycetes; order Mycobacteriales; family Pseudonocardiaceae; genus CAJCJE01. The sequence continues at coordinate 9,020 of DATFHN010000095.1, read as the reverse complement.
CCCGCTCAGTTATGCGCGTTCGCGGCGGGCGTGCTGCGCACCGAGGCGGAGCATTCGCCGGGCTACTACGACGTCGTGCATTCGCATTACTGGCTGTCCGGGCAGGTGGGGTGGCTGGCCAAGCAGCGGTGGGGCGTGCCGCTGGTGCACACCGCGCACACGCTGGCCCGGGTGAAGAACCTGGCGCTGGCCGAGGGGGACACGCCGGAGCCGCGCACGCGGGTGATCGGCGAGCAGCAGGTTGTCGACGAGTCCGACCTGCTGATCGCGAACACGAACGTGGAAGCCGAGCAGTTGCTTCGGTTGTATGCGGCCGAGCCGGGTCAGGTGCTGACCGTGCCACCTGGGGTAGATCTGGAGGTGTTCACGCCGGGGGATCAGCGGATGGCGCGGGCTGAGCTGAGGATCGGGCCGGATGCGCTGGTGTTCGCGTTCGTGGGCAGGATCCAGCCGTTGAAGGCGCCGGATGTGCTGGTTCGCGGCGCGGCCGAACTGCTGCGGCGCAGGCCGGAGCTGCGCGAGCGGCTGGTGGTGCTGATCGTCGGCGGGGCTTCGGGATCGGGGCTGGAGCGGCCCCGGGCGCTGAGCGAGCTGGCCGAGGCGCTGGGCGTGCGCGAACAGGTGCGGTTCCTCCCGCCGCAGCGCGGAGCCGACCTGGCCAGGGTGTACCGGGCCGCCGACGCGGTCGCGGTGCCCAGCCACAACGAGTCGTTCGGGCTGGTCGCGCTGGAGGCGCAGGCGTGCGGAACGCCCGTGGTCGCGGCCGAGGTCGGCGGGTTGCCGGTCGCGGTCGCGCACGGCATGTCCGGGCTGCTGGTGCCGGGGCACGACGCCTGGCAGTGGGCCGATGCCCTGGGCATGGTCGGGTTGAACACCCGCTTGCGGACCGAGCTGTCCGCTGGTGCCCTCGCGCACGCCCGGTGCTTCTCCTGGGATCGCACGACCGACGCACTGCTGGAAGGCTATGCCCAGGCGGCGGTGTCCTTCCGCCGCAGCGTGCTGGAGCTGGCCGGCGCGGAGATGGCCGTGTGAAGGTGGTGCGATGAATGCCTGACGTTGTCGACGCGCTGGACAAGCTGATCGCGGACACGCTCGACGAACGCGAGCTGACCTACCAGCGCAAAGAGCCCGGCCGGTTCTTCGTGTCGCTGCCCGGGGTCAAGAAACTGCAGACGAACTGCTGGCTGATCGCGACCCGGCATTCGTTCGTGATCGAGGCGTTCGTGTGCCGCAAGCCGGACGAGGCGCACGCCGAGGTGTACGGGTACCTGTTGCGCCGCAACGCCAAGCTCTACGGCGTGCACTACACCATCGACAAGATGGGCGACATCTACCTGCTCGGCCGGATCAGCCCGGAGCTGATCAGCGTGGACGAGCTGGACCGCCTGCTCGGCCAGGTGCTGGAAGCCGCCGACGGCGATTTCAACACGCTGCTGGAAATCGGCTTTGCCGGTTCGATCAAACGCGAATGGGACTGGCGCGTGTCGCGCGGGGAGTCTTCGGCGAATTTGCAAGCCTTCCGGCACTTGATCGAAATCTCGGACGCGGACGAGGCCGGATCGTGATCTGAATCCGGTCAACCATTCTCCGGCGAACTCCCGTCCTTACGACGAACGCCGTTCGTTCGACGAACGCGTAACTGGGTTTCGTCAAGGGGAGTGAACACACATGCGACGTCGGGTCGTGGTGGCGCTTGGCGCCACCGTGCTGATTGGACTGTTGGCTGGTTGTTCGGGAACCAACAGCAGCAGTAGCAGCGGGGTCTCCAGTCCGGCGGGGGCGAATCTCCCGGTTCCGCAGAATCGCGATTCGGCGGGGAGTGGCGCCGCGAGCGGAAAAACCGGGAGCGGGCAGGCGGCGCTGCCGAACCTGCCTCCGGCGGCATCGGGTAGACAGGTGATTCGCACCGCAACCGTTGCCCTGACAACGAACAACGTTCCCACGGCCGCGAGCAAAGCCGAACAGCTCGCCGAGGGCGCGGGCGGTTATCTCAGCGGGGAGAACGTCGATGGCGACACGGCGACGGTGACGCTGTCGGTGCCACAGGCCCAATTGGACAGTGTGCTGCTCGGCCTTTCCAAGCTCGGCAACGTGACCAGCCAGCAACAACAGTCCCAGGACGTGACCGACCAGTTGGTCGACGTGTCCAGCCGGATCGCGACGCAGCAGGCCAGCGTGGCTCGGGTGCGGCAGCTGCTCAACCAGGCCACGTCGATCTCGGACATCGTGCAGATCGAGGGCGAGCTGTCCCAGCGCGAGTCGGACCTGGAATCCATGGAGCGCCAGCAGGCCGAACTGGCCGGTCAGGTGGCCATGTCCACGGTCAACGTGCAATTGACCAAGGCGGCGCTGCCTGCGCCGGCTCAGGCCAGCGCGCCCGCGCCGGGTTTCGGCAGCGGGATCTCGGGTGGCTGGCAGGCGTTGGGGCAGACGGTGCGGGTGGTGCTGCTGGTGCTGGGCGCGGCGCTGCCGTTCCTGCTCGGGTTCGGGATACCGGCGCTGGCCATCTGGTGGGTGATTCGCCGCAGGCGGACCGCGAAGACGAGTTGATCAACCGTCTGTGGCAGCTGATGCGCGCTGCGTGACGAGCGGAGGTTGCGGGGCGGCTTGGGAAAGGGAGGGGATTCGCAAACCCGAGCCGCCCCGCGTTGGCTCCCCGCCGTCGACAGCTCGGGCGGGGGGACCTCGGCTGTTCGGCGGGTAGCGGCTCGACGGGGACGAACCGCTCGTACTCGTGGCCAGATCGGGGAGTGCGTGGGTGCCGAACTGACCTGAGCTTTGCCAACTTCTCAGAATGACGGACAGGGCACAAGGCCACATATTCATTCAATACGGTGATTATGCCCGGATTTGATAACGTTTTGATTGCGACTGTGCCGTCTGGGGTAGTCGAATGTGGTTTGGATCACGGTGCCTCAAGCCACTGAGGGTCCTCCGAACCGGTGACGGGTGGTCGGAAACTCATCGATTCGGTGTACCCGAGGGCACACTTCCCGCCCGCGTACGTTCTGGCAGGCTCTAGAGCCATGACTGAATCGAACTCACCGGCAACGAAGACCGGCATCGGCACGCTGGTGCTGCTCCGACACGGCGAAAGCGTGTGGAACGCGGAGAACCTGTTCACCGGCTGGGTGGACGTCGCCCTGTCCGAGCAGGGCGTGAAGGAGGCGACGCGCGGCGGGGCGCTGCTGCGCGAAGCGGGCATCTTCCCGGATCTGCTGCACACCTCGGTGCTGCGGCGGGCGATCTCGACCGCGCAGATCGCGCTGGACGGCGTCGACCGGCACTGGATCCCGGTGCGCCGCAGCTGGCGGCTCAACGAGCGGCACTACGGGGCCCTGCAGGGCAAGAACAAGAAGCAGACGCTGGCCGAGTACGGCGAGGAGCAGTTCATGCTCTGGCGCCGTTCCTACGACACCCCGCCGCCGCCGATCGAGCTGGGCAGCGAGTACAGCCAGGACGGCGACGTCCGCTACGCCGGTCTCGGCGAGGACCTGCCGCGCACCGAATGCCTCGCGGACGTGGTCAAGCGGATGCTGCCGTACTGGGAGTCCGAGATCGTGCCCGACCTGCGCTCCGGCGCGACCGTGCTGGTCGCCGCGCACGGCAACTCGCTGCGCGCCCTGGTCAAGCACCTGGACGGGATCAGCGAAGAGGCCATCGCCAAGCTGAACATCCCGACCGGCATCCCGCTGCGCTACGACCTGGACGAGCAGCTCACGCCGCTCAACCCGGGCGGCACCTACCTCGACCCGGACGCGGCCGCGGAAGCCATCAAGGCCGTCGCCAACCAGGGGCGGTAGGTCAGCCGCAGCCAAGTCAGACGCGAAGGCCCAGTTCCCGCGCCCGGACTCCGGCCTGGAAGCGGGAACTGGCGCCGAGCAGCTCCATCAGCTCGGCCACCCGGCGCCGGTACGTGCGCACCGAAAGGCCGAGCTGGCGGGCGGCGGTTTCGTCCTTCTGACCGGCGGAGAGCGTGCGCAGGATGCTCAGGCCCGCTTCGTCGACGAACGGCGGCGGCGCGGGCAGGTAGTCGGCCAGCTCGGCCGCGCCCTGCCAGGCGGTGAGCACCAGCATGCGCACGCTGGCTACCACGTGCGGCGCGGTGACCACGGTGAAATCGCGTTCGCCCCCGACGTACTCCCCGGCCAGGACGGCCAGTTTCCGGTCGACGATCAGCGTCTCGTGCGGCAGCGGCGCGGTGCAGATCCGCACCTTGGCGCCCTCGCTCGCGATCGCCCGCAGTTGTTCGACGCCGGCCGGGTCGGCCAGCGCGACCGGGTTGTACAGCTTGTAGACGTCGACCCCGGATTCGAGCCGCTCCCGCACCCGCTGCGTCGCGACCGTCCGGTTGCCGGTCATCGCCCACAGCGAGGTGTCGGTCGCGGCACAGATGAACTCGGTGGCCGGGGCGAGCAGATGCCCGGCGCGCGCCATCAGTTCGGCGCCGCCGCGCAGCGTGGTCACCTGGCCGGCGTGGCTCGACGTGATCGGCGCGGTAGTCATCTCCTCCAGTGTCCTTGCCTCGCGGTCAACGTGGCAACAAGTTGCCAGCGGGATGCGGGCCGGCGGGGCCGGCGGTGAACTGGACCCATGACATCCAAGGACCTCAATGCCGCCGCGGGCGGTACCTGGCAGTTCGACAACGACGGCCGTCCTCTCACCCGGATGGGTTACGGCGCGATGCAGCTGGCCGGACCGGGCGTGTTCGGCCCGCCGGCCGACCGGGGCAACTCGCTCGCAGTGCTGCGCCGGGTCGTCGAACTCGGCATCAACCACATCGACACCAGCGACTTCTACGGCCCGTACGTGGTCAACGAGCTGATCAAGGAAGCGCTCTACCCGTATCCGGAGAATCTGGTGCTGGTCACCAAGGTCGGCGCGCGCCGCGACGAACAGGGCGGCTGGCTGGCCGCGTTCGAGCCGGACGAGCTGCGCCAGGGCGTCGAGGACAACCTCACCCGGCTCGGGGTGGACACCATCGACCTGGTCAACCTGCGCATCCACGGCCAGGAGGGGCCGGAGGAGCAGCCGATCGCCAAGCAGTTCGAAGCCCTCGCCGACCTGCGGGAACAGGGCCTGATCCGGCACCTCGGGCTGAGCAACGCGACGCTCAGCCAGGTGGCCGAGGCCCGCGCGATCGCACCGGTCGCGCAGGTGCAGAACGCGTTCAACGTGGTCGACCGGTCCGACGCGGCCATGGTGGATCACTGCACCGCCGAAGGCATCGCCTACGTGCCGTTCTTCCCGCTCGGCAGCGCGTTCCGGCCGATGCAGGCCGACGTGCTGGACGCGGTCGCCGCCCGAAAGGGTGTCACCCCGCAGCAGATCGCGCTGGCCTGGCTGCTGGCCCGGTCCCCGTCGATTCTGCTCATTCCGGGCACCTCGTCGATCGAGCACCTGGAGCAGAACGTGGCCGCGGCGAACATCGTCTTGACCGAAGATGACCTGGCCGAACTGAACACGATCGAAAACTGAATTTTCACCCGTTAGGTGAACAGCGGCCAACCGAATGTGGAACAACCAGTTTCTACGGTGTCAGCGGCATCACGGTTGGCCGTTGCGTACTAGGTGATCAGGGGGATCTGCTGCTTACGATGCGCGCGTGACCGTTTCGGGGTGGCTAGCCCTGGCCGTCGGCGGCGTGCTCGTCGGCCTGCTGATCGGCTTTTTCGTCGGCCGGTCCCGCACTGCCCGCCCCGCCAGATCCGACACCGGGCCGACCGTCGCCCAGCTCATGCAGCGCGTGCTCGACTCCAGCCACAACGGGGTCGCCGTGCTCAACGAGTGGGGCGACGTCGTCCTGCACAATCCGCAGGCCGAGGCCCTCGGCGTGGTGCGCAGCAACCAGGCCGACGCGCGGGCCCGCAAGGCCGCCGAGCTGGTCCGGGAGACCGGCCGGGTGGTCGAGGTGGACCTCTCGCCGCTGGAGGCGCACGGCAGGCTGCCCGCGGCCATCCGCGCCGAGGTCCGTCCACTCGCCGACTCCTACACCGTGCTCGACGCGGCCGACGAATCCGACGCGGTACGGCTGGAGGCGACCCGCCGCGACTTCGTCGCCAACGTCAGCCACGAGCTGAAAACGCCGGTCGGCGCGCTCGCGCTGCTGGCCGAGGCGGTGCTGGACGCCTCGGACGAGCCCGCCGAGGTGCGCAGGTTCTCGGCCAAGATCGTGCACGAGGCCACCCGGCTGGGCACGCTGGTCACCGAACTGATCGCGCTCTCCCGGTTGCAGGGCGCCGAACGGCTGCCCGAACTTGCCCCGGTCGAGGTCGACGAGGTGGTCGTCGAGGCGCTGGGCCGCTCCAAGCTGGTCGCCGAGTCCACCGGCATCGAGGTCACCGCCGACGCACCCAGCCAGCTCGTCGTCGATGGCGACCGGACCCTGCTGGTCACCGCGCTGTCCAACCTGATCGACAACGCCATCGCCTACTCCTCGCCCGGCGCCCCGGTGTCGATCAGCAGGCGCAGCAAGGACCGCTTCGTCGAGATCGCCGTGACCGACCGCGGCATCGGCATCGCCGAGGAGCACCAGCAGCGCGTGTTCGAGCGGTTCTTCCGGGTCGATCCGGCCCGCTCCCGCGCCACCGGCGGCACCGGCCTCGGCCTGGCGATCGTCAAGCACGTCGCGGCCAACCACGGCGGCGAGGTGCGGCTGTGGAGCCAGCCCGGCGTCGGCTCCACCTTCACCATGCGCATCCCGGCGACCGCCGCGCGCTACCCGGCACCCGGCACGGTGCCCGCCCAGACCTCGGCCGACCACGCCGAGAATTCCGACCAGACAGTCGAACCCCTATCGGGAACCCTCTCCCGTCGGATCACCCATGGAGGACAGCCGTGACGCGCGTTTTGATCGTCGAGGACGAGGAGTCCTTCGCCGACCCACTCGCCTTCCTGCTGCGCAAGGAGGGTTTCACTACGGCGGTCGCGGCCACCGGCCAGGACGCGTTGCAGGAGTTCGACCGCAACGGCGCCGACATCGTCCTGCTCGACCTGATGCTGCCCGGGATGAGCGGCACCGACGTGTGCAAGGCGCTGCGCCAGCGCTCGGCGGTACCGGTGATCATGGTGACCGCGCGGGACGGCGAGATCGACAAGGTCGTCGGCCTGGAACTCGGCGCCGACGACTACGTCACCAAGCCGTACTCGGCGCGTGAGCTGATCGCCCGGGTGCGCGCGGTGCTGCGCCGCGGCGGCGAGACCGGCGTCGACGCCGAACTCCAGCCGCAGGTGCTGGCGGCCGGACCGGTCCGGATGGACGTCGAGCGGCACGTCGTCACCGTGGACGGAGTGGAGGTGCCGCTCCCGCTCAAGGAGTTCGACCTGCTGGAGTACTTGTTGCGCAACGTCGGCCGGGTGCTCACCCGCGGTCAGCTCATCGACCGGGTGTGGGGAGCCGACTACGTAGGCGACACGAAAACCCTGGATGTGCACGTCAAGCGCTTGCGCTCCAAGATCGAACCGGACCCCTCGGCCCCCGCGCACCTGGTGACCGTGCGTGGCCTTGGCTACAAGTTCGAGTCCTGAGCGTTTCCGCCAAGCTTCCCCCGGTACCGTTTGGCCTCGTGCGCCTTGGGGTGCTTGACGTCGGTTCCAATACCGTCCACCTGCTCGTGGTGGACGCGCATCGTGGTGCCCACCCGACGCCGATGAGTTCGGAGAAGTCGGTCCTGCGGCTGGCTGAGCAGCTGACGCCGGACGGCCGGTTGAGCGAACTCGGGGCTGAGGAGCTGGTCAGGACGGTTCGGCAGGCCCGGGCGGCCGCCGAGCAGATGGGCTGCGCCGATTTGATGGCGTTCGCCACGTCCGCGGTGCGCGAGGCCAGCAACGTGACCGAGGTACTGGAGCGGGTCCGCGAGCAGACCGGCATCGAACTGCGGGTGCTCTCCGGCCGCGACGAGGCCCGCTACACGTTCCTGGCCGCCCGCCGCTGGTGTGGCTGGTCAGCGGGACGGCTGATGGTCGCCGACATCGGCGGTGGCTCCCTGGAGCTGGCCATCGGCATCGACGAGGACCCGGAGTTGGCCCTGTCGCTGCCCTTCGGCGCGGGCCGGCTGACCAGAACCAAGCTCGACGGCGACCCGCCAACCCGGCGCCAGGTCGCCGAGCTGCGTGAATGGCTGGCCGAGGAGCTGGCCAAGGTGGCCCGCAAGATCACCAGGGTCGGGCCGCCGGATCGCGCGGTGGCCACCTCCAAGACGTTTCGTTCGCTGGCCCGGCTGACCGGTGCGGCACCCTCCTCGCGTGGCCCCCGGGCCCGCCGGGTGCTCACCGACTCCGGGCTGCGGCAACTGATCACGTTCGTTTCGCGGATGTCTTCAGCCGACCTGGCCGAGCTGGAAGGGGTGAGCGCCAGCCGCGCCCACCAGCTGGTCGCCGGTGCGCTGGTCGCCGAGGCGACCATGCGCGCGCTGGACCTCGGTGAGCTGGAGATTTGTCCGTGGGCGCTGCGAGAAGGTGTGATTCTGCGGCGGCTGGACCAGACTGACGGCGCCGATCCGGCGGCCGATTCAGTGGGTGATCCGACCGAGGTCACTGGACGGGGCGCCCAGTACGGGGCACGGTGGAGTCGATGAGTCGAGAGAGCGAACCGGAGCAGCCACAGCGCACGGTTGCCGAGTTGCTGGCCGAATACGGCAACTCGGGCGACAGCGCGCCACGCCGTCGTAGACGCCGTGCCGAGGACGATGAGGAGGTCAGCGGCGCGCAGGCGATCATCGACCGGGTCAACTCCGACAGTGGCGTGATGCGGGCGATCCAGCAGGACCCGCAGACGGGCGAGCCGGTTCCGCCGGTGAGCTCGCGCAGCCACCGCAGGCTTCGTCCGGTCGGGCAGCAGCCCCCGGGGCCGCAGGCACAGCAGCCCCCGGCCCGGCAGGCCCCGCCGCCGCCCGCCCAGCAGGCTCCGCAGCGTGCGCCGCAGCAGCCACCGCAACAGCAGCCACCGCAACAGCAGCCGCCGCGGCAACCGGCGCCCCAGCAGCAGCCGACCGCGTACGCCCAGCCGGTGCAACCGCCTT
>DATFHN010000094.1:0-7023 GCA_035248365.1 Pseudonocardiaceae bacterium | reverse complement strand
GGTGGCGCACCTGCTCAACGCGATCGTGGACGAGTTCGCCGAGAACGAGGACCTGCCCAACACCACCAACCCGGACGACTGGGCGCGGATCTCGGGCAAGAAGGGCGAGCGCATCGTCTACATCCGCACCCTGGTCACCGGAAAGAACCAGGAGACCGGCCGGGCCATCGACACCAGCACGAACACCGGTCAGTACCTGTAATTCTCACCTGGCAAACGACATCGGGTCCCGCTCACCGTTCGGTGGGCGGGACCCGATGCGTGTCACCAGCCAACAGCATGTGCTACCGACGTGAACCGCGCGCGGCGTCAAGATGCATGGCCGGTCAACAGCAGGTCGCCGAGCTGGGTGCGTTCATAGACGACACTGCGTCCGTCGCGATGCGACGACACGATCCCGGCCTGGTGCAACGCCTTGAGGTGCACGTTCACCGTTGGCGCGGCCAGTTCGAGCTGGCTGGCCAGGTGCGTCGTCGACATGGGCAGGTCGAGCTGGGCGAGGATGGCCGCCCGGGTGCTGCCGAGCACGCCCGCCAGCGGTGCGCCATCCGCTTCGCTGGCCCGGCTTTCCCAGAGCCTGCCGACGCCACGCGGGGTGTAGCTGATCGTCGGTTGCGGGTCGGCGGTGCGCACGATCACGTTCGGCCAGGCGAACACGCACGGGATCAGCAACAGGCCGCGCTCGCCCAGTTCGGCGGTGCCCTCGTAGTACTTGACGATGTGCAATGTGTCCCGGTCGAAGCTGACCGCGGGATGCAGGGTGCGGAACACCTCGCGCACCCCGCCGGTGGCCAGTTCGCCGAGCCGGAAGGCCAGATCCGCGTCGAGCATGGCGCGCATCCTCGGCCAGTGGGGCGCGATCGCGATCCGCCAGTACGCCCGCAGCGCGGCCGTGATCCGGTCCAGCGCGGCTTCGGGCTCGGCGGCCAGTTCGGCCAGCAGCGCCTGCCTGCGGGCCCTGCCGGGCCCCTGTTGCGCGATCCGGTGCTGGGCGAGGTGGGTCAGCTCGGCGGCCACGACATGGTGCTCGGACGCGGCCACCGAGGCGATCCCGGCCTCGAAGCTCGTCACCTGGCGCGACGGCGTCGGGTGCAGGAAGTCCGGCAGGTAACCGGTGGGCCGCACCAGGGTCTGGAGCAACTCCAGCTCGGCGACCTCGGCCAGCCGGGGCCGGACCTGGCGCAGCCACGGTCCGTAAAGGCCGTTCGGGGACGCGGTGGCCAGCGTGCGCACGCTGAGCACGGCCTCCCAGGCCGGACAGAACGCGAACCGGACCAGGCCGAGGTCCGCGACGCCGAACCGCAGGTGGATCACCTGGGGAGATTAGCCCAGAACCTAATCGTCGACCAGCGCGGTTCGGCCAGGTCAGGCTGTAGGCATGAGCAGTCTCGACGAGGCGTATGAGCGCTTGCACGGCAAGGGGCCGGAGTTCGGCGGGGACGAGGAAGGCAACCACGGGCTGACCAATCACGGCCCGATGGCGGTCGAGGTGATGGTGCGGCGCGGCCTCGATCTCGACGTGCACCGGTGGCTGGATCGCTACCTGGGCCGGTTGACCGACCTGCCGGTGCCGACCCAGCGCATCACCGAACAGACCTGGGCCCAGGCGCTCGGTGACGCGAAACGCGTCGGCGACTGGACCGAGTACTTCGATCGCGCGCTGGCCCAAGCGCCCTGGCACCAGGTGCTCACCACGTGGTGGCCGAGGCTGCTGCCGGGCATCGTCGCCGGTTCTACCCACGGCGTGATCCGCGTCGGCCATGCCGTGCGCACGCTGAACGCCGGCGACACCAGCGCGCCCGCGCTGCGCGAACTCGCCAACGGGCTGGCGTTCTGGGCGGCCCGGTCCCGCGCCCTGCCCGGCCTCACCGAGCCCGCAGGCACGCTGACCACCGTCGAGGCGCTGTCCGCGGTGCCGAGGCTGGCCGAGCAGAGCGGGTTCATCGCGCACCGGATCGGCAGGCTCGCCACCCTGCCCGGCTGGTCCGCCGCGCTGACCGCGTTGCGCGCTCCCGCCGATGCCGACGCCGTGCCGCAGCGGCTGGACGAGCTGATCAGGGCAGGCGTGCTGCGCTACCTCACCCACGGTCGCGCCGCACCCGTACTGCTGGTGCACGTCGCCACCGCGCCGAACGCGGTACGGCAGATCCTCCCGGCGCTGCCCAAGGCATTGTGGCTGCCCAGCTTCACCGCGGCCTGGGCCGCCTGCGCCGCGATCACCGCCACCTACGCGCCCGCCGACCCGCATGGCCCGGAGCAACCGCTGTCTCCGTTGGACGACGGCGATCCCGTCGCCGACGTGTTCGACCGGGCCGCCCGGCACGCCGACGAGCACGTCATCAAGTTCGCCGACACCGCCGTCGATGTCTACCGGCGCACCGAAAACCCGGACGCGCTCGCCGCGATCGTCTATTCCGCCCAACTCATCGAATCGCCGGTATAGCCTCACTTCGGACGCATCCATTCCAATGAGGACGGACGCGCAGGTATTGCGCACGGTCTTCCCCGGCAAGTTCTACCAACAGGAAGCGAAGGAACTGTTCCTGGACAACATGTTGGGCGTGGTCACATCGCGGGTGGCGAACCGGTCGAGCCGAGAATCGCCGAATACGAGGCGGCCATGCGCGAATACGGCTTCGCCGCGGTGCGCTATTCGGCGTCGAACGGAGTCCGGGTCATTGGCCAGAACCCGCTACCCGATCCCCATACCGATTGAACCAGAGTTCGATCCCGGCCCGGCCGTCCGGCACGAACGGCCAGGCGGGATCGGCCAGTTTGGCCCGCAACTCCGCCAACGGCATCCAGGCGCCCGACACGATCTCCTCCGGCTGGTGGACGACCGGCCCGTCCCAGCTCACCTCATAAGCGAAGGCGTGATACCGGACCGGCGGCTGCTCGAACCGGAAGGTGAACAGCGGCCGGACCGGCACTCCGGAGATGCCGAGTTCCTCGGCCAGCTCACGCTCCGCGCACGCCTGCGGTGTCTCGCCCGCGCCGACCACCCCGCCCGCCCAGCAGTCGTGCAAACCGGTGTAGACGTCCTTGCCGGGGTGCCGTTCGTGCACGTAGACGCGCTGGCCGTCGCCGGATCGAACCAGGATCGCGGTGGCCGCGTGCCAGCGTCCCTCGGCGCGCATGCGGGCCCTGGACACCGTGCAGATCACGTTCCCGGCCGCGTCGTACTCGTCGATCAACTCTTCCGGCGTGCCCACCGTCACATGGTCCCAGACCCGACCGTCACGCCCGCCCCGTAGGCTTGGGGAATGCGCCGGATCATGGGAACCGAGGTCGAGTACGGGATTGCGGTGCCGGGCGATGCCACGGCCAATCCGGTGCTCACATCCACCCAGGTCGTGCTCGCCTACGCGGCAGCGGCCGAAGTGCCGCGGGCGCGGCGGGCCCGCTGGGACTACGAGGTGGAGTCGCCGCTGCGCGACGCCCGCGGTTTCGACCTGGGCGCCCCCGGCGTCTCGCAGGGCGAGCCGGACGTGGACGACCTCGGCGCGGCCAACGTCATCCTCACCAACGGTGCCCGGCTCTACGTCGACCACGCCCACCCCGAATACTCCGCCCCCGAGGTCACCAACGCCCGCGATGCGGTCATCTGGGACAAAGCGGGGGAGCGGGTGATGGAACAGGCCGCGATGAAAGCGGCCACCGTCCCCGGCCAGCAGCGGCTGCAGCTGTACAAGAACAACGCCGACGGCAAGGGCGCCAGCTACGGCACCCACGAGAACTACCTGATGGCCCGCTCCACCCCGTTCACCTCGGTGATCTCCGGCCTGACCCCGTTCTTCACCTCCCGCCAGGTCATGTGCGGGTCCGGGCGGGTCGGCCTCGGCGCGACCGGTGACAAGGCCGGGTTCCAGCTCTCCCAGCGTGCCGACTACATCGAGGTCGAGGTCGGCCTGGAGACCACGCTCAAGCGCGGCATCATCAACACCCGCGACGAGCCGCACTCCGACGCCGACAAGTACCGGCGGCTGCACGTCATCATCGGCGACGCCAACCTCGCGGAAACCTCGACCTATCTCAAGGTCGGCACCGCCGCACTGGTGCTGGACATGATCGAGTCCGGACAACGATTCGATCACCTTCGGCTGGCCGACCCGGTCCGCTCGGTGCACGTGATCAGCCATGACCCGACCCTCAAGGCCACCGTCGAGCTGACCGGTGGCAAGAAGTTCACCGGCCTGGACATCCAGTTCGCCTACCACGAAATGGCCAGCGCCTTCGTCGAGAAGGAGGGCGCCGACCGGGTCGCCATGGACGTGCTGCGCACCTGGGGCGAGATCTTGGACGCGCTGGCCCGCGACCCGATGGAATGCGCCGACCGGCTCGACTGGCCGGCCAAACTGCGCCTGCTGGAGGGATACCGCCAGCGGGACGGCCTGGCCTGGGGTTCCTCCCGGTTGCAGCTCGTTGACCTGCAGTATTCCGACGTTCGCCTGGACAAGGGCCTGTACAACCGCCTTGTCTCCCGCGGGTCGATGAAACGCCTGGTCAGCGAGGAAGAGGTGCTCGACGCGGTGACCAAGCCGCCGGAGGACACCAGGGCCTACTTCCGGGGCCGCTGCCTTGAGCGCTACCCGAGCGCGATCGCGGCCGCATCCTGGGATTCGGTCATCTTCGATCTGGGCCGGGAATCGCTGGTGCGGATCCCGACCCTGGAACCGTTGCGCGGCACCAAGGCGCACGTCGGAGCGCTGCTGGAGGCCGCCAACACGGCCGAGGAACTGGTTGACGCACTGACCAGGGGATGATCGAATCTGCCGACAATCGGGTGTACCGGGGCACCGAAACCGCCAGGTGTTCGCTCGATGTCGGTCTTGCTGGGTAATCTTGGTTACGAGGCCAAACCTCGACAACGGGAGGCGACATGGCCCAGGAACAGGTTCAGCGCCAGGGTGGCGGCGACGGAGACGACGATCTCGACGGTGGTACCGCCGCGGGCCAGGAACGACGTGAACAGCTCAACGAGGACGTGGACTCGATCCTGGATGAGATCGACGACGTGCTTGAGGAGAACGCCGAGGACTTCGTCCGTGCCTACGTGCAGAAGGGCGGCCAGTAGGCCCCGGTAGCTTTCCGCTGAGCTGGGTACTGCCCGGCTCAGCCGCTTTTCTCGGGTATCTCGTCCGACGAGATGCCCAGGTTCGCCGCGACAACGACTGAGCAGGAGCCCGCACCGTGACGATGCCGCTGTACGCCTCACCAGAGCAGCTCATGCGCGAGCGCTCCGAACTCGCCCGCAAGGGCATTGCTCGGGGCCGCAGCGTCGTGGCGCTCACGTATACCGGTGGGGTGCTGTTCGTCGCCGAGATTCCGCCGAAGAGCACCTTGCACAAGCTCTCGGAGATCTACGACCGGATCGGCTTCGCGGCGGCGGGCCGCTACAGCGAGTTCGAGAGCCTGCGCCGGGCCGGTATCCAGTACGTGGACATGCGCGGCTACTCCTACGACCGGCGCGACGTGTCCGCCCGCCAGCTCGCGAACGTGTACGCGCAGACGCTGAGCAGCATCTTCTCCGACCAGCTCAAGCCCTACGAGGTGGAGATCTGCGTCGCGCAGGTCGGCGCGAACCCGGGCGAGGACCAGCTGTTCCGGGTCGCCTTCGACGGTTCCATCGGCGACGAGCCGCAGTACGTGGTCATGGGCGGCCAGGCCGACACGATCTCCACGGCGGTGAAGTCGACCTACGAGGAGGGCATGGACCTGGGCCAGGCGCTCGGCGTCGCGGTGAAGGCGCTGAGCAGCACCGCGGCCAACGGCACCGGCGCCAACGGCAGTTCCGAGACGGCCGGGCTGGACGTTGACCGGCTGGAGGTCGCCGTGCTGGACCGCAACCGGCCGCGCCGCGCGTTCCGCCGGATCACCGGTCAGGCCCTTGCCGACCTGCTGCCTGCCCCGGCCGCCGAGGTCGAGGCCGGGGACTCGAAGCCGGAAGAATCCGGCGACGGCGACGCCAAGTCGGACGAGAGCTGACCTGGCGCTGCTCCTGGAACAACTCCGGCCGCGCTCGTGTTGAGCCAAGTAGTTCAGCTTTTAACTACTTGGAGACGCGATGAAGGTTGAGATCTACTCGGACGTGGCCTGCCCGTGGTGTTATGTCGGCAAAGTGCGCTTCGAGCGTGCTCTTGGCGCGTTCCCGCAGGCGAAGGACGTCGAGGTGACGTTCCGCCCGTTCCAGCTCAACCCGGCCACCCCGCAGGAGCCGCAGTCGCTCTACGAGTACTACGACCAGCGCTTCGGGCCGGGTTTCCGGGACAACCACGCCAGGATCAGCGACGTGGCCGCCGAGGAGGGCCTGGAGTTCCACATGGACCGGGCACTCGCGGTGAACACCTTCACCGCGCACCGGCTGCTCTGGCTGGCCGAAAAGCACTACGGCGCGCAGACGCAGCGTGACCTGAAGGCGGCGCTGATGCGCACGTACTTCAGCGACGGCGGCAACGTCAACGACACCGACACGCTGGTGCGGCTGGCCGAAGAGTCGGGCATCGACGGCGAGACGGCGCGCACCTGGCTGACCAGCGACGAAGGCACCGAAGGCGTGCGGGCCGAACTGAACCAGGCGCACGAACTCGGCATCAACTCCGTGCCCACCTTCGTTTTCGAGGGCAAATGGGCGGTGCAGGGCGCCCAGCCCACGTCGGCCTTCCTCCAAGTGCTGGAACAGGTCGCGGCCGAGACCAAGTCGAGTCCGGCCGTTTCGGATGGTGACGGGCAGGCGTGCACCGACGACAGCTGCGCGATCTGATCGCGGAGGGGTAACCGGACGGCCTCGAAAGAGGCCGTACAGGTTTCCACCAGGTGGAAAATGCCCGGATATGTGCTCGACACGAGCACTCACCCCCGAACGGCGCACCATGGAAACGCCCGGGAACGCCTAGGGTAGAAGGATGCAGCGGCGGATCTTCGGTATCGAGACTGAGTTCGGGGTCACCTGCACGTTCCACGGGCAGCGTCGACTGTCCCCGGACGAGGTGGCCCGCTATCTGTTCCGGCGGGTGGTGTCGTGGG
>DATFHN010000093.1:0-23581 GCA_035248365.1 Pseudonocardiaceae bacterium | reverse complement strand
GAAGCCCATGTTCTCGGCGACGGTCATGTGCGGGTAGAGGGCGTAGGACTGGAAGACCATGGCGATGTCGCGGTCTTTGGGCTGGACGTTGGTGACGTCGCGGCCGCCGATGGAGATGGCGCCCTCGTCGACGTCTTCGAGTCCGGCGAGCATGCGCAGCGCGGTGGATTTGCCCGAGCCCGAGGGGCCGACCAACACCAGGAACTCGCCATCTGCAACATCAAGATCCAACCCGTCGACCGCACGTACCGGCGGTGAACCGGGGAAGACCCGCGAGGCGCTGGCGTAGGCAACTTCGGCCATGTGACGAACCTTTCACTACAGTCTTTGCCGACCCCCGCCGGGGGCTGTCCCCACCGGCGCATTTGCCACACGGTACCTGGCAAACCGCCCGGCTGGGGAGACCAAATTGGTACGCACGGGCTGGTCGGCGGCTCAGCCGGATGACTCGAGCACTTGCGCACTGTAAGTGGTCTGGACCAGGAAGGGTAGACGCAAACACGACCTGTTTAATGCTGTTGGTTGCTCCGACCGGAGGACCCTGGCCCGTCGCGCTTCTACAATTGGTTCTGAAACGTTACGGTTACCCGATGGTACGGTCTCTGCATACCAGACGCCCTGCGACCTTGGCGTCGCTGGCTGCCGAATTGGGCGTCTCACGCACCACGGTGTCGAACGCCTACAACCGTCCGGACCAGCTGTCGCCCGAGTTGCGAAGGCGGGTACTGGAGACCGCACGGCGCCTTGGCTACCCAGGCCCCGATCCGGTCGCGCGCTCGCTGCGGACCAGGAAGGCCGGGGCGGTGGGCCTGCTGCTCACCGAGAACCTCTCCTACGCCTTCCGGGACCCCGCGGCCATCAGTTTCCTCGAAGGTCTGGCGTTGGCCTGCGAAGACGCCGGCCAGGGCCTGCATCTCGTGCCGGCCAACCCGGAGCGGGAGGACATCACCGCCGTGCACCGGGCTGGTGTCGACGGCTTCGTCGTCTACTCGGTGCCCGACGACGATCCGCACCTGGCCGCGGTGCTGGAGCGGCCGGTGCCCACGGTCGTCGCCGACCAGCCGAACCTGGCCACCGTCGACCGCGTCGGCATCGACGACCGGTCGGCGATGAGCCAGCTGGCCGACCACCTGATCGAACTGGGTCATCGCCGGGTGGGCGTGGTGTGCATGCGGCTGAGCCGCAACCGCAACGACGACTTCGCCTCGGTCGAACGCCAGCGCGCCGCGCACTTCCACGTCCAGCGGGCCCGGCTGGCTGGGCTGGCGGCGGCGTTCGACGCGGCCAACGTCGACTGGAACACGATCCCGGTGGTGGAGCGGTTCGACCACACCATCGCCAGCGGCGCGAGCGCGGCCGGTCAACTGCTGGACCGCGACCCGCAGATCACCGCGCTGATCTGCACCTCGGACATTCTGGCGCTCGGTGCGCTGGAGGAAGCCAAGCGCCGGGGCCTGCGGGTGCCGCAGGATCTGAGCATCACCGGTTTCGACGGCATTCCCGCCTCCGGCACCGCAGGCCTGACCACGGTGCGCCAGCCGATGCTGGAGAAGGGCCGGGCCGCCGGAAAACTGCTGGTCGAAGGCACTGATCCCGGCCGTCCGAGGATTGTCACGCTGGATACCGAACTGGTGCTGGGCAGCACGACCGCCAAGCCGCACAACGTCGAGGAACGGTGGTTCGGCCCGTGATCGGCTGACCGCCCTACAGACTTCGGGGACCCCAGGTGCCACGGCCTGGGGTCCCCGCCATGTCCGAGGCTGTGCCGGGCCTTACCGAGCGTTCAGTTCGAGGTGAGGGCGAAGGGGGTGGGCGGGCTGGCCAGGCCGCCCAGTTTGCCGATCACCGCGTATTCGCCGGCGGGCACGTTGGTGCGGCCGGATGGGCAGCCGGGGGCGGAGGTGCGGCCGGCCCAGTCGACGCTGTAGCTGACGCCCTGACCGGGTTGCAGCACCGGGACCTCGTGGGTGACCAGCGAATAGCAGTCGCTGCTCGACCAGAGCGGGTTGCCACCGGCCGCCGGGACCACGGCCAGCGCGCGGAACTGGTGGCTGACGTCGCGGATGCAGGGCACCGGGCCGGTGTTGGTGATGTGCAGGGTGAAGACCGGCCGCGCGCCGACCGGGTAACTGGCCGCGCCCACGGTGGCGGTGACTTGCGTCACAGCGTCCGGGCAGGGTCCTGGTGGCGGCGGCGGGGGAGGCGGCGGGGGTGGGGTGGAGCTGCTGGGCGGCGGGAGCGGGGTCGATGGTGGCTGCGACGACGAGGAGGAACTGGGCGAACCGGCCTGGCTGAGCCGTCCGGTCGGCGGCGGGTTGCTCGGCGAGAGCGCGGCCAGCGGCGCGGCGTTCGCATGATCGTCGGACGTGCCTTTGACGGTGGTGGAGCTGCCGAGCAGAGCGCCTGCGGCCCAGATCATCGCGATGACGACGGCAGCGGTGCCCGCTGTCGCCATGGCCCTCCGACGGCGGTACACCGACGGCGGCAGAGGTCCGCGCGACTCGTCCACCAGCGGAAAGTAGCTCTGCGAAGTCCAAAAGGATGGTTTTGCCACTCGATCAGGGCGTGTCGTGCCGAGGTGATGTTGTCCGTGTGGGGTTGCCAGCACCTGCGGTGGTCATGCTGAATCGAGGGAACGTTCAACCGCGGAGGAGTCGCCATGTCCAACATCGACGAGCTGCTGCGCCGCCACGAGCAAGGCCCGGACCTCGGCGCGCCCGGCGTGCCGACTCCGGTGCCTGGCCTGCACGTCGCGGTGGTGACCTGCATGGACGCGCGGATCAAGGTGTTCGACGTGTTCGGTCTCAAACACGGCGAGATCCACATTCTCCGCAACGCGGGCGGAATCGTCACCGACGACGTGATCCGCTCGCTGGCGATCAGCCAGCGCAAGCTCCAGACCCGCGAAGTGATCGTCATGCAGCACACCTCGTGCGGGATGATGACCATCACCGAGGACGGCTTCCGCGACGAGCTGGAAGAAGACACCGGGCTGCGGCCGACGTGGGCGATCGAGGCGTTCACCGATGTCGAGCACTCGGTGCGGCAGTCGGTGGCGCGGGTGCGGACCAGTCCGTTCCTCAAGCTGACCAGCGAGGTTCGCGGTTTCGTCTACGACGTGCACACCGCGAAAATCCACGAGGTCAGCTGAGATAGTTTTCTCGCATCATGAGTATCGATGCCGAGCAGCTCATCGACTGGTTCACCGGCAACGCGCGTGATCTCCCCTGGCGCCGTGCGGACTGCACGGCGTGGGGCGTGCTGGTCAGCGAGATCATGCTGCAGCAGACGCCGGTCGCGCGGGTCGAGCCGATCTGGCATGAGTGGCTGGCGCGCTGGCCGACGCCCTCCGCGCTGGCCGCGGCCAGCCAGGCCGAGGTGCTGCGGGCGTGGGGCAAGCTGGGCTATCCGCGCCGCGCGCTGCGGCTGCACGAGGCGGCGAGCGCGATCGCCGAGCGGCACGGCGACGTCGTTCCGTCCGATGTGGACACTCTGTTGGCGTTGCCGGGGATCGGCGCGTACACGGCTCGGGCGGTGGCCGCGTTCGGCTACCGGCAGCGGGCCGCGGTGGTGGACACCAACGTGCGGCGGGTGGTGGCACGGGCCGTGCACGGGGCCGGGGACGCCGGGCCCGCGTCGACGACGCGCGATCTCGCCGACACCGAGGCACTGCTGCCGGTCGAACCCCAGCGGGCCGCGGTGTTCTCGGCCGGGCTGATGGAGCTGGGGCAGGTGATCTGCACGGCGCGCAACCCGCGCTGCGCGGACTGCCCGGTCGTCGCCGACTGTGCCTGGCAACGGGCCGGACGGCCTGCCTACGCGGGCCCGGCCAAGCCGGTGCAGAAGTTCGCCGGTACCGACCGGCAGGTGCGCGGGAAACTGCTGGACGTGCTGCGCGGCTCGACCGGGCCGGTCACCAGGGCCGAATTGGACGCGGTGTGGGACGACGCCGGTCAGCGCGATCGCTGCCTGGATTCGTTGCTGGTGGACGGGTTGCTGGAGCAGACCGAGGACGGCCGCTTCGCGCTGCCCGGGGAGATCCGGGTCGGCCGGTAGTGGCCCAGGCGCTGGAGTTCTTCTTCGACGGCGAGGCGGACGCGGCCGTGCGCGCGTTGTGGCAGCGGCTGGACGAGGCCGGCGTGCCGAGCCTGGCTACGCGCAGCCATCGACGGCACCGGCCGCACGTGACCTTCGCGATCGCCAGTTCGATTCCGGTCAGGACGCGCAAGGATCTGGCCGGCGAGCTGCGGCTGCTCTCGTTGCCCACGTTGTGGCTCTACACGCTCGGCACCTTCCCCACCCAGGAGAACGCGCTGTTCCTGGGCGCGGTGACCGATGCCGAGGTGCTCGCGGTGCATTCGGCCGTGCATGACGTGCTGGCCGGGAAGGTGCGCGATCCGTGGGCGTACTACCTGCCGGGTGCCTGGGTGCCGCATTGCGCGCTGGCCCAGGATCTGGACGGTGCGCAGCTGGCGGCTGGTTTCGCGGCGGTGCATCCGATCGAGCCGATCCGGGCGCGGATCGCGGAGGTCGGCGTGACCGATACCCGCACCGGCGAGACCGAACTGCTCAGCTGAGGAACGCTTCCACCGCGCCGCGATAGATGTCGGGCGCATCGTCATGCACGACGTGACCGGCACCGGGCACGCGCAGGTAGTGGGCGCCGGCCACGCGTCGGGCCATCTCGGCCATCTGCCCGGCGGGCATCGCGGTGTGTTCGGCCTCGATCACCAGCAGCTGGCAGCGCAGCGCCTCGACCAGCGGCCAGTAGTCGCGACGGCCCCATTCGGCGGCGATCTCGTAGAGCGCGTCCAGGTCGGCGATGAGGTGGTAGCCGTCGGCCCGTTCCTCGAAGCATTCGATGAAGTAGTCGCCCGCGCGGCCGAAGAACTCGCGGACGTGGGCGAGCGAGACGAACGGGGCCGGCCAGGA
The DNA here is from genome assembly GCA_035248365.1 of Pseudonocardiaceae bacterium. Lineage (GTDB taxonomy): Bacteria > Actinomycetota > Actinomycetes > Mycobacteriales > Pseudonocardiaceae > CAJCJE01. The sequence goes on along the minus strand of DATFHN010000093.1, from coordinate 18,649 downwards.
ATCGAAGTACGGGCGCCAGGTATCGACCGTGCGGCCACGCTGGTCGGGCGCGAAGTCCTCGACCACGACGCCGCGCACCAGCTCGGGATGCGACGCGGCGAGGGCCAGCGCGTGCAGGCCGCCCATCGAATGTCCAATCGCGACGACCGGGCCGAGGCCGCGATCCTGGATGACCGCGACGGCGTCGGCGACGAACTGCTCGGTTTCGGCCGGGCCGCGGTGCGGGTTGCGGCCGTGCGCGCGGGCGTCGATGCCGACCACCCGGCCGTAGTTGGTCAGCCAGCGGGCGGTACGCCACCAGGTCGTTGCCCGGCCCATCAGGCCGTGCAGCAGCAGAATGCCGGGTCCGTCCCCGCCGAATTCGATGACCATCCCGGTCATTTAACAGCGGCGCTGACAGCGCACTGTGCGCGGTCTGTCAGCGGGCTGCCCGATAGTCGGTGCCAACGACGAAACAAGGAGTACCGATGTCATATGCGATCCAGGCGGAGGGCCTGGTGAAGCGATACGGCAAGACGACGGCACTGGCCGGCGTGGATCTCGCGGTGCCGACCGGGACGATCCTGGGAGTGTTGGGCCCGAACGGCGCGGGCAAGACGACCGCGGTGCGGATTCTGGCCACCCTGCTGCGGCCGGACGAGGGGCATGCCACGGTATGCGGCTACGACGTCCGCAAGGACGCGGTGTCGGTGCGCGCGGTGACCGGGCTGACCGGCCAGTACGCATCGGTGGACGAGGACCTGAGCGGCTTGGAGAACCTGGTGCTGATCGGGCGGCTGCTCGAACTGCCCCGGCGCGACGCCAAAACGCGGGCGACCGCGCTGCTGGAGCGGTTCGGGCTGACCGAGGCGGCCGGGCGCGCGACCAAGACCTACTCGGGCGGTATGCGCAGGCGGCTGGACCTGGCCGCGAGCCTGGTCGGGCGTCCGCAGGTGCTCTACCTGGACGAGCCGACCACCGGCCTGGACCCGACCGCGCGCAACGACGTGTGGGGCATGGTGCGGGAGCTGGTCGCGGACGGCGTGACCGTGCTGCTGACCACCCAGTACCTGGACGAGGCCGACCAGCTGGCCGGGCGGATCACCGTGATCGACAAGGGCACGGTGGTCGCCGAGGGGCGACCGGACGAGCTGAAGCGGCGGGCAGGCAGCCAGACGTTGCAGGTGCGGCCGACGCTTCACCGCGACCTGGACGCGGTGGCCAGGATCCTGACCGACCTGACCGGCCACGTGCCGGCCCGGGAGGACGCGACCGGCCTGCTGACCACGCCGGTGAGCGACCCGGTGCTGGTCGCGGCGGTCGTGCGCAAGCTGGACGAGGCCGGGATCACCGCCGACGAACTGGCCCTGCGCCTGCCCAGTCTCGACGAGGTGTTCCTCTCGCTGACCGGGCACAAGGCCACCGAGGAAGCCACCACCGACGAACCGGAACGGAGCCTGGTATGACCACCCTGACCGCGACCATGCCCGCGCCGCGCCGGGTGATCAGCCCGGTTCGGGCGTTGCGGCACAGCTTCTCCCTGGCCGGGCGGAGCATCATCCGGATCAGGAAGAACCCGGAAACGCTGCTGGACGTGACCATCCAGCCGATTCTGTTCCTGGTCATGTTCGTGTTCCTGTTCGGTGGCGCCATCAGCGGCAACTGGCACACCTACCTGCAGACGCTGGTGCCCGGCCTGATGGTGCAGAACACGCTGTTCGCCAGCATGGGCACGGGTTACTCGCTGAGCAACGACATCAGCAAGGGCGTGTTCGACCGGTTCCGCAGCTTGCCGATCGCCCGGTCCGCTCCGCTGGTCGGCGCGGTGCTGGGCGACGCGGTGCGGTTCGTGGTGGCCATGGTGATCCTGCTCGGTTTCGCGACGATCCTGGGTTTCCGGGTGCACACCAACCCGGTCTTCGCGGTGCTCGCGGTGTTGATGATGATCGTGGCCGGGCTGGCGTTGTGCTGGCTCGGCGTGTGGGTCGGCATGCTGGTGTCCGCGCCGACCGCCGCGCAGGGCGTGATGGTCGCGATCATGATGCCGTTGACCTTTGGCAGCAACGTGTTCGTGCCCTCCACCACCATGCCGGGCTGGTTGCAGTCCTGGACGGCGATCTCGCCGGTGAGCAAACTTGTGGACGTCGCTCGTGGACTGATGCTCGGCGGTCCGATCGGGACACCGCTGCTGTGGTCGGCGGCCTGGATGGCCGGGTTCGCCGTGGTGTTCCTGCCGCTGGCGATGAAGGCCTACCGGCGCAGGATGTCCAGCTGACGCCCCGGGGGGTGGAGTAGAGCCCGAGTCCATTGTGGACTCGGGCTCTACTCATTCCGGGCTGATGCCCAGCGCGGAGTACAGGGCGAGGACGGCGGCTTCGCGGTCGAGATCGCGGCCGGCGCGGAACGCCTTGGCATAGCCGTCTTCGCCGAGTTGTTCGGCGAGCCGGTCGATGGTGTCGCGCACGTCAGGGTCGCCCTGGTCGAGAATGCCGCGCAGGCTAGCGCACGAGCCGAGCACGCCTGCCGCTTCGACCGCGCGGTCGCCGGTCGACAGGACGAGCCGCGCGATGCGTTCACCGACCCCGGCGATCAGCGACATGTCCGTGGACGTGGTCGCGCTGCGCAGCGCCTCGATCAGATCGGCGCGGACCGCGTCGAGATCGCCGTCGAGTTCGTCGATGCACGATTTGGCCATCATCAGCGAGGCCATCCGGTGGCCGCGCGCGGAAATCGGCACGCTGGTCGGGTGGGTGTGCGCCAGCGCGAGGTGTTCGCGCGCCGCATCGGCGTCGCCGAGCATGCAGTTGAGCCGGATCAGCCCGCACTCGATGAAGAACTCGATGTCGCCGCGGTCCGAGCGGTCCAGGTTGACCGTGTGGTCGAGCACGTACTGGGAGTCGCGTTGCGCGCCTGCGAAATCGCCGGACAACATGCGCACCCTGGCCAGGTGGGCGTGTTGCTGGAAGGAGTCGTCGTTCGAGCCGAGTTCGGCGGCGAAGCCGAGCGCTTCCTCGTGCGCGCGGATCGCGCCGTCGTAGTCGCCGCGCATCGAGCGGAGGCTGCCGTCCATGCTCAGCGCGAAGCACATCGCCCAGCGTTCGCCGATGTCGCGCAAGGTCTCCAGCGCCTCGGCGAGCGCTTCACTGGCCCCGTCCGGATCGCCGTTGTTCTCGGCGATGAAGCACACGCACAGCCGCGCGAACGCCCGCGTCCACCGATCGGGACTGGTGTTGAGCCTGCGGGCGGCGGCCATCGCCTCGCCGATCCGGCCGACGAACATCATCAGCATCGGCTGGAGGAACCCGACCACCGGAAACTTCTCGACCGCGTCGTGCTCGTCGATCACGGCCAGGGTGCGGTCGATCCGCTCGGCCATGTCCTCCAGCGGGGTCTCGTCGAACACGGTGGTGATCGCGACCAGTTCGAGCGCGGCCAACTGTGGCGTCACCTCGTCCGGCTGGACTTCGATGGCGACCTTGCTCCACGCGGTCACCTCGCTCGGCCGGCCGGCCATGATCCAGTACCAGATCAGCAACATCACCAGGTCGGCCACCAGCTGGTGATCGTGCCGGTCGGCGGCCCAGCGCAGCACCGCCACGATGTTGTCGTGTTCCTCGTCGATCACGGCCTTGGCGATCACCTGGTCGCGGGTGCGCAGCATCGGTTCGTTGTCGGCGACGAACCGGGTGAAGTGCAGGGCGAACGCGGACATGGCCGCGTCGGCCTCGCCCGCCTCGACCAGTTTTTCGTGGCCGTAGGCGCGAACCGTCTCCAGCATCCGGTAACGCGAGGATCCGTCCGGGTTGGTTTTGGTTTCCAGCAACGACTTCTCGACCAGCGAGGCGAGCAGATACGGCACGTCGACGGCGGGCAGACCGGGACCGGCGCACACGCCGATCGCGCTGGCCGCGGTGATGCCGCCCGCGAACAGCGACAGCCTGCGCGCCAGGATCGCCTCGGGTTCGGTGAGCAGATCCCAGCTCCACTCGACAACGCCGCGCAGCGTGCGGTGGCGGGGCAGGGCGGTGCGGTGGCCGCCGGTGAACAACGCGAAGCGGTCGTCGAGCCGTTCGGCGACCTCCTGTGGGGTCATCGACCGCAGCCGCGCCGCGGCGAGTTCGAGGGCAAGCGGCATGCCGTCGAGCCGGTGGCAGATCTCGGCGACCGCGGGCAGCACCGCACTGTCCAGCACGAATCCGGGCCGGGCGGCCATGGCGCGGTCCACGAACAGGCGCACCGCCGAGGTCTGCCTGGCCTCGTCCGGGCTGGCGTGTTCGCCGGGCAGGTCGAGCGGGCCGACCCAGTGCAGGGTTTCGCCGGTGATGGCCAGCGGCTCCCGGCTGGTCGCCAGCACGCGCAGTTCGGGGCAGCTGCCCAGGAGGGTCTCGGCCAGCGTGGCTGCGGCGTCGATCAGGTGCTCGCAGTTGTCCAGGACCAGCACGGCCGGGCTGCCGGTGAAGTGGTCGATCAGCCGGGCGAGCGGGGAGCGCGGGCCGGAACCGACGTTCTCGATGATCCGCACCTCGCGGATGCCGAGCGCGCCGAGCAGCGCTTCGGCCAGGTCGCCGCCGTCGCCGATCGGCGCCAGCTCGGCGAACCAGACTCCGACACCGTCGCGGTGCACGATCTTCCTGGCCAGTTCGGTGGCCAGCCGGGTCTTGCCCGCGCCGCCCGACCCGACCAGGCAGACCAGCCGGGAGGTGCCGAGCAGGTCCAGCGCGGTGGCTAGTTCGGCGTCCCGGCCGATGAAGCTGGTCAGCCGGGCGGGCAAAGTGCCGTGCAGCAGCGCGGGCGGACGAGCCGGGGCGAGCGCGACCGGCGACCGGGTTGGTTCTGGTTCGCCGCGCAGCAGCGCGAGATGCACCTGTTGCAGTTCGGGTGAGGGGTCGACGCCGAGTTCGTCCGCGAGTTCCTGGCGGATCGCGGCATAACCGGCGAGCGCGTCGGCCTGCCTGCCGGCACCGGACAACGCGCGCAGGCGCAACGCGGCCAGCGACTCGCGCAGCGGATGCGCGGCGCACAGCTCGTCGAGTTCGGCCATGACATCGCTGTGCCTGCCCAGTGCCAGTTCGGCGGCGATCCGGTCCTCGATCGCGGTCAGCCGCTCCTCGGCCAGCCGCGCGACCGCGGGCGTCGCGAACGGCGCGTCCACGATCCCGGCCAGCGGCGAGCCCCGGAACAGCGCGGACGCGGTGTGCAAGGTCATCGCGGCCTCGGCCGGACGGCCAGCGCGCAGTTCGGCCCGGCCCGCCGCGGCCAGCGCGGCGAAGCGGTGCGCGTCCACCGCGCCGTCGGCCAGGGCCAGCCGGTAACCGGTCGGCTGCGACTGGAGCAGCGCGTCGTCGATACCCGCGCCGCGCAGCGCTTTGCGTAGCCGGGAGATCAGCGACTGCAAGGCATTGGCCGCATCGCCCGGCGGGACATCCCAGAGGCCCTCGATCAGCTCGGTCGTGCTGACCAGGCGCGGGGCGTCCAGGGCAAGACGGGCGAGCAGCGTGCGCAGCCGGGCGCCACCGATCTCGACCTCGCGGCCCTCATCGGTGGTGACCGACAACGGTCCCAGCAGAGCTACCCGCACCAGATCACTCTATTGCCAAGAAATAAGCAATGCGCGGCATTTCCGGACTTACCGGAAATGCCGCGCACTGTTGTTGCTCAGTCGCTATCAGGCCTCGGCCACGCCGCCCTCGGGGGCGTCACCGGAAGCGCCGATGCTGACCGGCGGAGCGTCCGGCACCGGCCTCGGCTTGGCCTCACCCCGGAAGGTGAAGTGCGCCTTGTCGTCCGGGCCTTCGCCGTCCCAGCCTTCGACGTCGCCGACGATGATCTGACCGGCCTCCAGCTCGCCGAACAGGATCTTCTCGGACAGCTGGTCCTCGATCTCGCGCTGGATCGTGCGACGCAGTGGCCGCGCACCCAGCACCGGGTCGAACCCGCGCTTGGCCAGCAGCTTCTTGGCCAGGCCGGTCATCTCCAGCGCCATGTCCTTGGACTTGAGCTGGGTCTCGACCCGGTTCAGCATCAGATCGACCATCTCGATGATCTGCTGCTCGGTCAGCTGGTTGAACACGATGATGTCGTCGATCCGGTTCAGGAACTCCGGCCGGAAGTGCTTCTTCAGCTCGTCGTTGACCTTCTGCTTCATCCGGTCGTAGTTCGAACCGGTGTCCGAACCACTGGAGAAGCCGAGCCCGACCGCCTTGGAGATGTCCGAGGTGCCCAGGTTCGAGGTGAAGATGATGACCGTGTTCTTGAAGTCGACCGTGCGGCCCTGACCGTCGGTGAGACGGCCGTCCTCCAACACCTGCAACAGCGTGTTGTAGACCTCCTGGTGGGCCTTTTCGATCTCGTCGAACAGGACCACCGAGAACGGCTTGCGGCGCACCTTCTCGGTGAGCTGGCCACCCTCTTCGTAACCGACGTAGCCGGGAGGAGCACCGAACAGGCGAGACGCCGTGTAGCGGTCGTGGAACTCGCCCATGTCGATCTGGATCAGGGCGTCGTCCTCGCCGAACAGGAAGTTCGCCAGCGCCTTGGACAGCTCGGTCTTACCGACACCGGACGGACCGGCGAAGATGAACGAACCGGAGGGGCGCTTCGGGTCCTTCAACCCGGCACGCGTACGACGGATCGCCTTGGAGACCGAAGCGACCGCGGGCTCCTGGCCGATGATCCGCTTGTGCAGCTCCTCCTCCATGCGCAGCAGCCTGGTGGTCTCCTCCTCGGTGAGCTTGAACACCGGGATGCCGGTCCAGTTCGCCAGCACTTCGGCGATCTGCTCCTCGTCCACCTCGGCGGCGACGTCGAGGTCGCCGTCCTTCCACTGCTTCTCCCGCTCGCCCTTCTGGCCGAGCAGTTGCTTCTCCGCGTCCCGCAGCTTGGCCGCGCGCTCGAAGTCCTGCGCGTCGATCGCGGACTCCTTGTCCCGGCGCACGTCGGCGATCTTCTCGTCGAACTCGCGCAGGTCCGGCGGGGCGGTCATGCGGCGGATGCGCATCCGCGCGCCTGCCTCGTCGATCAGGTCGATCGCCTTGTCCGGCAGGTAGCGGTCGTTGATGTAGCGGTCGGCCAGGGTGGCCGCCGCGACCAGCGCCGCATCGGTGATGGACACCCGGTGGTGCGCCTCGTACCGGTCGCGCAGGCCCTTGAGGATCTCGATGGTGTGTTCCAGCGAGGGCTCGCCGACCTGGATCGGCTGGAACCGGCGCTCGAGGGCCGGGTCCTTCTCGACGTACTTGCGGTACTCGTCGAGCGTGGTCGCGCCGATGGTCTGCAGTTCGCCACGGGCCAGCATCGGCTTGAGGATGGAGGCCGCGTCGATCGCGCCCTCCGCGGCACCGGCACCGACGAGGGTGTGGATCTCGTCGATGAACAGGATGATGTCGCCCCGGGTGCGGATCTCCTTGAGGACCTTCTTCAGCCGCTCTTCGAAGTCACCGCGGTAACGCGAACCAGCGACCAGGGAGCCGAGGTCCAGCGTGTAGAGGTGCTTGTCCTTCAGGGTCTCGGGCACCTCGCCCTTGACGACCTTCTGGGCCAGGCCCTCCACTACCGCGGTCTTACCGACACCGGGCTCGCCGATGAGGACCGGGTTGTTCTTGGTACGGCGGGACAGCACCTGCATGACCCGCTCGATTTCCTTCTCCCGGCCGATGACCGGGTCGAGCTTGCCCTCGCGGGCGCTCTGGGTCAGATTGCGGCCGAACTGGTCCAGCACCAGCGAGGAGGACGGAGTGCCCTCGCCGCGGCCGCCGGACTCGGCCTGCTTCTCGGTCGAGTAACCGGACAGCAGCTGCAGAGCCTGCTGCCGAACCCGGTTCAGATCGGCGCCCAGCTTGACCAGAACCTGGGCGGCGACACCCTCACCCTCCCGGATGAGACCGAGAAGGATGTGCTCGGTGCCGATGTAGCTGTGGCCGAGCTGCAACGCTTCCCGCAGCGACAGCTCAAGCACCTTCTTGGCGCGTGGAGTGAATGGGATGTGCCCACTGGGCGCCTGCTGCCCCTGGCCGATGATCTCTTCGACCTGTTGGCGCACGCCTTCCAGCGCGATCCCCAACGACTCCAGTGCCTTGGCCGCGACACCTTCACCCTCGTGGATAAGCCCCAAGAGGATGTGCTCGGTGCCGATGTAGTTGTGGTTGAGCATCCTGGCCTCTTCCTGGGCCAGGACAACCACCCGCCTCGCGCGGTCGGTGAACCTCTCGAACATTCGCACTCCTGACTGCTGCGCCGGCGTAGCTCATCCCGCCACCGGTCACCCACGGCGGATTTAGCACCGTAGGACCACTGTAGTCGCAGGCCCTGTCGCTCTCAGTTCGATGTGTGCTGCCTCGCGGCCGACGAGCTGGGAGCAGGGACCCCACGGTGCTTACAACGACGCCGTCACCAGGCAGATTCCAGGTGGTGGACGTTGTCCGCTGAGCGCGAACAGCGCAAAAACGCCGTGATCAGCACGGGTTGGTCCGATCGGGTGTTTCTGCCTGGCTGGACATGATCGAGTGCTCGTCGAGTAAGGTAAGGCATGCCTTCGTCGCTCGCGGGCTCACTGGCCGGTCTCAACCAGTCGCAGTCCTGGCTGCGGCTGCACGCCGAGCTGCCCGACGAACCGGATCGCACCTGGTGGCGCTGCTCCACCGTGCTCAGCCAGCCCGCGTACTTCGAGAAGTGGGGCGCCGAACTCGCCGCCTGGCTGCGGGACACCTACGACGAGGCGCCCGAGCGGGTCGTCGCCGGCTATCTGCTCACCTGGTACCTGGCCGTGCCCGGCCTGCTGGCCGGACTGCTGTTCCACCGCTGCCGCCGCGTGCCCGAACTGCGCCCGGACGCGCTGGCCTTCCGGCTCGGCACCGCCCGCCCGAACCCGGACGCGGTGGCACTGCTGGACCAGCGGTTCGCCTGCCTGCCTGACGACTCGGCAGCCGACAGCCCGGTCGCCACCGTGGTCGCCGACGAGGACGCGCTGGCCGCCCTGCTACGGGCCCGCTTCGCCGGTCACGCCGCCCAGTTCGCCGCCGCCTTCCGGCCCGGCGTCCGGTTCGGCAGGCGCACGCTGTGGGCGGCGGCCACCGACGCGCTGGACGAAGGACTGTGGCTGGCCGGGCGCTACTGCGGCGCTGAGGCCGATGGCGTCACCGACGCCGCGCTGGTGCTGCCCGCCGCGCTGACGCCGTTCACCTCGGCATCGACCCTGGTCGAGCAGGGTGCGGGCGGCTGGACGCGGCGACGGGAAAGCTGCTGCTTCCACTATGCGTTGCGCAATGGTCAGGGAGAATGCGAAACCTGTCCCCGCCTGGGTTGATTGTGTCAGGACCTCTGAGCAGTTATCCCTGCCACCCCGAGCAGGGATAACCCAAACCCCCGGAAAATCTATCGCGCAAACGCGCTCGTTGCTTTAGTTCTTGCGGTGGTAGGCGTCGAGCACCTCGGCCGGGATGCGGCCGCGATCCGACACCTTGTAGCCCTGCTTGCGCGCCCAATCGCGAATTGCCTGGTTCTGTTCGCGGTCGGCCGACGCGGTCCGTGGGCCAGGCAGACCAGGCCGGGCAATGCGCTTGCGACCGCCGGCTCGCCGGGCGTGACCGACGTACTCGGTAAGCGCGTCGCGTAACCGGACGGCATTGTCGCCCGACAAATCGATCTGGTACGTCGCACCATCCAGACCGAACTCTACGGTTTCCTCGGCGGTCGACCCATCGATGTCGTCAACCAAGGTCACCGTGACCTTCTGCGCCATGTGCTTCCTCCCTGCGATCTAAACGACTGATCGCCACCGGCGACGAGATGATTCCGGCACGACTTCTGCCAACAAGCACCGCACCCTTTCGGCTCTTGCGTGCATTAACCGGAATCGGTATCGACGGTACCAGCCTTACTACATTCCAGACAACACCGTTCCGAGTTCCAAGAAGCACTACAGTCAAATTGCAATATTGCCTGGTGAGGGATGACCCGAGCCGGCACAAATCAACGCTGATCGCACTCCGACTCTGTCTCGATTCCGCGCTTTGCGCTACTCGCCCCCGTTGTCCGGGGAAACGGCGCTGGTCAGCGCGTATTGCGCTCGAAAACGAGCCGCAGGCCAAGCAGGGTCAACTCGGGCACGTGATAGCCGATGGTCTCGGATTCGGCCAGCACGACCGGAGCAAGGCCGCCGGTGGCGATCACCGCGACCGGTCCCGGCTCGGTTCCTGCGTGCAATTCCGCGATGATCCTGCGGACCAAACCGTCGACCTGACCGGTGAAACCGTAGACAATCCCGGACTGGAGGCACTCGACGGTGTTCTTGCCGATCACCGAGCGCGGCGCCACCACTTCGACCTTGCGCAACTGCGCCGCCCGAGCGGCCAGCGCGTCAACCGAAATCTCGATTCCCGGCGCGAACACCCCGCCGAGGAATTCGCCCTTCGCCGAGATCACGTCGATATTGGTCGACGTGCCGAAGTCCACCACAATGCACGCGGTCGAGTGCAGGTAATGCGCGGCAAGGGTATTGATCACCCGGTCGCCGCCGACCTCGCGCGGATTGTCGACCAGCAGCGGCACTCCCGTGCGCACGCCCGGCTCGACCACGACCTGCGGCACGTGCCCGTAGTAGCGGTTCAGCATGACCCGCAGCTCACGCAGCACCGCCGGCACTGTCGAGAGCGCGGACACGCCGGTGACCTCGTCGGCGTGCTCACCGAGCAGGCCGCGGATGGACAGCGCGAGTTCGTCGGCGGTGGTGCGCGCGTCCGTGCGCATCCGCCAGTCGCGCACCAGCTTGGCGCCCTTGCCCGCGCCCTCGTAGAGGCCGAGCACGATGTTGGTGTTGCCGACGTCGACGCAGAGCAGCACGACGCCCGCTCAGCTGTCCGTCTTGAGCAGCGCGTCCAGCGCCGCGGCGGCCTCGGTCTCGGCACTGGCCAGGTCGATCTCGACCCGGCTCAACCCGCCGCTGACCAGCCCGCTCCCCTCGGGCGCGTGCCCGGGATCCGCGCCGGCTGCCACGATCTTGTTCCGGCCGTCCACGAAGATCACCCTGGGCCGGTACGCGGTCGCCTCGGCCGCGTCCATCAGCCCGTAGGAGATCAGAATGACCAGGTCACCGGGGTGCACCAGATGCGCGGCGGCGCCGTTGATGCCGAGCACGCCGCTACCCCGCTCGCCCGGGATCACGTAGGTGTCCAGCCGGGCGCCGTTGGTCACGTCGACGATGCTGACCTGCTCGCCGGCCAGCAGGTCGGCGGCCTCCATCAGGTCCTCGTCGACCGTGACCGAGCCCACGTAGTGCAGGTTCGCCGTGGTCACCGTGGCGCGGTGGATCTTGGACTTGAGCATGGTGCGCAACATCGCGCCTTACCTTTCCGCGTCGGGGTCGACGGCCTCGCCGAGCAGCAACGCCGCGTTGTCGATCAGCCGGGTACTGCCGAGGCGCGCCGCGACCAGCAGCCGGGCCGGGCCTACCGTCGGCGCCGGGCCGAGGTCGGTGCCCCGTAGATGCAGGTAGTCCAGTTGCACGCTCGGCTCGGTGGCCAGCACCGCGTTCGCCGCGGCCAGCACCGCGTCCGCGCCTTCCGCGCCCGCGTGCGCGCCCGCGCTCAGCGCCGCCGACAACGCGATCGAGGCGCGTTTTTGCTCGTCATCGAGGTAGACGTTGCGGGATGACAACGCCAAACCGGACGGTTCCCGCACGATCGGCACGCCGACCACTTTCACGTCCAGATTGAGATCGGTGACCATCCGCCGGACCAGAACCAGTTGCTGGTAATCCTTTTCGCCGAAATAGGCGAAGTCCGGACGGACGATGTTGAACAGCTTCGCCACCACGGTCAGCACCCCGGCGAAATGCCCCGGCCTGCTCGTCCCCTCCAGTTCGGAGCCGAGCGGTCCGGGGTGGACGGTTACCGACGACCCCTCCGGGTACAGCTCCTCGACATCCGGGTGGAACACCAGCTCAACGCCTTCCGCGCGGCAAACCTCCACATCGGAGGCGAACGGGCGCGGATAGCGGGACAGGTCCTCGGCCGGGCCGAACTGCAGCGGGTTCACGAACACGCTGACCACGACGCTCGCCCCCGGCACCCGCCTGGCCTGCCGGATCAGCGCGCGATGCCCCTCGTGCAGGGCTCCCATGGTCGGTACCAGGCACACGCGGCGACCGGCGGTGCGCAGCGCGCGAGTCACCTTGACCAGCTGCGCGGCTCCGTTGTGGACGGTCAGCTCGCCCGGTGTGAAGAGTGTCCCGTTCATCCTTGTCCCTCATCGAGCACGGCGCGCACCTCGGCAGCAGAGGACTCCGACAACAACCCGGCCAGCACCGCGCGGTCCGCGGTGCGCCGCGCCAGCGCGACATACGCGGGCAGCGCGTCCGAACCGGCCAGGACATTCAGGTGCGCGCGTACGGTCTGCGCGTCGCCCCTGGCCACCGGCCCGGTCAGCGCGCGATCGCCGTGCCGCAGCACGTTGTCCAGCGCGGCCGACAACAACGGCTCCAGCAGCCTGCTGGTCGGCGTGATCCCGGCCTCACGCAGCAGATCGGCGCAGTCCGCGACCAGCGTGACCAGGTGGTTCGACCCGTGGGCCAGCGCGGCGTGATACAGCGAGCGCGCCTGCGCGGGCACCCGCACCGGCTCCGCGCCCATCTCCACGACCAGCGCCTCGGCCACGTTCCAGGCCGCCTCGTCCTCGGCGACCGCCGTGATGCCGAAGCAGCAGGCGTCGATGCGTTGCAGGTCTTCGACGTTGCCGGTGAACGTCATCACCGGATGAATGGCCAGGCCGAGCGCGCCGATCGCGATCGCCGGTTCGAGCACGTCGACGCCGTGCGCGCCGGAGGTGTGCACCACGATCTGCCCGGGCCGCAACGAATCCGTGGCAACCAGGCCGCGCACGGTTCCGGCCAGCGCGTCGTCCGGAATGGCGAGCAGCACCAGATCCGCGATCGCCGCGACCTCGTCCGGCGGCAGGAGTGGCACGTCCGGCAGCAGATTTTCCGCGCGCCGCACCGATTCCCGGGAAACCCCACTGGCCGCGACCACGGTATGACCCGCCCGCGCCAACGCCGCACCGAGCACCGCACCGACCCGGCCGGCGGAAACCACGCCGACCGCCAGCCGCGCGGGCCGCGTCACGGCGGGGCTCCTTTGCCGCTGACCACGGCGCCTCCTCCACTCGTTCCAGTCCCACTGCCTTGGGTACCGGACGACGTCGGGAGCGTAACGCCGGGCAAACGCCCCCGCCGCGCACGGGTGACCAGCTTCACCCACCGTTACCACGCCAAGCCCGCAAAAAATCACCCGATCGCGATCTTGCATCGTTCGAACGTATGTTCGAAGATAGGTGTCATGGAAACGCAAGCAAGGGCGCACCGGGCAACGAGGTTGTGGGGTCTCGTTCCAGTTGCCGAGGCAGGCAAACATCGCGCGAGCACAGCTCGACCGGCGATGGCTTTACCGAGCGGCCACCGGCCGTCGGTACGGCATGCCTCCGGCAACGAGTGGCACGCGCGCTGGCCACGTCAGTGGCGCACGAATCGGAAGGAGGACGGCACTGACCAGTAAGGACAGTCGCGAGATGATGTTCAGTCAGCGCGACGGCGATGCCTGCGCGGCCCGTCCTCGGCCGAGGCGTGGGCGGCGATCAAGTCGGTGACCGATCGACCGGCCGTGTGCGCACCGGCTTCCGGTGCGGCTCGCCGTCCGCTGGAGCGCGCGCCAGCGGACGCGTAAGCCGGCGCCGCTGCGGACATCGCCGCGGCAGGCCGGGGCACCGGCCGATGCGAACCGCTCCCGTGCCGCCCGCCCTGTTCGAACGATTCCGGTTCGAACGACTCGCGACCAAAGGGCTCGTGTTCGAACCGCTCCCCATCGAACGAGCCCTCGTCGAACGAGTCGTGCCCGAACCGGCTCTCGTCGAACGGAGCCGCGCCGAACCGGCTGCCGCCGGATGGCGCTGCGTCGAACCGGCTGCTGCTGGACGGCGACGCATCGAACCGGCTGCTGTCGGACGGCCCGCCGTCGAACCGGGCGCTGTCGGACGGCGCGCCGTCGAGCCGGGCGGCGTCGTAGTCCGGTTCGGACGCGTGGCGGCGGCCGCCCGTCCGGCGCGCGGACCCAGCCGCGTGACCGGCCGGGCCGGTCTGGCCAGTCGAGGGCCTGGCCACCGGAGTGGCGAACCGGGTCGGCGTGGAACTGGGATCCGCGTCGTCACCCGATCGCCCGACGACCGGCTGCGCCCCAGTGCTGCCCGGTTGCCGCACCATGATCGGGTTGGCGCCGGTATGCCCCGGCCCCGATTGGCGACCGCCAACCGAGTTGGCGCCAGTACGACCAGGCTGCCGCCCGCCAACCGAATAAGAGTCGCCGCGCTGCCGGTCCCCGTCCGAGTGGCCGTCGCCGCGCTGCCCAGCGACGATCGGATAAGCGCCGCTTGGCTGGCGTCCGCCGACCGAGTGGGTGTCGCGCGGATTGTCGCCGACCAGATGGGAATCGCCGCGGACCGGATAAGCGTCGCTGCGCGGGTTGTCGCCGACCGGATGGGAATCGCGGCCGATCGGATGGGCGCCGCTGCGCTGATCACCGGCGGCCGAGTAGGCCCCGCTGCGCTGATCACCGACGACCGAGTAAGCCCCGCTGCGCTGGTCGCCGGCGACCGAGTAAGCCCCGCTGCGCTGGCTGCCAGCGACCGGATAGGCATCGCTGCGCTGGCTGCCAGCGATCGAGTGGCCGTCGCCGCCCGGCCGATCGCCGATCGGATAGGCATCGCTGCGCGGGTCGTCGCCGAACGGGCGCGGGCCGCTTCCGTTCTGGCGGCTCTGCTGGCTCTGAGGGCTTCGGCCGGGCCAACTGCTGCCGCTCGGCTGGTTGGTCCGGCTCGGTTGGTCGCCGCTGTGCTGGCCGGCGCCGGTGCGCTGGCTGGGTCCGCTTGGCTGGCGCGGCAGCGGCGGGTTGATCGGGGCGGGGCGCATGCCGGGCCTGCTCTGCTCGCCGGTCGGCTGCGTGGGCACCCGGGGCGGCTCCGGCCTGCGCTGCACCACGATCGGCTGCTGGCCAGTCGACTGTGGACCAGTCGGTGCGTCGCGGTGCGGTCGCGAATCGGGGCGCTGCCTCGGCGCCGGCGCGGGTTCGAACAGTTCTGTCGACGGGTCGAGCACCGCGTCGACCGAGCGGGCTGGGCCGCGAGGCGTGCGGCCGGGCATCTGGATGGGGGCGTTGGCGGGCATCCGGGTCGCGGGGCCTGCGGTGATGCTGCGCGGACTGTCGTCGCCCGCCATGATCGCGGGCGCGGCCACCGGGTCGCCGATGCTGCGCACGCGGGTGGACTGTGCGCGCAGCGCGAAGCGTTCGACCAGCACCTCGCCGCCGGTCAGGCGTTCCAGGTTTTCGCGCAGCGCACGGAGTTCGGTGCGGAGCGCGGCGATGTCCTCGCTGCTGCTGGCCGCGTTCTCCTCGGTGAGGCGTCGCCGGGTGTCGGCCTCGACTTCGAGTTCGTATTCGCGTCGGGCGGCGACCTCGCGTTCGAGTTCCAGTTCGTACACGGCCTGGAGGTCGGCGACTTCACCCGCTCGGGCGGCGGCCTGATGGCGATACTTCACGCTGAGCATCGCGCCTAAGAACGCGGCCCACAGCGCGGCGATCACGGCGAGCTTGAGCCATTGCGCGTTGGTCGCGAAGACCAGCGTCAACGTGGCACCGACGGCGAAGATCAACGCGGCGCCGAACAGCAGGCGGCCAGAGGTGTTACCCCGATCGGGGTCGATCTTGTCGGAGTCACTACCGCCGGTCATGGCGGATACCGTACCGGTCGGTTATTGATCTGTGACCAGCTCGCCGCCTGATGAACATCTTCTGAACGGCGAAAGCCGCTGAAAAGACGATCTGCTTAGCCCGAATACGGCCTCTGTGCGTCATCCGGATCAGGCTCCGGATCATCCGGCGTACGACAACAGTGCTCCAGCCACAACCCGGCCGCGATCAGACCGGCCGCGGACACCAGACCGACGATGCTCGCCCGGGTGTCTCCGCCGGCGACGCTGAGCTGGCTGGTCAACGGCACCACATACACCAGCACGCCCAGCCACGCCCCGGCCATGACCGCGCCGATCAGCGACGATGCCTTGGCCAGCGCGACCGCGCGGACCGCGGTGAGCGCCTTGATCGGGGTGGTGCCGGGTTTGCGGTTGATCCGGGCCCGGACAACGAAAGCGAACCAGGTCTCGACCAACGCGATCACCGCGAACGTGGCCCCGGCCAGCAGCGGCAGCGGCGGGACGGAGTCGTAGTCGAGCCGGAGGAACAGGTTGACCAGGATCGCGACGACGACGCCCGCGATGATCAGGTCCCGGCTCCTGGTGAACCTCATTCCCCCACCAAACTCAGGTCGGTTCGCCGCACCCCGGCCAGTTCGGCCGGGTCGAGCGCGGCGAGCAGTGTGGCGATCCGGCCGTGGCCGGGCAGTTCGGCGTCCGGGTCGATGTCCAGCCACGGGACCAGCACGCTGGCCCGCTTCGGGGTGCCGGGGTGTGGGAGGAGCAACTCCGGGTCGGTGGAGGTGACGCCGTCGACGGTGACCACGTCCACGTCGAGGGTGCGCGGGCCCCAGTGCTGGTTGCGTTCGCGGTGCGCGTCCTGTTCGAGTTGCTGGCCTCGGCGCAGCCAGCCCCATTCGTCGACGGCCGGGTCCTGCACGATCAGCACCGCGTTGAGGAAATCGCCCTGGTCGACGACGCCCCACGGCGCGGTCTCGTAGACCGGCGACATGGCGCGCACCGCTGCACCGAACCCGCGAACGGCCAGGCGCAGGTAGCCGAGCCGGTCGCCGAGATTCGAGCCGAGGGACAGTACAGCTCTGCTCAAGTCGGGAACTCCTCAGCGGGATTGCGGGAGCGGCGGATGGTGACCGACACGTCGGCGAAGGTCAGCGGGATCGGCGCGGACGGCTTGTGGATGGTGACCTCGGTGGCCCGCACGCGCTCGTCCGCCATGATCGCGTCGGCGATCCGGCCTGCCACGGTTTCGATCAGATCGACGGCCGGGCCCTCGATGATCTTGGCCGCCAGCTCGGCGAGTTCGCCGTAGTGGACCGTGCGGGTGAGGTCGTCGGTGGCAGCGGCCGCGGTGAGGTCGAGCCAGAGGGTGGCGTCGAGCAGGAAGTCCTGGCCGTCGCGGCGCTCGTGTTCGAAAACCCCGTGATAGCCACGAACCCGCAGTCCGGTGAGGGTGATCCGATCGGTCATCGCGACTGCCCCTTGTCCGCGCCGCGCTGCCACGCAGCGGCCACGGCCACCGCGTCCAGCGAGCTGTCCACGTCGTGCACGCGCACTCCCCACACGCCCGCGACGGCGGCGAGCGCGGAGATCGCCGCGGTGGCGACCTCACGACCGTCCGGCGGGCGGGGAGTGCCGTCCTGATCGGCGAGCAACCGGCCCAGGAAACGTTTGCGGGAGGCGCCGACCAGCACCGGGAAGCCGAGTTTGCACAGCACGTCGAGCCGTTGCAGCAGCGCCCAGTCGTGCTCGGCGTGCTTGGCGAAGCCGAGGCCGGGATCGAGCACCAGCGCGTCGGCCGAAACGCCCGCGGCGAGCGCGGCGTCGACGCGGTCGGACAGCTCGTCGCGCACGTCGGTGACCACGTCGGCGTAGTTGGCCAGCGCGGTCATGTTCTTGCTGTGCCCGCGCCAGTGCATCAGGATCCACGGCACGCCGCGCTCCGCCACGACCTTGGCCATGTCCGGGTCGGCCAGGCCGCCGGAGACGTCGTTGACCAGCCGCGCGCCGGCGTCGAGCGCGGCCTCCGCGACGCGGGCCCTGGTGGTGTCGACGCTGACCGGCACGCCTGCCTCGTACAGCGCCCTGATCACGCCGATCACGCGCGCGCTCTCCACCTCCGGGGCGACTCGCTCGGCGCCGGGGCGGGTCGATTCGCCGCCGACGTCGATCAGGTCGGCGCCGCGCCGCCACATGGCGATGCCGTGTGCGACCGCATCGGCCGGGTCGAGGTAGCGGCCGCCGTCCGAGAACGAGTCGGGTGTGACGTTGAGCACGCCCATCACGACGCAGCGGTCGGGACGCGGCAGGAGGCTGGTGGGACTGGTCATGACGAACCCGCTCGGATCAGGGCAATCGCCTCGGCACGCGAGGACGCGGAACTGCGCAGCGTGCCCCGGACGGCCGAAGTGGTGGTGCGCGCGCCGGGTTTGCGGATGCCGCGCATGCTCATGCACAGGTGTTCGGCCTCGATCACCACGATCACCCCGCGCGGATCGAGTTTGCGCACGATGGCGTCGGCGATCTGCGAGGTCAGCCGCTCCTGCACCTGCGGGCGCCTGGCGTAGAGGTCGACCAGCCGGGTGATCTTGGAAAGGCCGGTGACCCGGCCCGCCTGGTTCGGGATGTAGCCGACGTGCGCGACGCCGTGGAAGGGCAGCAGGTGGTGTTCGCAGAAGCTGAACAGCGGAATCTCGGTGACCAGCACCAGTTCCTCGTGGCCTTCGTCGAACGTCTTGGCCAGCACCGCGTCCGGGTCGATGAACAGGCCCGCGAACAGTTCGCGGTAGGCCCGCGCCACCCGCGCCGGGGTGTCCCGCAGGCCTTCCCGGTCCGGGTCCTCGCCGCAGGCGGACAATAGTTCGCGCACGGCGCGTTCGGCCCGCTGCTGGTCGAACGGGCGCACGGCCGCGCCCGCCGCTCGGG
>DATFHN010000092.1:0-31281 GCA_035248365.1 Pseudonocardiaceae bacterium | reverse complement strand
GGCGAGCGCGCTGGTCGCGGCGCTGGGGGTCGCCGCGAACGCGGCACCGGGCGCCGCGCCGGTGATCACCATCGACCCGGCGCAGACCACGACCTCGCTGAACGCGAACTCCGAGGGCATCTCGCTGGAAGCGTCCGACCTGGCCATCCCGTCGTTCGGCTCGGGCAACCTCGCCCAGTACTTCAAGACGCTCGGTGCGTCCATCCTGCGCGTCGGCGGCAACACCGTCGACCAGTCGTTCTGGACCTCCAGCGGCGAGACCGCGCCATCCTGGGCGATCGCCACCATCACCCCGGCCGGCCTGGCCAACCTGGCGAAGCTGGCGCAGGCCGGCGGCTGGAAGGTGATCCTCGGCGTCAACCTCAAGCAGTACGACGTCAACCGCGCGGCGGACGAGGCAGCCCACGCGAAGGCGGCGCTGGGGTCGTCGCTGGCCGCGATCGAGATCGGCAACGAGCCGAACTTCTACTACAGCTCGACGGCCGGCTACTTCACCGCGTTCGAGGCCTACGCCAAAGCGATCCGGACCGCGGCGCCCGGCGTGCCGATCGAAGGGTCGGACACCGGCACCGCGCCGAACAGCTCGTTCCAGTCCGCGTTCATCGCCAACGAGCAGGCCCACCCGGACATCGCCGAGCTGACCAGCCACTACTACCCGCTCACCTCCAGCACCTGCGGCGGCAACCCGACCATCGCCGACCTGCTCGGCACCGGCGTGCGCAACGCCGAAAAGGCCAACGCGGACGAGATGGTCACGGCGGCGGCCAAGCTGAAGGTGCCGGGCGTCTTCGACGAGGGCAACTCGGTGGTGTGCGAGGGCCAGCCGGGCGTCAGCAACGTCTTCGCCTCGGCGTTGTGGGAGATCGACGACCAGCTGGTGATGGCGCGCGAAGGCGCGGCGGGCGACTACATGCACGGCACCGTCGTGCTGTGCAACGGTCCGAAGCCGCTGTACATGTACTACACGCCGTTCTGCGCGGCGACGACCGCGGATGCCAACGCGGGCAACGTGTCCGCGCAGCCGGAGTACTACGGCATGGCGTTCGTGCACCAGCTCGGCACCGGGAAGTTCGCCAACCTGAGCAACCCGGCCTGGGCCGACGTGCGCGCGTACGCGGTGGTGAACGGTTCCACCATGAAGGTCGTACTGGACAACGTGGACGACCCGGCCAGCCACGGCGCCGCCGCGCTCACCCTCGATCTCGGCGCCACGTTCACCGGCGGCACCAGGGAGAACCTGACCGCGAGCGGGCTGACCGCGACCAGCGGGATCACCCTGGGCGGGCAGAGCGTGCAAGGCAACGGGACGCTCGGCGCGCCGGCCACCACGCCGGTGAGCGTCAACGGCAGCACGCTGTCGCTGAGCGTCAATCCGGGCAGCGCCACGATCATCACGCTGACGAAGTGATCGAACCGTGGTCGCGACGATGACGAAAGCGCAGCGAACGGCGGCGGAGCTGAAGGACGCGGCGCGGCGGTTGCTGGTGCGCAAGGGCTACGCGGACATGAAGATCACCGACATCACCGAGGAGGCCGGCCGCGCCAACGGCCTGTTCTACCGGTACTTCACCGACAAGGCCGCGCTGCTGCGCGCATTGATCGCCGATCTCGACCCGATCGAGCCCGCCCTGCCCCGCACGGCCGACGTGCGGGGCAGGGTGGAGGCGTACTGGCGGTGGTACCGGGCGCGGCAGGCGGAGATGATCGGCATCTTCCAGGCCGCGTCGGTGCACCCGGAATTCCAGGCGGCCCAACAACAACTGCGCGAACGCGAGGTGCGCTGCTGGGCCCGGCACATTCTCCAATCGCGCGCGGACGGCGATCAGGGCGGCGCGTACGCGACCGCGCTGGGCATCAGCTGCCTGCTCGAGTACTTCTGCTACACCCAGTGCACCGGGCAGACGCCGCCGTTGAGCGACGAGGCCGCCATC
The DNA here is from genome assembly GCA_035248365.1 of Pseudonocardiaceae bacterium. Classification (GTDB taxonomy): domain Bacteria; phylum Actinomycetota; class Actinomycetes; order Mycobacteriales; family Pseudonocardiaceae; genus CAJCJE01. The sequence continues at coordinate 29,350 of DATFHN010000092.1, read as the reverse complement.
GACACGCTGACCGGCCTGATCAGTACCGGCTTGCTCGCTAACACGTAACTGTTAACATCGATTCATGACAGACGAGGCGCTGACCACCCGGGACCGGATCATCCGGGCCGCCGCGACGCTGCTCGCCGAGGGCGGCCGGGACGCGGTGTCCACGCGTGCGGTCAGTGCGGCGGCCGGGGTGCAGGCGCCGACGATCTACCGGGCGTTCGGCGACATGCAGGGCCTGCTCGACGAGGTCGCGGGCTACGGCTTCGCCAGCTACCTCACCACCAAGGCCGAACGACCGCCGACCGACGATCCGGTCGAGGACCTGCGCGGCGGCTGGGACCTGCACGTCGGCTTCGGCGTGGCCAATCCGGCGTTCTACACGCTGATGTACGGCGAACCCCGGGCCGACTACTCGACGCCGGCGGCGGCAATGCGCGCGCAGGAGATCCTGCATGCGCTGGTCGGCCGGATCGCGGCGGCCGGGCGGCTGCTGGTGAGCGTGGAACGGGCGGCGCAGATGATCCACTCGGCGAGTTCCGGGGTCGCGCTGAGCCTGATCGCGACCAAGCCGGAGGACCGCGATCCCGAACTGTCCACTCGGGTGCGCGAGGCGATCCTGGCCGCGATCACCACCGACACCGCGCAACCGGTCGCCGAGGCGGGCACGGCGAGCCACGCGATCGCGCTCAAGGCGAGCCTGCCCGGCGCGAGCACCGGCCTCACCGCCGCCGAGCAGGCGCTGCTGGTGCAATGGCTGGACCTGATCGCTCAGGCATAGTTGCCGTCCGCGCCGCGGCATGCGGCTGCCAGCGGGTTTCCTTCGCCCAGTCGGCGGCGATCCCGATCACCAGGTCCACCACCGGGTCCTTCACGTCGGTGTAGCCCTCGATGTCGGGCAGGTGGCGGGCGAGAGTCTGCTTGAACGCGGCATAGCCGGGTACGGCGGCCGGGTGGGCGCGGAACCAGTCGCGGAACAGCAGCGCCAGTCGCTCGTTGGGTGAGCCGACCCGGCGCACGTGCAGGTTGGCCTCGTCGCCGGGATGGTCGCGACGCGACCAGAACCGCTTGGCCCAGTTCTCCTGCGCGTCGCCGCTGCCCGCGGGCACATGGTCGCCCAGGTAGGGCTTGAAACGGAAACCGAGTTCGGCCAAGGGCGCCATGAAGTCCCGTTCGGCCACGTCGAGGTCCACAACGGACAGTTGAAGGTCGAGGATGCTCTTGGCCGCCATGCCCGGAATCGAGGTGCTGCCGATGTGGTCGGCGTGCACGACGGCCGGGCCGAGCGCGGCGCGGATCTCGGCCAGCAGCTTCGCGGCCCGGTCCGGCCAGGTCGGGTCGGGCTCGCTGACCCGCACGTCAGGGGGCATAGGTGATCTCCTCGGGCGGGATTTCGGCCAGAAATTGCAGCCCGCGCAGGAAAGCGCGGCGATCGGCGGCGGGCATCCGGGCCAGCAGGCGGTTCTCGCCGCGCTGAATGTCGGACTGGACCGCCTCGTGCACGGCCCGGCCCGCTTCGGTGAGCGCGAGCTGGTGGGCGCGGCGGTCGTCCGGGTCGGGGGTGCGTTCGATCAGGTCGCGGTCCTGCAACTCGTCGAGCGTGCCGATGATCCGGGTCTTGTCGGCGCCGATCGCCTGGGCCAGCGCGGACTGGGTGCGGATCGGCTGCTCGACCAGCGCGTTGAGCACGGCATAGCCCCACATCGAGATCTCGTGCGCGCGCAGGATCGGCAGTTCGGCCGCGATCAGCGCACGGCTGAGCGGATACATCATCGCCGCGAGGTCGGCCCGGTTCGACGCCATGGCTGGCAAGATACGCCTTGACGTATCGTACGCACGAGCACATGATAGGCATATGCTTACAGATATCGTCACACAGAACGCCCGGGTCGTCCGGGCGAGCATCGGCGTCGTCGACCGCGTCCACGAATCCGACCTGAGCAGGTCCACGCCCTGCGCGGAGTGGAACCTGGCCGAACTGTTGACCCACATGGCCGCGCAACACCGGGGTTTCGCCGCCTCCGCCAACGGAAACGGCGCCGACCTCTCGGTGTGGGAGAACCGGCCGCTCGGCCCGGATCCGGTCGCCGAATACCGCAAGGCCGCCGAGGAGGTACTGGCCGCGTTCGCCGAAGACGGCGTGCTGGAGCGACAGTTCGCCATCCCCGAGGTGGCCAAGGACGCGACGTTCCCGGCCGACGTCGCACTGGCCATGCACACCGTCGACTACCTGGTGCACGCCTGGGACGTCGCACGGGCCATCGGCGTCGAGTTCGACCCGGACCTCGACGCGGTCCGCGCGACGATGCCGCTGGTGTCGAGGATCCCGGACGGACCGGAGCGGCTGGCGGCCGGCGCGTCGTTCCGGCCGGTGGTGAAGGTCGCGGCGGACGCGAGCGAGTTCGACGCGATGCTCGGCGCCTGCGGCCGCGACCCGAACTGGTCCCGCTAGATCGTGCGGGTCACGGTGATCTCACCGGCCGCGAACCGGGCGCGCAGCGGCTTCTTGTCGAACTTGCCCACCGTGGTCTTGGGGATCTCCGCGACGAACGTCCAGTTCTCCGGCACCTGCCAGCGCGCCACCCGGCCGGCGAGGAAGGCGGCGAGTTCTTCGGCAGTCGCCTGCGCTCCCTCGCGCGCCACGATGAACGCGAGCGGTCGTTCGTCCCAGCGGGGGTCTGGGACGCCGATCACCGCGCACTCCAGCACGGCCGGGTGGTTCATCAGGTGATTTTCCAGCTCCACCGAGGAAATCCACTCCCCGCCGGACTTGATCACGTCCTTGGCGCGGTCGGTGATCTGGAAGAAACCGCGCCGGTCGATGGTGCCGATGTCGCCGGTGCGCAGCCAGCCGTCGTCGAACTTCTCCGGTGCGGGATCACGGAAGTAGGAACCGGTGATCCACGGCCCGCGCACCTCGATCTCGCCGGTCGCTTCCCCGTCCCACGGCAGTACCGCACCGTCCGGGGCGACAATGCGCATTTCCACCCCGGCGGGGATGCGGCCGGATTTCATCCGCCAGTCCAGGTCTTCCTCGGTGCCTTCCTCGACACCGGGCGGCGGCCACGCCATGCCGCCGAGCGGGCTGGTCTCGGTCATCCCCCAGCCCTGGATGATCCGCAATCCGTAGCGCTGCTCGAACTTCTCGAACAGGCTCCTCGGCGCGGCCGCGCCACCGGACGTGCCGGAACGCAGCGAAGAGAGGTCGATGTCGGTGGTCTCGCCGTAGCTGAGCAGCGCCTGCCAGATGGTCGGCACAGCCGACACGATGGTGGCTTTCTCCTGGTGCACGAACCGGGCGATCGGCTCGGGTTGCAGGAACGGGCCGGGCATCAGCAGGCTCGCGCCGCCGAGGAAGGAGGCGTAGGGCAGGCCCCAGGCGTTGACGTGGAACATCGGCACGATGGCCAGCACCCGGTCGGCCTCGGTGATGCCGGACATGGTCGCGGACAACAGCGCCTGCGCGTGCAGGAACGTGGAACGGTGCGAGTAGACGACGCCCTTGGGGTCGCCGGTGGTGCCGCTGGTGTAGCACATCGCGGCGGCGGCCCGTTCGTCGATTTCCGGCCAGGCGAAGCCGGGTTCCTCGGCGGCGAGCAGTTCGTGGTAGCGGAGCACCGGCTTGTCGCCCAAGGCAGACGCGTCGGCGTCGCCGATCACGATGAAGGCCTCGACGGTCTTCAGCTCGCCGACAACCCTGGCCAGCAACGGAATCAGCGATCCGTCGACGATGACGAACCGATCCTCGGCGTGGTTGATGATGTGGCTGAGCTGCTCGGGGAACAGCCGGATGTTGAGCGTGTGCAGCACGGCGCCCATGCAGGGCACGGCGAAGTAGGCCTCGAGGTGTTCGGCGTTGTTCCAGGCGAAGGTGGCGACCCGGTCGCCTTCGCCGACCCCGAGTTTGGTCAGCGCGGCGGCCAGGCGTTCGGCGTTGGCCGAGATCTGGGCGTAGCTGACCGTGGTCGATGACGCGCCGGTCCAGGTGACGCATTCGCTGTCGCGGTAGACGGTGGCGCCGTGCCGCAGGATCGCGGTGATGGTGAGCGGGAAGTCCTGCATGGTGCTGGCGAGGAACACACGACCTCCAGGGGTGCTGCGCTACGACCGGGCCAACGTAATACCAACCAGTTGGTATGACAACCCTCAGTGGTGACCACGCGTCTGCAAGTTGTGAGAAAAATTCGATTCGTCACGGCCGCCCTCGCTGCCGTTTTTCTGCTCGCACCGATCGGAGTCGCGAACGCGGCAACTCCTTCCCCGGTGCCGACCGGTTTCCAGCCGGCCTCGACGAGTTGGCTGACCGCGCAACACGGTTTCGTGTTCGGCTACGCCGCGTGCACGTGGTCCGACTCCTGCCAGTTCCTGTTCGGCACCAACGACGGCGGCACGACCTGGCAGCAACTCACCGCGCCGCCGATCGCCTTACCCGCCAACTCCAACCACGTCGCGCTGACGTTCGCGTCGAACAAGATCGGCTTCGCCACCGACGGCGAATACCTCTGGACCACCCAGGACGGCGCCCGGCACTGGTCCACCGTGTCGCTGGACGGGCTCAACCCGACCGACCACATCGACATCTCCTCGGTGACCGTCTTCAAGAACAAGGTGTTCGCGGTCGGCACCGGGCCGGACACCACCACCAAGATCTACTCGGGCGCGGTCGACGCCGACACACTCACGCCGGTGCCGTGGCTGGCCTGGACCGGGCTCCCCTACGACTACGCGCAGGTCACCGCGACCGGTGGCGTGCTGCAGATCGCGGCCGGGAACACCTACCACACCGAGCGGTACTGGTACTCGCACGACGGCACCACCTTCACCGCCGCGCCGGTCCCCTGCCCGGTCAACTCCACCACGCCGTCGCTGGCCGGGATCCGGTCCGGTCACGTGCTGGTGATCTGCTCGGCCGACCCGGCCGATCCGCAGCCCGGCCAGCAGGTGAAGAACCTCGTGGCCGCACCGGCGCTGGGCCAGAAGTTCGTGGCGGTGGGCCCGTTGCCGGTCGACGGGTATCAGGGTGAGTTCGCCACGGTCAGTCCGCGGATCGCCTCGGCGGCCACTCAGGTCGCGGACGCGAACCTGCTCTATGCCACCTTCGACGGCGGCAGGACCTGGCGGACCACACTCACCGTGACCGACCTGCCCGGCCTGTGGGACCTGGCTTTCCCCAGCTCGGGCACTGGTTATCTGGTCGCAGGGCTGCCGCAGAGCCCGGTCGGCGCGTCGCGGCTCTACCGCAGCGTCGACGCGGGTCACAGCTGGTCGGTGTTCGCGATCAAATAAGTTCACCTCGCGGTGCGCTGTGGTTGGCTGTGACGTGAACGGCCGGCTGACCTGATCGGGTCTGCTTGGCGTGCCCGTTCCTGCGGACACCGAGGTGATCGTTCATGGAGCCCTCGCTCGTCGCCCCTGCCCAGCCACCCGTCACCCGGTCGGGCCCCGCTCCGCTGTTCGGCCCGGAGCGGGGTCTCGCCGCGCACGTCATGGTCTACGTCTTCGTGATCGTCCCGGTGCTCGCGATCATCGCGACGGTGCCCGTCGTCTGGGGGTGGGGCCTGGACTGGGTGAGCGCGGTCCTGGCCGCCGTCTGGTACACGATCACCATCCTGGGCGTGACCGTCGGCTTCCACCGGTACTTCACGCACGGCGCGTTCAAGGCCAAGCGCTGGGTCCGGGTCAGCCTCGCCGTGCTGGGCAGCCTGTCCGTGCAGGGCCCGATCCTGCACTGGGTCGCCGATCACCGCAGGCACCACGCGTTCTCCGACCGCGATGGCGACCCGCACTCGCCGTGGCTGTTCGGCACCTCGCCGGTCGCGCTGGTGCGCGGGTTCTGGCACGCGCACCTGGGCTGGGTGCTGGAGCGCGACCTGACCAACCAGCGCCGCTTCGCCCCGGACCTGCTGGCCGACCGGGACATGCGCATCGTGCACCGGCTGTTCGGCCCGCTCACCCTGGTCACGCTGGCGGCGCCCGCCGCCATCGGCGGGCTGATCACCTGGTCGTGGTGGGGTGCGCTGACCGCGTTCTTCTGGGCCGGTCTGGTCCGGGTCGGCGTCGGTCACCACGTGACCTGGTCGATCAACTCGATCTGTCACATGATCGGTCAGCGGCCGTTCATCGCCCGCGACAAGTCCGCGAACTTCTGGCCGCTGGCCATCCTGAGCATGGGCGAGTCCTGGCACAACCTGCACCATGCCGACCCGACCTGCGCCCGGCACGGTGTGCGGCGCGGCCAGATCGACGTGTCCGCGCGGGTGATCTGGCTGTTCGAGAAGGCGGGCTGGGTCTACGACGTGCGCTGGCCGACCCCGGCGCGGCTGGCTCGGCTGACCGTCAAGCCTGCTCTGTGATCGTCCCGGCGGGTTCGGGCTCGTCCTCCCAGATGGCCCGGCCCGCCGCGATCTGATCGGCGAACGCGGCCCGCGCCATGGTCACGACCAGGTGCGGGACCAGATCGGTGCCGCGCCGCAGCAGCCACGGGATGCCCTTGGCGATCAGCCACAACACCCGCTGCGTCCTGGTCACGTCCAGGCCGCCCGAACAGGCCAGGGACACGTCGCCGGCGACCAGCCCGGCCTCGGCCACCCGCTCGGCGAACGCCCTGGCCAGCACCCGGTGCCCCAGTTCGGAGGGGTGCAGCCGGTCGACCGCCCACGCGCTCTTGGCGTAGATCCCGGGCTGTTCGGCCAGATCGACGACCGGCGTGTTGTGCCGCCGCGTGACCACGTCGAACACGGCGTTGAGTTCGCTGATCCGGGCCAGCAGGATGCGGTGCAGCGCGCGCGGCAGCCGGAAAACCTTGCCGTGATCGTGGTAGCGGATGGTCAGCACCAGCGCCCCGGCCTCGGTGAGGCCGGCGACAATCCGGTCCAGGTCCGCGTGCAGCCGGTTCGAGTCGAAGTCCGAGCGCATGGTGTCGTTCATCCCCGCGACGACGATCGCGACGTCGGGCCGGTGCCGCAGCGCGACGGGGAGTTGGTCGCGGCGCACCGAACCGAGCCGGGCGCCGTTGACCGAGAGGTTGATGAACCGTTCCGGGACCAACGCCTCAGCCAAGAGCGGCGCGAACCCGCGCCACCCACGTCCCGCGACCGGGTCACCGAGGCCAACGCCTACCGAGTCGCCGAGGACGACGAGGGTGCCCACCGTCCGCGACGAGCCTGCATGAGCTGTCCTGTCCGTCAGCACGGAAAGGATGATCCACGGCAAACATGGCAGCAGGCCTGACCATCGATGACCTGCGAGCAACCACGAGGTCAAGATTGGTCTCTCGGCTCACGACATATCGCGGACGTGCACCCCAGCTCGGGCTACGATTTCCGTGGGGAGGTCGAGCGAATGGCCATTGACGATTTACCCGGGCCGGTAGTCAATCTGCTCAATGTGATTGGCGTGCCCTGGCCTTACATCAATTGGGAGTGAACGCGGTGGCCATTGCGTTGCGCCTGACCAAACTGTCCGACGACGGCCGGGCTGTCACGTATTCCTTCGGTGCGCCCGAGGGACCACAACGGACACTGATCTTCGACCGCGTCGACGAGCGGATCTGGCCCGAGGACGAGCGACGCGACGGCGCGTTCCGGGCGGCAGCGGGCAAGCTGGCCCGGGTTTGGAACGAGAACGGCGACGTGCCGGAGACCCTCACCTATCAGGCGTGACCTGCTCCGCCAGCGCCGCCCGGGAGGCCGGGGCCTCGAACGGGTCAACTCCATGATGCTCACCGAGTAGGACGGCGTTGCGTCGTAGGTGATGTCGCATTCGCTCACCACAGTTGGCCGTGGCCGCTGATCCGGCGCGCGGTGAAGTGCCGGTCAGCCGGGTGGCCGCCGCGATCGTCGTCCGGCCCCGGAAGCGCTCGCCGGACTGTGGGTAGTCCAGGATCGCTTCCTCGGCATAGCGGGCGTGCTCCGTTTCGACGTTGCCACGTTCCGAGGCCTGCCAGCGCTCAGATGCTCAGGTCCGGCTTGATCTTGTCGATCCGCCATTCCCGCTTGCCGCTCACCACAACTGTGGTGAGGATCAGCGCGGCGAGGAGGAATCCGGCCAGCACGAGGGTGTCACGCAGCAGGTGCGCGCCGTTGCCGCCGACCGTGGTGACCCGCAGCGCGTCGACCAGATAACTCATCGGCAGCAGCGGATGGAGCACCTTGAACGGCAGCGGCAACGTCTCGTACGGGTACGTGCCGCCACACGTGGTGAGCTGCAACAACAGCAGGATCAGGATCACCGCGCTGGCCACGCCGCCCAGCCAGGTCCGGAAAAGGTGCGCGATCGCGGTGAACGCGGCCGCCGCCAGGATCAGCAGACCGATGGTCTGCCAGGGATGGACCGGGTTCAGGCCCAGCGAGAAGTCGACCACGAGGTAGAGCAGGACACCGGCGAGCACGCAACACGCGGCAGCGGGCAGCCAGCCGGACACCGCGACCAGCACGTTGCTCGCGCGACTGGCCAGGGCCCGCGCGGAGTACGGCCGCAGGATCAGGAACGCGGTGATGCCGAAGACGAACAGCGCGATCGAGAAGAAGAACGGCGTGAGGCCGACGCCGTAGGTCGAGGCCGGGTGCAGGTTGGTCAGCTTGATGTCGACGGGCGATGCGAGCGTGTTCGCGTTGTTCTTCTGCTGATCCGGCGAGAGCACCGGGAGTTGACCTTCAGCGCTGGTCAGGCCGCTGGCCAGCTTGTTGGCGCCGGACTGCAACTGGGTGATGCCGGAGTTGAGCTGGTTGGCTCCGGTGGAGGCGGTGCCCAGGCCGGTGTCGAGCTGCGCGGCGCCGGAGGCGACCTGCTTGGCGCCGTTGGCCAGTTGGTGCACCTGGGACGCGGCGCCGCTCACCTGCGCCTGCAACTGCGGCGCCTCGTTGGCCAGCGTCCTGGCCGCTGCCGCGACCTGCGCGGTCGTGTCACGGACGTTGCCGGCGTTGGTGTTGACCTGGTTCGCGTTGCTCGCGGCCTGGTTGGTCAGGCTGACCAGGGCTTGGTAGTTCGGGTCGTTCTGCAGGCCCGGGTTGTCCTGACCGAGCTGGGTGAGCTTGCCCTGGATCGTGTTGGCGCCGCCGGAGATCACCCCGGTCACCTGGGCCGCGCTGTTGGCCAGTGAGGCAGCGGTGCTGGCGGCCGAGGACGCCGTGCTGGTCACGCCCGGAATGGCCGCGGCGATCTGGTTGGCGGCGGGCACCACGACGCTGGCGATCTTGTTCACGCCATCGGACACCTGCTGAGCGCCGGGCGCGAGCTGATCGGCGCCGGTCTTGAGCTGGCCGATGCCGCCGGCCAGGCTGGCACTGCCGGTCGCGGCCTGGTTGAGGCCGTCGCGCAACTGGCCCGCGCCGTTGGCGGCCTGGGTGATGCCGTCGCGCAGTTGTTGCAGGTTCCCGAAAACCGACTCGAAATACGCGCTGACCGCAGCCGCGCTGATCTTGTTCTGCAACTCCGACTGGGCGGTTTCGGCCATCTTGCCGACGATGTAGCCGTTCGAGTCGTCCAGGGTGATCAGCATGCCCGCGCGCTGCGGCGTGCCGGTCGCGCCGCTGGCGAGCTTGGCCGAGAAGTCGCGTGGGACCGAGATCGCGAAGTAGTACTTGGTGTCGTTGAGGCCCTGCCGAGCCTGATCGTCGGTGACGAAGTGCCAGTCGAAGATCTTGTCCGACTTCAGCTCGTCCACGAACAGCTGGCCCGCGTTGACCTTCTGGTTGTTCACGGTCACCGGCTGGTCGTCGTTGACGACCGCGACCGGGATCTGGCTGAACCGGCCGTACGGGTCCCAGTTGGACCACAGGTACAGGCCGCCGTAGAGCAACGGCACCAGCACGATGAACAGCAGGGCCAGCATCTGCAGCGGCTTGTGGAACCGCTTGATCTCCAGCAGTGCCAAGCTAATCGGTCGCATCGGTACCGTCCGGAATCTCGTTGTATTCACCGTGCACGGGCAGGGAGAGCACGCGGGCGCCCAGCGCCGCGGCGATGTCGGGCTCGACGGTGCTGGCCACGACCGCGATGCCGCTCACGGCGACGTCGCGCAGCGCGGCCCAGATCCGGCGCTGCTGTTCGGCGGTCGCCGCGACGTCCACGTCGTCGACGACGAGCAGGCGGGGCCGGGTGGCGGCGGCGAGCGCCACCGCGAACAGGGTGACTTCGTCGGGAGTGAGGTCTTCGACCAGCGTGGCGCTGTCGGCGGTGAAGCCGACGAGTTCGGCGGCGTGCCGGTAGTCGATCTCGCGCCGGTTGAGCAGTCGCGCTTCGCGCAGGTGATCGGCGATGCGCAGGTCACCCTCGAGTTCGATGGCGCCGGTGATGCGGGCCACCGAGGTCAGGTGGCGGATCTTGCTCCGGCGCTGATAGCCGCCGACCCGCAGCGAGCCGCCGCTCGGCTTGGCCCGGCCGGTCAGGGTGAGCAGCAGCATGCTGCGTCCGCTGCTGGCCGGTCCGGCGACCGCCAGCAGTTCCCCCTCGGCCACGTCCAGGTCGATGTCGCGGAACACCCAGCCGCGTTTCGTGCGCAGGCTCAACTGCCGCGCGGTGACGACCGGTTCGGCCGTCAGCGGCAGATCCTCGCGTGTTGTCGCCGCCGTCATCGCTTGACCCCGCGTTCTGCGTCCGTTGGCTACTCGCGAATAGTATTCCCTATCCGATAGGGAACGCTATCATGGGGTATGCCGAAGTCACCGACGAGACGCCGGCCGCGCACGGTCGCGGCGCTACTGGAGGGCGCGCTGCACGCCTTTGCCGAACGTGGGTTCGACGGGGCGTCGATCGGCTATATCTGTGAGCGCGCCGGTCTGACCACCGGCGCGTTCTACTCGAACTTCGCCAGCAAGCAGGAGCTGTTCTTCGCACTGCTCGATGCTCGGGCCAACCGGGTGCTCGCGCATTTCGACGAGCTGACCGGCCGGGTGGAGAGCCAGCCCGGTCTGCTCGACGAACTGCTCCGCGAGGCCGTGGAACCGGACGAGGACGCGGAGGTGTGGACGCTGGTGTCGCTGGAGTTCCGGCTGTTCGCGATGCGTCATCCGGACGCCGCCGAGGAACTGCTTGGGCACGAGCAGCGGCTGCGCGCGCACATCGCCGAACTGCTGCGCCGCGTGCTGCGCGCGGCCGGCCGAACGCCCAGCATCGACCCGGACGAACTGGCCCGGCTGGTGATCGCGGTCTACGCGGGACTGTCCCTTCGGCACGGCAGCCGACCCGATGCGGGGCAACCGGATCGGCTCGCGGGGCGCGTGCTGCCCACGTTGCTGCACGCACTGTCCGAAGCGGACTAGATCAGGCTCAGCTGGCCCGATCCCTTTTCGAAGGTCAGCAGGGCGCGTTTGCGTTCGATGCCGCCGCCGTAGCCGGTCAGGTCGCCGGTCGAGCCGACCACGCGATGGCACGGGACGATGATGCCGATCGGGTTGCGCCCGTTGGCCAGGCCGACCGCGCGGGACGCGCTCGGTTTGCCGATCCGGTCGGCGAGCTGGCCGTAGGAAATCGTTTCGCCGTAGGGGATCCGGCACAGTTCGGCCCAGACCGTGCGCTGGAAGTCGGTGCCGGCCATGGCCAGCGGCAAGTCGAACTCGGTCCGCTCCCCCGCGAAGTACTCGGCCAGCTGCTCGCACACCACGTCGAAGGGCGCTTCGCCGGGATCGACGCGTTCGCCGAAGGTCTCCTCGGCCGGGCGGTGCCGCTGGCGGTCCATGTACAGCCCGGCCAGCACGCCGTCGGTGGCGACCAGGGTCAGCGTGTCGAAGGGGCTCTCGATCACGCAGTGCGTGCGGTTCATGCCGCGCCTTTCTCGGTGGGGAGCCGGTTGATCGGGTGGTCGCCGGTGGCCCAGAGGTACTGCACCGCGTAAGCGCGCCACGGCCGCCAGGCCAGCGAACGCCTGGTCAGGGCGGCCGGGGTGCTGGGCAGGTCCAGTCCGATGGCGGCGTTGCGGACGCCGAGGTCGGTCGGGGTGAACGCGTCCGGGTCGCCGAGCGCGCGCATGGCGATGACCTCGATCGTCCACGGACCGAACCCGGGCAGCTCGGCGAGTCGCGTGCGGACCTCCTGCCAGTCGCTGCCGACGCCGAGATCGAGGCTGCCATCGGCGAGCGCGGCGATGAGCGAGGTGAGCGTGACGCGGCGGGACTTGGGGAAGGCCAGGGTTTCCGGGTCGATCCCGGCCAGCGCGGCCGGGGTCGGGAACAGGTGGGTGAGGCCGCCGGCCGGGTCGTCGACGGGTTCGCCGTGCACCAGCACCAGCCGGTGCGCGTGGGTGCGCGCGGCCGCCGTGGACACCTGCTGGCCGAGCACGGCGCGGACCGCGAACTCGTCCGGGTCGACGGTGCGCGGCACCCGCCGACCCGGCGCCTTGTCCACCAGCGGCGCGAGGCCTGGATCGGTGCGCAGCAGGTCGTCGACGGCGACCGGGTCGGCGTCCAGGTCGAGCAGGCGACGGCAGCGGGAGATCGCGATGGTGAGATCGCGCAGGTCGGTCAGGGTGAGGTGGCAGGCGATGTGGTCGGGCAACGGCTTGAGCGAGACGATGCCGTGCCCGTGCGGCAGGGTCAGCGTGCGCCGGTACGCGCCGTCGCGCCATTCCTCGACGCCGGGCACCGCGGTCGCCGCGAGGTGGCCGAACAGGTTGTCCGGGCACAGCGGCGCGCGGAACGGCAGCCGCAGCGCCAGGCCGCCATTGCCGACCGGCGGTTTGCCACGCAGCGCACGCTGGCGCAGTTCGGTCGGGGTCAACGCGAACACCGCGCGCACCGTGTCGTTGAACGTGCGGATGCTCTCGAATCCGGCCGCGAGCGCGACCTCGCCCATCGGCAGCGAGTTGGTCTCGATCAGGATCCGCGCGGTCTGCGCGCGTTGCGCCCTGGCCAGCGCGAGCGGGCCCGCGCCGAGTTCGGCGATCAGGTGGCGTTCGACCTGTCGGACGCTGTAACCCAGGTGGCGGGCCAGACCGGGCACACCCTCCCGGTCGACGACGCCATCGGCGATCAGTCGCATGGCCCTGGCCACCAGGTCGGCGCGCTCGTTCCACTGTGGAGAGCCGGGCGCCGCGTCCGGGCGGCAGCGTTTACAGGCCCGGAAGCCGGCCTGCTGCGCGGCGGCCGCACTTGGGTAGAAGCGCATGTGCCGTTCCTTCGGCGGCACCACCGGGCAGCTCGGCCGGCAGTAGATGCCGGTCGTGGTCACCGCGGTGTAGAACCAGCCGTCGAAGCGGGCATCCTTGGCCTGCACCGCCCGGACACAGCGTTCGAAGTCCTCATGCACCTCTCCAGCATGCCCGTTCGACCGGCCGCGCACTGGCGAAAAAACGACATCACCCTAAGCGCTGCCGCACCGGGCCAGGCGTTGTCGTCGGTCACCATGACTCCGTCATGGCTCCCTCCGCTCGGCACGCGCCCTGGAAGACATCTCACGCACCTGGACGCCGCTCCCTGATCGAGCGCCATCGGGTTAGCAGCTCTACCGCGAAAAACCCTGGCCGCAAGGCGGCATGTTAGGCAGCATGGCGGACATGTCCAGCACAGTCCACACCTTCGGCCTTGTCCTCGTCGAACACGAGTTCCAGATCCCACTGGATCACAACAACCCCGACGGCGCGCGGATCACCGTGTTCGCCAGGGAGGTCGCCGACCCGGAGGGCCGAGATCGGCCGTTCCTGGTCTTCCTGGCCGGCGGTCCCGGTTTCGAGTCGCCGCGCCCCACCCGCAACCCGTCCGCCCCCGCGTTCCTGGACCGGGCGTTGCAGGACTACCGGGTGCTGTTCCTGGACCAGCGCGGCACCGGCCGCTCCACCCCGGTCGGCACGCTGCCCGGCATGACCCCCGCCGAACAGGCCGACTACCTCACCCACTTCCGCGCCGACTCGATCGTGGCCGACCTGGAGTGGATCCGCCGCGAGCTCAACGTCGACAAGTGGGCGGTGCTCGGTCAGTCCTTCGGCGGCTTCTGCTCGCTGCACTACCTCTCGGTCGCTCCGCAATCGCTCAGCGCGGCCTTCTTCACCGGTGGCCTGCCGCCCATCGGCATGCACCCGGACGAGATCTACACCGCCACCTATCGGCGCATGCTGGAGCGCAACCGCCGCTACTACCAGCGCTACCCGCAGGACCGGGACCGGATGCGCGCGCTGTGCGAGCGGCTGGACAACGAGGAGATCATCCTGTCCAGCGGCGACCGGCTGACCGCGCGCAGGCTGCGCATGGCGGGCAACCTGCTCGGCTCGACCGATGGCATGGAGCAGCTGCACTACCTGCTCGAACTACCGGCCGACTCGCCCGGGTTCGGCGCCGACGTGGTCGGCAAGATCATGTCGTTCAGCCGCAACCCGATCTACTGGATCCTGCACGAGTCCAGCTACTCCGACGGCTTCGCCACGAACTGGTCGGCCCACCGGGTGCTGCCGCAGGAGTTCCGCGACGACCCGACCCTGTTCACCGGCGAGCACGTCTACCCGTGGATGGGCGAGGACTTCGGCTCGCTGGCACCGCTGAGCGAAGCCGCCGAGCTGCTCGCCAAGCACGAGTGGCCGACCCTCTACGACGCCGAAGTGTTGCGGCACAACGAGGTTCCGGCCGCCGCGTCGGTCTACTACGACGACCTCTACGTGGAGAGCACGTTCTCCATGCGGACCGCGGCGACCGTGCGCGGCCTGCGGCCGTGGATCACCAACGAGTACGAGCACGGCGGCCTGCGCATCGGCGGCGGCAAGGTGCTCGGCCGGCTGTTCGACCTGGCCGCGAACCGCGTCTACTGATCAGGGCAGGGGGCGGCGACCGGCGAAGCCGAGTTCCACGCGGTGGTACCAGGCCAGTTCGGCGTCGCCCTCCAGCCAGCACAACAGCACGTCGACGCCGTCGAGGTCGGCCGGGAAGTCCACCAGCAGCGGGGCGAAACCCTTCAGCTCCGCGCCGGTCTGCTGCACCGCGGTCATCAGGTCGTCGAGTCTGGCCTGGGCGCCCTTGAGTTCGGGCAGTCCGCCGAGCGCGGTCGGCGGACCGCCGACGGTCAGCGACGCGGCCAGCTCGGCGGCATCCGCGCGCACCGCGACCAACTCGTCCAGCACCGGGCGCAGCTTCAGCAGTTCCTCGCGGGCCTCCGCCACCGTGAACAAACCCATGCGGCAAGCCTGCCAGACCGGCGATTGTCGGTGCCGCGCGGCACACTGCCTGGCATGACCATTCCAGCCCGACTGTCCATCGTCACCATCGGCGCCCGCGACGTGGCCGCCCTGCGCCGCTTCTACCTCGGGCTCGGCTGGGCCGAGCACCCGGTCAGCGACGACGGCTACGCCGCGTTCATCCTGGGCGGCGCCATGCTCGCGTTGTACCCGTTGGACAAACTCGCCGAGGAGGCCGCGCCCGGCGCGGCCGGACCGGGCGGCTGGTCCGGCATCACGATGGCCTGCAACGTGGACAGCAAGGACGCCGTCGACACCGCGTTCGCCGCCGCCGTGGCAGCAGGCGCGACCGCGATCGCCGAGCCGGTCGACCGGTTCTGGGGCGGCCGCTCCGCCTATATCGCCGATCCGGAGGGCAATCGCTGGGAGATCGCCTGGGCGGAGGGCGTGGTATTCGACGAAAGAGGCGCCCTTGTCTCCTTTGGCTGACTAGTCTCGGCCCATGGCTACCGAGAACGCTCGCCCGGTCCGGATCGGTGTGCAGATCGCCCAGCAGCACTGCGATTACGCGGTGTTGCGCGCTGCCGCGACCGAGGCCGAGGACATCGGCGTGGACATCATCTTCAACTGGGACCACTTCTTCCCGCTGACCGGTGACACGTCCGGCAAGCACTTCGAGTGCTGGACGATGCTGGCGGCGTGGGCCGAGCAGACCTCGCGGGTGGAGTTGGGGCCGCTGGTCACGGCCAACACCTTCCGCAACCCGGATCTGCTCGCCGACATGGCCCGCACGGTCGATCACATCAGCGGCGGCCGGCTGATCCTGGGCATCGGCTCGGGCTGGAGCGACCTGGACTACGCCGAATACGGCTACGACTACGGCACGCCCGGCAGCAGGCTGGACGACCTCGCCAGGACGCTGCCCAGGATGGAGCAGCGCTTCGCCAAGCTGAACCCGGCGCCGGTGCGCAAGATCCCGGTGCTCATCGGCGGCGCGGGCGAGAAGAAGACGCTGCCGATGGTGGCCAGGCACGCGGACATCTGGCACTCGTTCACCGGCGGCACCGAGTTCGCCCGCAAGAAGCAGGTGCTGACCGAGCAGTGCGCGCTGATCGGCCGCGACCCGGGCGAGATCGAGGCGGCGGTCGGGGTCGGTGGCGACCCGGCCGAGACCGCGGATGCCCTGCTCGAACTGGGCGCGACCACGTTCACCCTGGAGATCCACGGCCCCGACTTCGACTTCTCCCCGGTACGCGCCTGGGTGGCCTGGCGGGACAAACTGGGCGATTGACCGAGTTGGTGGCGAGGCCGGGGAAGCCGGAGGAACATCGACAGCGTGGAGGACGAGCAGGCTGAACTGGCCGCCGCGCGCACCTGGGTGCTCGCGCAGGTGGAGAAGCTGGGCCAGTACGGCGGCCCGAGCCTGCGCCCGTCCTCGCTGAACAGCAGTGAGAGACTCGCCGAGCCGCCGCCGGAGATCGCGGGCAAGATCGACGCACGGCAGCGGGCCGGGTTCAGCGCCGAAGGCCTGGACTATCCGCGCCGCTCGGCGGCTGCGCGCGGCGGGGTGCTGGCCGGGCTGCTGTCGCTGCTGGGCCTGATCCTGGTGCTGGTGGACGGGATCAGCCTGGCCTTGGGCGGCGGCATCGTCGCGTTGATCATGACGATCGCCGGGCTGGTCGCGCTGGCCTCCGGTGCCGGCTTCGGGATCTCGGTCTCGCTCTACGCCAACCGCGACCCGCTGCGCCTGACCCACGACGAGCGGCACGCGCTGCACGAGACCAAACGCTGGCAGACCAGGCAGAACTGGATCGGACCGCTGTCCGGGTCGGTCGAGCGCAGGCTCGTGATCGTCGCCCGGGACGTGATCGAGCGGATCGTGGCCAGCCCGGCCTGGGCCTCCGGCCACCTCGCCGCGCACCGCACCCGGCTGAACCTGGGCGCGGAACTGGACCAGATCGACGAGCAGGCCTTCGGCCTGGCCACGCTGCGCGCGCAGCTCGCGGCCGGGGTTCAGATCGCGGGCGATCAGCGCGCGGTCGCGGCCGAGCACGGCTGGCAGCGGCTGGTGGACCGGGTCGCCGGGCTCGCCGTCTACGCGCAGCGGCTCGACGGCGTCCAGCAGCGGCTGGCCAGGGAAGCCGCCGAATACGAGGCCGCCTACGCCGACGGCACCGTGGCCCGGCTGGTCGCAGGCACGGTGCGGGACGAACTGGCCGCGGACACGTTGCGCTCGCTGTCCGAGGAACTCAGCGAACGCAACGGCAATCCAGCCCTCGACGGCCCCGCTACCAGCGGTGAGACGTAGCGAACGAGTGTGACGTGATCCGCTCGGACTTCTCCGGCCGCTGATAGACCGACTGCACCGCGACCCGGCCCGGCCCGATCAGGCGCAGCCAGATACTGCGGTAGTTGAACCGGCCCCAGAAGCTCAGCCCGCGCGACTGCGGGTATTCCAGGTGCAGGTGCGCCCGGACGGACACGTCGCGGTAGAGCAGCGCGCTCGGCTGGACCAGCAGGGTCTCGTTCGGGGCGAGGTCGCGCACGAACGTGTTGCCCGGCGAGTGCAGCAGCAACAGGCCCGGATCGGCGGGCGCGGTGAAGATGTCGCCGAACATGCCCAGCGGGTAGTGGGTTTCCCGGTCGTCGCCGGTGCCGGTGACGAACCAGATGCCGGAACGCTGCCAGCTGTACTTGATCTGCCCGGTGGCGACCAGGAACCGGTGCTCGCGCACCCAGATCGACTGCCCGTTCTGCAGCGGCAGCGTGACGATGTCGCCGGCATGGTTGTCCGACAACGCGATGTGGCCGGGCCCGCGACCCTCCACCATGATCAGTGGCAGGCCGGCCATGACCCGGCTCCAGCCGCCGGCCAGGCTCATGTTGGACAGCTGGGCGTTCACGTCGCACCACAACAGGTTGTGGTGCGAGAAGTAGATCGAGTCCTGCTGCGCGAGAGTGAACTCGGCGACCGGGACCTGGAATCCCTCGATCTGGCAGTAGGACTGGCCGAACTGGATCCGGGCCATGTCCTTGATCGCGGGCTGCTTCTGCCAGCCGGACTCGCTGACCGAGGCCCGCACGTCGATCGGGGCGCCACAGCGCACGCACGCGGTCTGGGTCGGATCGCTGTTCTGCCTGCAGTAGCGGCAGATGTAGTTGCCGGGTGAGGTCATGATCGGGCCCGCCTCACTCGGAGTGGTGGTGCACGTACATGGACTGGATGCCGACCCGGCCCGGCCCGGTCATCTCGGCCAGGTACATGCCCCGGCTGAGCAGACCGGTCTTGAGCGGCGTCTTGATCGCCTGCATGCCGACGGTCGAGTCCTTGTACAGGTACGCGCCCGGCTCGACCAGGATCTTCTCCCCCGGTCGCAGCAGTCGCTCGAACACGTTGCCGTAGCCGTGCAGCAGCAACAGGCCGGGCATGCCCTGGGTGATGAAGCGGTCCATGTACATGCCGCTGCCGCCGTGCAGGATGTTGGCCAGGCCCTTGATCCGCACGAACGAGTAGCTGATGCTGCCGGAGGCGACCAGGAAGGCGTGCTCGCGCACGTCGATCTCCATGCCGGGATGCAGCGGCAGCACGACCAGTTCGCCGGGCGCGTCGCGGGAGAACGCGATCCGGCCCGGTCCCTGACCGACGGTGACCACGTGCGGCATGCCGCCGAAGGAGCGGCGCATGCCGCCGCCGGTGTTCAGCGCGGCGATCGGGGCGCTCTCGTCCTTCCACAGCATCACGTGGTGCTCGAAGAACACCGCGTCGCCGGGCCCGAGGTTGATCTCCGCGACCGGCACCAGTTCGCCTTCGACCTGGCAGGTGCTGTTGGAGAAGCGGAACTCGGTCATGTCGCGCAGGCGCGGTGCCTCACGCCAGCCGGAGTCCGAGACCTTGTTGCGTTCGTCCTGCGGCGCACCACAGGTGAGGCAGCTGACGGTGCCCGGCGGATTCTGCGACCTGCACCACTGACACTCGATCCGATCCACCGTCGTCACCGTTGCTCTCCATTTCACTCCTTGGGCCCCCACAGCCCGGCTGGATCGGGTAGAAGTTAGCAGTACGTGCGGGTTTGCCGCGCGCGGTTCGCCGCTCACGGTAGGGTTGCGAGTCAATTGATCGGTTGTCGTGGAGGCATGGCGTGGCACTGTTCGGGCGGGAATTCATCGCGGTTCCTGACGACCGCAAAGGGCAGCTGGTGTTCAAGTGGCCGGACATCAGCATCCGGCGCTTCACCCACGCCATCGTCAACGCGGACGAGGTCGCGCTGTTCGTCAACACCGGCCAGGTCGTGCAGACCATGGGCCCGGGCCGGCACGCGATCGACGCGAACGAACTGCCTGGTCTCGGCGCCCTGATCGACCACCTCTCCGGCGGCAACGCCTACCGCGCCGAGCTGTACTTCGTCGGCAGCCGCGAGTACACCGGCTTCACCTTCGGCGGCCGCATCGACGACGTGCAGGACCGCGCCACCGGCCTGATCGTGACGCTGCGGGTGTTCGGCGACTACGCGCTGCGCGTGTCCGACCCGATCCGGTTGATCACCAACCTGCTCTCCACCGTCGATGTCACCGACAACGACCGAGTGTCCAACTGGGTGAGCGATCAGTTGCTCAAGGTGATGCGCTCGGACGTCACCAACCAGATCGTCCGCAACGGCTGGCCGATCCTGGGTCTGTCCGCGTACTCGCCCGAGATCGAGCAGACCGTCATCAACAAGGCCAACGAGCAGTTGGCCGCGTACGGCGTCGCCATGACCCGGATGGGCAACTTCGACATCAACCTGGCGCCGGAAGACGCCCAGCAGCTCAAGACGCTGGCCAAGGACACCAGCTACTCGCGCCTGGCCGGTGGCTTCAACCAGTACGCGGCGGGCGAGATGGCGCTGGGCGCCGGGCAGGGCATGGCGCAGGGCGGTAACGCGGTCGGCGGCGCCTTCCTGGCGGCCGGGCTCGGCATGGGCGGTCAGGCCGTGCAGCAGGGCGCGCTGCCGCCCGCTCCCCCGCCGCAGCAGGGTTTCGCCGGTGGCGGCCAGCCCGGCGGCTACGTCGGCCCGGCGCCCGCCGGTCAGCCGCAGACCGGCCCGCAGCAGCTCCCGCCCGGCCAGGGCCAGCCCCAGCAGCCTCCGCAACAGCAGGCTCCGGCCGGTGCGCCGTGCGCGTCCTGCCAGGCTCCGGTGCAGCCCGGCGCCAAGTTCTGCATGAACTGCGGCACCGCGGTCGCGGCCGCGCCGCACTGCACCAACTGCGGCAACGAACTCGCGCCCGGCGCGCGCTTCTGCGGCAACTGCGGTACCCAGGCCGGCTGAGTCCACATCAGACAGCGCGGGCGAGTTCTTACTCGCCCGCGTTGCTGTTTCTCCGTGCCTCGATCGCCTTCACCACGGCCGCCATGTCCGCGCCGCCCAGTCCCAGCTCGACGGTTTCCGCGTAGAGGGCTTCGCACACGTCGATCAGCGGCACCGGAATCCCGGCTTCGCGCGCAGCGCCGGTGATCAGCCGGTTGTTGGTGAGAACGTCCGCGATGGCCGCCTGCGCGGAAAACTCCTCGTGCAACAGTTTCGGGCCCTTGACCCGCATGACCGGGCTGGACATCTGACCGTTCGCGATCACGTCCACGAACCGGTTCAGATCCAGGCCCTGCGCCTTGGCGAACTGAAACGCCTCGGCCAGGCCGGTGACCACGGTGATCAGGTAGATGTTCACCGACAGCTTCATCACCAGTCCACTCGGGACAGCGCCGCACACGGTGGTGTCGCGGCACATCGGCGCGAGCAACGGCCGCACCTGCTCGACAACCTCTGGTTCACCCGCGAGCATCGCGACCAGCTCACCGTTCTCGGCGGGAACCCGCGAGCCGGACACCGGCGCCTCAACGTAACGCCCGCCCGCCGCGCGGATGTCGGCCTCCAGTGCCTGGGAGAACGCGGGTTCGGTCGTACCCATGTGGACGATCGTCCGGCCCGCGACCAGTGCGGCGAACTCGGCGCTGCCCCGGCGCAGCACGTCGTCGATGGCCTGTGCGTTGGCCAGCATCAGGATGACGACGTCCGCGCGTTTGAACAGTTCCGCGATGTCGGCGACGGCTTCAGCGCCCTCCTCGGCGAGCGCGAGCGCTTTGGCCCTGGTGCGGTTCCACACCAGCAGCGGCGTGCCCGCGCGCACCAGATTGCGCGCCATCGCCTCACCCATGAAACCCAGACCAACGAAGCCGACGACCATGCCACCAGTTTGATCGAAAAAACTCGGCGCGCCAAGCAACGATCACCATGCCCGGTCCGTCTCAACCAACGACACAACGGAATTCGACTGCGAGGTTGAGATGATCGTTCAGGCGCGTATCGCCGCCGGTATCGCCGCTGCCGCCGCCACCGGCGCGCTGCTCACCGCCTGCTCCACCCCCGCGCCGCCGCCCGCCGCCACCAGCACGGGTTCCGCGCCGACCACGACCACCGCAGCCGCTGCCGCGACCACCACGGCGAACCAGGCATCGACCCACGCGTTGCAGTTCCCGAACAAGACCGTCACGGTCACCCTGACCGGCTACGACCCGTCCCTGCACATGGTCCAGTTCCAGCTCGCCGTCTTCGTCGCGGGCGGCCCGGACGACGGCCACTACTCGGCCGACCCGAAGGACGGATCGACCCACCGGCTCGCCCTCGCGCCCTATGCGACCATGACCTCGTTCTCGCCGGACTGCACCGGCGCCAGCGGCGCCAACTCGGACACTCCGCAAGGCGCCACCTGCACCACGACCCAGTTCGCGTCCGCGCTGTCCGACGGCAGCGGCGCGGGCCCGGCCAAGCTGCACGTGAACGCCCAGGACCAGATCGACACGGCGCAGGGCCTCTACCACCCCTGAGGTCAGCTGACCCGGGCCAGCGGGTCCCCGGCGACGCCGAGCAGGCCGGCGAGCAGGTCGACGATCTCGCGGGCGGCCTGCGGGCGGCCGAGCCGGGCCGAGGCGAGCGCCATTTTGTCCACTGTGGATTGATCGGTGCGCAGTTCGTCGAGCGTACGCAGCAGGCTGCGCACGCTCGGCGTGTGCCGGCCCGCGCCCGCGTCGACGACGAACTCGGTGTTGCCGCGTTCCTGGCCGGGCACGTGCGAGGTGAGCATCAATGGCACGCCGCAGCAGGTCGCCTCGGCGATCGTGCCCGGTCCGGCCTTGCTCACCAGCACGTCCGCGCTGCGCAGCCAGTCGGCCATGTTGTCGACGAAACCGTTGACGGTCAACCGGTCCGGGTATTCGGCGCGCAGTTCGTCCAGCGACTCTTTCAATCGCCGGTTGCGCCCGCAGATGGCGACCACGTTGACGTCGTCGAAGCGCCGCAGGATCGCCTTGGACCGCCGCGCGATGCCGCCCGCGCCTTCGCCGCCGCCGGTGAGCAGCACGGTGAACCGGTGTTCGTCGATGCCCAGCCGCCGCCGCAACGCGACGCGTTCCGCGCCACGCAGCACACCGGTGGCGAAGGGCGGCGAGACCGGCAGGCCGATCTCCACCTTGCGGTCGCCGAGTCGTTCGGGGCGCCGCGCCCAGCCGAGGGCGGTCGGCGGCACCACGATCCGGTCGGCCTTGCGGTCGTGCCAGGACGAGTGCGGGTTGACCAGGTCGGTGACCACGGTCAGCACCGGCGTCTCGCGGCAGCCCCGTTCGCGGGCGCGGACCGCGGCCGAACCGGTCAGCGGGTGCAGGTTGACGATGGCGACGGGCCGCTGGGCGGCGATCGCCTCGGCGACCGGGCGATGCGCCAGGGTGAGCAGCGTCGAGCGCAGGAACCGGACGCCGCCGCGCCAGTCCGAGGTGTAGTAGATGCTGCCGTACACCCAGGGCGCGAACCTGATCGACAAGCCGTAGAGGGCGGCGACCCGGCGCAGCAGCCAGGCCGAACCCGGTCCGCCGAGGGGGTCGCACAGCACCGGCTCGAACTCGCCCGGATACCACTGTTCCAGGGTCTGCGCGAGCGCTCTGGCCGTCGCGCGGTGCCCGCCTCCGGTGTCCGAGAACAGGAACAACAGCCGTTTCGGGCCGGAGCCCAGTACCGGAGCGACATCGTCCACAATGCCATCCTAGTGCGGAGGTGCCAGCTTTCTTGCCTGTCACCGAGAAGCTAGCCGGGGCACGCAGCGTTGTCGTCCGTTCCGTGCGGTAGTTCGTTGCTACGTAAGCCGTCGGTCATCGGCTGGCCACCTAAGTTCATCGTGCGCAACCCGCGCGCCAACCACCGCGCGCATGGTCGCGGCCGCCTTGAGCAGCATTTCCTCGTACTCGTCGGCCGGATCGGAGTCGAGCACGATCGCTCCACCTGCGCCGATGTGCCACTCGTCACCGACGCGCACCGCGGTGCGGATGACGATGTTCAGGTCGGCGGTTCCGGTCACGCCGAGCACACCGATCGACCCGGAGTACACGCCGCGCGCCGCGGTTTCCAGCGTGTCCAGGATGTCCATGCTGCGCAGCTTCGGCGCGCCGGTCATCGAGCCGCCGGGGAAACAGGCGCGCACGCAGTCCAGCACGCTCACCTCCGGCCGCAGCCGCCCGTGCACGGTAGACACCAGTTGGTGCACGGTCGCGTAGGTCTCGGCGACCATCATCGCGGGCACCCGCACCGAGCCGACCTCGCACACCCGGCCCAGATCGTTGCGCAGCAGGTCCAGGATCATCAGGTTTTCCGCGAGGTTCTTGCCGCTGCTGGTCAGTTCGGCCTTGAGCCGCGCGTCCTCGGCTGGGGTGCGACCGCGCCGGCTGGTGCCTTTGATGGGTTTGGTCTCTACCTGTCTGTCGCGGTCAATGCGCAGGAACCGTTCCGGCGACGAGCACGCCACCTGCACGTCCGGAAACCGCAGGTAGGCGCCGTAGGGAGCCGGGTTGACGCGGCGCAGCCGCCGGTAGGTCGCGAACGCGTCGTCGTGCGCGGGCACGCGCGCGGTGTTGGTCAGGCACAGCTCGTAGCTCTCGCCCGCGTGCAGTTTCGCCTGGCAGTCGGCGACGTCGGCGAGGTAGCGCGCGCGATCGCGGTCCAGCCACGGTTCGACGGCCACTGTTTCGGCTGGTTCCGGTTGGCTGGGCGCGGCGGCGGGCAGGCTGGCCAGCACGGCGGCGGCTTCACTGAGCCATTCGTCGTCCTCGTACCCGACCACGTAGGTGCGGCCGGCTTCGTGATCGACGGTGACGGTGCGGTCGGCGAAGATCCACTGCGCGTCCGGCGCGATCGCGGTGTGCTTGTTGCGGCTGCCGCAGTCGGCTTTCAGCTCGTAGCCGAAGTAACCGACATAGCCGCAGGCCGGGTCGAACGGCAGGCCTTCGGGCGTGTCGACGCGGCGCGCCGCCAGCTGCCCGCCGAGATAGTCGAATATGGTGCCGGGCACCCCGTTGACCTGGCCGTCGCCGACTCGATAGGTGACCAGTTCGCCACGTGGTCCGGTGTCCGCGCCGAGATGGGAGAAGCGGTCCAGGCCGCCACTGTCGAGCCAGAACGCGTGCGGCGCCGAGCCGAACAAGGCGGTGAACGCGACCTCGGTGTCCACGGCGACGTCGAGCGTGCGCACGGCCAGCGTGGCGTTGCTCGCGGCCGGGCCGGAGATCGCGATCGGACGGTCGGCGGGCGGCCGGTTGGTCGGAGTCAGGTCGCGGAACCGGGCGAGCAGTTCGGCGCCGAACTCGCTGGCAATCGACTCGGGATGAAACTGCACTCCCCACAACGGCCGGTCGCGGTGGCGCAGGGCCATGACCACGCCGTCTTCCGACCACGCGGTCGGGATGAGCGTCGCGGGAAGTGGCTGCGCCGCGCCCAGGGAGTGATAGCGGACCACGGTGAAGGTCTCGGGTAAGCCCGCGAACAGGTCGCTGCCATCGTGGCGCAGGGTGGTCAGGTGCCCGTGCCGGGCGGCAGGCGCGCTGGTGACCAGGCCGCCTTCGCCGGTGACGATGCCCTGGTGACCGAGACACACGCCGAGCAGCGGAATCGTGGTGGTGGCGATCACATTCGTACAGATCCCGAAGTCCTCGGGCCGGGACGGATGACCGGGGCCGGGCGAGATCACGATGTTGTCGAAGGCGCCCAGGTCGAGGCGGGCTGGATCGATGTCGTTGCGGACCACGGCCGGCTCCGCACCGTTCACCTGTGCGATCAGCTGGAACAGGTTGAACGTGTAGGAGTCGTAGTTGTCGATGAGCAGGGTCCGCACGCAGGCATTGTGACTGGCCTTGCCAATGGCGCCAATGGCGCCAATGGCACTGTGACCTGCCCGGCCGGCGCCCCGGAACGGGCCGGGGCACCGGGGAAGGTGCTACCGCGGATGCTCGTAACGGCTGCTCAGGTGTTCTTGATCGCCGAGAGGAAGGCCGACCAGGTGACGGAGCTGAAGGTCAGCGTCCCCCCGTCCCGATTCTTGGTGTCGCGCACACCGGTCCACGTCGAAGCCACGGATAACTCGACGCAGAAGCTCTGAGCATTGCTACGGCGACTTTTTCGCCACTCTCGCTCGTGGTCCATGATTTCTCAGTGATTCCCTTGCTGCCTTGATGATCTCCATCGACCGTTTGGGCGACAGAGCCGCAGCCGCGATGTCGTCCCACACTGCAATCAGCGCGGCCACGTCACTCGATTCTGCAACAATTTCGACGCCCACAATGCTCTCCACATACGCCGAATCAGAGTCATCTTCTTCTGGGAAGTGGAGCAGCATCATTGGTCCGGACAGCGGTCCGTAGGATCCGACATCAAAAGGAAGTACCCTGATCACGACATTTGGCCAGGTGGCAGCGGTCAACAGGTGATCGAGCTGAGCAGCCATAACCTCGGGCCCACCGATCATTCTGCGCAGCGCGGCCTCGTCGATGAGCGCGTGCAATTCCAGTGGGCTTCGTTGGCGGGTCAACAACCTTTGCCGATTTCGGCGTTCGGAAGCGGCCAGCCGCGCCCAGCGCTCGGACGTGAGCATTCGCATCGCACCGTTCGATATCGCGGTCGCGTATTCCGGAGTTTGCAGCAAACCCGGAACGATCACCGTGTCGAGAGTGCGTTCGACGGCGGCTTCCTGCTCATCAAGGCGGAAGCGCTGGTAGTTCGCGGACAGGTGCGCGGCGTGTTCCACCGAGGACGCATCGGCGACCTCCCACAGTTGCAGCGCCTGCACGCGTTCTTCCTTTGTCGCGCCGATCGCCGACAACAACTTCCGGAACAACGGCTGCCGAGGTAGATGGTCGCCGGCTTCCAACCTGGATACGGTCTGCCGGGAACACTGCGCCTTCGCCGCCACCTCTTCCGCGTTCAGCCCGCTGCGCTCCCTGATCGGCCTGATGAATCGGCCCAGCCTGCGCTTGCCCCGTGTGGTTCCCACTGCCATGCCGGACACCATAGTCAGCAGATTTCTCGGCCTTCATCCGGTAATTCACTCTAATGGGACGCGCTGGCGAAACCTGCAATGCCTAGCTTCTTCGCCATGACCGACTGGACCATCCCGGCCGCCGCTCTGATGAGCATCGGTTTGGCATTCCTCGTGGTGCTGATCTACCGCGCGGAACGACGCAGGGTACGCGCGGTGCGGTTGGCCTGCCGGCGCCTGCTGGCCCGGGCCGACCTGCACTGTTCCGATCCCGAACGCGACGAAAACGCCTGATCCCACGAACCCCGCGGTGGGGTGGGCCGGCACCGGAAAACATTCCCCGTTCACCGCCTGGTGCTTCTTCCTCCCTTGTCCTGCCCCACCGCGGCCCTACTTCGAAAATGAGACCGGAACCGCTGGCTATGTCCGATGACGAACTGAACCACTGGCTCGCCCAACTCGAGGAGATGCGCGGCTGGACCGTGTACCAGGTCGGCGACGATCCGCCGCCGCCGCTGGTCGCCGTGAACCACCGCCACTTCTTCACCGACGTGGTGATCATCCGCTCCGCGCGGGCCGCGGTCGCCTATCGAACCCTGCTCGCCGACGAAGGGCCACCACCCGACGCGTCCGAAGCAGTGTGGACGTACTCGGGCGACGCCCAAGGCACCCTGGCCGCGGTTCTCGCGCTCACCAGGCCCAGTGCGGCCACGCGCAGGCCACCAACGCCGCCCAACTACCAGCTGCCCCACGGCGAGCTGCGCGACATCACCACACCGAAAGGAACCACGGCTCAGTGACTATCTGGTTGGCCTATGTCGAAGAACACGCGCTGACCGACGCCAACCGCCGCATAGACGGTCGGGAGCAGCGCCTCGCCGGAGTGCCCGATGCGGTCCTTCCCGAGCCGGCAGACGTCCTGGGCTGGTTGATCAATCGGCGCGCCGCGTATCGCAAGACCGCCGATGAGCAGGGCAAAGCGTTCAACGAGCTGGTCGACGACCGCGACGGTGTCAACAGTCGCCTCACCGCTGCCGGAGCCAGCATCTATGCGACCGTGCGGCAGTCTGCCACCACCACCATCGATCTGTGCGTCGAAGCGTTCGCGAGCGATGGCTGTGCGAGTCCACGCGGCCATCAGTTCGTGAAGAACCCGAACGGCGAGTGGCGTTGCACCAAGTGCAACCGGGTGCTGTAGCCGATCAGGTCCACGGGAGGGCGGCGCGCTCGCGCCAGTAGTCGGCGGGTGGCTCGGCCAGGACGTGCAGCTCGTCGAGTTCGGTGCTGTCGAGCTGGACGTCGGCGGCGGCCAGGTTGCTGTGCAGCTGCTCGACGCCGGCCGAGCCGAGCAGCACGACGTCGGCCCAGGGCTGGGCGAGCGCGGCGGCCAGCGCGATCGCGTCCGGCCCGACCTGGTGGCGGGCCGCGATCTTGATCACGGTTTCCGGCGCCCGCACGGCGAGCCTGCCGTTGGCCATGGCTTCCTTGATCATGATCAGCGCGCCGCCCGCGTGCGCCTGGGCCAGCGCGGCCCCGGCCGAGGTCTCCAGCAGGTTCCAGGTCGACTGGACCGCGGTGAACACCGGCTGTCCGTGCGCGGTCAGATCCAGCGCCCGCCGCACCGTGTCGGCCTGGGCCGGTCCTGAGGTGGAGAAACCGACGCGGACGCCGTGCTGGGCCAGCCGCACCAGCGCGTGTTGCAGGTCGCGGTCGCCGAACAGCGGGCTGTCCGCGGTCAGCGAGTGCACCTGGTAGAGGCCGAGCCGGTTGCCGAGCTGGGCGCGGGTTTCCGCGAGCTGGCTGGTGAACCGGGCCAGCGAGTGCTCTTTCACCTCGTGCACCGGCGCGTCCAGCCGCCAGTCGCCGACGTAGGCGTAGCCCCATTTGCTGGACACCACCACGTCGCCGTGGCCGCGATCGGCCAGCCACCCGGCCAGGAACTCCTCGGCGCGGCCATACGAGCGGGCCGCGTCGACCCAGCGCACCCCGGCCGCGTAGGCGGCGTCGAGCACGGCCCAGCTGACCGCGCGCAGCTCGTCGACGCTGCGATCGGCGCCGAGTTCCGCACTGCGGCCGAGGTTGATGTAGGCGGGTCTGCCGATGGCGGCCAGCCCGACACCGAGTCGGCCGATGTTCGGTTTGGGTTCCGCCGCGCTCATCAACGCCCCTTCGTGCCGTCGTTGATCGCAGCATGCCAGATTCACTCGGCGCGACACCGTTGCTCCAGGTCTCCGTGCCCGCGCCGGGCATCGACGGCGGCGTTGACCTTCTGCACCATTTCTTGGCCGCTGATCACCTCTCGACCGGCGAACCGACCGGTATCGGCGTCCGAAATCAGCGGCAGGCCGACAACGCCGCAGGTGGCAGCCACGCGCGCCGATATTTCGGTGATCGAAAGCGGACCTGGGCACTCGGCCGGCCTACGCGGCGCGGTTGCTGCTCCACGGGCCCCGGTAGGCGGGCATGGTCGCGTCGGCCGGGTTGCCGCGCCTGCCGCCGCGCCAGCCGGACAGCCAGCGCTGCCGGATCCGGTAGTGCACGAACAGGCTCAGGCCGAGCCAGAACATCGGGAAGGCGGGCCAGAAGAACGGTGCCCGCGAATGGATCCAGCCGATGATCGCGCCGGTGGCGATCGTCGCCACGACCGCGGCGTGCGCGGTCAGTGCGACGCTCCACTCGTTGCCGCGCCGCGCGGGCTGGGTCGGCTTGGGTCGGCCGTAGTCGACCGGCCAGGTGTCCTTGGGCAGGTCGGCGACGATCTGCGGCAGTTCCTCCCGGAAGGTCGCCGAGTAGACGCGGGCGAGCCGTTCGTCGGCCTCGGTGACCGTGATCCGGCCTTCCTGGCTCGCGGTGCTGATGGTTTCGGCGAAGGCTTCGCGTTCCGCGTTGGACGCGCGCACGCCCTCGTTCGGGGTCTCGGGTTCTGCTGTCATGTCACCATCGTCG
>DATFHN010000091.1:0-177042 GCA_035248365.1 Pseudonocardiaceae bacterium | reverse complement strand
GGTGGCGGTGCACGCCGGGGCCGGGCTGGTGCCGCCGAGTTGGACGCGGGCGCAGGAGACCGGGCGCGCCTGGTGGGTCGGCTACGTCGTGCTCGGCGCGGCAGCGGCCGCGCTGGTCGGGCCGTGGCTGGTGCTGGTGCTGCTGGCTTGTGGCGCCGCGGAACTGGCCCGGCGGCGCGGAATCCGGCCGCTCGCCGCGCTGACGCCGTTCGGGGTGGTCGGCGGCACCGGCGTGCTGGCCTCGGTGGCGTGGGTCGCCTTCAAGGTCGGCGCGCTGTCCTACGGCGGCGGCTTCGTGATCATTCCGTTGATGCAGAACGACGCGGTCGGTCACTACCACTGGCTGACCGGCGCGCAGTTCCTCAACGCGGTCGCGCTCGGCCAGATCACGCCGGGACCGGTGGTGCAGACGGTGGCCGTGGTCGGCTATGCCGCGGCCGGGCTCATCGGCGGTTTGCTGGCCGCGGTGGTCGCATTCACACCGTCCTTTCTGTTCGTCTTGTTCGGCGCCCGGCGATTCGACAAGCTGCGCGCCAATCCGGCCGCTCGCGCTTTTCTGGATGGCGCTGGACCGGCCGCGATCGGCGCGATTTTCGGTTCGGCTATTCCGTTGCTGATGGCGTTGTCGCGACCGTGGCAGTTCGCGGTAACCGCGGGCGCGGCGTTGCTTTTGTTCGCACTGCGCCGGGGAGTGGTGACCACTTTGCTGGTCGCCGCCGGCGCCGGTGTGCTGCTTGCGTTGTTCGGTGTCGCATTGCCGCACTGATTCGTTACCGCAATTACCCTCCGACAGCTCGGACCTCCGTACTGTCGAGTACTTTTGGCTTTCGTACTTCTTTCGGGGGAAACCCGATTCGTTGTTCTCAGCGGTTGCTTGACAGCGTGAGTGCTAGCGGGGTTGGGTCTGCCCGGTGTCACCTGAATTACCGGCGCATGTTCGCCGGTCCCGTACCCCCTGGCGACTGGAATCCTGGAGCCTGCGCACCAAGATCCCGGCAGTCCTCCTGTTCCCCATCGTCGTCGCGATGGTGCTGGCCGGGAGCCGCATTCAAACCGAACTCGGCCAGGCCGGCACGCTGACCCAGCTGGGCAACCAAACTCCGGTCCTGCAAGACGTCACACAGCTAGCCGGCGCGGCCGACACCCAACTGGTCGACTCTGTGTCCATAATGGACAGTCATGAGCTGGCCGACCAGGTCGATGCCGTGCGCGCACAGGCCGCGAAGCTGCAAGAAGCCGCCGACGCCGCCGCGTTGCCGCCCGCGGCCGCGGCCGACTTGAACACCGCGCTCGGCCAGCTCACCGGGCTTGGCGAGAATCCGACGAAATCCGATCCGGTCGCCGACACCGCCACCTACCACGACGTGCTGTTCGCGCTGGGCGATGTCATACCGTCCGTTGTCGCCTCGGCCGGAGACAACGGCCTGAGCGGCGCCGCTGCCGCGGTGACCGCCTTGACCCAGTTGCGGACCGACGTCGCCGTGCAGCGGGCGCTGCTCGGCCAGCCGGCGAGCGTGACGAACCTGGTCGCCGCCAGCCACGCGGCGACCGAGGAAGCGGTGCTGGCCGGGCAGGCACGCCGCGACATCCCGCCCGCGTTCCAGGCCGACCTGACCACGGCGACCTCGGCCAACCAGACCAGGCTGACCCAGCTCGCCGCCGGCCTGGCCGGTGGCGGCCTCGAACAAGCCACCCTGCTGTCCTCGCTCGACGCCGAGAACGTCCAACTGGGACAGTTGACCGACGCGGTGGTCAGCGATTTCGCCAATGACGTGACCTTGCTGAGCAACCGGGCGCAGTCGACCTCGTTGCGGGACACCGCGCTGCTGCTCGGCGCGTTGCTCGGTGCGCTGGCCATCGCGTTGCTGGTGGCGCGCTCGGTGGTGTTCCCGATCAGGAAGCTGCACACGGCCGCGATCGACGCGGCGCGGCGGCTGTTGCCGGAGAGCATCGCCCGCATGCGCGTCGGCGAGGACGTCGGCCTGCTCAAGGTGGTGCCGGTCGCGGCACCCGGCAACAACGAGATCGCCCAGCTGGCCCGCGCGTTCGACGACATGCGCGGCAAAGCCGTGCGTCTTGCTGGTGAACAGGCCGAACTGCGCCTGCAGGTCAGCGAGATGTTCATGACGCTGTCGCGGCGCAGCCAGTCGCTGGTCGAGTCGCAGCTGACCGTGATCGACCGGCTGGAGGCCGACGAGCAGGACCCGCAGCGGCTCGACGAGCTGTTCCGCGTCGACCACCTGGCGACCAGGTTGCGGCGCAACGGCGAGAACCTCCAGGTGCTCGCCGGTGGCCAGCCGGCGCGGCATGATCGCGGCCCGATGAGCGCGGTCGAACTGCTGCGCGCGGCGACGTCGGAAGTGAAGGACTATCGCCGGATCGTCCTGGGCAACGCCCCGTTCTGCTCGGTGCGCGCCCCGGCCGGTGAGGACGTCGTGCACATCCTCGCCGAGCTGCTGGACAACGCCGCCCGGTACTCGAACCCCTCGGACAAGGTCCTGCTCACCGCGGATCGCGGTGCGGACGGCGGCCTGCTGTTCGAGGTGGTGGATACCGGGCTGGGCATGACCACCGAGGACATCGAGGCGGCGAACAACCGGTTCGCGGTCGGCGACGCGGTATCGGCGGAAACCACGCGGCGGATGGGTTTGTTCGTGGTGGGCCGGCTGGCCACGCTGCACGGCGTGACCGTCCGATTGCGACGGACGGCGATCGGGACCGCGACGCCGGGCATCACTGCCAGCGTGCACGTTCCCGGAGACCTGGTGGTCACCGACCGCTCGGACGGAGCGGGCTGGCCGTTGCCGCTGACCCCGGCACCGCCGACCAACGGGCACGCCGCGATCGAGGACACCTCGGTGCGGTCCGGGGATCTGCCACTGGACTGGCCGACGCCGATCTTCGACCGGATGGCGTCGCGCTGGTTCGACCAAGCCGGTTCGGCCAACCGCGACTGGGCACCGCCCGAGGTCGACAAGGCGCGCAAGGCGGCGGAAACCGCGACCGTGCCGGAGCGCGCGGCGCGGCAGAGCCGATCCGGCCTGCCGGTCCGGGTGCCCGGCGCGCAGCTCGCCCCCGGCGCCGCGCCGTCGCGCGAACCGGCCAAGCAGGAAACGGCCGCAGCAGAGGGTTTCCGGCGCGATCCGGGCGCGATTCGCGACAACCTGTCCCGGCACTACACCGGCATGCGCGCGGCCCGGCGCAAGGCAGCCAACGACGACGCGTCCATCGAATCCTGAGCTGTCCCGACCAACGGAGAAGATCACATGAGCGACCCCACCGCGGTCTCGACCCTGCCGCCGCTGGGCTGGCTGATGTCGGAGTTCACCCAGGACGTCACCGGTGCCGCGCATGCGGTGCTGGTATCCACCGACGGCCTCGTGGTCGCCGCCGACACCGGCTTACCCGGCGACCGGGCCGATCAGCTCGCCGCGATCGCCGCGGGCCTGGCCAGTCTCGCAGGCGGCACCGCGGAGCTGTTCTCGGCCGGTCGCGTCGTGCAGTCGGTCATCGAGATGGAGGACGGGTTCCTGCTGCTGATGAGCGTCGGCGACGGCTCGAACCTGGCCGTGCTGGCCGCGACCGGCTGCGACATCGGCCTGATCGGCTACGAGATGACCCTGCTCGTCGACCGGGTCGGCAAGATGGTCGACACGCCGGTACGAGCGCCCGAGCACTCGTGACCCAACCACGGCGAGGGCGGCCCTACGCGTGGACGCAGGGCCGGACCAGGGCGCACATCGACGTGGCGTTCGAGGCGATCGTGCAGGTCACGCCGAATGCTCGGACGATGCCCTACAACCACGCGGACCCTCGATCAGTGGTGGTGCGGCTGTGCCAGCTGCCGCAGTCCCTCGCCGAACTCGCCGCCCAGTTGTCCCTGCCGATCGGCGTGGCCCGGGTGCTGGTCAGCGACCTCGTGGGCGAGGGCCTGGTATCCGTGCGCTCCACGCTGACCGAAGACAGCTCTCTCGCCCAACGACGCGACCTGCTGGAAAGGGTCCTTGATGGACTACACACGCTCTGAATCCTCGATCACCTCCGCGAAGATCGTCATCGCGGGCGGGTTCGGGGTCGGCAAGACCACGTTCGTCGGCGCGGTGTCGGAGATCAAACCGCTGCGCACCGAGGCCGCGCTGACCGCGAGCAGCATCGGCGTCGACGACATGACCGGCCTGACCGGTAAGTCGTCGACCACGGTCGCCATGGACTTCGGCCGCATCACCTTCGGCGAGAGCCTGGTGCTGTACGTGTTCGGCGCGCCCGGCCAGCACCGGTTCTGGTTCATGTGGGACGACCTGGTGCGCGGCGCGATCGCCGCCGTCGTGCTGGTGGACACCAGGCGACTGGCGGACAGCTTCGCGCCGATCGACTACTTCGAATCGCGCGGCATGCCGTTCCTGGTCGCGGTCAACCACTTCGACGACAGCGTCCACTACTCCCTCGACGACGTGCGCGACGCGCTGGTGATCTCGCCGAACGTCCGGGTGATCAGCTGCGACGCGCGATCCCGGGCGTCGGCGACCGAGACGCTGATCGCCGCGACCGAACACGCCCTCGCGCAACTACCCGAACCGGTCGGTGGAAGGGACTGAACATCATGGACCGAATGGACGATCTCGCGATGGGCGGCTGGATGGTCGCCCTCGCCTACCTGACTTCCGTCATCGGTGGCACCCTCGGTCTCGCCTGCACGTTGCAGGCCCGGCACGCGGCCGGCGAGGCGGCCAGGGTGCGCTGGCTGGCGCTCGCCTCGCTGGCCATCGGCGGGATCGGCATCTGGCTGATGCACTTCATCGCCATGCTCGGCTTTGCCACCCCGGGCATGCCGGTGCGCTACGACGTCTCGCACACCGTTGTGTCCGCCGTGCTCTCGATCGTCGCCGTGTTCGTCGGGTTGCTGGTGTTCGGCGCGCGGTCGCGCTTCGCCTGGTGGCGGTTGCTGCTCGGCGGCACGGTCACCGGTCTCGCGGTGTCGCTGATGCACTACGCAGGCATGTGGGCGGTGCGCGTGCAGGGTGTCATCGGCTACAACCCGGACCTGGTGCTGTTGTCGGTGATCATCGGGGTGGGCGCGGCGTGCGCGGCGTTCTGGTTCACCGTCGCGTTCGCCAAGCCGCTCTACCGGTTGCTGGCCGGATTCGTGATGGGTATCGCGGTGTGCGGCATGCACTACACCGGCATGGCCGCGGTCCAGTTGCACCTGAGCATGTCCGCGCCGACACCGGCCGGGGTCGACGTGTTCTCGTTCCTGTTCCCGGTGTTCGTGCTGGCCGGACTGGCTACCGGGGTGATCATCTGGGCGGTGCTGACCGCGCCGCCGCTGGAGTCGGCCGACGATCGCCGGTTGGCACCGAGGCTGGTGCGAACCCCGTAGGCTCTGCCTTGTGAGCCAGTACTACGAAGTGCACGGCACGACCGTGTGGAACCCGGCTTTGGGCACCTCACGGCAGTTCCTGCGCTTCGTGCGGGTGTTCGAGATCGAGGTCGGGGTGCCGTCCGGGATCGGGCCTGCGGAGCCCAATGACATCTCGGAGATCGAC
The DNA here is from genome assembly GCA_035248365.1 of Pseudonocardiaceae bacterium. GTDB lineage: Bacteria > Actinomycetota > Actinomycetes > Mycobacteriales > Pseudonocardiaceae > CAJCJE01. The sequence continues at coordinate 171,499 of DATFHN010000091.1, read as the reverse complement.
CCCGAGGTGTTCGGCGCGTTCGTCAACGAGCTCGTGCGCTGGTACCTCGTGCGCACCGGCAGTCCGGACGCGGACCTGCTGTCCCGCGGCTTCATCGTGATCGTCCTGGCTTTGGCTCAGCGGGCCGGCGTCATGGTGGACTGGCCGCCGACCCGGAGCCAGTGGGACGCGGACAAGCTGAACTCGCTGCGTGAACAGGCGCAGGAGAAGGAACGGCAGATGGTGCGCTGATCAGGCCCGTTCCAGGATGAACACCCGGATCGGGCGGCCCGCGCGCTTGGCGTAGACCTGGTAGGGCGGCCAGTGCGCGGCCAGCACCGCCCACATCCGTTCGCGTTCCTCGCCCTCCAGCAACCGGGCCCGCACCGGCCAGCTGCGGCCGTGCGCGGTGATGGTCGCGTCCGGGTTGGCCAGCAGGTTCGCCGACCAGGCCGGATGTGTTGCGCCGCCCCAGTTCGAGCCGGCCACCAGGTAACTGTCCTGATAGGGCGCGCAGGTCAGCGCGACCTGGCGCGGCTCACCGCTGCGGCGGCCGATCGTGGTGAGCAGCAGCGAATCGACGCCGGCCAGGTCGGTCAGGCCGAACCGGCCATTGGTCGCGCGGTGCACCAGCGTGTCCAGCGGCACGATCCAACTGAACGCCCGGGGAAACCACGTCTGCTTGCCGACCTGCCGGATCGCCACGCCAAGAGGATTGCGCACGTCACCAGGCTACCAACCTTCCGGTTGGTATAGTCGCTGGGGTGAACTCGCGGGAGAAGATTCTGGACAGCGCGCTCGCGCTGCTCCGGGACGGTGGCACGGTGTCGCTGGAATCGGCGGCGCAACGATCCGGGCTGACCAAACCCGGCCTGATGCACCACTTCCGCACCAAACAGGCGTTGATGCTCGCCCTCGTCGATCACGTGGTCGACCAGTGGGAACGCCAGCTCGCCGAACGCCTCACCGGACCGCTGGCCGACGCCTCGCCGCGCGAGCTGATGCTGGCCTACCTGGACTGGTCGCTGTCCGGCACCGTCGACAGCGCCGACCTCGTGATGCTCTCCGACCCGCGCCTGCGCGACCGGCTCACCGCGCGCTGGATGGAACGGCTGGCGCCCTGGATCGGCTCGCCGGCCGACCTGCCCACCGCCACCCGGGCCCGGCTGACCTCGGTGCGGCTGCTCGCCGACGGCGTGTGGCTGGCCGACGCGACCGGCGTCTTTCCCGTGCCCGACAACGAACGCGCGCTGGTGCGCACCCTGGCCCTGCGGCTGCTGGAGGAATGATGCGGAAGTGGTTGCTGCTCGGCGGCGCGATCGGCAGCGAGGTGACCGGCTCGCTCGCGCTCAAGGCCGCGATCGCCCACCCGGCCTGGTATGCGGTGGTCGCGGTCGGCTACGTCGCGTCGTTCCTGTTCCTGTCGGCGGTACTGCGGGCGCGGCTGCCGCTCGGCGTCGCCTACGGCATCTGGGGCGCGCTGGGCGTTGCGCTGACCGCGATCCTCGGCGCGGCGATCTTCGCCGAACCGTTGAACCTGCTGATCTTCGCGGGCATCGCGCTGATCATCGGGGGAGTGCTGACCGTCGAACTCGGTTCGCAGCGCGCCGGAAAGGCGGAAAGCTGATGGGCTGGCTGTTTCTGGCCGGCGCGATCCTGGTCGAGGTCTGCGCCACGCTGTCGTTGCGGATGGCCACCACCGGCCGCAAAGCCTGGTACGCCATCGTGATCACCGGCTACCTGCTCGCGTTCGTCTTCCTGACCCTCACCCTGCACCGAGGGATCGGCATCGGCGTCGCCTACGGCGTGTGGGCCGCGGTCGGGGTCGCACTGACCGCGATCGCCAGCCGGGTGTTCTTCAAAGAACCGCTCACCCGGACGATGGGCGTCGGCATCGGCTGCATCATGGCCGGCGTGCTGCTCGTCGAACTCGGTGGCGCGCAATAGATTTCACGCGGTGCGGTAGGCCTGTGGGCTGACCCCGTAGGCGCGCTTGAACGCCGCGCTCAACGCGAACGCACCGCCATAACCGACCCGGTGCGCTATCGCGCCGATCGTCCACTCGGGATGCTGACGCAACTGGTCGGCGGCCAGCGCGAGCCGCCAGCCAGTCAGGTAGCTCATCGGCGCCTCGCCCAGCGCGGCGGTGAACCGGCGCGCCAGCGCCGCCCGCGACACACCGACATCAGCGGCCAGCTTGGCCACCGTCCACGGTTCGGCCGGCTGATGCTGCATCAACCGCAATGCCTGGCCGACAACGGGATCCTCGTGCGCGCGATACCAGGCGGGCGCGTCCGGTCCGGCGAACCAGACCCGCAGTGCGCTGATCAACAGCAGGTCGAGCAACCGGTCCAGCACGGTCTCCTGGCCCGGCACGTCCCGCACGATCTCCCCGGCCAGCAACGGCACCAGCGGACTCGACCAGTCCGCGTCCCGCACCACGATCAACGTGGGCAGCGCGGCCAGCAGGCGGCCGCTGATCTCGCCGGTCATTCCGTAGGTGCCGGTCAGCATGATCGTCTGGCCGTCCAGCCCGTGCCCCCAGGTGCGGATGCCGAGATCGACCAGATCGGTGAGGTGTTCGCCATCCGGGGTACGGCACTCGTCGCCGGGCAGGATCACCGCCTGCGGCGGCGTCGCCGGATCGTCCGCGACCAGGTACGGGTCCGGCCCGCGCACGATCGCCAGATCCCCTTCGCCCAGCCGCACCGCTTCGGCGCCCTCCGGCACCAGATGGGCGAACCCGCGCACGACCGCGATCACGGTCAGCGGCGCCCGGTCCTCGATGCGCAGCGACCACGGCGGATCGAGCACCGAGCGCAGCAGGAACGCGCCGTGCGCCCTCGGGCCGTCCAACAACGCCGCCAGCGGATCCATGCGCCTGAGTGTAGAGCCTCGAACATGCCATCGAGCTTCTCAACCATGGAGAGTCTCACCAGCCTCGGTTTGACTGTGGTGCATGACGCCGAACCCGATCTCGCTCGTTGTCCTCGCGGTCGCGCTGGTCGCGGCCGGACTGCTCGCCGGAGTGTTCTACGCCTACACCGTGTCGGTCATGCCCGGCCTGGCCCGCGGCGACGACAAGACGTTCGTCGAAGGCATGCGCGGCATCAACGTCGCCATCGTCAACGGCTGGTTCATGCTGACCTTCCTCGGCGCGCCCCTGCTCGCCGCCGTCGCCATCTTCCTGAACCTGCATGGCGGCCCGGTGCTCTGGTGGACGATCGCCGGCTTCGCCTGCCTGCTCACCGTGCTGATCGTCAGCGGCGCGGTGAACATTCCGCTCAACAACGCGCTCGACGCGGGCCGGGACAGCTACGCGCAACTGCGTGCGCAGTTCGAGGCGCCGTGGGTCAAGTGGAACCTGCTGCGCGTGCTGTTCTCCATCGCCGGGTTCGGCTGCCTGCTCGGCGCCGTGCTCAGCCGCCGCCCCTGAAAATCGGATGCTTGCGACAGATCGACTGACCAGGATGGGCCTATGCTCACCGAACACTTCCCGCCCTTCGGACTGCGGCTGCGCACGCCACGCCTGGAACTGCGCCTGCCGGACCCGGAGGAACTCGCCGAACTGGCCGACCTGGCCATCCGCGGCATCCACGCGCCGGACGAACTGCCGTTCCTCAGCGGATGGACCCTCGCGGAACCGGCGCTCGTCGGGCGGCACGTCCTGCAGAAGTTCTGGGGCGATCTGGCCAACTGGACGCCCGAGAACTGGAGCCTGTACTGCTGCGTGTTCTACGACGGCACCGTGATCGGCAACCAGAGCATCGGCGCGCGTGATCTGGCCGTGCGCAAGGAAGTGCGCACCGGCTCGTGGCTCGGCCAGGCCTACCAGGGCAAAGGCTTCGGCACCGAAATGCGGGCCGCCGTGCTGCACCTCGCCTTCGCCGGTCTCGGCGCGGACGAGGCCGTGTCCGCCGCGCTGCGGTACAACGCAGCCTCGCAGGCCGTATCCCGCAAGCTCGGCTACGCCCTGGACGGCGCCGAACGCCAGGTTGTGCGCGGCGAACTCGCCATCGACCAGCGCATGCGCCTGACCCGGGCGGCCTGGGAACAGCACCGCACCGTCGAGGTCACCATCGAAGGCCTGGACGCCTGCCGCCCGATGTTCGGCCTCAGCTGACCTTCAGCCAGTCCGCGAACGCGGCCAGCGCCGGTTCCGGGTTGGCCCGGCCGACGCCGATCCGGAAGTGATCAGTCGGTGTGGCCGTCAGCTCGGAGTGGTAGATGCTCGCGGGCAGCAACAGCACCCCGGCCGCCTCGACCAGGTCCCGGCAGAACGTCTCGACGTCGCCCGGCCCGCGATAGCGCGGATAGGCGACGCAGCCGCCGTCCGGATGCCGCCATTCGAACAGGTCCGGGTAGCGCGCGAAGAACTCGTCGAACAGCGGCAGGTTCGCGGCGATGATGTCCCGGTTGCGGGCCAGGATCCGCTCCCGCGCCTTGATGGCGATCCGCGCGAGGATCTCGCTCGGCGCTGCATTGCAGATCGTGGTGTAGTGCTTGGCCTTCTCCAGCGCCGCGCGCACCGCCCGATCCCGGCAGGCGATCCAGCCGATCCGCAACCCGGGCAGCCCCAGCGACTTCGACGTCACGTTCAACGACAGCCCGCGCGGCGAAAGATCGGCGGCCTGGGGGAGTGTCCGTTGTGGATCGAGTTCGAGCCCCCGGTACACCTCGTCGCTGAACAGGTGGATCCCGTGCTCGTCACACAACCCGGCCAACGCCGCGAAATCGGCCCGCGACAGGACTTTCCCGGTCGGGTTGTTCGGGAAGTTGACCGAGATCACCTTGGTGTTCGGCCGGATCGCCGCCGCGACCTCGGCGAGGTCCAGCGCCCAGTCACGGCGCGGATCCAGCGCGATCCCGGTCACCGCGCACAGCGACAGCGGCACGGTCTCGGCCGCCTGATAGTTCGGGGTGAGCACGATGGCGTGATCGTCGGGGCCGAGCAGTACCTGCATGGCCAGGTACAGCGCCTCTTCCGCGCCCGCGAAACAGATCACGTCGTCCGTTTCGGCGTGCTCGTAGGTGCCCGCGATGGCCTGGCGCAGCAGTGGATCGCCGAACGTCTCGGTGTAGCCGAGCGACAAGGTCTCCCAGGCCTCGCGGTCCTCGTTATCGGCGAACGCGAGCAGTTCGGCCATCGGCATGGACTGCGCGTCGGAGGCGGTCAGGTGATGGCGGGCGGCGAACTCCCAGCGGGAGAAGTAGGTTTCCAGGCGGAAATCGGGAAGTCGGGTCATGACCGGCCGTCCTTGAGTTCGGCGAGCAGCGAGTACACGGTCGAGCGCGAGGCGTCGAGCGCGGCCGCGACCACCGGAACCGCGCGGCGGACCGCGAAGATCCCGGCGTCGTCGAGTTCGGCGAGCAGGTCGAGCCGTTCGGTCCGGCTCAACCTGCTCACCGGTTTGCCGTTGGCCACCACGAACGCGCCCACGATGTGGTTGATCCGCTCCACCCAGTCCTGCGCGAACAGCGGTTCCGGGCGTGGCGCGATCGGCGCGGCCAGCTGGCTGAGCAGCGCCGCCGCCTGGGTCAACGGGCCGCGATCGAAGTTCAGGCACAGCACCAGGTTCTGATCGCGCAGGATCGCGCTCACCGAGGAGAGCCTGCGGCCATCCGGCAACAGCTTCTCGTAGGGCCCGTACACGTCGTTAGCGGACGGTTCCAGATCGTCCAGTTCGCCGAGCAGTGACGCCTCGCCCGGCTTGCGGCTGGTCATCGGGTTCCAGATGGCCAGCACGGTGTCGGCGGCCGCGTCGTGCAGCACGACCTCCACGTACGGGCCGAGCAGCAGCGCGATCGCCTGACAGGCCGGGCTCCAGGTGGCGACCCTCGGGTCCGTCGACATGTTCTGGACAGTACATCCAGGCTGGACTAACTGTCCAGGCGCACGTGCACCCGGGCATTGGTGTGCAGGTACCGGTCGTAGATCGCGGCCGACTGGGTGTCCTCCAGCGGATCGCTTGGCGGCATCAGGAAGTGCGTCTCGTCCACCGGCAGCAGCTCGTACCGGATCCGCTCCGGCTTGCCGAGCACCTCCGCGTGCAGCGGATCGAGCACATGGGTCAGGTAGAGCTTTCCGGCCTCGGCGTGCACCTCGAACCGTGTGCCGGGCCGCTCGTAGACGCCGACATACCTGGCCGGGTCGAGCCGGAGGTCCGGATTCGGGGTTGGTAGCTCGGGGATGGTGACCGTGCCGAGTTCGGTCAGGATCTCGTTGAACACGGTGCGGTAGAAGCTGTCCCTCGGGCTGCCGTTGGTCAGCATGACGATCGCCGTGTTCGAGTCGGGCAACAGTCGCAGCCGCGAGTTCTGCCCGATCGTGCTGCCATCGCTGGCATAGACGGTGTGACCGGACCAGTCGCAGACGATCAGCCCGAGCGCCCACTCCGGCCCGAAAAGGTACGGATCCGGCACCGGTACCCGCGAATACATCATCTCGTGCACGGCATCGGCCGACAGAATCCGGTTCCCGTTCGGCACGACGCCGCCGTTGAGCAGCATCTGCGCCAAGGTCAGTACCTCGCCGGTCGTCGACGTGAGGTTGCCGCCCGGCCCGTACTCCCTCGGCAGCCGATCCATCGGCGTGACGAACGGGCCTTCGTCCAATGAACGGATCAGATGCCCGGTGGCGGCCCGTTCCGCCTCGACGTCCTCGTGCCAGGTGTGCGTGCTGCGCAGGCCCATCGGCCGGAACAGCCGATCGCGCATGATCGCGTCCCAGCGCTTGCCGTCCCGCACTTCCAGAATCCGCGCCAGAATCGCGTAGCCGAGCGCGGCGCTGTAACCGTGCGTGCGACCGACCGGGAAGACCTGCGGCGCGTCCGCGCTGTTCTCGACCATCCGCTCGTAGACGTCCTCGCCCTCACCGACGTCGCCGTACAGTTCCTCGATCCCGTTGGTGTGGTTGAGCAGGTGCCGGGCGGTGACGGTCGCGATCTTGAATCCCGGCAGGTAGTCGCGGACCGGCTCGTCCAGGTCGACCTTGCCCTCGTCCACCAGTTGCAGGAAGGCCGCGGCCGTCCAGGTCTTGGTCATCGAGCCGCACTGGTAGACGGTGTCGGTGGTCGCCGGTTCCCGCGTGAGCACGTTCTTGACGCCGACCGCGAACTCGCTGATCTGTCCATTGTGGAGCACGCCGATCGCGGCGCTCGGGACGCCATATTCCGCGAGAAGTTCGGCGACCCGATCTTGAATACGCATAGCGCCAAGCTACGTTGCGTTTCCAAATACTTCAACATATCGTTGCAACGGGCTGTGGCTGAACGCAAGGAGGACGGGATGCCCGGAGGCAGGCTGACCCACGAAGACCGCCGACGGGTCGCGGCGTGGCTGGGCGAGGGACTCGGCTATGCCGAGATCGGCAGGCGGCTCGACCGGCCCACGTCGACGATCAGCCGCGAGGTCGCCCGCAACGTCGCTTCCGGCGACTACCAGCCGGCTCGCGCGCAACACGCCGCCGAGCAACGCGCCCGCCGCCGCAAACCCGCCCGGCCCGCGCCGGACTCACCGGGAGAAATACGCGCCTTCGTCGACGAGTTCGCCGCGTCGCTGGCCGCGACCGGCCTGCCGAGAATGACCGCGCGGGTGTTCGTCAGCCTGCTCACCGCTGACGCGGGCGGCCGCACCTCCGCCGATTTGGTGCGCGGGCTCCAGGTCAGCCCGGCCTCGGTGTCCAAGTCCATCGCCGCCCTCGAAGCCATCGATCTGGTCGTCCGCCACGTCGATCCGGGGTCGCGTCGCGAGCGGTACATGGTCGACGAGGACGTCTGGCTGCGGGCCTGGCAGACCGACACCAGTGCGCACGGGCAGGTCGCGGCAACGGCCGAGCGCGGCGTCGCGATCTTCGGCGCGGACTCCGCCGCCGGGATCCGGCTGGGCCGGATGGGCCAGTTCTTCGCGCGGCTCAGCGGGCACATGAGCGACAGCGCCTTCGCCGAACCGGCCGCCGCCGACGCGCTCACCCTGCTCGCCGCCCTCGCGCACGCCGCCCGTCCGCTCCACCGGGACGCGCTGGCTCGCGCCCTCGACTGGCCGCCCGATCGGATCATCGCGGCCGCCGCCGCGATCCGGCGGCAACCGGCCATCGCCGATCCGCTGGCGCTGCGCGTCGATTCGGATCAGACCTACGCGCTCGCCGCCGGCCCGGATCGGCTAAATCGGGCGCAACGCGCCGCTCTTATTGTTACAACGGTTCAGAAATGAATTCCGAATTCGTGTTACTGTTCACCGGATCAGATTGTTCGTGCTGGTCAGCGATTGTGTGAACGCGTTGTCCACCGCTGTCAATTGTCGGTGCGTTCGTACGCCAGTTATATCTGCTGATTATGGCGGCCATCCGGATTCTGGTCATCGCGGTGTTACTCGTCCTGCTCGGCATGCCAACCTCGGCGCAGGCCGACTCGACCACCGTGTGCGCGCTGCACTGCGACACGCTCGACCCGTCGCAGGCCAAGCAGGAAACCTTCCCGGTGCCCAACGTGAACGACAACGGGCGCCTGCTCGAACTGCACGTCGACGACGCGGACGGCATGGCGTGGGCCAGCATCGACAACGGCCAGACCAACGATTCGGTGTGGCTGGACCGATCCTGGGACGGCGGCTCGACCTGGGACGGCCTGCTCGGCAAGGCGTGGATCCCGAGCACGTGGACCGGAACGCGCACGCTGATGTACAACCTCTACGACCCGGTCGGCCACCGCCGCGGCCTGCTCCGCGCCTGCGGCGACGCGAACGGCGTCGAGTGCACGTCCTGGGCGCATCTTCAGGTTTGCGCCCAATTCTGCGACCAGCGCGACGCCGCCAATGCCACCGGCGACAGCCAACCCGTAGCGCCGGCCACCCTCAACGGCAGGCAGATCTCCCTGCACCTCGATCCGTCGACCGGCATGGCCTGGGCCGTGATCGCGGACGGCCAACCCGGCGACGAAGTGTGGCTGGACCGGTCCTGGAACGAAGGCGCCTCCTGGCCGGACGGTTCGTCCGAGGGCCGGACCTCCGTGCCATCCGGCGCGACCGGCACCCGCACCGCCATGATCAACACCGACGACCGGCTCGGCCTGCTCTACGGCGGCGCGGTGCGAGCCTGCGGCCGGGCCGTCGAAGGCCAGAACGGCAGCTGCACCACCTGGGCCCGCCCCGCCGACCACCACGCGCAAGCCGCCGCCGACGCGCTGATGTACTCCTACGACCCGAACAACGCCTGGTGGCCGAGCAGTTGGTGGAACTCGGCGGCCGCGCTGACCAGCCTGATCGACTACGCCCGGAGTAGCGGCGACACCAGCTACAACTGGGTGGTCGGGCGGACCTTCGCGGTCAACAAGGTGGCCTTCCCGGCCGGGGCGCGCAGCACCGATCCGATCAGCGGCGACTTCATCTCGCAAGCCATCGACGACAGCCAGTGGTGGGCACTGGCCTGGGTGGACGCCTACGACCTGACCCACGACCAGACCTACCTCAACGAGGCCGTGACCATCGCCGACTACGTCAGCAAGTACTGGGACACCGGCAGCTGCGGCGGTGGCGTGTGGTGGAACACCAGCGAGACCTACAAGAACGCGGTCACCAACGCCCTCTACGTCCGCCTCACCGCCGCCCTGCACAACCGCCTACCCGGCGACACCGCCTGGCTGGCGAAATCGCAGACCGCGTGGCACTGGTTCCTGAACAGCGGCCTGATCAACTCGTCCGGTCTGGTCAACGACGGGCTCACCAGTGGCTGCGCCAACAACGGCCAGACCGTGTGGACCTACAACCAGGGCCTGATGATCGGCGCCGCCGTCGAACTCTGGCACGCCACCGGGGACTCCTCGATCCTGGCCGAAGGCCGGTACCTGGCCGATTCCGCGCTGAACTCGCCGCTCGTCTCCGCCGGCGTGCTCACCGAATCCTGCGACGCGCCCGGTGGCACCTGCGACGACAACCAGAAGCAGTTCAAAGGCATCTTCACCCGCTACCTGGCCGAACTGGCCGGCGCGACCGGCGATGCCACCTACACCACCTTCCTGACCAACCAGGCCGTCACGTTGTGGTCGGCCGACCGGGACAACCTCAACCAGTTCGGCGAGCGCTGGTCCGGCGCGAGCCCGAACGTCAGCGACTGGCGTACCCAGGCGAGCGCCCTGGACGCCCTGGACGCCGGAGGCAAGTGAACAATGGCAATCGGACGACGCGGATTCCTCAAAGGCGCCCTGCTCGCCGCGGGTACGGCAGCGATTCCCCTCCCAGCATCGGCGGCATCCCCCGCGAAGAAACACGCGGCCCAGTACCCCACCAACCTCGCCCCCTTACGCCCAGCCGCGTTCCTGCGCCTCCCACCCGGCGCGGTCACCCCAGCCGGTTGGCTGGCAACACAACTCGACTACCAGGTCAACGGCCTGAACGGCCGCTACCAGGACACCTCCCACTTCCTGGTGTTCAACAACACCGGCTGGGTCAACCCCAGCGTGCACGGCTGGGAAGAGGTCCCGTACTGGCTGCGCGGCTACGGCGATCTCGGTTACCTCACCGGCGATTCCGGCGTCCGCTCCAGCACCGAACAGTGGATCAGCGCGGTCATGGCGACCCAGGCCTCGGACGGCTACTTCGGCCCGAACGACGTGCGCACCATCACCAACGGCCACGTCGACCTGTGGCCGCACATGCCGATGCTGCACGCGCTGCGCTCCTGGTCGGAATTCCACAACGACACCACCGTGCACGACTTCCTCACCCGCTACTTCGCCTTCGTCGCCGCGCAACCGATCAACGTGTTCACCGACGGCTGGGGCACCACCCGCTGGGGCGACACCATCGACGTCATCTACTGGCTGTACAACCGAACCGGCAACAGCGACCTGCTCGACCTGGTCACCAAGATCCACACCAACATGGCGAACTGGACCAACAACATCGCCAGCCTGCACAACGTCAACTTCGCCCAGGGCTTCCGCGAGGCTACCCAGTACTGGCTGCTCTCGGGTGCGCAGGCCGATCACGACGCCGCCTACCAGAACTACGTGGCCATGATGGGCATGTACGGCCAGTTCCCGGGTGGCGGCTTCGCCGGTGACGAGAACGCGCGGCCCGGGTTCTCCGATCCGCGCCAGGGCTTCGAGACGTGCGGCATCGTCGAGTTCATGGCCAGCCACGAGATCCTGACCCGCACCACCGGCGATCCGATCTGGGCCGACCGCACCGAAGAACTGGCGTTCAACATGCTGCCGGCCGCGCTCGACCCGCAGGGCAAGGTCTGCCACTACATCACGGCCGCCAACAGCGTGCAGCTCGACGACGTGATCAAGTCCAATCTCCAGTTCGACAACAACTGGGCCATGCAGGCCTACCTGCCCGGCGTCGACCAGTACCGGTGCTGCCCGCACAACTACGGCCAGGGCTGGCCGTACTACGTCGAGGAGATGTGGCTGGCCACGCAAGACGGTGGCCTGGCCGCTGCCCTGTTCGGCCCGGCCACCGTCACCGCGAAGGTCAACGGCGGCGGCACGGTCACCATCACCGAAACCACCACCTACCCGTTCAGCGACACCATCACCTTCACCATCGCCCTCACCAAACCAGCGAACTTCCCCCTCTCGTTCAGAATCCCCGGCTGGTGCACCGCACCCGAACTGTCCGTCAACGGCGGTGCGATCCCGGTCGCGGGCGGACCACGCTTCGCCACGGTCAACCGCACCTGGGCCAACGGCGACAAGATCACCCTCCGCCTACCCATGCAGCCGTCGATATCGACCTGGACCGGCAACCACAACGCGGTGTCTGTCGACTGTGGACCGCTGACCTACTCGCTCAAGATCGACGAGCAGTGGTCGCAGGTCTCCGGCACCGCCGAATGGCCGCAATACCAGGTGACCGCGGGCTCGGCCTGGAACGTCGGCCTCGTGCCCGGCCAGCAACTCGACCTGACCCAGACCGGTGGCAACACCGACGATCCGTTCAACCTGGCCAACGTGCCACTGGCGATCACCGCGCAGGCCCGCACCGTGCCGGACTGGACCGCCGACAGCCAGGTCGTCGTCGGCACCCTCTCCGACGGTCCAGTCTCGGTCGACACCCCGACCCAGCAGGTGACGCTGGTGCCGATGGGCGCGGCGCGACTGCGCATCACCGCGTTCCCGCAGGTCGGCGGCTCGGAAGAATGGGGCAGGCCCGGGGTCAACGTGCGGATCCAGAACCAGAACAGCGGCAAGGTGCTCGCCGTCGCCAACATGTCGACAGCGGATTCCGCGCCGGTCCAGCAGTTCGGCGACAACGGCACCGTCGATCACCTGTGGCAGTTGCTGGACAACGGAAACGGCCTGGTCAAGGTGCGCAACGTCAACTCGGGCAAGGTGCTCGGCGTCGAGGCGATGTCCACAGCGGACTCCGCCCAGGTGGTGCAGTTCGACGACAACGGCACCACCGACCACGTCTGGCAGCTAGTGGACAATGGCGACGGCTGGTTCCGGCTGCGCAACCAGAACTCCGGCAAGGTGCTGGGCGTGGATCAGATGTCCACCGCCGACTCCGCGAACGTCGTGCAGTTCGACGACAACGGGACCGCCGATCACCTGTGGCGGATCATCCCGGACGGCCAGGTGCGCATCCAGAGCCTGAACTCCACCAAGGTCATGGGCATCGCCGGCATGTCGACGGCCGACTCCGCCCAGGTCGTGCAATACGGCGACGACGGTACCGCCGATCACCTGTGGGAGTTCCTGCCGGACGCGAAGGGCTACTTCCGCATCCGCAACGTCAACTCCGGCAAGGTGCTGGGCGTGGATCAGATGTCCACCGCGAACTCCGCGAACGTCGTGCAGTTCGACGACAACGGCACCGCCGACCACCTCTGGCGGCTCAAGCCGTGGGTCGGCGACATCTGGCGCTTGCAGAACCTGAACAGCGGCAAGGTGCTCGCGGTCAACAACGAGTCCTATGCGGACTCAGCGCCGGTCCAGCAGTTCGACGACAACGGCACGCCGGACCACTACTGGCGGCTGATCTGACCGGTCAGAGCGCGGTGCGGTGCTCCTGCCAGCGCCGCGCCGCGGTCTGCACCGCCTCTTCGTCCTCGACCGCACGGGCGCCCGAGGCTCCGGCCGCGCCCAGGATCACGTCGCCGTCGGTGATCAGCACGCCACCCGCCCACGGCACGAAGTTGCCGTCGTAGAGGTGCTGGATGCTGTCCACGATCTCGCCGGGCAGGTCGATCAGGCCCGACGATTTCAACGTGAGCAGCGCGGTGCGCGCCTTGGCGACCGCGATGCGACTGGTCATCGGCATGCCGCCGTCCGCCCGCCGCAACACGATCACCTCGCCGGCCACGTCGAGGACGGCGACGGCCAGCGGCGGAAACCCGCGTTCCGCACCGACCGCCAACGCCTCGTGCACAAGCCAGTCCGCCGCAGCCAAGGTCAACCCGGGAAGACGCGCAGGATCAGCCACGATTCCGACATTACGCCAGGAAGATCGGATTGGACATCGCGACCATCGCGTTCGGCACCGTCGTGTTGATGCCACCGGAGGGCCTGCGCACCTCCACCCGCAGCCAGCGGCTGTAGCGCGACGAGGTCGTCCAGGACACCGTGGCCTGGCCGGAAGCGGGCACGGTCTGGCTGTACTCGACGCCGAGCTGGTCCAAAATGGACACCGTAGTACCCGGAACGCCGCCGACGACCGCGGTCGCCGTCACCGGAACGCCGGTGTCGAACTTCACGGTGTCGCCGATGTTCAACGTGCGCCCGTTCGCAGTAACGGTGAACGTCAGCTCGACCGAAGACGATTCGGCCAACCAGGACCGGCCCGCCTTCAACCCGGCCAGCAGATCGTTGCGAGCCAGGCTGTCCGCCAGCACGACCGTGTGCGGCAGCGCCACGATCTGGTCCGGGTTGTGCGCGTCCGAGTCGCCGATCGCCGGAATCCAGGTTCCGCTGCGCAGCAGCCCGTCCCAGTGATCGACGGTCTGCTGGTCGTCGGCCGTCCACGGCCCGTTCCACACCTCGACCAGGTCCGCGATCTCATAGGCGAACTCGTAGGTGCAGCCGAAGCAGTTCGCGAACGGGTGCGCGGCCGTCACCAGCCCGCCGAGGTGGTGCACCTGGTCGACGAAGCGCCGGAAATCACGCGGGTCCGAGGCGCGATAGCGCCAGTCGATCCACTGCCCGGCGGGCAAGCCGATCGCGGGCCAGTGGCCGGACCGCGTTGTGACCTCTTCACCGTTGAGGATCAGCAGGTCGTCGGTGGCCTCGTTGCCCCACTGCAACGTCGAACTGGACGTGTTGTGGTCGGTGGACACCATGAAGTCCAGCCCGGCGGCGCGGGCGTCCGCGACCAGTTCCTGCGGGGTGCGCCTGCCGTCGGAGTAGACGGTGTGCAGGTGGCAGTCGCCGCGATACCAGGACTTGCCCCGTTGCCGGGCGGGCGCACTGGCCGGCGCCGGGTTCGGCCGAAAGGGCGCCCCCTGCGGCCCGAACGTGAGGGTGATCTGCACCTGGTAGTTCAGCCCCTGCGGCGCGACCGTGTACGGCCCGAGGATGACATGCCAGGTGCCCGGCGTGATCGGCCCGGGAATGTAGCCGGGCGTCGCGTCCGACGCGCTGATCGAGAACGAGGTGCGGAACCCGCCCGACCAGCCGCGGAACCCGCGCTGGTTGCCCAGTTCGTAGCCTTCCGGCCCGAACATGCCGATGTCACAGGCGTTGCCGCGGATGCCGGCAGGCACGCTCGGACGATCGTAGGAGTAGCTGACGTCGATCTGGCTCACGCCCGGCGGCACCTGCACCGGCAGGTAGTACCAGTCCGGAATGTCCGCGGGGAACGTCCCCGTAACGGTCTTGGTCTGCGTTCCGGTACTACTCGCGGGCGCGCCGAACGCGACGCCCGGTAATACGCTCATGGCCGCACCGGCGGCCAGGACTCCGCCCGCGCGTAACAGCGCACGGCGGCTGAGATCCGACGAAGACATGCACACCCTCCCCAGGTTGGCCGTTGGCGACGCTATGGCGCGCCAGCGAACCGGCCAACCACCAGAAGGTGAACAATTGACGGTCAGTTGTGGGACTTGGTCAAATACGTCCAAGCCTCGACGACGCGGAAACCGAGCGATTCGTACAGTGGGCGCGACATCGAGGTGTTCTGGGTGAACGCGAACCGGGCGCCGCGGCTGACCGCGCGGCGGAGGCGGTCGCTGACCAGGGCGCGGTAGTAGCCCTTGTTCCGGTATTCGGGGCGGCCGGAGCCGTTGTACAGGCCGACGTCCTCGCCGGCGTAGGCGTTGACGCCGGTGGTGACCGCCACTCCGGCCACCTCCAGCACGAACGAGTCGACTACCGGGTGGTCGAGTACCGAGGGGAGGGCGAAGACGTCGGCGGATGTCCTGGGCATCTCGAAGCCGGCCGCGAGCGCGTCGGCGAACACGTCGCCGTGTGCGCCGTCGATCCGGCGCACGGTGGCCTCGGGCGGGACGTCGACCAGGACATCCTCGATGTTGGCCAGGTCGCGGGCGAGCAAGGGGATCGTGTCGCGTTCGGTGAGGTCGTGCCGCGCGGCGATGTCCAGGATCTCCTGGCCGGGCGCGGTGCGCGTGACGATCGACCAGGGCACGTCGAACTCGGCCGCCTGGTCGGCGAACGCGGCCACTTCGGCCGGGTCGGGGTCGTTGCCGAGCGCGAAGACGCCGTTGATCACGGGGATCGGCGCGGTGAAGTTGTAGAGGTGCACGCCGCTCGCGCTCGCCTGGAAGACCGCGTCCGGCACGTGCTGGAGATAGACGTCGAACGTGCGGATCAGTCCGTCCGTCGCGCGGTCGGCGATGGTTTCGGTGGTTTCGGACATGCGGCCAGAATGCCGGTTATCGGCGTGATTCCGCATGCCGGCCTCAGCGTGTCCTGAGGGCGCGGGGGTTCAGCCGGTGATCAGGATCGACGCCAAGCCGCCTGCCGCGTTGGTGACCGTTGCCGTCACGGGGACGGTCTGGCCGGGGTGAGGGCGAGCGGGGTGGCTGGGTTGAGGGTGAGGTCGACGGCCGCGGACGGGGCGCGGTTCGTCGCGCGGCCGCCGACCTGGGTGATGGTGACTGGCTTGGTTGTCGCGGATCGCGGGGTGTGTACAGGCAGGGCCTCGTTGGCGGCGTCGTACCACCAGCCGGTCGCGGTGCTGTTCGCCGCGATCGTGAGCCAACCCGTCCCCATGCGTCACGAATACCCGACCGTGCGGCGCCGCGATAGCCGCCGCTTGGCCTCTTTCGCTTTTATCGCAGGGAAAGCTCACCGACTGCTGAGCCGTTCGGGTCAGGGACAGGCTTCGGCCAGCTTAACGGCGCCGAAATCGATCTTCGATCCGATCGTGATCGGACTGCCCGGTGGAACGTTCTGCGAACAGACTTTCCAGTCCCGGTCCAAGATCTGGTGGCGGCCCTTGCCGGATGCGTCATGGGACGAGGTGAAGAAGATCAGATTGCCGGTCAGCTTCTGGATGTCGTTCTGGGCCTGTTGCAGGCCCGCGCCGACCTCGTTGGGCATGTTCCAGTGGGTGGTCGCGCTGATGCTCGGCCCGATCGTCGTCGTCCCACCGCCCGGCTTGTTCACCGTGCATCCAGTGATCGCCAGTACCGCACCCAGCACGCTGATCGGCGCTATCCATTGCCGCATGGGACCAGGCTAGATCGGATGGTGGTGGTGCTGGTGCGCGATCTGGGTAATCGCCTGGTCGAAGAGGTGATCGCTGCTGCGCTCGACGCTGAGCGTGGTCGCCGCCGTCACCGCGAGCACGGCGAGCAACCCGATCAACGCGAGCGGGCGGCGGCGCGGCGGCGGTTCGAGCAGCGCGCGCACGCGTTGCGGCACGTCGCCGCCGGTCGCGGCCTGGGCCAGACGCGGGCCGAACTTGGCCCGGTCGTGTTGCAGCAGCGCGGTGCGGGCGATGGTGCGGGCGACGAGTTTGCGGTCGGCGACTCGCATGGCGGCGTCCTCGTCGGCCCAGCGCTCGACCGCGCGGCGGATGGTCGCGGTGGTCGGGCGAAGCAGCGGGTTGACCGCCGAGGCGAACTCCGCGGCCAGCGTCCACCAGGTGTGCCGGTGCTCCAGGTGCGAACGCTCGTGTTCGAGCACGACGCGGCGCTCGTCCGGCGACAACGCGTCCCACAGGGCGGCGGTGACGATGATCTGACCGGCGGGCGCCGGGGTGGCGAACGCGTCGACCGAGGCGCTGTCCAGCACCACCAGCTCGCCGGTCGGGCCCAGGTCGCGGTAGTCGCGGTAGACGCCGATCAGCGCGCGGATCCGCCGCGCGCTCCAGATCACCGCCCACGCGGTCGCCACGGTCAGCAGCACGAGGCTGGTCACGGCGATCGGGTCGGGGACGGGATCGGCCGCGTCGAGTCGCGTCGTCGACCAGGGCACGTACCCGGCGATGACCGGCAGCTGACCGACCCAGGTCGCGGCCAGCGCGCCGAGCACGAACAGGGTCGATCCGGCCGTGGCCACGCTGGCCGGGACCAGCAGGCGGGTGGCGAGCGCGGGGGAGAGGTGCCTGCCGACGCGCGGCGCGGCGATCGCGAAGGCGATGATCGCCGCGATCGCGCCACAGACCGCGCCGGTCATGCGCCCGCTCCGGCCAGCAGGGTGCGCAGCAGGTCTTCGTCGCCGGGTTCGAGGGTGCCGACGAACCGGGTCAGCACGGCCGCCCGGTTCGCGCCGTTGCCGGCGAGCAGGCGTTGCATCCGGTGCGCGGTGACGGTGGCCGCGTCCTCGATCGCGTAGGCGTAGCCGCGACCGGCCGCCGACCTGGTGACCTCGCCTTTGTGGTGCATGCGGGCCAGCACGGTGGTCACCGTGGTGTAGGCGAGGTGCTCACCGAGCGCGTCGCGCACGCCTGCGGGCGTCATCGGCTGCGCGCTCGCGGCCAGCACGCCACGAATGTCGCGTTCCAGACTGCCGCGCGGTCGGCGCGTCAGCGCCATCGGGATCCCTTCGCCGACTTGTTACTACTGTGATGGTAGTAGGTCCGGTGGCGGGGTCTGATCGGGCCGAGCCAGGCGGCGGCCACGGGCAGGATCAGCGACAGGTAGATCAGCGCGTGCATGGGGGCCGTCCTCGTCTGCCAGGAGGGCGCGCAGCAGTTGTTCATCGCTCGGCGAGAGTTCGTCGACGAAGCAGGCGAACAGGTGGACCAGACGCTCGCGGTTGTTCCTCACGGAGCCTCCTGGCTGGTGCGCGGTGCGCCGCCAGCTTACTTCTACGATATTGTAGAAGTAAGATCGGGTTGGCCGATCCTTCTGGAAAGGGTGCACGCATGCAGCAGTTCATCGCCGGACTCGGTCCATTGGCCGTGTTCCTGCTGATGGTGGCCGAATCGGCGTGCATCCCGATTCCGTCCGAGGTGATCATGCTGCTCGGCGGCGCGCTGGCCGGTGGCGCGGTCGCGGGCAGCCACCCGAGCCTGGTGCTGGTGATCGTCGCTGGCGTGCTCGGCAACGTGGTCGGCAGCTACATCGCCTGGGCGGTCGGCCGCTACGCGGGACAGGCCGCGCTGCACCGCTGGGGCCGGTACCTGCTGCTGCGCGAGGGCGACATCGACAAGGCGCACCGCTGGTTCACCCGCTACGGCGCGTCCTCGGTGTTCTTCGGGCGGATGCTGCCGGTGATCCGCACGTTCATCTCGCTGCCCGCCGGCTTCGCCGCCATGCCACCGGTTCGCTTCGGCGTCTACACCCTGCTCGGCTGCATCCCGTGGACCGCCGCGCTGGGCATCGCCGGTTATGCCATCGGTGCCAACTGGGAGACCGTCGCAAACGACTTCCACGGCCCCACCTACATCGTCGCCGCCGTCGTGGCGGTCGGCATCATCGCGGCGATCGTGCTGTTCGTGCGCAAGCGCCGCCGGGCCAGCGCGGAGTCCACACAGGACGTGTCACATCCCGCTGAGCCGCTCCGATAATCCTCGTGAACGTAGCGAGGAGTGGCCATGTCGGACACCTGGGAACAGATCGCGACCGAGCGGCTACGGGCCGCTGAATTCTTCGAGAGTCTGCACGGCGACGACTGGGACGCCCCCTCGCTGTGCGAGCAGTGGTCGGCCCGCGACGTGCTCGGGCACATCGTGGCAACGGCCGAAATCGGTACGGGCGGATTCCTGGTCGGCATGGCCCGCAACGGTTTCCGCTTCAACCAGATGACCGCCAGCGACGTCCAGAAGATGCGATCGGTCGCCACCGACGAGCTGATCGACCGGCTGCGCACGGCCAGCACTTCGCGCCGCCATCCGCCCGGCCCGATCCCGGCCATGCTGATGGAGATCGTGGTGCACGCCGAGGATGTCGCGTACCCGCTCGGCCGCAAGATCGACCACGACGACGCGGCTCTGCTCGGCGCGGCCGATTTCGCCAAGAACGCCCAGCCGCTGGTCGGCGTCCGCAAGCGCATCGAGGGCCTGACGATGTCGGCCACCGACGCGGACTGGTCGACCGGTTCGGGCAGCACGGTTTCCGGTCCGATGGTGCCGTTGCTGCTGGCCATGTCCGGTCGGCAGAGCGCGGTCGACGCGTTGTCCGGTGATGGCGTAACCACACTGCG
The DNA here is from genome assembly GCA_035248365.1 of Pseudonocardiaceae bacterium. Lineage (GTDB taxonomy): Bacteria > Actinomycetota > Actinomycetes > Mycobacteriales > Pseudonocardiaceae > CAJCJE01. Next base: position 151,970 of record DATFHN010000091.1, on the reverse strand, counting down.
CCAACGGGCCTAGTCGTCAGCTGAACAACTTTCACCGATCTTCAAAGAACTTTCCCAGAGCGTGCGGGCACTATCGTCAGCATGGCGCACGTTCGTGGGGACAACCTGCATTGCGCGAGCCTCAGCGGCCAACTCCTCGATGACATTCCGGTCTCGGAAGACATCACGCCGCAACGGCCACATTTCTGGCGCAGGCCAATGGTCCGGCGCGTGCGTCGCGTCACATTGGTTGTGCTGCTGGTTTTTCTGGTCGTGGTGGGCTGGTCGATCGGTGGCGCGCTGACCGCGCCCGGGACCGACTCGACCGCCGCGCGACTAGCCGAATGGGGCCGTGATCACGGCCTGGGCTCCATGGTGACCTGGATGGAACAGGTCCAGTACGACAACAACCAGCCCAAGATCGGTGGTACGCCGAGTGGCGGAATTCCCAAGGCGGACGGCGGAGTCGCCAACACCGGGGTGAACACTGGCCTGCCGGCTCCCGCGCCGTTGCCGGTCCTGGCCGGTGGCGCGCCGCTGCCCAACGAAGGTCAGTGGCAGACGGTCGTCGCGGTGAAGGGCGCGCCCGCGGTGCGGGTGGCGTCGCTGCGGCCGGACGCGCAGCACACCTCGTTCGTGGCCGGGGTGATGTGGATCGATCCGAACCTGGTGCGCGGCCAGTTGCAGCCCGGTTTCCAGGATCCGGGCGGAAGCTGGCAGGCCTCGGACGAGATCGCGCCCGCCGACCGGAGCAGTGTGGTCGCGGTGTTCAACGCCGGTTTCCGGCTCAGTTCCAGTCGTGGCGGGTATTACAGCGAGGGCCGCACGGTCGTGCCGTTGCAGGACGGCGCGGCGAGCCTGGTGCTGAACAAGAACGGCGTTGCCTCGGTCGGTTCGTGGAACTCGGAAGTTCGGATGAGCCCGGATGTGGCGAGCGTCCGACAGAATCTGGCGATGTTGGTCGACAATGGCCAGGTGAACCCGACCTGTTCCTCCGGTGGCTCGGTATGGGGCGCCACCATCGGCAACGCGGCCTTCATCGACCGTTCGGCCTTCGGCGTGACCGCCTCCGGTGCCGAGGTCTACGTGGGTGGGCCCGCGCTGTCGGTGTGCACGCTGGGCAAGATCCTGCAGGACGCGGGCGTTGTCCGCGGCATGGAGCTGGACATCAATCCGGACTGGATCAGCGGCGCCTACTTCCACGACCAGCCGGGTGGCCAGCAGCCACAGGGTTTCCGGTTGTATCCGCAGCAGAAGCTGCCGCCGACCAAGTACTTCCAGCCGTCCATGCGGGACTGGTTCGGCTGGTACGCCCGCTCATGACCAGTACCCGAGTGCGGTTCCGCCGCCTGGAACACGTGATGGGCCTGCCGATCTCGGTCGACCTGCGGGACGCCGACCTCGGCCCGGCCGTGCTGGACGGGTTCGACTGGCTGCGCGACGCCGACAAGCGATTCAGTCCATTCAGGACATACAGCGAGGCGAACCGGTACGACCGGGGCGAGATCGCGCAACCCAGTCGCGACCTGCGCGACGTGCTGGCCATCGCCGAGGAGTACGAACGCCGCTCGGACGGCGCGTTCCGCGCCAGACTGCCCGGTCGCGGCCTTGATCTGTGCGGGATCGTGAAGGGCTGGGCGGTCCAGTGTTTCGCGGAAAGCCTGCGCGCCGCGGGCGCGATGAACTTCTGTGTCAACGCGGGCGGCGACGTGATCACCGCCGGTGAACCCGAACCGGGCCGGTGCTGGCGGGTCGGGATTCGCCACCCGCTGCGGCCCGACCAGATGTGCGCGACGCTGTCCGTGCGCGACGCCGCCGTTGCCACGTCGGGGAATTACGAACGGGGCGCGCACATCGTGGACGGTCGCACCGGCCGTTCGGCGACCGGGCTGCTCAGCATGAGCGTGGTCGCGGCCGATCTCACCGTGGCCGATGCCACCGCGACCGCGGCCTTCGCCATGGGCGAAGCCGGTATCGCCTGGGCGGCGGCCGAACCGGGCTGCCTGGTGTTCGCGGTCACCGAGGACGGTCTGGTGCGGCGTTCGGCCGGTCTGGACGAGTTCCTCGATCAGGCGTGATCGAGCGCGTACTGCACGGATTCCGCGTAACCCTGTGAGGTGTAGGTCGCCCCGGAGACGGTGTCGATCCGGGCCGATTGCGCGGCGAGTACCTCGGTGCGCAAGGTCGGCGCGGCGATCTGCGCCAGCCGCCTGCTCCGCGAAGCGTCGCTGGGCAGCTGCAACGCCTGCACGTCCACGATCCGCTTGCCGGTCATCACCAGCGCGACCTGGACCGGGCCATACGGCGTCTGTGCGACGTCGCCCTGCACGGTCTTCGACACCGGCGCGGCGGTCGTGGTCGACGTTGTCGACGTCGCGGGCGGAGCGCCGGAGGTAGCCGGAGCGGCGGGCGGAGCTGAGGTGGTGGTCGGCGCTGCGGGCGGCAGCGCGACCGGCTGGGGTGCCGGGGTCGCGCTGGTGGCCTTGAGCGCCACCACGACGCCGATACCGCCCAGCAAGGCGGCCAGGCCACCGGCTCGGCGCAGCCGAGTGTGCGTTGCTGTCATCGCAGGCTGAACTCCTCGATGTGGATCTGCGCCCGCGGCACGTCCAGGTCACGCAGGGCGTGGCGGACGGATTCGGTCATCCCGGTCGGACCACACAGGAACACGTCACGACGGTGGATATCGGGCGCCAGGCGGGCCAGGTTGCGCCGAGCCAGCGGGTCGAAGCCGAGGTCGGCGCGCCTGCCGATCAGGTAGTGCACGCGCAACCGGGTCATCCGGTCCAGTTCCGCGCGCAGCGCGACGTCGGCCCAGCTGCTCGCCCGGTACAGCAGTTCGACGTCGCCGCCCTGGTCGAGCAGGTGTTCGGCGAGCGCGCGCATCGGCCCGATGCCGGAGCCGCCCGCGATCAGCAGCACCGCCCGCCGGGTCCGTTTCGCGGCGGTGAAATGCCCGAACGGGCCCTCGGCGAACACCGGGACGCCCCGGTGCAGGTGCGCGAGCCGCCGGGAATGGTCACCGGCCGCTTTCACGGTGATCCGCAGCCGGTTGCCGGTGACCGGCGCGGACAGCGAGTACGGGTGCGCCGACCAGACGTGCCCGACCGTGACGAACCGCCAGAGGAAGAACTGGCCCGGTTCGGCGCCCAGTTCGTGCAGCCGGTGCCCGCGCAACCAGATGCTCACCGTGTCGGGCGTTTCGCGCACCACGTGGTCCACGGTCAGCGCGTGCCGGAACCAGCGCCGCGCAGGCAGCACGACCCGCCAGCACAGCACACAACCGGCGACCGCCGCGTACATCGCGATCCACAGCAGCCGGGCGGGCGGATCGGTGACGAAATCCGCGCCCGCGCTGATCTGGTGGAAGAAGGTCAGCGCGATCGCCAGGTAGGCCAGCACATGCAGCCAGTACCAGGACTCATAGGACAGTCGAGCGCGCATGATCCGGCCGCTGGTCACCGCGACAATGAGGAACAACGTCATGCCGGCCGCGGCGAGCAGCATGTCCGGGTACGTGGTCAGTACTTCCCAGGTCGCCGACCATGGAGTGTCCTGTTCGGTCAGACCGACGCCGGACACCACCAGCACCACGTGCACGCACAACAACAGCACCACGTTCGTACCGAGCCCGCGATGCCAGGCGGCGAGCCGATCCAGCCCGACCGCGCGCTCCAGCCACGGCAACCGGGCCAGCAACAACAGTTGCACCAGCACCAGATACGCGCCGACCAGTCCGGCGACCCGGCCTGCCGCGGTCGCCGCGTCGCCCGGGGTGTGCAAGGTCGCCGCGTTCGTATTCGACCACCAGATCGCGCACACCGCGATTCCGCAGGCCACCAGCATGGCCCGGACCACCCAGTGGGCGGTCCGCCGTTGCGGTCGGCGGCCAGGCACCTGCCTCCTTACGGGCGGAGCGCCGATCTGCCGGGTCGTACTCACCCGGGCGAGTTTGTCGGCCTATTCTTGGAACGGGTTTGGTTGTGCCGTCGCGGGTCGAATTCTTGGAGATTGCTGGGAATGTTTGCCACGAATGGGCAGTTGCTGCTGGTCGAGGACGATCCCACCCTGGTCATGCTGTTGAGCCAGTTGCTGACCGAGGAGGGTTACGCGCTTGACGTGGCCAAAGACGGCCAACGTGGCCTGCATCTCGCGCTGACCCGCGAATACGACGTGGTCATTCTCGATCGCGGTCTGCCCGCACTGGACGGCCTCGATCTGCTGACCCGATTGCGGTCGACCGGTTTCGTCACACCGGTGCTGATCCTGTCCGCGCTGAGCAATCCGGCCGATCGGGTCGCCGGTCTGGACGCGGGTGCCGAGGACTACCTTTCCAAGCCGTTCAATGTGGACGAACTGCTGGCCCGGCTCCGTGCCTTGCGCCGCCGTCACTTGGACAGTGCACGCGCCCTGCCGATCGGCAGCGCCAGCCTGAACACCGAGACGCGCCAGGTCATGTCCGGCGACGACGCCGAACCGATCCGACTGTCCGAACGGGAGTGTGACCTGCTCGCCGTGCTGGCCCGCCGCCCGTCCCGCGTTTTCACCCGGCGCGATCTGCTCGATCTGGCTTTTCCCGACGCGGAGAGCGAAGCCGTCGTCGACACCTACATTCATTACCTGCGCAGGAAGCTGGGCCGCTCGGTGATCACCACCGTGCACGGCCGCGGTTATCAGCTGGGGTCGGCATGATCCGACGGCGCCGCCGCGCGGGGGAGGCGGGCCTGCTCGGTCAGTTGACCTGGCAGTGGGGCTTGCAGATCGGGGTGTGCGTCGCGGTGATCGTGGCCGTGCTGTCCGGCCTCGCCGTGCTGATCGTGATACGCAGTCAGGACAGCGCCGCGATCACCCTGCTCACCGCGGCCACCGAACGGGCCGATGACGTCGGTGACCCACCGGCGGGCGGTTGGCTGATCATCGCCGACGCGCACGGCACGTCGGCCACTCCGGGCCTGCCCGGCGTGTTGCCCGATCGCGCCGCGCTGGCGCGGGTGACCGCGACCGGCGTGCCGGAAATGGACATGATCGAGGGCGGCGAGGCCGGTTACCAGGTCTATACGCAGCGGCGCGGCACGGAAACCGTGCAGGCCGCGCTGGACCTGCGCGCCAACCACGACGAGCGGGAGCGGCTGCTGGCCGCGATGCTGGTCAGCGGCGGCGTCGGGCTGCTGCTGGCCGCCGTCGCCGGTGCCTGGTTCGGCCGGCGCTCGGCCGTGCCGGTCGCGGCGGCGCTGGCGTTGCAGCGCCGGTTCGTCAGCGACGCGGGCCACGAACTGCGCACCCCGCTGACCCACCTGTCCATGCGGGCGCAGTTGCTGCGCCGCCATTTCCGCCGAGGCGCCGACAACGCCGTGCTTGGGTCCGAAGTGGACGGACTGGTGGACGACACCGAGCAGCTCACCGGCATCCTGGACGACCTGCTGCTGGCCGCCGATCCACGCACCGACGCGGCCGCCGAACCGGTCGACCTGGTGGTGCTGACCGCCCAGGTGGTCGCCGCGACCACGCCTGCGGCGGCGGAACAGTCGGTCACCATCACCACCAATCCCGAGCGCGCCTCGCTGCTGGTGCTGGGCAGCCCGAGCGGCCTGCGCCGCGCGCTGACCGCCCTGCTGGACAACGCGGTCCGCCATGCCCGCGACGCGGTGTCGGTGACCGTGCGCGGCACCGGCGGCGACGTGGTGGTGGACATCGGCGACAACGGCCCCGGCATCGCCCCCGAACTGCTGCCGCACCTGTTCGACCGGTTCAGCTCGGCCGGTAAAGGCCCGGACGTGGCCGGTCGGCGGCACTACGGGCTCGGTCTGGCCCTGGTCAGCGAGATCGCCGACCGGCACAACGGATCGATCGCGGCGGTCAATGACGGCGACGGCGCGACGTTCCGGCTGACGCTGCCCGCTACCTCACAGGCCAGGTGAGGTGTTGAGGGTGACGCCCTTGCTGGTCAGGATCTCCAGAATGGTGTCGAGTCGCGGGAGGGCCCGCGCGGTGGCGTAGGAGTGCCAGTTCAGCGTGAACGGGGTGCGCGCGCCGAAGCCGCCGCTGAGGCAGTCGTTGAGGGCGTCGAGGTTCCAGCCGAAGTAACCGCCTGGCCCGTTGATCGCCTCGCCCATCGCGCAGTAGAAGGCGTCCTCGTCGGTGACGAACCGGCCGTCGAGCTGGTAGGTGGCCCCGGATGGCTGGTCGGTGCCGGCGCCGGTGACTCGCCGGACCAGCGCGACGGACAGCCAGCCCCGCTTGCCGTCCTCGTCGAGGTCGTGCCACAGGCCGGTGCGGTCGAGCCCGCCTGCGCGGATGAGCTGCCAGGTCCGTTCCGCGCCGGGCATGGCGAGGTTGGCGCTGAGCCGGACGGTGAGATCGACCAGTTCGGGCTCGGCCGCGTGGCGCACGGACTCCACGGTGACGTCGCTGAGGTCGTACGAGCCGAGGATCCGGCCGGCGGTGTCCAGGAAGGCGAGGTGGGCGTTGCCCGCGACGGCACGATCGGTGCCGATCCGCGCGATGGCGGTACGCAGTCCGCCCTGCGGGCGGCAGCCGCGCAGTTCGACCTGGCGCGGTTGTCCGTAGGGTGCGTCGAACAGGCCGTCGACCTCCTGGACATCACCCCAGCGGTCGCCGTCGTCACCAGTCAGCGCGTAGCCCGGTTCGTTTGCCATCGCTGATCATCCTACGGGGCGCGAGGTCCTGCTGCCGGGCCAGTTCGCGGGCGCAGTGCGCGGCGGTGGGACGCGCGCCGGGACGGTCGGCGGTCATCAGGCGCAACAGGGTGGCCAGTCGGGTGGGCAGGTCGGCGGGGATGCGCGGGCGGCGATCCAGCCGGGCCAGCGCGGCGGCGAGCCTGCCGGTGCCGGGGTACTCGATCCGGCCGGTGAGGCATTCGAGCAGCACCAGGCCGAGGGCGTAGATGTCGGCGGCCGGGCCGATGTCCGAGCCGCGCACCTGCTCGGGCGCGAGGTAGGCCGGGGTGCCGATGATGTCGCGGCCGTCGGTCAGCCGGGTCTGGTCGGCGCGCAGCGCGATGCCGAAGTCGTTGAGCCGGGGCAGACCGGCCTGGTCGAGCAGCACGTTGGCCGGTTTGATGTCGCGGTGCACGATCCCGCGCTCGTGCACGTGCGCGAGCGCATCGGCCAGCCGCGCGCCGACCCGGATCACCTCGGGCACCGGGAAAGCACCATCGCCCAGCCGGTTGGCCAGGCTGCGGCCGGGGATCAGCTCGGTGACCAGGAAGATCCGGTCCTGGTGGCTGCCGGTGCCGAGCATGGGCACGATGCCGGGGTGGGCGAGCCGGCCCAGCGTGCGGATTTCTTCCTCGACCCGGAACAGGCCGAGCGGGTCGAGGTCGGCCGGGAACAGCTTGACCGCGACCGCGCGGCGCAGCACCAGGTCATGGGCTTGATAGATCTCGGTGGTGGTGCCTTTGGCGACCAAACGGGGCGAATCGAACCGAGCTGGCAGCGGCGACCACGCTGCGTTGACGTCGAGCGCCTCTCGTGCAACCAAGCCGCGGCCTCATCTCGATAGGGGTGCTCTGTAGCCACCATGCCACGGGCACAGTGTGTCCGGGGCACCTTGGCGAATTCTGAGAGGTTTCTCCCCGTCCGCGAAGATGAAACGTTTTCATGAGTTCGGTAAGATAATCTTGGGTTATTTCCAAGGATATGCCAAGAATCACCAAGAAATCTCAAATAATTCTGTTCCAGCATAGCTCCGCATAATCGCGCTCCTGAACCTACTTTAGTCGTGAACTATGCCGTCAATGCTTCCAAAACGGTCTCAAAGTGAACTGTTAATGGCAGATTTGTGCAACGGCTGAACAGTGTCACCACCTGGACTTTTACCGGCGTTTCATGACCGCGACCAGCTTTTCGTTCCACGCTGGTCGAAATCTGAAACCCTGTGGAGGAACAGTGCACGGTTTACAGCGAGGGCTGATATCCGTGGCGGCACTGGCACTCACGTTCGGTGGGTTGGTGGCGAGCGCTTCCGCGTCGCCGGCCAGATCGGACGCGACGCCTGCCGCGCCAACCTCGTCGGCGTCAGCCGCGAATCCATACAACCCCGCTTATCAACACAGCTACCGACACGGTGCGGTGCCCACCCGCGCTCAGTCCGCCAAGATGGCGTCCTACCAGCAGTCCCACCCGCAGGCCGTGGCCGCGGCCAACACGCTGTCCTACGGCGGCGGCATCGACGGGATCGGCGTCACCAGCGGCACGCCGCGCGTCTACCTGGTGTTCTGGGGCACCCAATGGGGCACCCAGGGCAGCTCCAACGGCAACCTGACCTTCTCGGGTGACCCGGACAACGGCGCGCCGTACATCCAGCAGCTGTTCAAGGGCCTCGGCACCGGCAACGAGACGTGGTCGGGCACCATGACCCAGTACTGCGACGGTTCCGGAGTCTCCACCGGCGCGACCAGCTGCCCGTCCAGCGCCGCGCACATCGGCTACCCGACCGGCGGCGCCTACGCCGGTGTCTGGTACGACAACTCGGCCGCTGAGCCCAGCGCCGCGAACGGCAACCAGATCGCCAACGAGGCGATCAAGGCGGCGGCCCACTTCGGCAACACCAACCAGGCCGCCAACCGGTACGTGCAGTACGACATCCTCTCCCCGCACGGCACCGACCCGGACAACTACCAAACCCAGGGTTTCTGCGCGTGGCACGACTACAACGGCGACAGCACGCTCAGCGGTGGCGCGGCCAACTCGCCCTACGGTGACATCGCGTTCACCAACATGCCCTACGTGATGGACGCCGGCTCCAGCTGTGGCCAGAACTTCGTCAACGGCAGCGGCACGCTGGACGGTTACTCGATCGTCAACGGCCACGAGTACGCCGAGACGGTCACCGACCAGAACCCGGCCGGTGGCTGGACCAATCCCGGCAACGGCCAGGAGAACGGCGACGAGTGCGCCTGGATCAGCTCCGGGCAGGGCGCGTCGGCCAACGTGAGCATGGGCACCGGCAGCTTCGCCATGCAGTCCACCTGGTCCAACGACACCAACCGGTGCGACATCGCGCACGCGATCATCGGTGGTGGCGGCGGCAACGGCTCGGTCACCGTGAACAACCCGGGTAACCAGACCGGCACCGTCGGCACCGCGGTCAGCCTGCAACTGTCCGCTTCCGGTGGCACCGCTCCCTACACCTGGACCGCGTCCGGCCTGCCCGCGGGCCTGTCGATCTCCAGCGGCGGCGCGATCTCGGGCACACCGACCACGGCCGCGACCTCCTCGGTCACCGTGACCGCGAAGGACAGCACCGGCACGACCGGCAGCGCCTCGTTCAGCTGGACCATCAACCCCAGCGGTGGCGGCGGCGGTTGCAGCTCGCCGGGCCAGAAGCTGGCCAACCCGGGCTTCGAATCCGGCACCGCCAACTGGTCCTCCACCGCGGGCGTGATCGGCCAGAACGGTCCCTCCGAACCGGCTCACTCGGGTAGCTGGGACGCGTGGCTGGACGGCTACGGCACCACCCACACCGACACCGTCTCGCAGTCGGTCACCATTCCGGCCGGATGCAGCGCGTCGCTGTCGTTCTACCTGCACATCGACACGTCCGAGACCACCACGACCACCGCGTTCGACAAGCTCACGGTCAAGGTCGGCTCGACGACGCTGGCGACGTTCTCCAACCTCAACCACAACAGCGGCTACGCCGTGCACACCTACAACGTGTCGAGTTTCGCGGGCCAGACGGTCACCCTGAACTTCACGGGTACCGAGGACAGCTCGTTGCAGACGTCGTTCGTTCTGGACGACACCTCGATCACGACCAGCTGAGTCCAGCGCAGCGCAGGAGGAGGGGCGGCTATCCCTCAGTCGTCCCACCGCGCTGGGCCCGGTGAATGGCGTTCGTGGCCGGTTGCAGGCCGGCCACGAACGCCTTTGTCATGCCCGGGAATAAACCGTGGCGCGCCGGCGCTCTAGTGTCCAGATGGACACGGCTCCGTGCGATGCGCTACGCTGACACCGTCTTCGTCCACTAGGTGCGGGCTTGAGCCCCCTAGGACGAGAAATCCCAAGGCCATCACTGGCCTGTTGCGCGGCGCGTTCTGCCGCAGCTTCCACTCTCAATCTTCACTGCTTCGAATCGAGGACAACCATGACAAGCGACATCACAGGAATTGTGGATGTTGCCGGTCAACGCGCTTTCGTGCGCGTTGACGGCTATCTGGCGGGGCCGAACGACCTGCACGTATCGCAGGCGGTGCTCCGCAAACACGGGCTGCGCCCCGGTGACATCGTCACCGGCGCCGCCGCAACGCCCGGCAACGGGCAGAAACTGGCTCCGTTGAGCGAAGTTCACACGGTCAACGGGCTCCCGCCGAGCACCGCCCGGCCGGCGTTCGCCGACCTCGTCCCGGTGCACCCGCACGAACGGCTGCGGCTGGAAACCGAGGCGCACCAACTGACCGGGCGCATGATCGATCTGGTCATGCCGGTCGGCAAGGGACAGCGCGCGCTCGTCGTCGCGCCACCCAAGACCGGAAAAACCGCTGTGCTGCAAGCGATTGCGCACGGCCTGACCAAGAACCACCCCGAGTGCCACCTGATGATGGTGCTGGTGGGGGAGCGGCCCGAGGAGGTCACCGACTTCGCCCGGTCCATCCCCGGCGAGGTGATCGCGGCGACCTTCGACCAGCCGCCGCACGAGCACACCGCCATCGCCGAACTCGCCATCGAACGGGCCAAGCGGCTCGTCGAATCCGGGCGGGACGTGGTGGTACTGCTGGATTCGGTGACCAGGCTCGGCCGCGCCTACAACCTGGCCGCGCCGCCCTCCGGCCGCGTCCTGACCGGTGGCGTGGACGCCAGCGCGTTGTACCCGCCCAAGCGTTTTCTCGGTGCGGCGCGGGCCATCGAGAACGGCGGCTCGCTGACCATCTTCGCGACCGCCCTGGTGGACACCGGATCCGCGGCCGACAACCTGATCTTCGAGGAACTCAAGGCGACCGGCAACGCCGACCTGCGCCTGGATCGCGGACTCGCCAACCAGCGCACGTTCCCCGCGATCGACATCGAACGCTCCAGCACCCGCCGCGACGAACTCCTGCAATCGCCCGCTGAACTGGCGGCAGTGCGCTCGCTGCGCCGGGTACTGGCCGGCCGCGACACCACGCAGGCCGCCGACGTGCTGCTCGGCAAGCTGCGCGAGACCTCGACCAACGCCGAGTTCCTCAGCCGGTTGCACCGCGCAGCGTGATGTGCGGCTCGAACGCGTCCAGCAGCAGCTCACGCATCCGCGCCACCGACATCTCGGTGGTCTGCACCAGTACCTGGATGGCCAGGCCGTCGACCATGCTGGTGAAGCGGTCGGCGAGCGCGTCGGTGTCCGCGCCGGTGCCGATGCCCTCGGCCTGACAGGCGCTGATCAGGTCGACCACCACCTGGCGCCAGCGCGTGTAGATGACCCGCTGGCCCGGCCGCTGCGCCGGTTCGAGGATCGCCTCGTTCCAGGCCTGCATCCAGATCGACCACTCGTCGACGTCTTCCTCGGTCGCGGGCAACTGCACCTCGATCAGCCTGCGCAGCTTCTCCAGCGTCGAATCCGCGGTCGCGAACGCCTCGTCCAACTGCCGGTGGAACCGGTCGGCGTAGTAGCCCAGGGCAGCGCGCAGCGCGTCGTCCTTGGCCGGGAAGTGGTAGTGCACGGTTCCGGTGCTGGTGCCGCACTCGGCGGCGATGTCCGCGACCCGCACGTTGTGGAAACCCTTGCGGGCGATCAGCCGCGCGGTCGCGTCCAGGATCTGCGCTCGGCGCACATCCGGATCGAGCGCGTCGGCCCTCGTCCGGCCGGTGTCGCGCGGTGCCGGGCCGCGACCGGCGCCGGTGCGCAGGTACCGCTGGGACACCTTGGCGGCCTTGGCGATGGCCGCGAGTTCGTCGTCGCGGAGCCTGCGGGTGCCGCGCAACGCTTTGGACAGCGCGGTCGGGTCCATGCCGATCCGGTCGGCGAACTCGCGCTGGCTGGTCCCGGTGGACCGGACCACGTCGCGGACGCGGGTGGCGACCGACGCGGCGTCGTCCGTCTCGTTTGTTGTGGTGGTCATCGTATTCGTATTATGCGGACTGCGGGCGCAGCGGGGTCGCCAGTTGGGCGAGAACCTCCTCGGCGGCGCGATAACCCGAGGAAATCGCGCCGTCGATGTAGCCGTTCCAGGTGGACGCGGTCTCGGTACCGGCCCAGTGCACGTCGCCAGTTGGCGCGCGCCAGCCGGTGCGGCCGTAGCCGAGCCAGCCACCGGGTTGCACGAACGCCTCGTAGCCGCCGTGCACGAACCGGTCCAGCGACCAGATCCGCTCGGTGTAGTCCACGGTTCGATGCGCGTCGGCGCCGACCACGTTGGCCAGCGCTGCCAGCACGGTCACCCGGCGACCTTCCTCGGGCAGCGCCGACCAGTCGCTGAGCCGGTCGCCGTAGACGAACGCGACCAGTACCCCGGCCGCACCGTCCACCGGGGAGTTGTCGAACACGACACCGACCGGGCCGTCGTCGTAGAGCGTCGCGATGCCGGACAAGCCGTCGCCGCGCCAGAACGGCGTTTCGTAGACCGCGTGGATCTTGGCGACCCGCCCCATCGGCGCATGCGCCAGCCAGCCCTGCCGGTTGACCGGCAACGCCGGGTCGAAGTCGATCGCGCGCACCGCGCCGGGCGGCAACGCGACGATCGCGCGCCGTGCCTCGATCACCAGGTTTCGCGTACGCACCCGGACCACGCCCGGACGCTGTTCGATCGCCTGGACCCGCTGGCGCAGGCGCAAGCGGGGACCGATCAGCGTGGCGATGGCGCGGGCGGAGGAGTCGGCGCCGTTCACGAACCGGCTGTCCTGCGCGCACCCTTCGGTTTCCATGAGTTCGCGGTAGCTGCCCGCCGACGCGATGTAGAACAGCACGTGGAACAGGGAGATCTCGTACGGTTCGGCGCACCACACGCCCTGGATGGCCAGAGCGAGGCGACGTAGCGCGTCCTCGTCGTCGGTGTTGGTGTGAAAGAACGTTGCCGCGGTCTGCGCGTCCCATTCGGCGAAGCCGGGCGTGCGCCAGGGCTCGTCGGTGTCGACCGTATCCGCGAGTTCGTCCAGCAGTCCGGTGATCCGGTGGTATTCGGCGATACCGGGGCCGGTGTCCGGCGCGGCGCCGTCGTAGGGGACGCGGCTGCCGTCCGGCCAGATCTCGATGTGCCTGCCGGTCTCCCAGGTGGGGAAAGTGCGGCAGTCGAACCGGGCGGCCAGGCCGAGCAGGTGCTTCTGGGTCGGCCCGACCCACTGTCCACCGTGGTCGATCCGCAGCCCGCCGCGCATCTCGCTGTGTACCCGGCCGCCCACCCGCTCGGCCGCCTCCAGCACGGTGAAGTCCTCCCCGGCGTCGTGCAGGCGCAGCGCGGCCGCGAGTCCGGCGTATCCGGCGCCAATGACCACGACGTCGGTTTCGACCAGGTCGTGCTCGTTGTCCTCCCACATGTCCAGCAGCATGTCGCAACATTGACGTGCGAGTCAATCGTTGCTTCAATCTGCGGATGGCCTCGACGACGGAGCAACCGATCGCCACCTCGGAAGCTGGTGGCAAGGGCTTACATTCCGGCGTGCTCGGCATGGCGACCAGCCTGATCCTGGCCGTCGCCTCGGCCGCGCCCGCCTACAGTCTCGCCGCGACAATCGCCTTCGTCGTCGCGTTCGTCGGCTTCCAGGCGCCCGCCGTGGTGATCCTGGCCTTCGTGCCGATCCTGTTCGTCTCCTTCGGCTATGCCGCGCTCAACCGGAGAAACCCGGACTGCGGCACGATCTTCACCTGGGCGTCGACATCGCTCGGTCCGCGCATCGGGTTCATGGGCGGCTGGGCCATCATCGCCTCGTTCATCCTGGTCATGGGCAGCCTGGCCCAGGTCGCCGGGCAGTACGTGCTGGTCCTGTTCGGTGCCAAGGGCATCGCCGCCGATCCGACCAGTCCCTGGGTGCTGTTGGTCGGGCTCGGCTGGATCGCGTTGATGACCGTGATCTGTTATCGGGGCATCGAGGTCGCGGCCGCCGTGCAGCGCGCCTTACTGTTCCTGGAATTCCTGGTGCTGATGGTCTTCTCGGTCGTCGCGCTGGTCCGTGTCTACGGTGGACATTCTGGGTCGGTCAGCCCGAAGCTATCCTGGTTCAACCCGTTCGCCATCGCGTCGCCGAGCGCGTTCGTCAGCGGACTGGTGCTGATGCTGTTCATCTACTGGGGCTGGGAAACCGCGCTGACCGTCAACGAGGAGACCAAGGACCGGCACCGCACTCCCGGCCGCGCCGCCACCTACTCCACCATGCTCCTGCTCGGTCTCTACCTGCTCGCCACCGTCGCCACGCTGGCCTTCGCGGGCATCGGCAGCAGCGGCATCGGCCTGAACAACCCGGACAACTCCGGCGACGTGTTCTCCGCGGTCGGCGCGGCCGTGTTCGGCAGCGGCGGCTTCGGTTCCGTGCTCTGGCACCTGCTCGTGCTGATGATCCTGTCCTCAGCCGCCGCGTCCACCGAGACGACCGTCCTCACCCTCGGCCGCACCGTGCTGTCCATGGGCGACCACGGCGCCGTGCCGCGCGTGTTCGCGCGCATCCACCCGCGCTTCTCGATCCCGCACGTGTCCACCGTCGCGGTCGGACTGGCCGGCGGCGCCTGCTACGTGGTCACCAACTTCCTCAGCCACGGCCAGGTCATCGGCGACGCGGTGTCCTCCTGCGGCCTGCTGATCGCCTTCTACTACGGACTGACCGGCCTGACTTCGGCCTGGGAGTACCGAAAGGCCTGGCGCGCGGGCGCGGGCGACCTGTGGCTGCGCATCGTGTTACCCGCGCTCGGCGGCCTGGTGCTCGTCGCCGCCGGAATCTGGAGCCTGTTCAACGACTGGGATCCAGCCAACAGCGCGACCTCGTGGACGTTGCCGTTCCCGCCGCACTGGCACATCGGCGGCATCTTCGTCATCGGCGTCGGCGCGATCGTGGTCGGCGTGCTGGTCATGCTGATCCGTCAGTTCAGCGGCGCGCCGTTCTTCCGCAAGGCGCTCACGTAGGCGCGGCAGGTCTCGCGCATCCGCGCCAGCGTCATGTCCCGCGACCCGAGCAACACCTGAATGGCCAACCCGTCGATCATCGCCACGATCGTGTTGGCGACCTGAACCGCATCGCCCGGGACCAGCAGACCCTGGTCCTGGGCGTCGCGCACCAGGCCGGTCACCAGGTCGCGCCACTCGCCGTAGATGGTGTCGTTCAACTCGCGCAGCTGCGGTTCGCGCAGGCCGTGCACCCACAACTCGGCCCACACCCGCCACGCGGCAACGCTCTCGGCGTCGGCAGGCGCATAGGAGTCCACAACGCGTTCGAGCAGGCTCAGCGCGTCCCCGCCCGCCGCGAGCACGTCGGTGCGGCGCCGCATGGAATGCCGGAAGTTGTACTCGAACGCGGCGTGGATCAGGTCCTGCTTGCTGTCGAAGTAGTAGTGCACGGTGCCCGAGCTGACCCCGGCCCGCTTGGCCACGTCGGTCATCCGGAGGTCCCTGATACCGGACTCCGCGATGACCGCGCAGGTCGCGCGCAGGAGCTGCTCCTTGCGCTCGGCTTCGACACTCGGACGTGGCACGTGATCAGCCTAGATGGCGCGAGATCACCAGGCGCATGATGTCCGAGGTGCCCTCCTCGATCTCCTCCAGCTTCACGTCGCGCATCCACTGCTCGACCGGGTACTCCCGCGAATAACCCCAGCCGCCCAGCGTCTGCACCGCCGCCCAGGTCACGAACATCGCGGTCTCGGACGCGGTCAGCTTGGCCATCGCCGCGAGCCCGGTCGCAGCCTGACCAGCGTCGATCACGCGGGCGGCGTGGTGCACGAGCAGTCGTGCGGACTCGATCCTGGTCGCCATGTCGGCCAGCCGGAAGGCGACCGCCTGGTGCTCGATGATCGGCTTGCCGAACTGCTGGCGCGTCTTGGCATAGTCCAAGGCGAACTCGTATGCCGCCCGCGCCGCGCCAAGCGCGGCCGCGCCGAGCACCACCCGGGAGATGTCGAACGTGCCCATCAGACCGTAGAAGCCGCGCCCCTCCGCGCCGAGCCGGTTCTCGATCGGCACGAACACGTCGTCCAGGAAGATCTCCCGGCACACGATCGCCCGCTGCCCCATCTTGCGCATCGGCTCGCCGAACGTCATCCCCTCGGCGTCGCGCTCCAGCAGGAACGCGGTGACACCGGAGGACCGCTTGGTCCGGTCGGTCTTGGCGAAGATCACGTAGTACTGCGCGGCGCCCGCATTGGAGATCCACGCCTTCTGCCCGCTGAGCCGGTAACCGCCCTCGACCGCTCTCGCGGTCGTGGTGATCGACGCCGCGTCCGAACCGGAGTTCGGCTCGGTGGTGGCCAGCGCGGTCATCGGCGCCTTCGGCCCCACCAGTGGCGTCAGCCAACGCCGCTTCTGTTCCTCGGTGCCCAGCACCAGAATGGGATCGGCGAAGAAACCGTTGGAGCACACCAGGTTCCCGATGCCCGGATCGCCCCAGCACAGTTCCTCCTGGACCAGGCACTGGGTGAACACGTCGGTGAACCCGCCGCCGCCGAATTCCTCCGGGATCATGAAGTCGGTGATGCCGACCTTGGCCGCCTTGGCGAAGATGTCCACCGGGGTCACCACATCGGCCTCGTCGACCTCGCGGCCCCTGGGCCGGATCTCGTTGGCGGCGAAGTCCCGGCACAGTTCAACGATCTGCTTCTGCTCATCGGTGAGCGGCCAGGCCGGGAAGTATGTTGTCATATCGGCTCCTCAGCTGATCAGCGCGTCGACGGCGATCGGGCCGTCCGGCCCGACCCGTACCGGGTTCAGTTCCAACTCGCTGATCGCGGGCGATACCGCGATCAGCACCGACACCGTGTGCACCAGCTCGGCCAGCGCGTCGATGTCCACGGCGGGTTTTCCACGCCAGCCACGCAGCAGCGGCGCGCAGCGCAACCGCCCGAGCATGTCCTTCGCGGTGTCGACGGTGACCGGAGCGAGTTCCATGGCCAGATCGCGATGCAGTTCGGTCTCGGTACCGCCCGCACCGACCAGGATCACCGGCCCGAAATCCGGATCGCGCCGCGCCCCGATCAGCACCTCCACGACATCCGGCCGGACGTCCTGCTCCTCGATCACGTACTCGCCCGGTCCCAGTTCGGCCCGCATGGCGTCCAGCGCGTCGTCGACTGTGGACAGTCCGATCCGAACGCCGCCGACCTCGCTCTTGTGCGCGAGCCACCCCGCCTTCACCACGAACGGCCCGGTCAACCCCGCAGCGGACAAGCCGCCGCGCGGAAACCGAACGCCGTACCCGGCCAGCAGTTCCCGCGCCGCCCAATACCCCTGCGGCACGGTCTCGATCGGCCGGACATCGGGCAACGGCGCCCGCTCCACCACTGACCCCACGGCCACCAGCCCGCGCAACGCGCGCAGCGCCTGCTCGATCAGCCCGAACGCCGGGACTCCCATCGACCACAACGCGCGCGCGGTCGCGTCGTCCGGCGCCATCGTGTGCACCAGCACCGGTTTCTCCCGCGCCGCCGCCCCGAGCCGCAACCCGACCAGCGCTTCTTGTTCGGTCAACGCGGGCACATCGACGACGTAGCGGCCGAAATACCCGGTGAGCACCGCCGCGTCCACGTCGCTCAACGCGGTTTCCACGGTCGCCGCATAGCTGCTCAGCTCGTGCTCGCCCGCCCCGGCCAGATCGACCGGATTGCTCACCGCAGCGCCAGTCGGCAGCATCGCGGCCAGCTTCCCGGCCACCTCCTCGGTCAGCGCGGGCACGCTCAGCCCGTACCCGTGCGCCGCATCGGCCGCGATCCCGCACTGGCCACCGCTGTCCCCGACGATCGCCACCCGCCGCCCGCGCGGTGGCCGGGTCACCAGCAGCGCCCGCGCCACGTCGATCAACTCGCCCGGGGTACTCACCCGCGCGACACCCGCTGCGCGGCAGGCCGCGTCGACGACATCCAACGACGAGGTGAGCGAACCCGTGTGCGAGCGCGCCAACCGCGAACTGGCCGCGCTCGCGCCGACGGTGAGCAGCAACGCCGGCTTGCCAACGTCGCGAAGCACGTCGAACAGGGCCGCGCCGTCCGCGAAGTTCTCCAGGTAGACCGCGATGACCTGGGTCGCGTCGTGTTCGGCCAGGTCGGCGAGTAGTTCGGTCGCGGTCACGTCGGTCGCGTTGCCCACCGAGACGAACCGCGAGATGCCCAGCCCGTGCCGGGCCCCGAGGATGGCCAGCTCCGAGCCGAGCTGCCCGCTCTGCGACACCACCGCCATCGGCCCCGGTTCGAAATTGCCCCAGGCCAGCCGCAGGTCGGTCGCGGTGTCCACGATGCCGAGGCTGTTCGCGCCGACCAACCGCGCCCCGCCGGCGCGAATGCGCGCGGCCAGCGCCGGTTCGCCGGCGACACCAGCCGTGATCCCGAGAAACCCGCGCACCCCCAGGGTCAGCCCTTCCTCGACCACGTCCGGCACCTGCGCCGCCGGTACGCACAACGCCACCAACTCAGGCACCTCGGCCAGCGCGCTGAGGCTGGTCGCGGCCATCTGGCCGCAGATCTCCCCGCCGCCCCGGTTCACCAGGCCGACCCGCCGCCGACCGGCACCGGCCAGCGCACCCATGGCCAGCCAGTATCCCCACTTGGCCGGGTTGTTCGAGGCGCCGACGACCGCGACCGAGGCCGGATCGCGGAACACGCGGAGTCCGGCGGGGGAGATCGACATGGCTGGCTACTCCGGTCGATAGATAACTGGCTCGTCAGTTAATTATCTTGCGGCCTGCAAATCCGCATGTCAATCCAACGAACTTGTTCGTCACGAACATGTTCGTTATAGTGAGGCTCATGGCAGCGATACAACACGTCACCATCGTCGGCGGAGGCCTCGGCGGCCTCACGCTCGCGCGCGTCCTGCACACCAGGGGCATCGCGTCCACGGTGTACGAATTGGACAGTTCCGCGACCGCCCGCGACCAGGGCGGCATCCTGGACATGCACCAGGAATCCGGCCAGCGCGCGCTGCGCGAAGCCGGTCTCTACGATCAGTTCCGCGAACTCGCCAGCGACGAAGCCGACCACCTGCGCCTGTTCGACCGCACCGGCACGCTCCGCTACGAGGACTCGTCCTGGGATGACGGCGGCAGGCCGGAAATCGACCGGAGCGCGCTCAAGCGCATCCTGATCGACTCGCTGCCGGCGGGCACGATCCGCTGGGACGCCAAGGTCATCGAGGTCACCCCGGCCTCGATCACCCTCGCCGACGGCGAACGCGTCGAAACCGAGCTGATCGTCGGCGCGGACGGCGCCTGGTCCAAGGTGCGGCCCCTGCTCTCCAGCGCGATGCCGGTCTACTCAGGGCTCTCGTTCGTCGAGGCTCATCTGTCCGATGCGGACAGTCGGCACCGGGAATCGGCGGCACTGGTCGGACCCGGCTCGATGTACGCGCTGGGCGACGGCAAAGGCCTGATCGCGCAACGCAACGGTGACGGCCGCATCCGCGTGTACATCGCGCTGTGCGGGGGCGAGAGCCCGAGCGTCACCCGCGACGGCCTGCTGGACATCTTCGCCGACTGGGCGCCGAACCTGCGCGCGCTCATCGCCGAAAGCGACGAGGCGCTGATCGAACGGCCCATCTACGCGCTGCCGGTCGGCCATCGATGGGCCCGCGTACCCGGGGTGACGCTGCTCGGCGACGCCGCCCACCTGATGTCGCCGTTCGCCGGTGAAGGCGCCAATCTCGCCATGCTCGATGCCGCCGAACTGGCCATCGCCATCGCCGAACACGACGACCTCGACACCGCCCTGGCCGCGTACGAAGCCGAGATGTTCCCGCGCGGCGCGGAAGCCGCCCGCGAGTCGGCCGAGAACCTGGCGGTCAGCTTCGCACCCGACGCACCACAAGGAATGCTGGACAAGATGACGGAATGGGCGGCCCAGTCATGACCGATTTCCCCTTGACCATCACCGAAGCCGGTTCCGGCGAGCACACCGTGCTCGTGCTGCACGGCGGCCGCGGCCCGGACAGCGTCACCGGCATCGTCGAGCATTTCGCGCCGACCGAGCACGTGCTCGCGCCTACCCATCCCGGCTGGGCGGACACGCCGCGCCCGGACTGGTTCACCGGCGTGGACAGCCTCGCCATCGCCTACCTCGACCTGCTCGCCGACGCGGGCCGGCGCGACGTGACCGTGATCGGCAGCTCGTTCGGCGGCTGGGTCGCGGCGGAAATGGCCGTGCGCGACCGGGGCGGCGTGCTCGGCAGGCTCGTCCTGCTCGACGGCATCGGTCCCGACATCCCCGGCCACCCCATCCAATTGCCGCCCGGCGTGCCGTCGTTGCCCGCGCTGGCCGCCTACACGGGTGAACACCTGGGCGATCCGAAGTTGCTGCGCAGACTCGCCAGGGTCACCATCCCCGCCCAGCTGATCTGGGGCGAGGACGACCCGATCGTGCCGCCCACGTTCGGCAAGGCCTACGCCGCCGCGTTCGCCGACGGCCGGTTCCACACCATCCCCGGCGTCGGCCACCTGCCCGCAGTCGAGGCGCCGGAGGCGACGTTCGCGCTGATCGACGAGTTCCTGCGGCGGGATTGATACGGTCAGCCGGTGGACAGCACAGCAGGGCCGGTCAGCCGCAGGGAACGACCGGCGAAACCCGCGCTCTCCCGCGCGGGGATCGTCGGCACGGCGTTGACGCTGATCCGCGACGAAGGCGTCGAGCGGGTCACCATGCGCAGGCTGGCCAAGGCACTCGACACCGGCCCGGCCTCGCTCTACGTCTACGTCCGGGACACCGACGAACTGCACGCGGCCGTGCTGGACGAACTGCTCGCCGAGGTCGACCTGAGCCCCGTCTCGGCCAGCGGACCGTGGCGCGAACGGCTCTACGCCGTGCTGCGCTCGTACACCAGCGTCCTCTACGCGCACCCGAGCCTGGCCAGAACCGCCGTGGTCGTGCGGCCGAGCGGCCCGCACTCGCTCGCCCTGGTCGAAGCGCTGATGCAACTGCTCGGCCAGGGCGGCGTCGCGCCCGAGCGGGCAGCGTGGGCGGTCGACCTGTTGCTGGAACTGGCCACCTCCGCTGCGGCCGAACACGGCTCCCGCCAGGGGGCGGCCGACGAGAAGGACTTCGCCGCGCTGTCCACCGCGATCCGCACCGCACCGGCCGACACCTACCCGGCCATCGCGGCGTCCGCCGAGGACTTGCTGGCCGGAACCAACGCGGAACGTTCCCGCTGGCGCTTCGACGTGCTCGTGGCCGGAATCCTGAACACCCCGCGCCCATGAGCGATCAGCTGAGCAGGTTGTCCACCCTGGCCGGGAAGTTGTCCAGCACCTGACCCGCGTCCGAACCGAGCACGCCCTCCAGCAAAGTGCCGTAGACCGACCGGAAATCGGTCGACTCCTTGAGATCGCCGTTGTCCAGGTCGGTCAGGCTCGGCTGCGCCCCGTAGAACCCGCCGTGCACGCGCGAACCCAGCACGAAAACCGGTCCGGCCGTGCCGTGATCGGTGCCGTCGCTGCCGTTGGCCGCGACCCGCCTGCCGAACTCCGAATACACCAGCACCGTCACCTGCTGCCCACGTTGCGAGGTCTTCATCCGGTTCACGAACGGCGTGAGCGCGCCATCCAGCTCGGTGAGCAGATCCTGCTGGGTGCCGCGCTCGTCCGCGTGCGTGTCGAAACCGCCCATCGACACCGAATAGACCCTGGTCGGCACGCCCGCCTCGACCAGTTCCGCAACAACCCCCAGCTGCTGCGCCAATGGCCCCTGCTGGCCCTTGTTCGGTTTGCCGCTGTCATCGTGCACGGCGCCGCCGAGCACCTTGGCCGCGTTCTGCAGATCGGTCAGCGACGACGCCACCCGCGCAGGCAGCTCCGACTCACCCTGCTGCGGCTTCCCGAGCGCGGCGAACGCCGCATCCAGCTTCCCGGCAGGCATCTTCAACCCGCCCACCGGCAACGACGCGGCCGTCGCCCGCGCCCCGGCCAGCAGCGGCGGCATCACCGGTTCCACCGAGACCGCGCGCAGCGGATCGTCGCCGGTCGCGTCCAGCCACCGGCCCAGCCACCCGGTCGGCACCGAGGTCGTCGGCGACGCGGTCTGCCAGATCGCCATCGACCGGAAATGACTGTGATCCGGCACCGGATAACCGACCCCGCGCACGATCGCCAGCTCTTTGCTGTCCCACAACGACTTCAGGCCCTTCAGTCCCGGGTTCAGGCCGAGCCCGTCGCCGAGGTCGAGCACCTCGTGCGCCTGATAGGCCAGGTCCGGCCGGGCCTTCTGATAGGCCGGATCGCCGGCCGGGATCACCGTGTTCAGGCCGTCGTTGCCGCCATAGAGCGTGACCACGACGAGCACACCCTGACCGGCGGGGAGCGGGTTGGTCGCGGCCACGTCGAACAGCTGCGACCACGGCACCTGCGTGGCGCCGCCGGCCAGCGCGGCAGCACCGGCCACCCCGGAGAACACCAGGAAGCGGCGGCGGGAAACGGAAAGCACGGCGACCCCTTCAGAGACTGACGACGTATTCGGGCGCGCACGCGGCCAGCGCCACCAACTGCGGGGGAGCGTCCACGACCTGGTTCAGCGCGGCCATGCTGCGGCCGCTCCACTGGTCGACCGACAGCAGCGTCTGCGCGGCGGCCAGCCGGTTCGCGCCCGACGTGCCGGACACCGTGGACAGGTCGGCGTGCATCGCGATCAACTCCGCGACGCGCAACCGCGCCAACCCGGCCGAGGTGGTCAGCCACGCGGTATCGGCGGGCCAGCCGCCCACATTCGGCGGCAGGAACGGCACCTGTCCCATGGCGCGCAACCCGAGCAGCAACGCGGCCGCCTGCTTGGCGGGCAGCTGCGACGGCCGCACACGCAACGCGCGCATCAGCCCGACCGCCCATTCGACCGGCTGCTTGACCAGCGTCCGCGCGCTGTCGACGAACGCGGGCTCCTGGCTGATCGCCTGCAAGGTCGCGTGGATGTCGCGGTTCGGCCCGTAAGCCGCGACCAGGCGCTCCTGCACGTCTGGAGCAGGCGGCGCAGTGCCGCAGACCAGCCGCGACCAGATCCGCCCCACCACGTACTTCGGCGAATTCGCCTGACCCAGCACCACATCCACGAACGAGTCGGCGTCCAGATTCCCGGTCGTGCCCAGCACCGTCTTGCTGCCGTTGTCGTGGCGGCGCGGTACCAGGTTCGCGGTGATCGCGCCCCGGTCGACCACCCAGCCGGTCAGCGCCCGCGCGGCCTCGCGCACGTCGGTCTCGGTGTAGCGGTCGACGCCGAGCATGAACAGCTCCATCGACTCGCGCGCCAGGTTCTCGTTGGCCGCGCCGGTCTTGTTCTGCTGGCCGTCCAGCCAGATCAGCATGGCCGGGTCGACCATCATCGCCTTGGCCAGCGTGGCGAACTGACCGGTGCCGAGGCTGCGCAAGGTGTCGTTCTGCCGCTGCATCAAGCGCGGGCTGCGGACCTTCTGGTCGCTGGTGGCGAAATGGCCGTGCCAGAACCAGGTCATCCGCTCGGTCAGCGGCGCGTTGGTGGCCACCATCCGGTCCAGCCACCAGTTGGTGAGCGTGACCTCCTGCTGCCGCAACTGTTGCGCGCGGGCCTTCTTGCCCGCCGTGTCGCCCTTGGCGACCGGCGCCGGTTCCGGCCCCAGGTCCGGTTCGGGCGTCGAGTCGGTCGGCGGGTTCAGCAAAGCCGCTGCGGTCGCGGCGAAACCCCGCGTCACCGCCGCGTCGACATCACCCGGACCCGGTCCGAAACCGAACCGGTCCAGCAGGCGGCGCACGGCCGCGCGATCGGAAAGAGCAACCACGCACCCATCGTGGGCCGTGCCCCTGCGGATGTGCCGATTTCCGCTGCCATCCTCAGCAAGGCTTCAGCTCAGGACTTCCTCGCCCAGGCGCCGACCAGTTCCGGGCTCCAGAACGTGCTGCCCGCCTCCTTCATCTCGCGGGCCAGCCGGTCGGCCAGGGTGTCGATGTCCACCTCGGACTCGGTGGCCAGGCCATGCGCGAGGATCACCGGCAGGAAGCTCCGCGCGCTTTCCGCCACGTAATCCGGCATGACCGAATCCGCCGCCCCGGCCGGGCCCGCGGTGGCCACACCGGCAACGGTCAGGCCGGCATCGCGCAGGACCACGGGAACCTGGTCGCCGAACTCCGGGTTGCGGCCTCCCGCGCGGATCGCGTCGTTGATCCAGTCCAAGGTCTTGGTCATCAACGGGGTCGACGGCACCGTGCGGCAACGCGTGATGTTGCCGTCCTGGAACGTCACCACGCCGCCCGGCCGAACCAGCCCGCTCAACGTGCGCACGACGGCGGCGGGCTCGTCGAGGTGCATCAGGATGAGCCGGCCTACCAGCGCGTCCACCGGCTCGTCCAGCCGCAGGTCGGCGACGTCGGTGTTGAGGAACGACACGTTGGTCAGCCCGGCCGCTGCCGCGCGCTCGCGCGCCACCTCCACCACGCCCGGATCGATGTCGACCCCGAGCACCGAACCGGTCGGCCCGACCAGATCGGCGATCAGCATGCTCACATCGCCCGCGCCGGAACCGAGGTCCAGCACGCGCATACCAGGGGTGATGCCGGCCAGCCGGAACAGGTGCGCGCTGTGCGGGACGAACATGTCAGCCTGGACCTGTAGCCGCGCGGTTTCCGCCGAAGTGCGATTCAGCACGTATCCATCAGTCACGTTGTCCATGTTCGCAGCGGATCCCGGTGTTGTCTGTTCACCACTATCTCCTCCTGCGCGCGTCCTGATCGCGGCCGGACCGACAGGCGGTCGGATATCGACGATGAGCGGTCCGGATAATTCGCCCCTGCTAGTAAGCGCCGCCGGTACCAGGGCGGGCTAAAACGTCCACTCGCCGTCAATATTGGCGATCGCTGGCATTTATCAAGATCACCGTGTCATCTTGGGCACTCCGCAAAACTCTTTCGAGGTGCTGTGACAACCGACGACGATAATTCACAAAGCAAGCAAGTACAAAACACCGTCCACGGCTTGACGGGCGGCACGGTGGTGCAGGCACTGTCGATCGACCACGTTTCGGTCGTCGGTGCTGCCGCAATGCCAACGATTGCACACCTGGATCTGTTGGCCAAAGCATCGCTACACCAGTGGACCGCCGCGGCCAACGACCGGCGCCTGGTACACCCCGCCCCGCTACCGATCCAGTGGCGGCGATCGAGCGCTTCGGTAGCCGGTCCGATATCCGCGGCTGCCTATCGGCGTTTCGCTCCACTACCCGGACTGGCCGCCGTAACTGACGACGAACTGAGCGAAGGAACCCAAGACGGATTGCACCGAATTTACGGCGGATTGCCATCAGGCCGGTTGCTGCTGATCGGACCACCGGGATCAGGCAAAAGCGCCGCCGCGATTCTGCTGCTGCTGGAGGCGTTGCGATATCGAGAACAGGCAATACCGGAAGATCAAGCGCAGATTCCGGTGCCGGTACTGTTCACCCTGCACGGTTGGAACCCGGATCGCGGCGACTCCGTCACCGACTGGATGGCGGCCAAACTCGCCGAAACCTATCCGATGTTCCGCGGCCGCGCCGGTCGTCACATCGCAACCGACCTGCTCACCGCCGGTCGCATAGCCGGATTCCTCGACGGCCTCGACGAAATCCCGGAATGCAGCCGCCCCGGCGTACTCAACGCGCTGGCCGACGCCCCGTTTCGACTGGTCCTGCTCAGCCGCACCGAAGAAGCCGTCGCCGCCGCCCACCATGGCCCGCTGGCCGGCGCCGTCGCGCTGGGGCTGCAACCCACCCAGCCCACCGCCGCCGCCGACTACCTGCTCCAGCCGCTGGTCAGCCCGCCACCAGCCCCCTGGCAGAAGATCACGGATCACCTCACCCATCAACCGGCCAGCGCGGTCTCCGAAGCCCTGAGCACCCCGCTCGCGCTCAGCCTGCTCCGCGACGTCTACGGCGCGACCGGCCCCGTCGACGAACTCCTCGACGATGCCCGGTTCCCGACCGCCGCCGACATCGACAACCACCTCCTGGACCACGCCGTCACCGCCGCCTACACACCGCGCCCCGGCCACCCGAAACCCCGCTACTCCGTGGCGACCGCCCAGCGCACCCTGCGCTACCTCGCCACCCAGCTCACCGAACACGGGACGAGGGACCTCGTCTGGTGGCACATCCCCACCTGGACCACTCATCGGGCCCGATCGATCAGCGCCGCAGTCTTGACCCTGCTCGCCAATGCCGTCCTCGTGGGCGTCAGTCTCGGACTCCCGATCGGGTTCGAGTTGGGGCCGAGGGCGGGACTTGTCGTCGGCCTTTCGGCTGGGCTCCTGTTGGGGCTCGCGACCGCCGCGCTGAGCACAGTCGCGGACTGGCGGGGCATGCCTTGCGTGCCAAAGCGGCTTGCCCGTCTTTCCTATCGATCCGCGCCGCGAACTCGCGGGCTTGGGGTCGCGTTCGCCTTCTCAGGTGGCCTGCTGGCCGGACTTTTCGCGGGTCTCGTTTCCGGGCTCGCCAGCGGGTTGGTGGCGGGAATCTTGGTCGGGATGGCAGCCGGACTGGCTGGACTGGCTCTCAACGGGATCTCGGGGCACACCGAAGCAGAGGAAAGCTCGCTAGGACCGGCAGGCGTCTGGTGCCACGACCGAAACGCCGGCGCCGTCCAAGTACTCGCGTCGGTGCTGCTGACCGGACTTTTGGCCACGCTCACGGTCAGGCTCATGCCCGGGCTCGCATCCAGCCTCGCAGCCAGTGTGGCTTCCAGCTTCATCGTGGTGCTCCCGGTGATGCTGCTGGTCGGGCTCGGAGCGGGGTTGGTGGGGATTCTGGTGGTCAAGCGGGTGGGCCCAATGGAAGTAGGCACACCTGGCTCTGCCGTGCTTGACACCTCGGCGGCCTGGGTGCGCATCTCGATCCGGCACAAGACATCGTTGCGGCTGATCTCGTTTCTGGAAGACGCGCGGCGCAGGCATCTGTTGCGCACGGTCGGTCCGGTCTACCAATTCCGGCACGCCACACTGCAGGACCGGCTCGCGGAGGTAGGCCGATCGTGAACCGGATCCTGGGAGTGGCGATAACGGCGGTGCTGGGCGTCGGGTGGCCGAGTATCGCGGCAGCGGAACCGGCTGCGGCGACGTTGCAGTACACCTGCCAGACGTCTTCGCCGTTCAGCCAGCCGATGACCGCGCAGCTCAGCTGGGACACGCCGCGGTCGGTGCGGGCCGGGACGGCGGCCACGGTCGACGTCACGGCGACGCTGGGCTCGTACGCCACCTGGCTGCTGGGGCTCGAGGGTGTGGCGAGTGTCGAGGGCAGCGGGACAGTGCCGGGCACGGTGGTGGCGCCTGGGAAGACCGCTCCCACCGCGATCCAGCTGACCATGCCGCGAACCGATGTCCCGTCATCGGGCCCGATGACGGTGCACGCGAGCGGTTCACTGCCGAGGCTCGTTCTCGATCAACCCGGTCACGCGACGATCGATCTCGCCAACGATCTCGCCGCGCACATGATCCCGCGCGATGCGAGCGGCAACGTGATCACGGCCGCCGAGTCCGACATCTCGTGCGGGCTCGATCCCGGTCAGCACGCCGTGGTGCTGTCTCTGGACGTCACATCGGTTCCGGCGCCGCCCACGGCGGCGAAGACGACCGCTCCCGCCGTGCCACTGGCAGCGGCACCAGCGGCTTCAGCGAGCGAAACCGGTTCGGCCACGCCGACAACGACCGCGCGCCCGACCGCCACGCCGACGATCACCCTCCGGGCGAAAAGCGCCCCCGCGTCGACCGGCACCTGGCGGATCGGGCCGATCGTGCTGGGTGTGGCGGCGATCGGCGTGATCACAGCTCTGTTGTGGCTGAAACGTCGTAGTCGATCCACGGATCCTGGAGAAACTCCCGCCACCGCGAATCATGGTCGCGATGCTTGATCCGGAAGTACGCGCACTGCCGCGTGGTGTCCGAGACGTTCCCGCCGATGTTGTGGCCGAGCAGGTAGTGCGCGAGCAGCACGTCTCCGGCCCGGCCGCTCACCTGCTCCGGCTCCGGCAACGCAACCGGCGGATAGCCTTTCGCGTCGAAGAACGCATCCGGTCCGTTTTCCCGGAAATAGCGGGCATGCAGGAGATGCGAACCCGGCCACGTCCACAGGTTCCCGCCGTCCTCGCCGGGCTGATCGGAGAGCAACACTCCGGCGAGCATGGTGAAAGTGCCCGGCCGGCCGTCCGGAAGAGGTGGGTAGCCGTCGATGTGCGGTCGGCCCGGGCGATGCGAGAACGGCGGGATGTTCAACGCGACCTGCACCTGCTCTGGCACCTGGAGCGTGCCCGCGCCGGTCAGGGATTCCGCGCACGACCAGGCGATCGTCTCGGTCAGCAAGGCCAGCAGCGACGGCACTTTCGCCGCATCGGGGAAGTAGAAGTGCGGGCCGCGCACGTCGTCCGGCGGCGGCTTGCTCACCATGATCGCGTTCACGGTCCGCGTCGCCGCCGCGAGCAGGTCGGCCGGAACCGCCTGCGGGATCATCACATAACCGCGCTCGGCGAACTCGCTGAGCTGACGCTGATCAAGCACACGGGCACGCTAGCGCAACCGGTCGGAAAGGTCAGGCAGTTTTTCCGGGGAGACGACGAAGTCGAGCCGCGTGATGAGTCCGTTGTGGATCGTGATGGCGCAGATGACCCGGGTCTGGTCCGGGTTGACCAGCGCGAAACCTGGGCCACCGTTGACGGTGATCGGGATGACGCGGTCTTGTGGTTCGACCCGGTTGGTGAGGCCGACGAGGAACCGCGCGACGCGGTCGGCGCCGTGGATGGGGCGGCGGGCCGCGCTGACCTTGCCGCCGCCGTCACTGGTCGCGACGACCGCGGGATCCAGGACGCGCAGCAGCGCGGCCAGGTCGCCTTCGGTGGCGGCGCGGGTGAACGCGGCGACGGCCTGCTGGTGCTGGTCGGCGTCGACCCGTACCCGGGGCGCGCCCGCCGCGATGTGGGCGCGGGCTCGGGTGGCGAGTTGGCGCACGGCGGCGGGGGAGCGGCCGACGATGTCGGCGATCTCGTCGTAGGGCAGGCCGAACAGTTCGCGCAACGCCCACGAGGTCCGCTCGGCCGGGGTGAGCGTTTCCAGCAGCACCATCACCGCGAAGCTGACCGTCTCGTGCAGCGTGACCTGTTCGGCTGGGTCTTCGCGCGCCGGCACGGCACCGACCAGCGGCTCGGGGAGCCACGGGCCGACGTACTCCTCGCGGCGCACCCGCGCGGAGCGCAGCACGTCGAGCGCGGCGTGCGCGACGGTGACCGTTGCCCACGCTTCGACGTCCCCGATCCGGTCCCGCGTGTCGGCGGTGACCAGGCGCAGCCAGCAGTCCGACACCACGTCCTCGGCCTCTGCCCTGGTGCCGACCAGCGCGTAGGCGATGCGGATCAGCCGGGAGCGGCAGCGGGTGTACTCCTCGGCGAGTTCTCCCTCGCGATTCGACTGAGCCCGGTTCATCGCACGGTGGCCAGGTAGTCGGCGAAGGTGGTGGGGCCGGTGAGGTGCTCGCCCTGCGGGATCAGGGCACCACTGGCCAGGTCGCGGCCGAGCGGGATCGACAGCACGGGGCGGCGCGAGCCGCGCGCCCGTTCGATGCGCCGCGCGACCTCGGCCATGCGCAACCGCTCCGGTCCGGCGATCTCCACGGTTCGCCCGGTCGGGGCCGTGTCGACCAGTTCGACGATGGCCTCGGCCACGTCGGCGGCGGCGACCGGCTGGGAGAGCATGCGCGGCATGGCGGCGATCGGGAAGCGGTGCGCCAGCAGCGGCACCGGGAACTCGAAGAACTGGGTCGCGCGCAGGATCGTGTATGGCACGCCGCTCTCGGCGACGACCCGTTCCTGGGCGAGTTTGCCCTGGTAGTAGCCGAGCTTGGCCCGGTCGATGCCGACGATCGACAGCGCGATCACATGACCGGCCCCGGCCTCCCGGGCGGCAGTGACCAGGTTGCCGGTGGCCTTGGTGAAGAACTCGATCGCGGCGGCGCGTCGCATGGTCACCACGTTGGTCACGTCGACCACCGCGCCGCACCCGGCCAGCCGTTCGGCCAGGCCGGCGCCGGTGGTCAGGTCGACGCCCGCCGACCGCGCCAGCACCACCGGCTCGTGTCCGGCCGCGCTCAGGCCGGTCACGACCAGCTTGCCGACCAGGCCGGTTCCGCCGGCAACCGCGACTCGCATGCCGTCTCCTTCCACTGCGGTCAACTTCATCATGAGGACGAGACAGCAGGCCGGATTTGTGACATCACCGGAAGGTGTGACGGGCGCCATGTCACAGATCCGGACCGGGCCTCGTCCTCATGGCATGAACACCGTCGCTCGTCGCACCTGCCTGGCGCTACTCGCGCTCTACGGTGCCTACACCGGACTGTGGGGCTACGTCGCTCCGCAGTCGTGGTATCGCGGCTTTCCCGGGCTCGGCCTGCACTGGCTGCCGCGGTTCGGCCCGCTCAACGAGCACTTCGCCAAGGATCTCAACGCGCTGGCGCTCGGCCTGGCCGTGCTCGCGATCGCCGCGTTGTGCTGGATCGGGACCCGCTCGCTCACCTACCTGACCGGGTCAACGTGGCTGACCTTCAACGGTTTGCACCTGATCTTCCACCTCCAGCACCTGGACATGCTCGGCGCGACCGACCGGATCGCCGGGGTAGTGGCGCTGGTGTTGGTGGTGGTGCTGGCCGCGTTGCTGCTGATTCCGTTGCGCGGCACGGCATCGGGTGAAGGTGGACGGCCGAGGATTCTCGATCGGGTGGTGTTCGCGGTGTTGTTCGTGTTCGGCGGGGCCACCGGAGGGTGGGCGTATTTCGCGCCGGGCAACTGGTACAGCACGTTTCCCGGGTTCGGCCGCAGCTGGCTGCCGCAACTCGGTCCGTTCAACGAACACTTGGCCGTCGACGTCGGTGCGGCCTTCTTGGCCTATGCCGTGCTCAGCCTGATCGCCTTGGTGCGCGCGGGCGATGTGCGGGTGGTGCGGACAACCGGGCTGGCGTGGCTGGTGTTCAACGTACTGCACCTGAGCTATCACCTGACCATGCTCGGTATGTACGACAGGAGCGATCAGGTACTGAACGTGATCGGCCTTTCGGCCGCTGTCGTCCTGCCGGTCATCGTGTTGTTCCGTAAGAAGGAAGTTGGAGAGAGGGGATCACATGTCAACCGAACGCAATCCGGAACGCCCGCCGCGGCTGGACGTGTCGGGGCTGGCTCCCGGCGTGTACAAGGCGTTGATGCGCCTGGAGATGGAGACCAGGAAGGGCGTTGACCCGGTCATCGGCGAGCTGGTGAAGATCCGGGCCTCGCAGATCAACCACTGCGCGTTCTGCCTGGACATGCACACCAAGGACGCGCTGGCGGCCGGGGAGTCGGTGCAGCGGATCGTGCAGCTCTCCGCGTGGGACGAGTCGCGGCACTTCTACTCGCCCAAGGAGATCGCCGCGCTGGAACTGACCGAGGCGGTCACCGTGCTCACCGACGGTTTCGTGCCGGACGAGGTGTTCGAGCGGGCCCGCAAGCACTTCGACGACGCCGAGCTGGCCGCGCTGATCGCGGCGATCGCCATGATCAACACCTGGAACCGGCTCAGCGTCACCGTGCGCAACCCGCCCGGCCACTACGAGGCCGGCGCTCACGCGCCGACGGCGGGCAGCACCGACTCGGACGGGTTGGGGAACGCGTAGAACCGGATCGCCACCTCGCGATCCGCCGGTGAGGACCGGTGGCGCAGGCTGTACCGGGCGATCAGCTCGTCGTATTCGGCGTCGAACGCGGCCAGTTCGGCCGCGCTGAGCCGCATGGTCGCCCGGTGCCCCTTGCCCCAGTCGCCGAACTCGTCGCGATGTCGCGCCGCCCAGTCGAGCAGGTGCAGTTCGTGGTCGAACTTGGCATTGACGAACTCCTCGACCCGTGCGCGCTGCGCGCCTTCGAAGTCGCGCGGGTTCGGCAGGGCGGTCGACATCCAGGCCTGCTGCCACCGGCCGCCGCGCCGCAGCACGTAGCCTGCCGTGCGCAGTTCGCCCAGCATCGCGTCGATCTCGCCGGCAGGCAGCGCCACCTCGGCGGCCAGAGTCGCGGTGTCGGCGCGGCGCAACTCGCCCAGCGCGCGCAGCACCCGCTGGTAGCGCGGATCGGTGCGCAACTCGATGTCCCGCACGGTCAACGCCCTGGGGTGTGGCGCGACCAGCAACGTCCTGGCCCGCCACAGCAACAGCCCGGCGATCGGCAGTTCGGCGCCGACGGCCATCGCCACGCTGGTCCACCGGTCCGGGCTGGCCCAGTCCAGCAGCACGTCGAACCAGGCATCGCAGCACAACAGCGTCGCGGTCGCGGCCAGCATCGGCACCGCGGCCCGGTGCCTGCGCCAGCCCAGCCAGCAGGCCAGAGCGAAACAGCAGCCGAGCGCGGTGTCGAACCCGACCCAGGCCACGTTCCACTGACCGGTGTCGAACCGGCCGGGCAGCGTGTTGGCCAGATACACCGTCCACGGCACCAGGAACAGCGCGGCGGCACCGAGGAAGACCAGCAGGAAGCGTCGGATCACGAAATCCGAAGTTAACCAACCCGGGCATCCGGGACATCGGGGATCGCCCTGATTCAGCTCTTGACCTCGACCTTGTCGAGGAACGCGAGGATCAGTTCGGCGACCTCGTCACCCGCGCTCTCCAGCAGGAAGTGACCGCCGTCGAGTAGCCGGATCTCCGCGTCCGGCACGTCTTTGGCGAACGCGCGGGCCCCGTCCGGGCCGAAGATCTCGTCGCCGCGGCCCCACACCGCGAGCACCGGCGGCTGGTGTTCGCGCAGGTACTCGTGCAGGAGCGGATAGAGCGGGCGATTGGTGCGATAGTCGAGGAACAGCGCGAGCTGGACCTTGTCGTTGCCGGGGCGGGAGACCAGCGCGTGGTCGTGGTCGGCGGCGTCCGGATCGACCAGGCTCGGGTCGGGAACGCCGGTCAGGTACTGCCACTGGATCGCGTCGAGAGACAGCGCGCCGCTGACGGCCGCCTCGGTTTCGGGGGTTTGCTCGCGGTGGTAGTCCCAGACGGTCTTCCAGAAGGTCTGCACGAAGCCTTCGTCGTAGCCGTTGCCGTTCTGGCTGATGATCGCGGTGATCGCGCCGGGGTTGGCGATGGCCAGGCGCCAGCCGATCGGGGCGCCGTAATCCTGCACGTAGATGGCGTAGCGGGTGATGCCGAGTTCGTTGAGCAGGCCCGAGGTCAGCTCGGTGAGCGCGTCGAAGGAGTACTCGAACTCCCCGGCGCTCGGCGCGTCGGAGCGGCCGAAACCGAGGTGGTCCGGGGCGATCACGCGATAGCGCCGCGCGAGGGTCGGGATGACGTTGCGGAACATGTAGGAGCTGGTCGGGAAGCCGTGCAGCAGCACGAGCACGGGCGCGTCCGGCGCGCCTGCCTCCCGATAGAACAGCCGGTGTCCGTCGACGGTCGCGTAGCGGTAGTGCACCGATGCCATTTCTAACCCCTTAACTTAGGTTCAGCGGTTAGCAAATCAGGCCATGACTAACCTGTCAATAGGGTGTTTGGGGGTTAGTCGAGGGTGCGGAAGTCCCGGGCCAGCCTGCTCGCCCGCAACTCGACGGCCGGACAGGCAAGCAGGACTTCGGCGAGCGGATCGCGCAACTCGGCCGGTCGCTCGCCGACCGCCCGCGCGGCGACCAGATAGCGCCTGGTGATCGCCTCGGCCACGTCGGCCCGCTGTCGCGGGAACACCCACGCGCTCACGCACAACGCGAACGCCGCCGCGTCCACGGTGCCGTCTTCCGGGCCGTTCAACAGCCGCAGCAGCAATCCGCGCCGCACCGAGGTTTCCCACTGTTGCTCGGTGCGCAGGTGCAGGATGCCGACGCAGGTCCAGGCCTGCGCCAGCCGCTGCCAGTAGGCCGGCGACGAATCGGGCAGACCGGGCCATGGATCGTGGTCCGGCGCGGGCGGCACGTGCGCGAGCAGACCGAGCAGTTCGGCCTCGTCGAGTCCAGCCAGGCCGACCGAGCGGTCGTAGGCGTCGAGCGGATCGCGCCAGTAGCCCTGCACGGTCTGGTACAGCTTCTCCGCCGCGATCGGCGACGCGGACGGCACTGTGGCTACGCTCGGCGACTCGCTGCCCTCGGTACCGGCGGGAACCACGTTCAGCCAGTGCACCCGCGCACAGGCCGAGCGCAGCAAAACCCGGGGATACGGCTGATCCGGCTGGGTGCGGGCGAGATCGGCCAGGTCGATCAACGGCCCGATGTCGCCGACTCGCTCGTCGGTGACCGTGCGCCGATAGCGCGCATAGAGGTCGACCGCGATCGGTTTGACGTGCTCGGGATCGAGCGCGGCAGCCTGCCGGGCCCAGCGCAGCGCGCCGTCGAAGTCGCCGGCTCCGATAGCCAGTTCGGCCAGGTCGATCAGCAGCTCCAGGTTGCCCGGGTCGAGTGCGAGCGCACGTTGCCAGACGGCGGCGGTCTCCTCCGGCTGGTGCGCGGCACGGTAGGCGTAGCCGAGCATGATCAGCGGAATCGGCGTCGGCGCACCGGCCATCGCTTCCTGCTCGGCCACCGTGCGGCACCAGCCGATCGCCTCGTCGACGGCGCCCAGCCTGCGCGCGAAACCGGACATCACCGTGACCATGCTCGGATCGGTGCCCGGCCGGGCGACCATGGCCCGCACCAGGTCCAGCCAGGGCGCCAGCGGCGCCCGCAACTCCTCCGGCACCGGGTCGCCGAGATCGCCGATGAACTTCCCGGCCACCTCGGCGACGTCCCGGTCCGGCAACACCTCGGCCAGGTCCGGCGCGAACCACGGCGCGGCCGCCCACGGGAATTCCGGCGCGCTCGCGGTGATGCTGGCCAGCAACCCGACCGCGTGCCGGATCTCCCCGGCTCGCGCGTACAGATCCGCGCGGACGGCGGCGGTGCCGACGTGCGCGGACCGGTCCAACGGGAACAGTTCGGCCGCCGCGCCTGCGCCGCCGACGGCATCGACGAGTTCGCCGATCAACGCGTAGCCGGGCAGATGGCTCGGGTCGCAGCCGATCGCGTTGCCCAGATGGGTGGCGGTGTGCCGGAAATCCTGTTCGGCCAGGGCGATTCTGGCCAGCGAGAGTTCGCCCTCGGCCGCTTCCGCCGGCGTGGCTGCTCGCTCCGGGTGCTCGCTCATCCCGCTTCCCCCTACGTGCGCGGATTCTCCCCGGCGCGAGCGTAGCGAATCAGCGAGCGCGTTTCAGGGCGTCCCCGAGCCGATCGAGCCCCGCGCTGAACTCGGCGGGCGGCAGGTTGCCGAAGCCGAGCCGGAACACCCGGTCGGTCTCGCCGAACCAGGAGCCGGGGGAGACGCGCGCGTCGTTGTCGGCCAGCCGCGCGTAGAACGCGGTGACGGCGTCGTCGGTGAATTCGGCTTCCGGCAACCGCAGGCAGCAGATCGCGCCGCCGTCCGGCTTGACGATCTCGACCGGCTGATCGCGCGTCCAGTCCAGCAGCTCGGTGAGCGTCGCGTCGAGCAACCGGGTACGCGGCGCGAGGATCTCGGCGCGCTTGCGCAACACCCGCACGCCCAGGAATTCGTCCACTGTGGAGCATGCGATGGTGCTGTGGAACTTGGCGGTGCGGAGGTGTTCGTAGAGGTCCGGGTCGGTGGTGGTCAGCCAGCCCAGCCGGATGCCGGGCGCGCCGAGCGCCTTGGACAGCGACGAGCAGGTGACCACCCGCGGCGTCAGGCCGGCGACCGAGGCCGGAATCGGGGCGTCGCCGTAGGTGGACTCGCGGAACGTCTCGTCGACCAGCAGCATCGCCTCCGGGGCGCGCTCGCGCACCAGGTCGATGGCGGCCCGGATTTCGGCCTCGGTGAACCGCACGCCGGATGGATTCTGCGGCGAGGCCACCGACACCAGCCGGGTGCGCGGCGTGAGTGCGTCCGCGAACCGATCCAGCGGCAACCGGTAACCCTCGTCGAAGGACAACGCCAGCGTGTCGACCCGGGCGCCGAGTCCGGTCGGGACGATGCGGGTCGGCGGGAAGCACGGCGTGGCGATCAGCACGTGGTCGCCGGGCGCGCAGATGGTCTGGGCCAGCAGGAACAGCGCCTCGATGGCGCCGACCGTCACCAGCACCTGATCCGCGCTGATCGCGGTGCCCTCGGCCAGCAGCGCGCGTAGTTCGTCGTCGCCGCGTGAGGTGCCGTAGTTGAGGGCGAGCGCGGCCAGTTCGGCCGGGTCGGCGAGATCGCCGATGTTCAGCGGTGGGCAGGTGCTCTCCGCGAGGTCGTAGCGGCTGGGCACGTCGGTCAGGGAGGCGATCGGGCTGCTCGCGAAGGTCGTCACCCGTCCCATCCTGCGCGCTGCCGGCCTGCGATACGAGTGCCAATTCCGGCTGATTGGCCGGTTCGCGGCGAGGGTCGGGCTGAATCGGTCAACTACGCGGCAAACCTTGTTTGATCAGGGCGGACGATGTTAGGCATACGCAACGCATGCGTTAAGTATGCATACGAGAGGAGACTTCGGTGTTCGTGCACCGCCCCGCAGCAGAGCCCCTCGACCCGGCGATCGTCGCCGCCCTGGCCGACGTGCAGACCTCCACCCTCGGCCACCTGCGCGACCACGGTTTCCCGCGCGGCCTGACCCCGATCAGCAGGCCGGTGCGGTTCGCAGGCTGCGCCGTCACCGTGCGCCTGCCGCACCTCGACTCGACCGCGCTGCATGTCGCCGCCGACGAACTGCGGCCCGGTGACGTGCTGGTCGTCGATCAGTCCGGCGACACCAGGTCGTGTTTCGGCGGTATGGTCGCGTTCACCGCGGCCAGCCGGGGCGCGGCCGGTGCGGTCATCGCTGGTTCCATCAACGACGTGCCGGAAATCCTCGAACTCGGCCTGCCGGTGTTCTCCTCG
The DNA here is from genome assembly GCA_035248365.1 of Pseudonocardiaceae bacterium. Classification (GTDB taxonomy): domain Bacteria; phylum Actinomycetota; class Actinomycetes; order Mycobacteriales; family Pseudonocardiaceae; genus CAJCJE01. The sequence continues at coordinate 115,081 of DATFHN010000091.1, read as the reverse complement.
GGCGTCTCGTCCAGGACCACCCGGATTCTGGGCATCGAGGGGGCGATCAACGTGCCGATCACCGTGGGCGGCAGCGTCATCCGGCCCGGCGACGTCGTCTTCGCCGACGACGACGGCCTGGCCGTGTTCGACCGGAGCGAGGCCCTGGACATCGCGGCCGCCTTGCGCGCCAAGGAAGCCGCCGAACCCGAACTGCGGGCCAAGATCAGCGCGGGGGAGCGCCTGTCCGACTTCTCCGGCGCGGCCAAGCTGTTCGCCGCCGGACTCGACCCCAACGTACTGTCATGACTCGCGCGCAGGCGCTGGGCACGGTCGCGGCCCAGGACCGCACGGCGACCGGACGCACCCGCTGGCTCATCGCGGGCGGCTTACTCCTGCCGGTCACCTTCGTGATGAGCATGGACCGCACCGCGATGACCGTGGTCGCGCCGGTCATGGCCAAGCAGTTCGACTTCTCGGTCACCCAGCTGTCCATTGTGCTCACCTCGTTCTGGTGGGCCTATGCGCTGTTCCAGGTGCCCGGTGGCCTGCTGACCCGCCGCTTCGGACCGAGAAAGATGCTGGCGCTGGCCGGGATCTGGTGGTCGCTGTTCACCTTCCTCACCCCCTACGGCGGCATCTTCCTCGGCTTCGTGATCATCCGGATCCTGCTCGGCGTCGGCCAGGCCGCCGACTGGCCCGCGTCGGTCTACACGCTGCAACGCTGGTTCCCGCAACGCGAGCAGTCGCGCGGCAACTCGCTGCTGCTCTGCGGGCTCTACCTGGGCAGCGTGATCGGCACGCCGCTGGTGGTGTGGATCGTGGACAGCCTCGGCTGGCCCAGCGTCTTCCACGTGTTCGCCGGGCTCGGCGTGATCCTGGCCCTGCTGTGGTGGTGGTTCGTCCGCGACGAGCCGAGCAAGCACCCGCGCATCTCCCGCGCCGAGGTCGGCTACATCAACGCGGGCCGGGCCGAGGAGCAGGCCGGGCCGAAGCTGCGCTGGCGCACGTTCGTCCGATCAGGACAGTTCTGGGCGATCGGCATGCAGTACGCGTTCCTGCTGCTGATCCAGGGTTTCTTCACCACCTGGCTGCCCACCTACCTGGTCGACGCGCGCGGCATCTCGTTCAAGGCGATGGGCTGGCTCGGCTCGCTGCCCTGGATCGGCATGCTGATCGGCGTGTTCGGCATGGCCGCGCTCAACGACCACGTGCTGCGCCGCTGGCCCAGCCGGGTCCGGGTGGCCGCCGTCGGCTACCTGTGCGCCGCCGTGTTCCTCGTGCTCGGCGCCCTCACCCCGAGCATTCCGCTGATGATGGTGTTCCTGTGCATCAGCCTCGCCTCGGTCGGCACCGTCCAGGTGCACGTCTGGGCCGCCTGCCAGGACCTCGGCGGCAACCACTCCGCCACCGTCACCGGCTGGACCAACCTGTGGGGCAACCTGATGTCCGCGGCCGGCCCGCTGTTCACCGGCATCCTGGTCGGCATCGGCGGCAACTGGACCGTCGCGCTCGGCGTGCTCGCCGTCGCGGGCGTGCTCGGCGCCATCTGCTGGGCCTTCGTCCACCCCGACCGTCCACTGCGTGCCCCCGTCACCGAAGGAGCTTTGTCATGAGCGTCACCGCCGCCGTCGCCCAGTTCGCGGCGAGCCCGGACAAGCAGGCCAACCGCAAACTCGCGGTCGAGGCCATCGAAGCCGCCGTCGACGCGGGCGCCGAACTCGTCGTGCTGCCCGAGAACAGCATGTACGCCGACCCGAAGAACGGCACCACCGACGCCGAACCGCTGGACGGCGAGTTCGCCGCCACCATCGCCGACACCGCGAAAGCCAACAGCGTCACCGTGATCGCGGGCATGACCGAACGCCTCCCCGACGACACCCGCCCGTCCAACACGCTGATCGCCGTCGATTCGAGGGGCACGACGATCGGCGTCTACCGCAAGGTGCACCTCTACGACGCGTTCGGCTACCGCGAATCCGACCGGATCACCCCGGCCGCGATCGCCGAACCGGTCACCTTCGACCTCGGCGGGCTGCGCTTCGCCATGATGACCTGCTACGACCTGCGCTTCCCGGAAATGGCCCGCTACCTGGTGGACGCGGGCGCCACCGCGATCGCGCTCCCCGCCGCGTGGCTGGTCGGCCCGGCCAAGGAAAACCACTGGCAGACCCTCGTGCGCGCCCGCGCCATCGAGAACACCTGCTACGTGCTCGCCGCCGGTCAGACCGGCCCGGCCTACTCCGCGCAGAGCCTGGTCGCCGACCCGATGGGCACCGTGCTCGGCAGCGCGGGCGAAGCCCCCGGTCACGCCCTGGCCACGTTGTCCGCCGACCGGATCGACACGGTCCGCGCCACCAACCCCTCCCTGGCCAACCGGCGGTTCCGGGTCATCCCCGCCTGATCCGCCTCGACCAGATGGGCGACAACAACCACAACACGGGGAGGGCAGGCGCTATCAGCCAGAAGGATCGCGTCCGGGGCATGCGGCGAATGGATTTGTCGATCATGATCGACAAGACCGCGGCCAGTATCCAGGCGGCGAGGACGATCTGCAGCACGGAGTCGTGCGGCCACACCGTGCACAGCTCCGTCAACGTGAGAATGCCGGCCCAGGAGGCGACCATTACGGCAAGTGCCAGCACGACCGCGCGCTTCGCGGCTTTCATGTCGGCCTGCTCGTCCATGGCCCCCAATCCTCGCGGCTCGTCGATCCGACGGTTCGACGGGCACCCACCTAGAATGACCGGCTGATGAGTCCGTCGTACAGTCCCGCCGACCGGCCGCGCCTGCCCGTTGTGGCGCGGCCGGCCGACGAGCCTGCCAAGGATTTCGCCTACCGCTACATCAAAGAACTGATCCTCGACCTCACCCTGCCGCCCGGCCACATCGTCACCGAGATGGACATCGCCAGCGTCACCGGTCTGTCCAGGACCCCGGTCCGCGAAGCGTTCCTGCGCCTGGACGCGGAGCGGCTCATCCAGCTCATCCCGCGCCGCGGCGCCCTCGTCACCACGGTGACCGCGCGGCAGATCCGCGAGCTGTCCAAGACCCGGCTCGTGCTCGAACTGCACGCCGCGCAGGAGATCGTGGCCAACCGGATCGAGGTCGCCGAGACGCTGTTCCCGCTGATCGAGAAGCAGGCCGGCCTGTTCGCCGACGGCGCGAGCTTCCGCGAGGTGATCGCGGTCGACCGGGAGTTCCACACCGCGATCATCGCCGCGGTCGGCAACACCGAGCTGACCGAGCTGTACCGGTCGATGGGCGACCGGCAGATGCGCACCGGCGTCACCTCGTTCACCAACATCCCCGGCCGCGCCGAGACCGCCATCCCGCACCACCGGCGCATCGCCGAGGCACTCAAGCGCTTCGACCTGCCCGACGTCGAGAACGCGCTGCGCGACCACCTCGAACGCAACGCCCCCGACCTGGAGCGCTACCTGCCCTGATCGGCGGCGACCGGCGACCGCTCGATCAGCGTGAACTCGGCCGGATCCAGCCTGCTCGTCGCCTTCTCGTACTCGCGCATGTAGCCGGGCCAGTTCGTCACGATCCGCCCGCTCGCGTCCCGATACCAGGACTGGCAAGCCAGCCACGCCGTCCCGGCGAACCGGTCCTGCACCGCGTCCGTGCTGGCCGCCATCACCTCCGCGCGCACGTCCACCGCCGCATCGTGTCGGCGCGCCAACTGGATGGCCTGCCGCAGGTAGCGGGCCTGCTGCTCCAGGAAGAAGATGATCGAGCCACCCGAGGTGTTGGTGTTCGGCCCGTACATCACGAACAGGGACGGGAACCCCGACACCGCGATACCCAGATGCGCCCTCGGCCCGTCCGCCCACGCCTCGCGCATCGTCCGTCCGCCGATCCCGGTGATCTCCATCGGGAACATGAACTTGGTGGTGCGAAAGCCGGTGCCGTAGATGACGCAGTCGACCTCGTGCACCCGGCCGTCCTCGGTCTGCGGCCCCTTCGCGGTCATCCGCGCGATCTGCTCGGTCACCAGGTCGACGTTGTCGCGTTGCAGCGCGGGCAGGAACGCCGAACTGAACAGCACCCGCTTGCAGCCGAACGTGTAATCCGGCCATACCTTGCGCCGCGTTTCCGGATCGCGCAGCTGCATGCGCATGAACAACTGCGACCAGATCCGCCCGAAATGGCCGAACGTGCGCGGATGCCGGATCTGCGCGGTCAGCGACTCGAGGTAGTAGAACAGCGCCAGTCGCCACACCGAACCCAGCACCGGGAACAGCCGGAACAACGCGCTGATCAGCGGCGGATAGACGTTGTTGCGGCGCGGCATGAACCAGTTGCCGGTCCGCTGGAACACGCTCAGCCGCCCCACCTGCTCGGCGACCGGCGGCACGAACTGCACCGCGCTCGCGCCGGTGCCGATCACCGCGACCCGTTTGCCGGTCAGGTCGTAGTCGTGATCCCAGCGTGCGGAATGGAAACTGTGTCCCGCGAACGAGTCCAGCCCCTCGATCGAGGGATAGGCGGGCTGGTTCAGCTGACCCGTCGCCAGCACGACAGCTCCGGCATGAAAAACCGCACCCTCGGTCCGGACGATCCAGTGCCCCGCCGCGTCGTCCCAGTCGCACGAGGTCACCCGGGTGTTCGGCCGCACCAGCGGCGCCACCCCGAACACGTCCGCCACCTTCTCGACGTAGTCCAAGATCTCTTGGCGCGGCGAACACAGCCGCGACCAGGTCGAGCGGCGCGCGAACGAGTACGAGTAGAGGTGCGACGGCACGTCGCAGGCCGCGCCCGGATAGTCGTTGTACCGCCAGGTCCCGCCGACGCCGTCCGCCGCGTCGAGCAGGATCACATCGTCGATGCCGTGCCGCGTCAGCTCGATCGCCGCGGCGATCCCGCCGAGGCCGGCTCCTACGATCACGACGTCGTGTACTTCAGGCACCCCGACATCGTGACATTCTGGGTCCATGACCAACAAGTTCTGGTTGATTACCGGCGCGAACAGCGGATTCGGCAGGTCGTTCACTGAAGCGGCGGTCGCCGCGGGAGATTTCGTCGTCGCCGCGGCCCGGCGCCCCGACACCCTGGCCGAACTCGTCGCCGCCCATCCCGAGCAGGTCGAGGCCGTGCAGCTCGACGTCACCGACCAGGCGGCAGGCCGCGCCGTCGTCGATGGCGTGGTCGCCAAGCACGGCCGGATCGACGTGCTGGTCAACAACGCGGGCCGCACCCACGTCGGCGCGGCCGAGGAGACCACCGATGCCGAACTGCGCGACCTGTTCGACGTGCACTTCTTCGGCCCGGCCGAACTGACCCGGGCCGCGCTGCCGCACATGCGCGCGCAGGGCGGCGGCGCGATCGTGCAGCTGAGCAGCATGGGCGGCCAGATGTCGTTCGCCGGATTCTCCGCCTACAGCGCGACCAAGTTCGCCTTGGAAGGCTTCTCGGAAGCGTTGGCCGACGAGGTCAAGTCGCTCGGCATCAAGATCCTGATCGTCGAACCGGGCGCGTTCCGCACCGGACTGTGGGGCAACGCCAGCGTCAGCTCGGCGATCGACGGCTACGAGGGCAGCGTCGGCTCGACCCGCACCATGGTCAGCGACGGCCAGGGCACCCAGCCCGGCGACCCGGCCAAAGCCGCCGCCGCGATCATCGCCGCGCTCGAAGCCGACCGGACGCCGCTGCGCCTGCCGCTCGGCAGCGACGCGCTCGACGCGATCGTCGGCCACCTGGACGCGACCAGGGCCGACATTGACGCATGGGAGAAGACGATCAGGGAAACCACGTTCGACGACTGACCACAGTAGACGGTCCGGCCACCCTAGGGCGGCCGGACCGTTGCGTCAGGTGGCCGGATCAGGGTGCTGGCTGCGCCACTGATCGTTGGACTGCTGCCAGGCCGCCTCCGCCTGTTGCTGGATGTCGGTGAGCTGTTTGTCCACCTGCACCGCGCTCTTGTCCACCCAGCCGACCCAGTTCTTGCTGCTCTTCGCGTCGGCCATGCCCTTGATCATCGGGTACGCGCCCGGCGCGTTCTTCTTTACCCAGTTGTCCACGAACTTGGCCTTGGCGTTGGACTCCTTGAAGGTCTGCTTCAGCCAGTTCTCGTGCTTCTTCAGCACCGAGATGTCCTGATCCTTCAGCGCCGACTTCGGATCCGGCGGCTTCGGTGCCGCCTGGACCGGCGCGGGCTCGGGCGGTGGTTCTTGCTGGCTGTTCGGCCGGTTCACCGGCGGCGCCGGTTCGTCGTGTGGCGCCGGGGTCGGTGGTGGCTCGTCGGCGTTGCTGGCGTGCGTGCTGTTCTCGGCGCCGTTGTGGTACTCGTCCAGGATGCCTTGCTGCGCCGAGTAATCGTCCGTTTCGGCCGGATCGTTGTGGTAGTCGTTGAGGATGTCGTCCTGGGCCGAATAGTCGTTGGCTCCGGGGTCGCCGCCGGGCTCGTCCTCAGTGGACGAATGCGGCTTCGGGGGTGGCGGCGGTGCTGGGGCATCCTCCGCCGCCGAGGTGCTGGTCGATGAGGACGGGTGTGCGCTGGGTGGTGGGGCGGCCGTGGGTGGTGGGGCATCGTGCGCCGCCGACGTGCCGGTCGATGAGCTTGGGTGCGCCGTTGGGGGCGGCGCCGCCGTGGGTGGCGGGGCATCGTGCGCCGCCGACGTGCCGGTCGATGAATTTGGGTGCGCCGTTGGGGGCGGAGCCGCCGTGGGTGGTGGGGCGTCTTCGGCTGCCGAGGTGCCGGTGGTGGCATGCGGCGACGGCGGGGCGTGCGGGTCGGGCTCGGGGGTGTGCGTTGTGGCGGACACGTCGCCGAGTTCGTGGCCTGCCTGGGAATCGCCCCTGGTCAGGTCGGTCAACTCCCTGACCCGGCCCGCCGTGCGACCGGCCAGTTCGCCGACCTTGGCGAGCTTGGCCAGCATCGACGCCACCTGCACGGTCGCCTCGACGACACACTTGGTCACGCCGACCGCGATCGACGCGCCGAAGGTGAACACCGCGGCGGCCAGCGCCACCAGCATGGTCGCGATGATGTCGCCGAGCACCGTGGTGATGATGTCGCGGAACAGGCTGCGCACCGCCGCGATCAACGCCATCGTCGTCTCGACGACGTAGCCGACCGTGTCAACGGAATGCCCGGCATCGTCGATGTGCGTGCGATGCCCGTTCATGGCCGAAGTGAACTGGTCGGCGGCCTGACCCTGCCACTTGGTGACGTCGGTCTTGAGCGCGGTGTCGAAGTCGGTCGCCGCGTTGCGCAGGTTCTGGCCGACGGTGTGCAACTGCTTGGCCAGCTCGCCGATCGCGTCCGGGTTGCCCGCGATCTGGTCCAACGGCCAGCGCAGAAACTCGACGTGTTCGATGAGCCAGCCGAGCCCGGCCGAGATCAGTTTGGCGAGCGGGTCGAGCGCGAACGCCACCGTGTCCAGTACCGCGCTCGCGCCGGTCACGCCGACCTCGACGGCGACAGCGGCCTTGTCCGCGCCGTGCGCGTTCTTGATGCTCTCGATGGAACTGGCGAAGCTGTGCCAGCTGTCGATGACGCCCGCGCCGGTCGTCTCGTTCGCGCTGGTCACGTCGAGCTGGCTCATGTCGCGGTGCTCCCGTCGATGGCGTGGAAGCTGCCCGCCGAATTCTTCTCGTTCTGGTTGTAGTTGTCGGCTGTTTTGGTGGTCAGGTCGGCCGCGGCCGAGATTTCGGACGCGAGGTCGTTGAGATTCGAAGCGGCGACGCCCATCGCGATCCGGGCCGGTACGGCAAGTAACTGTGCCGCGAAAATGCCGAACGCGTTGTTGTCGAAGCCGTTCGCGGCGTGCACGCTGTTGGCCGCGTCGGTGATCTCGGTGTGTGCTGTGCCGCTGAGGTAGGCGGCGAACTTGGTCAGTTCGTTCGGGTCGACCTGGTATCCGCCCCGCGTCATTGGATTCGACCGTCCTCAAGCCAGGATTCGGGTTCGTCGTCGGCCATCTCCTGGACGCTGCGCCGCGTCGGCATCGGTGGTGGCGGAGGTATAGGGGAAGGAGGCATTGGGGGACCGGTGGGTTCGGGTGGTGGTTCGGGTGGGCGGAACTGGTCGAGCAGGCTCATCGCGGTCGAGTCTTTGCCGACCAGGCCCGCGAACGCGGTGCTCACGTCGGTGCTGACTTTCTGTTGCGCCTTGCCGATCACCTGCATGAGCAGACCGGCCAATTGTTGTGGTGGCCGTTGATAGGCCCGGTCGCCGAATCGGACATCGGTGACGGCGCCGCCCGCGCCGACAGTCACGGTGACCGATTCGTCGGACGAACTGACGGTCGCGGTAGCGGTGCGGATGTGTTCTTGGACTTTTTCGGCTTGCTCGCGCAGTCGCGCGATCTGCGCGTCCAATCCCCCCGGTGGATCAGCTGCGTCAGAATGTGTCACGGTCGCGTTTTTTATCACACGATTTATGAATTAACGCGTTTCAGCGAATTGATGGCGAAAGGCTGAACGGGCGACGTCAGATCGACGTACCACGAAACGTCAGTACAATCGCGGCATGACCGAACCGGACCCCGACCTGGTGCGGGCCCTGCGCGCGCTGGCGAACCCGGTGCGGTTGCAGTTGCTGGCCTGGCTGCGCGAGCCGAGGCAGCACTTCGCGCTGGCCGACGCGACCGTGGACGTGGACGAGTTCGGCGTGTGTGTGAGCCATATCCAGGAAAAAGCCGGGCTGGCTCAGTCCACGGTGTCCGCCTACCTGGCCGAGTTGCAGCGCGCCGGCCTCGTTCAGGCGACCCGGGTCGGCAAGTGGACGCACTACAAGCGGGACGAGGCGCGCATCGCCGAGCTGGTCGCCACCCTCGGCGGCGCGATCTGACCTGCACGTTTGCGCATCATATCGAGATTATGCGATATTTCGATGCATGGGTGACATCGACGGAGTGAACCTCGGCCGGTTCGGGGTGTGGACGTTCGACTTCGAGGATCAACCGGCCGCGCTGATGCGCGACTCGGTCCAGGAACTGGAGGCGCTGGGCTGGGGCGCGATCTGGATTCCCGAGCGCGACGGCCGGGAAGCCATGACCCACGCGGGTTTCCTGCTGGCCAGCACCGAGCGGATCGGCGTTGTCAACGGGATTGCGCGGATCTGGTCCCGCGAAGCGCGCTGGACGCACGGTGCGAGCCTGCTGCTCGCGGACGCCTATCCGAACCGGCACGTGCTCGGGCTGGGCGTGAGTGGCTCGCGGCCCGGGATCAAACCGATGGACGGGATGATCGGCTACCTGGACGAACTGGACGCGATCGTCTCGCCGAACCCGGCCCCGGCCGCACCGGTGCGCCGCATCCTGGCCGCCTACGGGCCGAAGATGCTCGAACTGGCCCGCGACCGCGCCGAGGGCGCGCACACGTATCACGTCAACGTCGCACACACAGCGCAGGCGCGGGGAATCCTCGGCGACGCGTTTCTCGGCGTTGAGCAGGCGGTTCTGTTCGAACGCGACCCGGCCACCGCCCGCGCGATCGCCCGCGATCACCTCGCGCTCTACCTCGCCAGCGCCTTCAACCTGGCGAAGTTCAGGCGTATGGGCTATTCCGACGCGGAACTCGCTGACGGTGGCAGTGACCGGTTCGTGGACGACCTGGTCTGCTGGGGCGACGCCGACTCGATCGTCGCGAAACTGCGCGCGCACGCCGACGCGGGCGCCGATCACGTCGCGGTCCAGGTGCTCGGCACCAAACCGGGAGAATCGGCGTTGCCGCACTGGCGCACGCTGTCCGAAAACCTACTCAGCGCTTAGCCGGGCGAAGGCCATCAGGGAAACCACGATCGACGACTGACCACAGTAGACGGTCCAAGCCGAGGCTTGTCAGATTGTGTCGCTTGCGTGTAATGTCCGCTTCGGTATTATTGTCGTGACATCAGGGAGGACTCGCGTGGCCCGAACCTTCGGCAAAGCAGCGAGATTTGCCGGCCTACTCGCCGCCGGTGCCATGGCGACGTTGACGTTCGCCGGAACGGCATCGGCCGCATCGGCCGCACCGGCTTCGCCCGCCTATGACTTTCCGTTTCCCGGCACATGCGAGCACACAACGTACTGGTGGGTGACCACCGAAGCGGTCTATGACCACAGTGACTCGACCCGGAACTGGTACAAGATTTATGTCAACTACATCCCGCCGGATCCCGACGACCCCTACGACCAGTCGAACTGGGCCAGCTGCTTCTACAACTGATCGATCAGCGGTGCCCTAGCGGCCGTGCGGGTCGAGCTGGTTGAGGGTGGCGACGACCTGGTCGTAGTCGCCACGCGCCTCGCCATAGCGCAGGAACTTCACCCGCTCGACCTGGATCTCCTTGGCATCCGGCTGGGTTTCCAGCAGCGTCATGACCTCGTCGGTGAACTCCTGAAGCGGCATGGCGAACTCGGATTCCTCCTGGCCGGGCAGCAGCGCGGTGCGCACCGACGGCGGCTCCAGCTCCAGCACCTGGATGCCGGTGTCCCGGTACTGCAAGCGTAGCGATTCGCTGAGCATGTGGATCGCGGCCTTGGACGCGTTGTAGCTGGGCGTGATCCGCAGCGGGGTGAACGCGAGCCCGGAGGAGACGGTGATCAGGGTGGCGTCCGGCCGGGTGCGCAGGTGCTCGACGAACGCGGCGATCAGCCGGATCGGGCCGAGCAGGTTGGTGGTCACCACTTCTTCGGCGTCGGCCAGGAACGACGCGGGCTGCTGCCAGTCCTCGCTGCGCATGATCCCCGCCATGGTGACCAGCACGTTCAGCTCGGGATGCTTGGCCAGCACCTCCTTCGCTGCCGCCGCGATGCTGTCCGGGTCGGCGGTGTCGATCCGGACGGTGTCGATGCCGGGGTGTTCGCGCGCGATCTCGTCGAGCCGGTCGGTGCGGCGGCCGCCGACGATGACGGTGTTGCCGCGCTGGTGCAGGGCGAGCGCCAGGGCGAGGCCGATGCCGCTGGTCGAACCGGGGATGAAGATGGTGTTGCCGGAAATGTTCATGACTCAAGGCTGATTCGGCGGGGAGGCGCCCGGCAGAGTCCGCTGATCGGGGGATCGGCGATCCCTGGTTGCGCGTTCGCCCGCGCGGATACTGGACGTCATGGATCGAGCGGCATTGGCGGGTTTCCTGCGCACCCGCCGGGAGGCGCTGCGCCCGGAAGACCTCGGACTTCCGGCCGGCGTGCGGCGCAGGGCGCCAGGTTTGCGCCGTGAGGAGGTCGCCTCGCTCGCCGCGATGTCCACCGACTACTACACCCGCCTTGAACAGCAGCGCGGCCCGCAACCGAGCGAGCAGCTGCTGTCCTCGCTGGCCAGGGCGTTGCGACTGAGCAACGACGAGCGCAGGTACCTGTTCCAGGTGGCCGGGCACAACGCGCCGTCGGCGATGTCGATCACCTCGCACGTGGTGCCCTCGCTGTTGCGGGTGATGGACCGGCTGGAGGACACCCCGGCCATGATCCTGTCCGAACTGGCCGAAGCGCTGGTGCAGAACCGGATGGCCAAGGCGCTGTTCGGCGACCGAACCCAGCACACCGGCCTGGCGCGCAGCGAGATCTACCGCTGGTTCACCGATCCGGGCGAGCGCCGCGTGTACCCGGTGGACTATCACGACTGGCACAGCCGCGCGCTGATCGCCAACCTGCGCGCCGCGTCCGGCTCGCTCGGCAACCAGTCCCGGGTGACTCAGCTGGTGGACGCGCTGACCAGGGAGAGCGCGGAGTTCGCGCGGTTGTGGGCACGGCAGGAAGTGGCCAGGCGATTCGTCGATCACAAGATCCTGCTGCACCCGCAGCTGGGCGAGATCGAGCTGGACTGCCAGGTGCTGCACACCGAGGACAACGCCCAGCATCTGCTGGTGCTCACCGCGGCGCCGCGTTCGGAAGCCGAGGAGAAGCTGGCGCTGCTCGCCGTGCTCGGCACCGAGCGATTCGCCGTGGACGCGTGACCGCAGCACCCGGGTTACGGTTACCCACCGTGGCCACACCACCCGGCACCAGCCTGCCCGACCGGCCCACGGTCAGTCACCCGGACGCGATGAGCCCGGAGGCGCTCGCCGACGCGCGCGGCAACCAGCCCAAGCGCGGCCTGATCGGCCTCGCCTTCGTCGTCCCGCTCACCGTCGTGCTCTCGCTCGCCGCCGACGGTCCGGTGCACTCACTGCTCGTGCTCGGCCCGATCATCACCTTCGGGCTGCCGTTCGTGTCGGCCATCGCGTTCTGGTGGGAGGACTGGCCGGGCAGCCTGCTGCGGCGGCCGTGGTCCGGCCTGTACGACACCGCGATCGTCGCGGTCGGCGGCGTGCTGCTGACCATGCTCGGCCAGGTGATCGTCAACGGGCCCGACCTGATCGGCGTGTTCGCGCCCGGAGCCGGCCACCCGAGCACCTTCCCCAACACGCTGCCACTCGGTGGCGGCGTCTTCACCGTCATCCTGCAGCTCACCCTGGTGTGGGAACGCTGGCCGTTGAGCAAGCTCGGCCGGATCCGCTCCGGGCTCGCCGCGATCGCCCTGAGCTGGTTGCTCGGCCTGGTGATGTGGCTGCTCGCGGTGAAAGCCATCGCGATCCCGGCCGACCACTACGGCGCCTGGCTCACCTCGATCGGGCTGTGGCAGGTGCTCGGCTACATCGCGCTGCGCGGCTGGCCGCTGTCCTGGATCAGCCGCCGCTGGCTGCGACTGCTCGTCGGCAACGTCGCCGTGATCGGCCTCGGCTGGCTCACCTATCTGCTGTTCGTCCACGCGATCGGCTGGTCCACCATCGTCACCATCGCGGTCAACGGCACCGGCATCGGCTGCTTTCTGCTGATCGCCATGCTGTTCGAAGCGTGGCCCGCGGTCCGGCTCACGCCGCGGCCCGGCCCCGGCCTGACCATCGTGCTGGTCTCCGGCGTCGTGCTCACCGCGTTGCTGCTCTGGCTACTGCCGCTGCTGGCCGGCGCGCTCGGCCTGAGCGGCCTGGACCGCTGGGGTTTCACCACCCAGGTGACGCTCAACGCGTTGAGCACGGTGGTGATCCTGCACGTCGCCATCTGGGACCGCTGGCCGGTGCGCGGGCGACCATGACCGGCCGCCCGCGTCCGTGACCTGTTGCTATTCGGTGGGTTCGCTGATGTTGACCATCCACGGAATACCGAAACGGTCGACCAGCATCCCGAACTCGTCACCCCAGGATTGCTTTTCCAGCGGCATCATCACCTGGCCGCCCTCGGACAATTTCTCCCAGTAGCCGCGCAGATCCGCGCCGTCGTCGCCGCTGAGGCTGATGGTGATGTTGTTGCCTGGCTTGTGTTCCATGTTCGGTGGCGCGTCCGCCGCCATCAGGGCGAAGCCCGACGGGCTGATCAGGTTGGCGTGCATGATTCCGTCCGCCACATTGGGATCGGTCATGCCGAATTCCCCGAACGTGGTCAGGTTCAGCTCGCCGCCGAACACACTCTGATAGAACTCCATCGCTTCCCGGGTCTGCCCGGCGAAATTGACGTAAGGATTCAGACGCGAAGCCATTGTGTGCTCCGAATGTCGGCAATAAGCACGCATCCTGCCAGGCCCGTCTCGATCGGACAACGCGAACATCACCCGGTAACCGGCGCCTCGCGCAACGCAGGTGACTCGGCCCGTTCCGCGCGGCGAGTGCGCGCGCCACAGGCGTAGGACACGATGCCGAGCAGCAGGATCGCGGCCAGCGGCACCACCTGGCTCAACGTGTAGCCGAGGCGCTGACCGGCGAAGCTGCTCGGCAGCGAGTCGCCCGGGCTGCCGCTCGTGCCGAACCAGCCGACGCCGAATCCCGGCCACACCAGCACGATCACCGTGAACACCACCAGCACGGTGGTCACGGTCGCGACCAGCCGAACGCCGAACGTGCCGCCCGGCACCCGGTATGGCCGCTCCACCTGCGGGAACTTCCGGCGCAGCACGGCCAGCGAGGGGAAGGTGAACGTGTAGGAGATGAACGTGGTCGAGATGGCCAGACCGAGTCCGGCCGCGAAGTACTTCTCGTTCGACCCGCCGGTGAGCGCGAACGCCAGCACCATCACCACGGTCGCGATCACCCCGGACAGCACATTCACCCGCACGGGTGTGCCGAAGCGCGGCGAGATCCGCCCGAACCAGGCGGGCCCGGACCCGTCCGCGCACGCCACCGCCTGACCGCGGTCGCCACCCATCGCCCAGGTGACCCCGCTGGTCAGCACGCCGATGATCAGTCCAGCGGCGCACACCGACGCCAATCCCTGGCCCCACCCGGTCAGCGTGACCGTCCCATCCGTGCCGACCGAACCGCCGTACACGGTGAACACCGACTTGACCGCGTCGATGAACCCGCTCAGGCTGCCGATCTGCTTCTTCGGCAGGACGAGCAGGATGCCCAGAATCGGGCCGCCGTAGAGCAGGAACGACGCGAAACCGGAGCGCAGCACCGCGAACGGCACGTCCCGCTTGGCGTTGCTCATCTCCTCCGAGGCCGTGCTGGGCAGTTCGAACCCGACGTAGTTGAAGATCAGCAACGGCACCAGGCCGATGAACCCGGTATAGCTGGGTGAGAAATCGTGCCAGGACAACGGTTGCACGCCATTGCGCACCGCGTACACCACGACCGACACCGCGAAGAACACCAGCAGCAGCGCCCGCGCGACCGCGCCCAGCGTCGGCACCCACTTGCCGACCCGGAAGGAGAGCAGCACGGCCAGCACGCCGGCCCAGATGAACACCAGCCCGGCGACGTACTTCCAGATCCCCGGCAGCGGCACGAAGAACGTCTGGAACGTGGTGATCGCGATGATGCACAGCGTGCCGCCGACCCAGATCGGATTGGAGATCCAGTACATGATCTGGTTGATGCCCGCGATCAGCCGTCCGAACGCGAGCTTGGTCCAGACATAAGGCCCGCCCTCGAACGGGAACGCGGTGCCCAGTTCGGCGACCAGCAGGCCGTACGGCACGAAGAACACGACGGCCAGGATGATCATCCAGGTCAGGCCCTGCGGGCCGTTCGCCGCGACCGAGCCGATCGTGTCCAGCCCGACCAGCGTGCAGACCAGGAAGAACAGGATGTCGAAGCGGTGGAAATCGCGGCGCAGCCTGCTCCGCTGCGTCGACCACGACCCGCCGATTCCCTCCGGTGGACGAACTGCCACGGCGCGACCTCCTCGTCTGCTACTGACTGATTAATCAGTAGGTAGGGAGTGTGATTCCGATCGCACGACACGTCAAGGGGTGCTCCGGCGAGGCTGGCGCGTGAATGCCACGTTCGCAACCTCGAACTGTGTAACGTTGCTCGTATGGCGCGCAAAGGGGTGGCCGTCCGGCGGGACGAGATCGTGCTCGCCGCACTTGATCAGGTGCGGCAACGGGGAATAGCGGGTGTGCGCGCGGCGGAAGTCGCCAAGGCGCTCGATGTCAGCACGTCGCTGATCTTCTACCACTTCGGCACCCTGGAGAACCTGATCGTCGAGGCGTTCCGGCACGCGGCCGAGGCGGATCTGGCCCGGTTGCGCGACATTCTGGCCGACGCGGGCGACGCGCCGAAGAGACTGCGTGCCGTGCTGAGCTGGTACGGGCCGACCAGCAAGGCCGATGGCTGGCTACTCTGGATCGAGGCGTGGGCCGCGTCCCTGCGTGACGCGGAACTGCGCGGGGTCGCCCAGCGGCTCGATCTGCGCTGGCGGGAAGCGGTGGTCGCGTTGATCGCCGAGGGCGTCGGCGCGGGCGCCTTCACCTGTGCCGATCCTCGGGCCGCGGCGTGGCGTCTGACCGCGTTGCTGGACGGGCTGGCGGTTCAGATGGTCGCCCGCGACGGCGCGATCACCGCGGCCGAGTGCACGGAGTGGCTGGAGCAAGCGCTGCACCACGAACTCGCGATCTGATCCTCTTCGTGGAGTTGACGACACGATCGCACGACCTGATACTGACTGTCTGATCAGTCAGTAGCGAGGAGTCAGCCATGCCCTTCATCGAGGTCCGGTGGACGGACCCCGTCACCGGAGCCAGCGGCTACCTCGTCATCGACCGGCTGGTGCGTGGCGTGGCCAGCGGCGGACTGCGCATGCGGGCCGGCTGCACCCTCGCCGAAGTGCGCGGCCTTGCCATCGGCATGACCAGGAAAGAAGCCCTCAACTACGACCCGGCCGGCCGCTACGTCCCGCTCGGCGGGGCCAAGGGCGGTATCGACTTCGACCCGTACGACGACCGCGCCCGCGACGTGCTCGCCCGCTACCTGCGTGCCATGCGGCCGATGATCGAACGGTTCTGGACCATGGGGGAGGACCTCGGCCTGCGCCAGGACACCATCGACGAGATCATCGCCGAAATCGGCCTGCGTAGCTCGGTCCAAGCCGTCTACCCGCTGCTCGACGACGAGGCCGATGCGATCGACCGGCTCGACCGCGCCTTCGCCGTCAACGTGGACGGCGTCGGTCTGCCCGAACTCGTCGGCGGCCTCGGTGTCGCCGAAGCCGCGCTGTGCGGCCTTGACCAACTCGGCATCGCGCGGGCGGGCGCGCGCGTCGTGATCCAGGGCTTCGGCTCGATGGGCGGCGCGACCGCCCGATTCCTCGCCAACGCCGGATTGCGCGTCGTCGGCATCGCCGACGTTCGCGGGGTGGTCGCCAACGACAACGGCCTGGACGTGGAAACCCTGCTGCTCGGCCGCGACCGGCACGGCGCCGTCGACCGAGCGCTGCTGCGCCCCGATGACCTCGAGCTTCCGCCCGAAGCCTGGCTCACCCTCCCCACCGACGTACTCGTCCCGGCGGCCATCTCCTACTGCGTCGACACCGGCAACCAGGCGGCCATCGGCGCCCCGCTGATCGTCGAAGCGGCGAACATGCCGGTCAGCGAGGACGCGGAAAACCTGCTGCGGCAACGCGGCGTCGTGGTGATCCCGGACTTCGTCGCCAACTCGGCGACCAACTCCTGGTGGTGGTGGACCCTGTTCGGCGACGTCGACGCGGATGCTGAGCAAGCGTTCGCCAAGGTTCGCGGCCGGATGTGCGACTTGGTCGAGGCCATGTTCGACCGCGCCAAACGCGACGGCGTGAGTCCGCGAGCGGCCGCGCTGCGCATCTGCGCGGACAACCTCGCCGCGATCACCGCCCGCTTCGGCGACTCGACCCCGGCATGACCGAGTGCAGCGGCGCCGCCGCCCTCGTCGCCGCCCTCGTCGCGCACGGCGTTGACACGGTCTTCGGCATTCCCGGCACGCACAACCTGCCGATCTACGCCGAACTGGCGGCGCAGAAGATCCGGCACGTCTCGCCGAGACACGAACAAGGCGCGGGCTTCGCCGCGGACGGCTACGCACGCGTCTCAGGGAAGCCTGGGATTGTTGTCGCGACAACAGGCCCGGCAATCCTCAACGCGGCGACCGCAGCGGCCCAGTCCTATTCGGATTCGATCCCGGTGCTGCTGATCTCGCCCGGCCTGCCGACCGATCACCCGGCGCGCGGCAACGGCCTGCTGCACGAGGTGAAAGACCAGCGCGCCGCGATGGCCGCGATCACCGCGGGCAGCGACCGCGTCACCAGCGTCGCCGAAATCCCGGTCGCGGTAGCCCAGGCCTTCGCCGACCTCACCTCAGGCCGCCCCCGCCCACGCCACCTGGAAATCCCACTGGACCTTCTCGACCAAACGGCCGGCATCACCATCCCCGCCCCGCTCACCACACCCACCCCCCACACCGAGACCACCGAAGCCCTAGCCGCGCTCGCAACGGCGACCAAGATCGGCATCATCGCGGGCGGCGGCGCCCGGCACGCGCCAGACCAACTCCGCGCCCTGGCCGAACGTCTAGCCGCACCTGTCGTCACCACGGCCAACGGCAAAGGCGTCCTCCCCGAAGATCACCCGCTCTCGCTGCGCGCCGGTCTGCACCATCCCTCGGTCGCCCGCTTCGTGGCCGGCTGCGAGCTGATCCTGGCCATCGGCACCGAACTCTCGCCCGCCGACTGCTGGAACGGACCCCTGCCGCTACCCACCCTGATCCGCATCGACATCGATCCCGGCGCCATCGTCACCAACGCCCTCCCCGACACCGCCCTGATCGGCGACGCCGCCACGATCGTCAATTCGATGCTCAACGAACTCGAACAACGTCCGGACACCGGCTGGTGGCAAGGAGCCCAGCAGTCGATCCGCGCCGAAGCCGAAGCAGAAGGCCGCGAATGGCTCCCGTTGCTCGGTCCGTTGCACGACGCGCTCGGCCGGGACGGCATCCTCACCGCCGACAGCGCCATGGTCTGCTACTACGGCGCGCTGTCGAACCTGCCGCGCTATGCGCCGTCCACCTTCCTGTACCCGACCGGCCTCGGCACCCTCGGCTATGGCCTGCCCGCCGCCATCGGCGCCAGCCTCGCCGCGCCCGGCCGCCGAGTGGCCGCGTTGCACGGCGACGGCGGTTTCCAGTTCACCGCGCCCGAACTCGCCTCCGCCGCCCAACTCGGTCTGGCGCTGCCGGTCATCGTGGTCGACAACGGCGGCTATGGCGAGATCCGCGCGGAAATGCTCGATCGCGGCGAGCCCGTGCACGCCGTCGACCTACCCAGCATCGACGTCGCCTCGCTCGGCATCGCCCTCGGCTGTCACGGCGTCCGTCTTGATCGGCCAGAAGACCTGGGCGGCATCCTCGATCGCGCCTTCGCCGCCGATCGCCCGACCGTCATCCACGTGCGATGACGACAACCGTGGTGTAGTGGCAGACAAAGCTGCCACCGACCGCATCGATCGCCGCGCCGAACCCGGCCAGTAACTCGGCCAGCACGTCCTTCGCGAGCAGGGTGGTGCCGCCGGTCGTCCCCGCCAGCTCCAGCCATTGGTCGCGGGTGTAGCGCTGGTCCCACTCGTAGCTGCGCTGTTCCGGCTCGCCGAACGCGCCGGTCGCGCGGATTCCGTCGGCCGCCTTGTCGGCCATGGCCGCGTAGATCGCCGGGGCGGAGCCCGGGGTCAGTCGCGTGACCGGTGAATCGGGCAGGACGCGGCGATAGACGTCGCCGAACGCCTTTTCCAGCTCGGCCGGTGGCTGCATCACGTTCCAGAACACCGCCAGCTGCCCGCCGGGCCGCAACACCTGCGCCACTTTCGCCGGTCCGGCAACGGGATCCACCCAGTGCCACGCCTGCCCGGACACGACGACGTCGAAGGTGCGGCCCCGTGGTTGCCAGTCCTCGATCTTCGCCACCTCGACCGCGAACCCCTCGCCGCGCGCGAAATCGGCCATCCGCGCATCGGCCTCGACGCCGAGCACGGTGCAGCCGGCGGCGCGGAGCTGGCGGGCGACGATCCCGGTGCCGATACCGACATCGAGCACGTCGCGCCCGGGAGCGTCTGCGACGATCGACTCGATCATGGCGTCCGGATAGCTGGGACGGGAGCGGTCGTAACGGGCGGCGTCGATGCCGAAGGATTCGGCGGCTTGGCGTGCTTGATGCGGTTCCAGCGGTGCTGTGGTCATGTTCGCGACGCTAGTGGGCGCTTGCCCACTCGTCAACGAATCCGATGTTCGCCAGTGGCAAACGGCTTGAACCATTCGCATCTGGCCGTGGTTGTGAAGGTGTTCGCGACCGCCGTGTCATGAATCTGGCTAGTTCTTCGTAGCGAGCGAGCGGAGGAAGAAGGCCAGGTTGGCCGGGCGCTCGGCCAGCCTGCGCATGAAGTAGCCGTACCACTCGGTGCCGTAGGGCAGGTAGACGCGGATGCGGTTGCCCTCGTCGGCCAGCCGCTGCTGCTCGTCGGGCCGGATGCCGTAGAGCATCTGGTACTCGAAGCTGTCCGCGTCGCGCCCGGCCTCGGCGGCCAGGTAACCGGCGATCGCGATCAGGCGCGGGTCGTGCGAGGCGACCATCGGGTATCCCGCACCGGCCATCAGTACCTTCAGGCAGCGCACGTAGGACTTGTCGACCTCTTGTTTATCGATAAACACGACCGACGACGGCTCCGCGTACGCGCCCTTGCACAGCCGGATCCGCGAGCCGCTGGTGGCCAGGTCGCGGCAGTCGCCCTCGGTGCGGCGCAGGTAGGCCTGGAGCACCGCGCCGACCCAGGGGAAGTCCGCGCGCAGCTCGTGCAGGACGGTCAGGGTCGCGTCGGTGGTGGTGTGGTCCTCCATGTCCAGGGTGACCGTCGCACCGGCCGATTCGGCCGCGACGCAGATGCGGCGGGCGTTGTCCAGGGTGAGGCCCGCGTCGAGTTTCTGGCCGACCGCGGAGAGCTTCACCGACACTTCGGCGCCCTTGGTGAAGCCCTTGTCGGCGAGGCGCTTCAGCAGTTCCTGGTAGGCGCGGACGGTGGCGTCGGCCTGGTCGGCGTTGGTGGTGTCCTCGCCGAGGTGGTCCAGGGTCACCAGCCGGCCCGATCCGAGCAGGGTCTCGGTGGTGTCGATGGCGTCGGTCACCGAGTCGCCCGCGATGAACCGGCGCACGACCGGCCGGGTCAGCGGGGAGCGTTCGACCACCGTGCGGGCGGTCGCGGAGCCTGCGGCGGCGTGCAGCATCGGACGCAGCATGGTCATCACCCCTGGTGCGGGTAGTGGTAGTCGGTGGCCGGGACGAACGTTTCCTTGATCGAACGCGGGCTGACCCAGCGCATCAGGTTGTGCATGGCGCCGGCCTTGTCGTTGGTGCCGGACCCGCGCCCGCCGCCGAAGGGCTGCTGGCCGACGACCGCGCCGGTCGGCTTGTCGTTGATGTAGAAGTTGCCCGCGGTGAACCGCAGCTCCTCGGTCGCGTGCGCGATCG
Source organism: Pseudonocardiaceae bacterium (assembly GCA_035248365.1). GTDB lineage: Bacteria > Actinomycetota > Actinomycetes > Mycobacteriales > Pseudonocardiaceae > CAJCJE01. The sequence goes on along the minus strand of DATFHN010000091.1, from coordinate 94,433 downwards.
CGGCGCGGTCGGTGGCGATGATCGAGCCGGTCAGGCCGTACGGGGACACGCCGTCGAGCTGGCGCAGCACCCGCTCGTAGTCGCCGTCCTCGTAGACGTGCACGGCGAGTACCGGGCCGAAGTACTCGGTGCGGAAGATCTCGTGCTCAGGGTCGGCGCCGAGCAGCACGGTCGGGGTGACGAAGTAGCCTTCGCTGTCGTCCGCGGTGCCACCGGTGAGGATGTTCAGGTCCTCGTCGGCGCGAGCCCGGTCGAACACGCCGGCCAGCCGGTCGAACGCGCGCCGGTCGATGACCGCGCCCATGAAGTTGGTGAAGTCGGAGACGTCGCCGACGCTGATCGACTCGATCTCGCTGACCAGCGAGTCCCGCATCTTCGCCCAGATCGAGCGCGGCACGTAGGCGCGGGAGGCCGCCGAACACTTCTGGCCCTGGTACTCGAACGCCCCACGGATCAGCGCGGTGCGCAGCACGTCCGGGTCGGCCGACGGGTGGGCGAGCACGAAGTCCTTGCCGCCGGTCTCGCCGACCAGGCGCGGGTAAGTGCGGTAGTTGGCGATGTTCGCGCCGACGCTCGACCACAGGTGCTGGAACGTCGCGGTCGACCCGGTGAAGTGGATACCGGCCAGGTCGGGCGAGGCCAGCGCCACGTTGGACACCGCGATGCCGTCACCCGGCAGCAGGTTGATCACGCCCGCGGGCAGCCCGGCGGCTTCGAGCAGGCGCATGGTCAGGTGCGCGGAGAACATCTGCGTGGGGGAGGGCTTCCACAGCACCGTGTTGCCCATCAACGCGGGCGCGGTGGGCAGGTTCGCCGCGATGGCGGTGAAGTTGAACGGGGTGATCGCGTAGACGAAGCCTTCCAGCGGGCGGTGATCCATCCGGTTCCACACGCCCGGCGAGCTGTTCGGCTGCTCGGCGAGCAGCCGACGTCCGAAGTGGACGTTGAACCGCCAGAAGTCGCCGAGTTCGCAGGCGGCGTCGATCTCGGCCTGGAACACGGTCTTGGACTGGCCGAGCATGGTGGCCGCGTTCAACGTGGCCCGCCACGGGCCGGTGAGCAGGTCGGCGGCGCGCAGGAAGATCGCGGCGCGCTCGTCGAAGGACAGCGCGCGCCACGCCGGCGCGGCCTGCTGGGCAGCGGCGATGGCATCCTGCGCGTCCTGCTCGGTCGCACTGGTGAAGGTGCCGAGCACCGCGCGGTGGTTGTGCGGCTGGACGACGTCGACCGGCGCGCCCGCGCTGACCCGCTGCTCGCCGCCGATGGTGGTGGTCAGCTCGGTGGGCTGCTTGGTCAGCTCCGCGAGGGCCGACTGAATCGCTGCTCGCTCGGGGCTGCCCGGGGCGTAGTGCAGGGTTGGCTCGTTGGCCGGGGTCGGCACGGTGGTCACGGCATCCATTCCGCCAACGGTAGGCACCGCGAACCGCTCGCGGTTTGTACAATCGGCCAAGTATCGAGTCTTGAGTTTGGTCGATTGGACACAGACGTGGCCAGTTTGCGGCAGGTGCTGATCGCGCTCGGCGATCCGCTGGTCGAGCTGCGGGCCGCGCCGGACGGGCTGGAACCGGACGTGCGCGACGTGGTCATCGTCGAACCGGACGATCACCCCGAACTGGCTCCCGGTGACCTGGCCATGGTGGTCGGCGCCCGGGACCGGGCCGCGTTGCCGCTGGTCCGGGCGGCGGGTCGGCAGCACGCCGTCGCGGTGGCGGTGAAGGTCGACGACGAGCGCGCGGCCGATCCGCTGGCCAAGGCGGCCGAGGAGGCCGGGATCGCGCTGCTCGCGGTCCCCGCCGAAGTGCGCTGGGAACAGTTCGAGGCGCTGGTCAGGGGCGTGCTGGACACCGCGCGCGAGGCCGCCGACGCGGACGACGGCGAGGTGCTCGGCGACCTGTTCACCCTGGCCCAGACCATCGCCGCGCTGACCGGCGGCAGCGTGAGCATCGAGGACACCGCCAGCCGCGTGCTCGCGTATTCGCGCTCGAACGACGACGTCGACGAGCTGCGTCGACTGTCCATTTTGGGTAGACAGGGGCCGGAGCCGTATCTGGCGATGCTCCGCGAATGGGGCGTCTACCAGCGATTGCGCGCCACCGAGGAGGTCGTGCGCATCGACGAACGACCGGACCTGGGCATCCGGCCGCGGCTCGCGGTCGGCCTGCAGGCCGGTGGCCGGCCGCTGGGCAGCATCTGGGTGCAGCAGGGCGCGACCCCGCTCGCCGACAACGCAGAACAGGCCCTCCTCGGCGCCGCGCGGGTGACCGCGCTGCAACTGGTGCGGCGGCAGCGGGCCGGTGACCGGTTCCGGGACGACCTGCTGGCCGGACTACTCGCCGGTCGCATCGACGCCCGCGCGGTCGCCCGGCAGATCGGCGCCGACCCGGACAAACCCGCCGCCGTGGTGGCATTTGCGCTGCGTGACGACGCCGACCGCACCGGTCGCGAACTGCACCGGGTCGAGCTGGTGTCGGTGATTTCCGTGCACGCGGCCGCCTATCGGCGCAGCGCGCTGGTCACCCAGTCCGGCGACCGCACCTACGTCCTGCTGCCCGAACCCACCTCGGCGGCCGCTCTCCTCGGCTTGACCCGCGACATCGTGCATGCCGCCGCCCGCCAGCTCAAGGTCCGCACCCGCGCGGCCATCGGCCGGATCGTGCCCGGCATCGCCGACGTGCGCGCGTCGCGTGAGGAGGCCGATCGCGTGCTCGATGTGCTGATCGAGGACGCCGACCCGGACGTGGCCACGCTGGGCGAGGTCCGTTCGCGGGTGCTGGTCGGCGAAACCCTGGCGCTGCTGGCCGAACGGCCGAGCCTGCGTGACCCTCGGCTGACCGCGCTCGTGGCGCACGACAACCAGCTGGCGCCGTCGCTACTGGCCTATGTGGACGCTCTCGGTGAAGTCCGCGCCGCTGCCGCGCGGTTGCACGTGCATCCCAACACGTTGCGCTATCGCGTGCGCCGCGCCGCCGAACTCACCGGTCTCGACCTCGGCGATCCGCTGGTGCGCCTGTTCGCCAGCCTGCAACTCCGGTTGCCGCGCGACGGTCAGTCCGGCGTCTCGTAGGTGATGCCGTACTTGGTGTCGGCCGAGTGCTCGACCAGCAGTTCACCCAGTTCGCGGAAGTACGTTTCGAACCCGCCGGGCGTGATGATCTCGACGATCCGGCCTGGCTTGTCGGGCGCAACCACCGTCACGCCTGTCACTGGGTGTCCTCCTTGTTGCTGGGCCACAACGGTTCCGGTACGTCCATGCCGAAGTCGCCGCCCCAGCGGTTTCGGCTGGCGACCTCGGGCACCGGGCGCCGGTTCGCGGCAACGCCCCAGCGGCCGAGCGGGTAGCCGAGGGCGAGCATCGCGGTCATCGCCCGGCCTGGCCCGGCAGGCACGCCGAGCAGGTCCAGCACGGTGTCGGCCTCGTAGCGCAGCACGGTGCTGATGGTGCCACCGACGCCTTCGGCGCGCGCGGCCAGCAACGCGCTCCAGATCGCCGGGTAGATGTTGGCGCCGCCGTGGTCGTCGATGGCGAACACGAACAGCAGCAACGGAATCTCGGTGAAATGCTCGGTGAAGTAGTCGCCGGACGCCTTGATCCTGCGCATGGTTTCCGCGTGCGCCACCGGATCGTGCACGGTCCGGGCGAGCGAACCGGCGGCGATGTCGGCGTATTCGCGTTCGCGGCAGCGGCGGTAGATGGTGGCGAGTTCGGCCTTGAGATCGGGATCGTCGACGAGGAGCCAGTGCCAGCGCTGGGTGTTGCCGCCGCTGGGCGCGCGGATCGCGGCGTCGATGATGCGGGCCTGCACGTCGAGCGGTACCGGTTCGGGTTTGAGTCGGCGCATCATCCGCGTGGTGTAGAGCGCCTCGTGCACGTCCATGCCGGTCACCTGGCGATTCCCGGCCACAGCACGGAAACCACCGATTCCGGAATGTCCTTTGTGGCCTCACCGCGATAGAACGCGGCGAAGTAGCTGCCGAAGCACATGGTGGCGATGGTGTGCTTGTCGATGTCCTCGGCGACCGCGCCGCGCTCCTGCAACTGGGTCAGCACCGTCTCGACCAGTTCGACGCGCGGCTCGACCGCGTGTTTGCGCAGGATGTCCAGCAGTTCGGGCGTGCGGATGGCTTCGCCAGCGAAGTTGCCCATCAGCACCATGGCGTCCGGGTTGTAGTAGGCCGGATCGAGCCTGCGCACCGCTTCGACGAGTGCCTCGCGCGGGTCAAGGCCGCTCAGGTCGAGGGTGTACATGTCGCGCTGTTTGCGGAAACCGTAGTCCAGCGCGTCCACGACCAGGTCGAACTTGCTGTCCCAGCGGCGATACAGCGTCGGCCTGCTCACGTTGGCGTCGGCCGCGATGTCGCCGATCGTCATGCGTGAGTAGCCGTCCCGGACCAGCCGGTCCCGGGTGGCCTTGATGATCGCCTCGTCGAGCGCGGCGTCGCGGGGGCGCATGGGATCACCATAATCATTCACCGGTTAAGTTACAACCATTGACTGTAACGTATCTCGAACTTACCGTGGGCTGATGACAACAGCCCAGGAACTCATCGACCGCAGCATTCCCTTCCTCGACCAGGTGAAGAACCGCACCGCGGGCGGCGAACTGGAGAGCTGGCTCAACGACACCTACGGCCCGGACAGCGACCTGTACCAGGACCTGGCCCGCATGATCACCGACGGCGTCAACGAAGGCTGGGCCGCGAACATCGAGGTCGAGGGCACGAAATACCGGCGCAGCCGGATCGCCGACCCGGCCGACGTGATCAACTACTTCAGCATCACCGCGGTCTACATGGACAGCGTGGAACCGTTCCGCGGTCAGTACCACCAGCACCCCTACGGCGAACTGAACCTGGTCGTGCCGCTCGACCCGGACGCGAAGCTGATGGGCCCGAACGGCTGGCGCGGCCCCGGCTGGACCGCACCCGGCCCCGGCAGCCACCACTATCCGGAGGTCAAGGGCGGCGCGCTGATCGCGCTGTTCTACCTGCCCGCGGGCCGCATCTCCTACGACATCACCCCGCCCAGTGACTGACTCCATCGAGGATGCCCTGCTCAGCAGGCGCAGCTGCCGCGCGTTCTGGCCGACCCCGGTGCCGCGCGCGACGATCGAGCGACTGCTCACGCTCGCATCGCGCTCGGCCAGCAACGCGAACTGCCAGCCGTGGCAGGTGCACGTGCTGACCGGCCCGGCCAAGCAGGCGCTCACCGCCGACCTGCTCGCCACCTACGACACGACCGGCCCCACACCAGCGGCGGAGTACGACTATCAGCCGCGACCGGACGAGTGGCCGGAACCGTTCCGCTCGCGGCGCCGTAGTTTCGGTGACGGCCTCTATCGCGAGACGCTCGGTATCGAGTCCGGCGACGCCGAGGGGCGCCGCGCGCATCACCGTCGCAACTACGACTTCTTCGGCGCGCCGGTCGGCCTGGTTGTCACGGTCAGCAGGCAGCCGAGGCAGAGCGCGCTGATCGACGCCGGCTTGTTCCTCCAGGCCTTGATGCTGGCCGCCCGCGGACTCGGCCTGCACGCCTGTGCGCAGGCGTGTTTCATCGACTTCGCGCCGGTCCTGCGCAGGCACCTGGCCATTCCCGAGGATCAGCTGATCGTGTGTGCGGTCGCGGTTGGCCATGCGGACGAGACGCATCGGCTGGACACTCATCGCACCAGCCGCGAACCCCTCGCCTCGTTCGCCACGTTCTACTGCTAATTCAGGGCTTGAACCTGACGGAGAGTTCACCCCGCCGGGTCGCGTCGGCCCGTGACCGGCCGGTCGCGCGCAAGCTTGATCCGTGACGCGCCGCCTAGACTTGATTCATTCAAGAAAATGCGGAAGACTGCGACCCGTGCCCACGACCTCGGAGTACGAGCGCATGTTGCGCGGGGCCGCGCTGCGGGTGACGCGGCCGCGGATCGCGGTGCTCAACGCGGTCTACGCCCACCCGCACGCCGACACCGACTCCATCATCGGCTCGGTCCGTGAAGAACTCACCGACGTCTCCCACCAGGCCATCTACGACGTGCTGAAGGCGCTGACCACGGCGGGGCTGGTCCGCCGCATCCAGCCGTCGCACTCGGTGGCCCGCTACGAATCCCGGGTCGGGGACAACCACCACCACATCGTGTGCCGCAACTGTGGCGCCATCGCCGACGCGGACTGCGCGGTCGGCGCCGCTCCCTGTCTGACCCCGTCCGACGACCACGGGTTCACCATCGACGAAGCCGAGGTCATTTACTGGGGCCTGTGCCCCGACTGCTCCACCGCAACCAGTAGGTCCTGAGCGCCACGCTCTGATCCCGGAAGGATTTCCGTGTCTGACAAAGACGCCGTCATCGGCGACCTGAACAAGGAGAGCGACGGGGGATGCCCGGTCTCGGTTGGACGTTTCAACCACCCGACCGAGGGCGGGAGCAACCATGACTGGTGGCCCAACCAGCTCAACCTGAGCATTCTGCGCAAGCACCCGGCCACGGCCAACCCGATGGACGAGGACTTCGACTACGCCAAGGAGTTCCTCACCGTCGACCTGGACGAACTGGCCAGGGACGTGGACGCGATCATGACCGACTCGCAGGACTGGTGGCCTGCCGACTTCGGCCACTACGGCGGGCTGTTCATCCGGATGGCCTGGCACAGCGCGGGTACCTACCGCATCGACGACGGCCGTGGGGGAGCGGGCGCAGGCATGCAGCGCTTCGCCCCGCTGAACAGCTGGCCGGACAACGGCAACCTGGACAAGGCGCGCCGTCTGCTGTGGCCGGTCAAGAAGAAGTGGGGTCGCAAGATCTCCTGGGCCGACCTGATGGTCTTCACCGGCAACCGCGCCCTGGAAACCATGGGCTTCAAGACCTTCGGCTTCGCCGGTGGCCGGGCCGACGTGTGGGAGCCGGACCAGGACGTCTACTGGGGTCCGGAGCGCACCTGGCTCGGCGACGAGCGCTACAGCGGTGACCGCGACCTGCAGGCGCCGCTGGCCGCCGTGCAGATGGGCCTGATCTACGTCAACCCGGAAGGCCCGAACGGCAACCCGGACCCGCTGGCCGCCGCTCGCGACATCCGCGAAACCTTCAAGCGGATGGCCATGAACGACGAGGAAACCGTCGCGCTGATCGCCGGTGGCCACACCTTCGGCAAGACCCACGGTGCCGCGCCCGACACCAACAACGGCCCCGAGCCGGAAGCCGCCCCGCTGGAGCAGATGGGCCTCGGCTGGAAGAACGGCTTCGGTTCCGGTGTCGGCCACGACGCCATCACCAGTGGTCTCGAGGTCACCTGGTCGCAGACGCCGGTCCAGTGGAGCAACAACTTCTTCCAGAACCTGTTCGGTTACGAGTGGGAGCACGAGACCAGCCCGGCAGGCGCGAACCAGTGGGTGGCCAAGGACGCCGAGGCCGTCATCCCCGGCCCGGAGGCCGGTGACCCGCCCCGCAAGCCGACCATGCTCACCACCGACCTGGCGCTGCGGTTCGACCCGATCTACGAGCCGATCTCCCGCCACTTCCTGGAGCACCCGGACGAGTTCGCGGACGCCTTCGCCCGCGCCTGGTTCAAGCTCACCCACCGCGACATGGGCCCGATCCAGCGCTACCTCGGCGCCCAGGTGCCGCAGGAGGAACTGCTCTGGCAGGACCGCGTCCCCGCCGTCGACCACGAGCTGGTCAACGCCGATGACGTCGCCGCCCTCAAGCAGCAGGTCCTCGACTCCGGCCTGACCGTCGGCCAGCTGGTGTCCACCGCGTGGGCTTCGGCGTCCACCTTCCGCAGCAGCGACAAGCGCGGCGGCGCCAACGGTGCCCGCATCCGCCTTGAGCCGCAGCGGTCCTGGGAGGTCAACGAGCCCGACCAGCTCGCCACCGTGCTGCGCACCCTGGAAGGCATCCAGGAGTCGTTCAACAAGGCGCAGTCCGGCAACAAGAAGGTCTCGCTGGCCGACCTGATCGTGCTGGCCGGTGCGGCCGGTGTCGAGCAGGCCGCCAAGGCGGCGGGCCAGGACGTGCGGGTGCCGTTCACCCCGGGCCGCACCGACGCGTCGCAGGCGCAGACCGACGTGGAGTCCTTCGCTCCGCTGGAGCCCGCGGCCGACGGCTTCCGCAACTACCGCGGCAAGGCGCTTCCGCTGCCGGCCGAGTTCGTGCTGATCGACCGCGCGAACCTGCTCAGCCTCAGCGCGCCGGAGCTGACCGTGCTCATCGGCGGTCTGCGCGTGCTGGGCGCGAACTACCAGCAGTCCCAGCTCGGTGTGCTCACCTCGACCCCGGGAACGCTTTCCAACGATTTCTTCGCGAACCTGCTCGACATGGGCACCACCTGGACGCCGACCTCGGACGAGGCCGAGACGTTCGAGGGCAAGGACGCCAGCGGCGCGGTCAAGTGGACGGCCAGCCGCGTCGACCTGATCTTCGGTTCCAACTCGGAGCTGCGGGCCCTCGCCGAGGTCTACGCCAGCGACGACGCCAAGGCGAAGTTCGTGCGTGACTTCGTCGCCGCGTGGGCCAAGGTCATGGACCTCGACCGGTTCGACGTGCGCTGATCGAGCACTGAGCGAAGAGTCCGGGCCAGCCCTTCCGGCTGGCCCGGACGTTCCGTTTCTACTTCAACTTCTACTTCAACGTGGCCAGCAGCTTGGTCGCGGCGTCGCTGTTCGGGTCCAGGTTGACCGCGGTCTGCACCAGCTGGTTCGTGTTCTGCCGCATGGTGTCCAGCGCGCTCTGCTGCGCCTGGGTGCCGACCGACGCGCCGACGTGCACCCCGAAGAAGGCCCCGACCAGCGTGCCCACCACGCCGCCGACCGCGGTGATCACCGTGGCCGCGTCGTTGGCCTGGCCGTAGTGGAAAATCGCGAAACCGGCGACCAGCAACAACACCAGCAAACCGCCGAGCACCGCCCACAACCCGGCATTGCGGCGAATGCTCGAACCGGGTTTCGCGGTGGAACTGGTGTCGGTGGTCGGGATGACGGCCATGGTCGGCCTCCTTCGCTCAAGGCTGCTGTAGACCTGAGTCGAACCCACACCGGCAATCGTTACCGCGGGTAACCGCGCATCGCGTCAGGACATCGCCGGCAGCGCGCTTTCGATGCCCTCCACGAGTTTCTGGCTGGCGGCCAGTGCCGCGGCCAGGCCGGCGTTCGGCGAGCCGCCCGGCTGCTGGTACAGCACGACGCCGAGCACCAGCTTCGGCCCCTTCGCGCTGTTGGCGTAGGCCGCCCACATCAGCGCGCCGCCCGCCTCGCTGGTCGAACCGGTCTTCAGACCGACGATGCCGTCCTGGCCGAGCAGCGTGTTGGTGTTGGTGATGTTGCCGGGAATACCGGGAATCCGCGTGCTGCGCTCGCTCACGATGGTCCGGATCGCGTCGTCGGTCATGGCGGCGCGGGCCAGGATCAGCTGGTCGGTCGCGGTGCTCATGGTCGAGGCCTCGACACCGCTCGCGCCGGTGTAGGTGGTCTGCCACATGCCGAGGCTGGCCGCCATCTGGTTCATCTTGCGTACGAACGCGTCCTGGCTGCCCGCGTCCCAGCGAGCCAGCAGCCGCGCGATGTTGTTGCCGGACGGGATCAGCATCGCGGCCAGCAACTGCCGTTCGGTGAACCGCTGCCCGGCCACGACCGGCACCGTCGACTCCTCGGTCGACTTGGCCTGCTGGGCCTCGTCCTGCGCCTGAACGTCCACTTGGATCGACGGGCCGTCGTCGTTGGTCAGCGGATGGTCGCGCAGCACGACGTAGGCGGTCATCACCTTGGTGACGCTGGCGATCGGCACCGGCGTCTGCGTTCCGGACGTGCCGAGGGTGCCGAGGCCTTCGACCTCGGCCGCCGCCTGGCCCTCACCCGGCCATGGCAGATTCGGCAACTGCACGGTCCCGCGCACGACCGACGGCGCCGACATCGCCCGCGCCACGAACAACCCGCCGACGCCGAGCGCGACAACCACCACCGCGATCAACAGCACCCATTGCCGAGTCCGTCGCCTTCGCCTGCGCGGAGCTGCCGGCGGTTCGAACGACACGGGGTAAGACATCAGCCCTCCGAGGGATGGTCACTGGGGTTCCAGGCCATCCTCGAATCGCTGTTTCACCACCGTGTCATGGTCGTTCGACAGCTCCGCGACGCGTTCGTAACGGCGTTTCGTCACAGGGGTCAGGGACGCAGATATGCCTTGATCGCGCGGCGTTCGGCCATCGCCTCGTAGCCTTTGGCCGCCTCCGCCAACGGGAGATCGAGGTCGAACACCTTGCCCGGTTGGATGTGTCCCTGCCAGATCAGGTCGATCAGTTCCGGCAGGAACCGCCGAACGGGCGCGGGACCACCCTGGATGCGCACGTGCGAGTTGAACAGCTCCAGCCCGTCGATGCTCACCCCGTGCGGCACGCCGACGACGCCGATCGCGCCACCGGCCCGCGCGGACTTCAACGCCTGCGCCATCGACTCCGCGGTGCCGACGCATTCCAGCACCGAGTCGACCCCGATCCCGCCGGTCAGCTCGCGAACCTTGGCGATGCCCGGTTCGCCGCGCTCGGCGACGATGTCGGTCGCACCGAACGCCGTGGCGAGGGCCTGCCGCGCCTCGTGATTGCTCATCGCGATGATCCGCTCCGCGCCGAGCTGACTCGCGGCCAGCACCCCGAGCAGTCCGACCGCGCCGTCGCCGACCACCGCGACCGTCGAGCCCGGCCGGACGTCGGCCGCGACCGCTGCGAACCAGCCGGTGCCCAGCACGTCGGAGGCGGCCAGCAGGTTCGGCAGCAGCGTGTCGTCCGGGACCTCCTGCGTCGCCACCAGGGTTCCGTCGGCCAGCGGCACCCGCATCGCCTCGGCCTGCGCGCCGCACATGCCGACGAACTGACCGTGCAGGCACGCCGTCTGATAGCCGTTCACGCAGTTCGGGCAGGTGTTGTCGGAGGCCTGGAAGCTGCCGATCACGAACTGGCCGGGCCGCACCGTGGCGACCGCGCTGCCGACCTCCTCGACGATGCCGCAGTACTCGTGGCCCATCGGCCTCGGCCCGCGCACCGGATTGATGCCGCGGTAATCCCACAGATCCGAGCCGCACACGCAGGTCGCGGACATTCGAATGACGGCGTCGGTGGGATGGAATATTCTCGGATCTTCGCGTTCCTCGACCCGAACGTCACCGGGTGCGTGCAGAACTGCGCCAAGCATCGCTGATCCTCCCTGAAGAAATCAATTCCACGATTAATCGAGATCGACGATTTCCTTGCCCCTCCACGGTTTTGGGTCGTCTGGTGAATTCTTACAGGTCGGATCCGCGAATTTCTCGTAGTGCCGCTCGGTTCACCTATTCGGTTATTTTTGTTGTGGCAACAAGTCAGGGGCCGAGCCAACCGCGCGCGTGCGCGGCGATACCCGCCTGAAATCGCGTCGTCGCATGCAGTTCGGCCAGCAACTGCCGCACCCGCCGCTGCGTCGTGCGCAGACTCCAGCCCAGCGAACGGCTGATCCCCGCGTCGGTCTGGCCGGCGGCCAGCAACACCAGCAGCGCCCGCGTCTCCCGGTCCGGTCCGTCCTGCGGTACGGGTGCGCGGCCGATCGCGTGCGCCAGTGGCTGGGCCCGCTCCCACTCCGCCTCGAACAACGTCACCAGCGCCTCCAGCAAGGCGGACGGGTGAATCACATACGCCGCGTCCACCACGTGCTGGGACGAGCTGATCGGGATGATCGCCATCCGGTCGTCGGCCAGGATCAGCTTCATCGGCAGTTCCGGCCGCACCCGCGCCACTTCTCCCTGCGACGCGCTCGGCAGGATGTCGCCGGCCAGCCGGCCCGGCCAGGCCATCGCCTCGCGGTCGTAGATGACCCGATACCGGATGCCCTCGACCAGCCGCTGGTGCTCCGGGCCCTGGTTGTGTCCCGGCGAGCGCACGTACGGCGGCTTGTCGAACCCCTTGATCTCGGTCCGCGCCGCCGCCTGCAAATGCCCGACCCGGTTGTTGATGTTGTCCTCGCCGGTCACCACCTCGACCAGTTCCGCCGGGTGGGTGAACCGGGATGCCTCGCGGAACACCTCGGTCAACCGGTGCACGGTCGCCCGCGCCCCGCGCAGTTCCGCCTCCTTGCGCGCGAGCAACCCGCCCAGCGCGATGTCCGGCGCTGCCGCCAGATACCGCGCCGGACGACCGGGAACACGGCTGATCATGCCGCTCGCCGCCAACCGGGACAGCGCCCGGCTGACCAACTGCACGGACAGTCCGCACTGTTCGGACAGTTCAGCCGTCGATGACCTCGGATGTTTGACCAGGATGGCGTAGAGCTGGCCATCGATCGGCGGCATCCCCACCGCGTCCAGCTCGTTCTCGATCTGGCGGGTTTCCGCCACCTGGCGACTATTGGTCATGGTGGCCATCTTGCGTCAACCGGCTGTGAACTGGGAATTTGGGGGTCTCCCCGAAGCTTGAAGTCCGAAAGGGGCGTCGTGCACCGCGAAAGATCACGCGCGTTACGTGCCATCACCCTCACCGTCGCCGCCACCACCGCCCTCGGCGGTTTCGTGCTCGCCGGTCCAGCAACAGCCGCAACCACCCAGCAAGCATCCGATGAATCTCCGCAGAGCCGCACCGTGTCCATGCCGGACGGCAGCAACATCACGATCAGCCCGACCGGCGACGCCCGCCGGATTTCCGCGCAGGGCAAGCTGATCGCGGAAACCATGCTCCCGGTCTCACCCGGTGCCTCCGCGCTCGGCGACTCGTGGGCACCCAGCGACGGGCAGGTCCGCGCCCGGTTCACCCAGCTGGCCACCGCGACCCACCGCACCGATGTGGTCGCGGTCCTGTCCGGCTCGACCGCCGTCACCGGCGCACCGGCCGCAGGCGGCCTGCGGGCCGCGGTCACCTCGGACAACGCCGTCAACGCCACGTTCGCCAAACTCGGCGCCGACTCGGTCAGCCCGATGTTCGGCCAGCTCCCGTCGGCGCAGGTGCAGCAGCTCACCACCGACGCCCGCAGCCAACTCGGCACCTCCGCGATCGACCTGAGCAAGGTCGTCGTCGTCCACCTGCACGGCGGCAACCCCACCACCGCCGCGGCCAAACTCCGCGCCACCCCCGGCATCGCCTACGCCGAACCGGACCAGGCCATCTCCACCGAATCCACCGGCGGCACCGCACTCCCCGCGACGGCGGGCAAGAACGCCATACCGGCCCAGCACAACGACTTACCCGGCAACTACGGCCTGACCTCGTCGCTCCAGAGCTTCCTCAACGCGGGCGGCGTCGACGCCGAAGGCGCGTACTCGACGCTGCAGCACAAGTTCGGCCAGTTGCCCGGCACCGGTGAGCTGATCACCAACCTGTCCATCGGCGACCTCACCGACCAGACCACGATCGTGCAGAACGGTCAGCGCTACCTCGACCTCCCGTCGATGCCGCTGATCCCGACCTACACGGCCAGCCCGGCAGGCACGCTCGACCCGACCGGGACGGCCGAGAACGAGGACCCCAGCCTCGGCGAGGTCATGCTCGACTTCGGCGTGATGGCCCCGTTGCCGCACAACGACCAGCGCCCCGGCGCGACCGGCAGCGGCGCGACCGACCTGCTCGGCATCGCCCCCGGCGCCCAGTACCGGCTGGTCGTCCCGCAACAGCCCACCACCGACCAGCTCCCGATCGCGCTGCTGGCCGCCGCGCGGCAGAACCCGAGGCCGGACGTGATCACCGCCAGCCTCGGCTTCGGCACCGACGCGCAGGGCTACCCCGGCCGCTACCTGGAAGACGACCCGATCGATCAGGCGGTCATCGCCGCGATCGTGCAGGAGTACCACATCGTCGTCTGCATCTCCGCCAACGACGGCACCCGCCTCTACACCCCGACCGCCGTCGGCCCGGACGGCGGCAGCACCCCGACCAACGTGACCCGCGACCCGGGCAAGACCACCGACATCAACGACGACGCGAACTCGACCGCCCCGAGCCAGGTCCTGGACAGCGGCGCCATCGCGGTCGGCGGCACCACCCTCGACGACACCCTGGCCGTACCGACCCAGAACGGGGGAGCGCAAGCGCACAACGGCACCTGGGCCGCGACCCGATTCGACGGTTCCGGTGCGTTCTCCTCCGGCTTCGGCAGCCGCATCGACGTGTCCGCGCCCAGCGACGGTATCCCCGCCTTCGAACACCCGAACGGCGGCAGCCCACAGACCGTGGAAACCGTGCTCAACGGCGGCACCTCGGCCTCCGCGCCGATGACAGCGGCTGCGGCGGCGGTCGTGCTGCAAGCCGCACGGTTGACCGGTCAGAACCTCAACCCGCTCCAGGTCCGCTCGCTGCTCGAACACACCGGCCGCGCCGTGGCGACCCCACCGCAGGCTGACCAGCAGCTCAACGTCGGCCCGCAACTCGACCTGACCGCGGCGGTCAACTCGGTGCTGGGCTCCTCGCGGCCGCAGATCGTGCGGGTCTCGGTCGCGCACCGGCAGACCGTGGGCGAACTCGGCGGCGAGTTCACCGAGGCCACCGACCCGAGCCTGATCGACCTGCAAGGGCCCTCCGACACCGGGGAAGGCCTGGTCGGGCCGGTCACCATCGGCGCCGACGTGACCGGCCTCCCGGCCGATCACCCGGCCGACTACGTGCTCAGCGTCGGCCACCAGCAGATCCACTCGGCAACGCCCGCGATCCGGCTCACCCCGACCGAACTGCTCACCGCCGCAGGCCAGTCTGTTGTCGCGACAACAAACCGGACGATCGACTACACGTTCGCCGTGCACGTCGGCGGTCGCGTTGTCGCGTCGAGCCAGCAGCAGCTGACGTTCAGCCCGAGCGACGGCGGCTACGCCGAAGCCCAGGCGCCGGTCGCCCCGGCCACGGTCGCGGCGGGCAAGCAGGTCACCGTGCACTACGACCTGACCGGCGTGCGCGGCCTCGCCCAGCCGGAACTCGCCGTCTCCACGGTCGGTCACCCGAACCCGGCGACCGCGCCGATCTTCACCGCCGCCTACACCGTCGCGCTGGCCGGCACCACCGGCTCGGTGACCGTCCCGGCCAGCGCCTTCGACGACGGCGGCGGCCTGTACGGGATCGGCATCGTGCAGAACTCCACCGGCAAGCCACCGTTCGGCCGCCCGATCTACGGCGAGTTCGCCACCATCCGCGTCAACGGCGGCAACGCCGCGCAACGCCCATCGGCGCCCACCTTCGACACCGGCCACCAGGCCGACGTCAGCCGCGCGTCGTCCGGCTTCGCGTTGCACTACGACGTGCGCGACGTGCCGGGCGCGGCCGGTGCGGCGGTCGAGTTCTCCGCGCCGTCGCCGACCCTGTTCAACTCGCTCAACACCTTCAGCAACGCCAACGGAACCGGGCGAGACCATGACGGCGTCGACGCCGGATCCGTTGCCTACCAGCAACTCGGCGGCCCGGCCGGTACCGCGCGACTGGACGCGGTCAAGCTCGGTCTGACCGGCTCGCTGGCCTACAACGTCCGCGTGTTCGCCACCGACCACAATGGACACATCATCGGCCAGGCTTCGCCGACCTCGCAGCTGATCTTCGATGATGGCATCACCCCGAACGACGGCACCGTCGCCAGTTTCGCGGCAGCGAACACCGGTCCCTCGGTCGTCGCCGTCCGCGATCCGTCCGGCGCTGAATCCGTCCGCGACTACCAGCCATCGACCGGCACCTACGGCGCGGTCCTGGCCACCGACACCACCGGCAACGGCGGCTACGAGGTGCTCGGCGTCGACGCCACCGCGCAGCGGGTCCTGTTGCTGCACTGGAGTACCGACGGAACGTGGTCGCTCGCCACCTACAACACGTCGACCGGCCAGTTGGTCGCCGACGTGCCCGGCGCCGCCGGTGAACAGGTGGCAGGCGGCCGGGTCGACACCACCCGCCATCGCGGCGCCGTGCTCGTCCGCCGTACCAGCGACAAGGCCGACCTGGTTCTCCCGGTCGACCTGGCCACCGGCGCGGTCGGCACCGCGATCCCGGCCGACCCGCCGGGCGCCCCGGCCGGTACGTACAGCCTGATCGACATCGACCAGGCGACCGGCACCGTACTGCTCTCGCACGTCGGCGGTGGGCTGATCTGCTTCATCGGCGGCGCGACCAACGTCGCCAGCATCGATCTCGACGCGGGTACCACAACCGCGGCCAAATCGGCCGACGGGTGCTCGGACGCGATCGCGGACGACTCCGGCAGCGGCACGCTCTACCAGATGTCCTACCGCTCGTTCAGCGTGAACATCTCCGGCACCACCAACCTGATCCCGGTGTCCGGCAACCCGCTCGCCGAGGGAACCGCCATCGCGGTGCGCCAGCAACCGGCGCTCACGCTGGCCGTCGATTCCGTCCACCATCTCGCCCTGGTCGCGTTCCAGACCCCGCCCAGCACGCCGCAGTTCGGCAACGCGATCGGCGCGCTCTCGGACAACAACGCCACCAGCCAACTCGCCGTCGTCGACCTGACCACCGGCAAGACCGTGTCCACGGTGTCCGGGTTCGGCTTCGGCGCGGGCGCGTTCGGCGGGGAGTACAACCGCTCGACCGAGCGCTCGATCCAACTCGATCCGGCCACCCGGACCGGTTGGACCTACGCGCCCGGCGGTGACGAAGTCCAGCAGTTCAGCTACTGACCAACCGAAACCGCGCCGCCGCACCTCGCCACGAGGTGCGGCGGCGCGGCATAGTCTGCTCGCATGGCAACCATGAGCGAGGACCCCTGGGAGTCCAGCGACCCGGCATTGGCCCTCGCCCAGCGCGAACTGCACTGGTACACCCAGGCCGCCGCGCGGGCGCGCATCTCCAACCGGGTCAGCGAGGTCGCGCTGCTCGTGCTGTCCGCCGCGACCACCGTCGCCGCCGCGCTCGGCGCGCCGGCCTGGCTGACCGCGTCGCTCGCCGCCGCAACGCTCGTCCTCACCGGACTCCGCAAAACCTTTGACTGGCACGAGAACTGGCTCTCGTTCACGGCCAGCCGCTCCGACCTGCGCACGCTCATCCACCACTACCGCCTGCTCCCGGAAGCCCAGCGCGACGACCAGGCGCGGCAACGCCTGCTGGAGCAGATCGACGAAACGTTCAGCTCCGAGGTCGGCCGCTGGGCGTCGCGCCGCCGCAAGATCGACACCCAGGCCCACGCCTAGGGCCTTCTGGTAGGCAGCGGCTCCAATTTCGGCCAGGTACGCACCATCGCCGCCCGCATCTCCCCGCACAGCACCCGAAACTGGTCCAGCCGATCCCCAGCCAGTTCAGCCACGACACCGAGCCGGTGCACGAGCCGTTGCCGCGCGCTCGCCGTGCCCCACGTCCAGTCCTCGCCGGGAATCCGGGCCAGGTGATCCCGCCCGCGCAACCGCCGCTCCACCAACGCATCCCCGCGCAGCAGCCAGCCCGCGCACGCATCGGTCAGGTCGCCCGCCGGTTCGGTCCCGGTGCTCGCCAGCCAAGCTGCGCGGTAGGCGGCTTCGGCCTCGTCGATCAGCCTGTCCGGCGGCCTGATCGCGCACCAGCAGGTGGGAAAGCCGATCCGCAGATAAGCCAGTTCGACAAGTCCGTTGCCCAGCGAAGCCTGTTCGAAGTCGACGAGCCGAACACCGGCCTCGCTGTGCAAATCGTTGCCAGGACACGGATCCCCGTGCAGCAACGCATAACCCCGCGCCTGCTCCAGCCGCTTGACCAACTGCTCCAACTCGTCCGAAACCCCAGCATCAACCGCGACCCCCAGCGAACCGGCCAACGCGAGGAAAGCCCGCGCATCGCCGTCACCCGGACCGGCCCACGCCGGCAGCGACCCACGATCGTCCGGCCGGCCGGTGGCGTGCAACCGGGCCAGCGTCGACGCGTACTCGACGATCCAGTCCGGGCTCGGCGGCCGATGTGCGACCTCTGCCAGCACCAGCACCCGCTCGATCGGATCGGTGCCGAGCACGTCCGGCACGATCGGCGGCCGGGCCCGGGCGGCGATGCGCAACGCGGTCAGTTCACGCGCGAAGCGCTCGTCGGCGTCAGGCCCTTCGACGATTTGCTTGACCACCGCAGGCCCATCGGCCAGCTCGACCCGCCACACCCGCGAGCGCGGCGAACTGCTCAACCGGTTCGCGTCGCGCGGTGCACCGAGCGCTTCGCGCAGGTGCTCGCCGAACGGGATCACTCGGGGTCGGCCAGATGCACGCGGTCGCGCCCGTTGTTCTTGGCCGCGTACAGCGCGGCGTCCGCCGCGAGCTGTAGCTCGCTCAGGTCGGTCACCCCGGGGCCGGGGTAGATCGCGCCGCCGATCGAGATGGTCAGATCGGTGATCGGCGCGTCGAGTCCGTCGGTTGTTGTCGCGACTACAACCAGTGCGTTCACCTGTTTACGAATCCGTTCGGCGATCGCGTACAGCCCGTCCGGATCCACTCCGGGCAGCAGCACCGCGAACTCCTCGCCGCCCCAGCGGCAGGTCACGTCGTAACTGCGCACCGCCGAGTTGATCGCGTCGGCGACGCCGCGCAGCACCCGGTCGCCCGCGAGGTGGCCGTATCCGTCGTTGAGCTGCTTGAAGTGGTCCAGATCGAGCATGAGCACGGCGAGGCTGGTGCCGGTGTCGGCGGCGCGCTGCAACGCGCTGGTCGCGATCTCGTGCCACCAGGTCGGCGTGTACAGGCCGGTCTTGTCGTCGGTGCGGGACGCGTGCCGCAGCTGCGGGAGCAGCACACCACGGTGCAGCGCGATCAGGCCGATGACCACGCCGATCAGCAGCCGGGGGTCGACCTCGATCAGTCCGGCGGCGGCGAGGCCGATGCCCATCGCGCCCGCTTCGAAGATCTGCTCGCCGAACCCGCTGATCACCTTGCGGGCACTCATGTCGGGCGACGACACCAGGATGGCGCCGAGGATCAGCGAGTAGTTGATCAGCCAGCGCACCACCGCGACCGCGAGCACCAGTCCGATCCCGACCCAGCCGACCGGAATGCCCGGATGCTTGCCCGGCCCCACGATCAGCAGGATCGCCGAGGCCTGGGTGGCCAGCAGCACCGTCGCCGCCGAGAACACCCACTTGTAGAGCGGGCGCCTGCCGCGCCAGACCCGGAACCACACGTAGGTCTGGGTGAAGATCACCAGCGCGCTGGCCAGCGGCGCGGGCAGCACGAGCACGGCGGCGAAGTGCCAGGGGGTGAGCCCGTCCACGAACGGCCCGGACCCGGCGGTCAGCTTACGTTCGCGTTCGATCGACCGGGACAGCTCGACGTGCGCGATCGCGCACCCGGCCAGCACCGCGAAGCGCGTCCAGTCCGTGCCGGTGACCGGCAGCAGGCCCACGGTCGCGCCGGTGGCCAGCAGTGCCAGCAGGTCGATGACCAGCACATAGCTCAGGACGTGCCGGGGTGTGTTCCACAGCTGGAAGCTGCGCAACCATCGCCCAGGTGTGCCCAACTCGCGGCCCTCGCTCGTTGACGGTCTTATTGAGACTGCGAAACAGCGTAACCGACCTGGGACCCGAAGCGTTGCCGCTGATGAGCGACCATGGAAACGGTACCCGGATGGCCCACCGGGCGTGGGCAGCCGACTGGTCTGGTGGGGAGGTGAACGAACCATGCGGGAAAACACCTGGAGCTGAACCCATCGTGAGCAGTCGCTCACGACCCTTGGCTGGATCGCCGGCTTCGCCCCATCCCGGTCTGGGAAGGGGCGGCGCCGCGAGCCCACGCCGCCCAGGCCGCGACCGCGGCCAGCACCCCGGCCGCGCCGGCCAGCCCCACGACCAGCGCGGGCGTCCACACCTGGGCGAGTACGCCACCGACGACGATCCCGGCACCCTGCGCGGCCTGCATCGCCGCGCTGGCCAGCCCGATCGCCTGCCCGCGCGCGGCGTCCGGCACCCGTTGGATGAACGCGCCCTGGACCACCAGGTCGTGCGCGGCGAACAACCCGGACAACGTCCACAACACGACCGAAACCACCAGACCGGGAACCAGTGCGGTCGGGATCAGAATCGCGCAGGTCGCGACCGCGAGCGGTGCCATCAGCCGCAGCCGCAACTCCGGCCGTAACCGCTTGAGCCACAACATCCCGGCCACCGACCCGGCCGGGACACCACCCAGCAGCCAGCCGACCGCGGCCGTGCCGCCGTGCAACTGCGCCGCGTAGGGGACCGCCAGCGACTCGGGCACGACGTAGAAACCGTTCACGCAGGCCAGCGCCACCAGCGCGCGCAGCGCGGGGTCCCGCGCGACCAGCACGAACCCGGCCCGCACCGCCGCCCACCACGTCCTCGGCGACACCTCGCCCGCGCCGTCCGGCCGATGCCTGCGCACCCCGAACCCGATCAGCAACGCGGACAGCGCGAACGTGGCCGCGTCGATCGCCAGCGTGGTGTGGGTGCCGAGGAACGCGACCAGCGTCGCGCCGACCGCGATGCCGCCGACCAGGCTGAGCTGGTCGGTCGCGCGCATGACGGCCAGCCCGGCCATGAACCGGTCGCCGGTCAGGATCACCGGCAGGATCGCGCCGCGCGCGGACGAGAACGGCGCGAACGGCAACTGGACCAGGCACAACAGCACCACCAGGGCCGGAATCGGCAAGCCGGGCAGCACCATCACCGCGACCAGCACCGCCCGCACGACATCGGCCAGCACCATCACCGACCTGCGGTCGAACCGGTCCGCGAACCCGGACAGCAACGCCCCGCCGACCAGGTTGGGCAGGATCGTCATGGCGTAGGTCACCGCGGCCAAGGCCGCCGACTGCGTCCGGTCGTAGACCAGCACCGACAACGCGATCCGGGCCAGCTGATCGCCGATCCGGGACTGCGCGTAGGCCAGCCACACCGCGCGGAACTGGCCGACCGCGAACGCGTCCCGGAACCGCGCGGGCGGTTCAGCAGCGGGAGCGTCCTGAGCCATGTTGACCAAGATGGCACAAGGTAGTGGCCTGGTCACTCATGAAGTGCCGCCCTCAGCTGCGCGATGGTGTCCTCGTTGTCCCGGTGCTCGATCGCGATCATGCCCACCTCGCGTGCCGCCTCGATGTTGGCGGGCACGTCATCGACGAACACCGTTTCGTCCGGGCGAACCCCCAATCGATCGCAGGTCAGCCGGTAGATCGCGGGTTCGGGCTTGCTCATCCCGACCTCGTGCGAATAGACGATGTCGTCGACCAGTTCGGCATACCCGTACGCCTCCTGCTCGCGTTCCCGCGCGCCGACGAAACTGTTGCTCAGCAACCCGGTCCGGTAGCGCGGCCGCAACGCGCGCAGGTACTCGATCAACTCGGTGTTGGCCACCCCGAGATACCACGCCCACATCTCGTTCATCAGCTCGTCGGTCCGGTCCCGGCTGACGCCCATCCGCTCGCTGATCGCCGCGTGCACCTGCTCCTCGGTGACCGTGCCGATCACCCCACCAGCCCAGACATCGCCCAGCCGGGTCGCCCAGTCCCCAAGCAGCGATGACTCAGCGACGATCTCAAGAACGCCGCCGATATCGAACACCACCGCACGAATCGCCATACCCTGATGATCACATCGATCGCGTCAGGGGACGAACAAGTGACCGAAACCGAAGGCCTCACCCGTATCCAGGCCGCGCTGACCGCCCGCGCCGCGCTGAAGACCTGGTCGGAGGGCGCCGAACTGATCGCGCTCCTGCGCGCCGCCCACGAGGCAGGCTGGCTCACCCGGCTGCGCGACGACGCCACCGCCCGCGATCTCGCCGCAGACCTCCCGGTGTCCCACCTGGAGAACGTCCTCTCGGTGTTCACCGCCGCCGGTGTCACCGAAGGCAGGGAAGGCGTCTTCCGGCTCACCCCGGCCTTCGACGCGCTCGTCGCCGGCACCTCCAGCGTCGACCTCGGCGAAACCCTCGACACCGTCGACCTCGCCCGCGCCCGGATCAGCTCGCCCGGCCCGTTGACCGGAGCCCAGGCGCTGGTGCTGGCCCGCGACTGGGCGATCGGCCCTAACGAGGACGCCGAGCCGATGTATCAGGCGCTCTACCAGGCCGTCCCCGAATACCGAGCCCTGCTCGAAGCCGGCGGTCCGCTGCTCGACATCGGCTGCGGCGTCGCGGGCGCCTCGCTGACCACCGCGATCCTGTTCCCGCGGTTTCGCGCGGTCGGCGTCGAGATCGTGCCCGAAGTCGCCGCCGAGGCCCGGCGTCGTGCCGAAGCCGTCGGTGTCGCCGACCGCGTCGAGATCCGCGCCGCCGACGCTCGCACGCTGACCGAGGAGTCGGTGTTCGCGCAGTGCTTCTGGGCGCAGCCGTTCTTCGAACCGGGCGTCCGCGCGGAGGTCCTCGCGGTGATCTTCCGCGCGTTGCGGCCCGGCGGGTTGCTCCTCGTGCAGGAGCTGTTCCCGCCAGTGTCCGAAGAGGACGAAGCCAACGTGCGCGTGCGCCTGGACCGGTTGTTCGTCGAACAGCACGGCGCCAGCTATGGTCGCAGCGCCGAAGCCCTCGCCGCCGAGGCCGCCGAGGCAGGCTTCGTCGACGCCCAGATCGTGTCCAGCCCGTTCGGTCGCCTGGTCCTGACCCGCAAACCCGCCTAGCCGATGAGATGCCGGGCCGTGCGCAGCAAGCTGCGGGCGTCGAGCAGCCCGTCGCCGAGCCCGAGATCGACCAGCGTGTCGAAAACCCGCTGATCCCGGCTCGACGCGGCCACGGCCGCGTCGATCATGCGCGGCGCGCGGGTCAACGTCGCGGCCACGTCGGTATGCCGCAAATGCCGGCCAAGCCGGGCTGTGAGCGTTCGTTCATACGCCCGGCCCGGCTCCGGCCCGACCGCGGCAGCACCCGCGAGCGCACCCGACGCGACCGCGTAGAAGATGCCCTCACCGGTCAGCGGGTTGATCAACGAGGCAGCGTCCCCGGCCAGCAACACGCGGCCGTGCGCGAGGACCGCCCGGCCGGTCGAGAGCGGCAGCCGATGCGCCCGAAGCCCGGCCGGCTCGGCTTGCGGGAGTAGTTCGCGCAGACGCCGTTCGAGATGCGCGCGGGACAACGGGGTGCCACGCATGATCTCGCCGTAGCCGACGTTCGCGCGGCCGTCGCCGATCGGGAACACCCACGCGTAGGCGGGCCAGTTGTCGGTGGACATCTGCAGGATCTGCTCGCCTGCTGGCCAGGGGTCGGCAGGCGCGTAACCGCGAATGGCGAGCGCGACGGTACCCAGCCGCCCGGGCCGAACCCCGTTCGCGCGCGAGGGTCGATCGCGCGGCGAACGACCGATTCCGCCCCGTCTGCGCCGATCACCACTGCGGCCGTTGTCCTGTCGTCCAGGACGACCTCGCGATCGGCGACACGCAACCCGCGCACCCGCTGCCGCCGCAGCACCGCCCCGGCCGCGACCGCCGCGCGCACCAACCGCTCGTCGAACACCGTTCGCGGCACGACGAATCCGGTTCGCACCGTTGGCCGAGCCGCGACCGCGCCTCGCGGCGAACACAGCCGCAGCCGCTCGATCGGCGTGCACCCGGCGACCACACCGGCCGGATCGACGCCCAGTTCGGCGAGTACGTCCAGCGCGTGTGGCGCGATCCCGTCGCCGCACACCTTGTCCCGGGGAAACTCGGCGGCGTCGATCAGCAGCACCCGCGCGGCAGGCCGGGCCCGCAGCGCACCGAGCGCCGCCGCGCAACCGGCAGGCCCCGCGCCGACGATCGCCACGTCCCACCGCTCGCCCATGCCGTCGACCCTAGGGTGAGATTGACGGGCCGAGGAGCATCATCTTTTGGCTGGTCCCGACAACTTCCGCCGTGCGGCACTGTGGGTGGCAGCATTTCATTACCGAACGGAACACGAGAGTGTTCAGGGGACAGTGGGCGCCGTGCGCCCAACACCATGTCTGTGTGCAGGAGGGCTCGGCCGGTGTTCAGTCGTGTCGCCATCGTCAACCGTGGAGAGGCCGCGATGCGGCTGATCCACGCCGTGCGGGAGCTTTCCGCGGAGACCGGGACGCGGATCGAGACCGTCGCGTTCTACACCGACGCCGACCGGACGGCGACCTTCGTCCGGGAGGCCGACCTCGGCTATGACCTCGGTCCCGCCGCCGACCGGCCTTACCTGAACCTAGCGCTGCTGGAGCGAGCGCTGCGCGAGAGCGGAGCCGACGCGGCCTGGGTGGGCTGGGGCTTCGTCGCCGAGGACCCGGCCTTCGCCGAGCTGTGCGAACGGATCGGGGTCACGTTCGTCGGCCCGACCCCGGAGGCGATGCGCAAGCTCGGCGACAAGATCGGCTCGAAGCTGATCGCCGAGGAGGTCGACGTTCCGGTGGCGCCGTGGAGCCGGGGCGCCGTGGACGACCTGGAGACCGCGAAGCGCGTCGCCCTGGAAGTCGGCTATCCGCTGATGCTCAAGGCGACCGCCGGCGGTGGCGGCCGGGGCATCCGGATGATCGACTCCGAGGAGAGCCTGGTCGACGCCTACGACCGCACCCGGCTGGAGGCTGAGCGAGCGTTCGGTAGCGGCGTGGTGTTCCTTGAGCGCCTGGTCACCGGCGCGCGGCACGTCGAGGTGCAGGTGATCGCGGACGGCCAGGGCACCGCGTGGGCGCTCGGTGTGCGCGACTGCTCGGTGCAGCGGCGCAACCAGAAGATCATCGAGGAGTCCTCGTCGCCGGTGCTGGCCAAGGCCCAGTCGGACGAGCTGAAGGCCGCCGCCGAGCGGCTCGCGCTGGCCGTCGGCTATCGCGGCGCGGGCACGGTCGAGTTCCTGTACCACCCCGGCGAGCAGCGCTTCGCGTTCCTCGAAGTGAACACCCGGTTGCAGGTCGAGCACCCGATCACCGAGGCCACGGTCGGCATGGACCTGGTCAAGGCCCAGCTGCACATCGCGTCCGGCGGCAAGCTGGAAGGCCGCCCGCCCGCCGAACTCGGGCACGCCATCGAGGCGCGGCTCAACGCCGAGGACCCGGACCGCGACTTCGCGCCGTCCCCGGGCAAGATCGTCCGGCTCGACCTGCCCAGCGGGCCCGGCATCCGCGTCGACACCGGCGTGAGCGAGGGCGACACCATCCCGGGCGACTTCGACTCGATGATCGCCAAGATCATCGCCTACGGCCACGACCGCGACGAGGCGCTGAGCCGGCTGCGCCGCGCCATGACCGAGACCACCGTGATCATCGCCGGTGGCGCCACCAACAAGAGCTTCGTGCTCGACCTGCTCGACCAGCCCGAAGTGATCGACGGCAGTGCCGACACCGGCTGGATCGACCGGGTGCGCGGGGAGGGACGCCTGGTCGCGCATCGCGGCTCGGCGGTCGCCCTGGCCGTCGCCGCGATCGAAGCCTACGAGGACGCCGAGGAGGTCGCCCGGCAGCAGTTGCTGGTCACCGCGCACGGTGGCCGCCCGCAGGTGCAGCTGGACACGAGCAGGGCGATCGAGCTGAAGCTGCGCGGCGTCGGCTACCGGGTGCACGTCGGCCGGGTCTCGCCGCACCGGTTCCGGGTCGCGGTCGCGGCGGGCAACAGTGCTCCGCACGCGGCCGACGTCGAACTGGAACGGTTCGACCGGCAGACCGGCCAGGTCGTGGTCAACGGCACGCGCTTCCGCGTGGTCACCGACACGCACGGGCCGACCCACCTGGTCGAAGTGGACGGTGTCGCGCACCGGATCAGCCACGACGAGGGTGGCGTGGTCCGCGCGCCCGCGCCTGCGCTGGTCGTCGCGACCCCGCTCGCGGTCGGCGCCGAGGTCGAGGCCGACGCGCCGGTGCTGGTGCTGGAGTCGATGAAGATGGAGACGGTGCTGCGCGCGCCGTTCCGGGCCCGGCTCAAGGAGTGCTCGGTCGCGGTCGGCAGCCTGGTCGAGACCGGTGCGCCGCTGCTGCGGCTGGAGCCGCTCGGCGACGACGACACCGCAGCTGAGCAGGACACGGCCGCCGAGGTCGAGATCGACCTGCCCGCCGAGCAGACCAACCGGCCCGCGGCCGAACGCGTTGATGCAGGTCTGCGTGACCTGCGCGGCCTGCTGCTCGGGTTCGACGTCGACCCGCTGGACGAGCGCCGCGTGCTGGACAACTACGTCGCGGCCCGTGCCCAGGTGGGCAGCAACCGGCCGCTGGCCGGCGAGATCGCGCTGCTGGAAGTGTTCGCGGACCTGTCCGAGCTGAGCCGCAACCGCCCGGCGGGCGCCGAGGTCAAGGCGAACACGCACGTGCCGAGCCCGCGCGAGTACCTGCACACCTACCTGCAGAGCCTGGACGTGGACCGCGCCGGGCTGCCCGAGACGTTCCAGCAGCGCCTGACCCAGGCGCTGGGCCACTACGGCGTCACCGACCTGGAGCGCACCCCGGAGCTGGAGGACGCGGTCTTCCGGATCTTCCTCGCGCAGCGCCGCGCGTCCGGCGATGCCGCGCTGGTCACCGCGCTGCTGCGGCAGTGGCTGAGCGAGGCCCCGCCCGGCGAACCGCTGCTGGAAGCCGCCGGCCTCACCCTGGAACACCTGGTCGCCGCCACCCAGCTGCGGTTCCCGGCGGTCGCCGATCTGGCTCGGTCGGTGGTGTTCGGCTGGTTCGCCCAGCCGATGCTGCGCCGCAACCGCGCGCAGGTCTACGCGAGCGTGCGCAAGCAGCTCAGCTACCTCGACGCCCACCCGGACGCGCCGGACCGCGCCGAGCGGATCGCGGCCATGGTCAGCAGCGCCGAACCGCTGGTGCGGCTGCTCGGTCAGCGGATCGGCCGCAAGGACGCCGGGCTCGCCCCGCTGCTGGAAGTGCTGACCCGCCGCTACTACGGCAACAAGTCCCTGCACGATCTGCGGGTCAGCGAGGTCCGTGGTTGCACGTTCGTGGTCGCCGAACACCGCGACCAGACCGGCAACTCGGCCGTGCTCACCACCGGTGTCGACTTCGCCGCGCTGCCCGAGGTGCTGCCCGCGATCGACGAGCTGGCCACCACCGACGACGTCGCCGCCGACATCTACCTGACCTGGGACAACCAGCCGGACGATCCGGACGCGATGGCGGCGGAACTGCGCGAGGCGCTGGCCGCCCGGCCGCTGCCGACCCAGCTCCGGCGCGTCACCACCACGGTCGCGGGCCGCAGCGGCGCGGTCATGCACCACCACTTCACCTTCCGGCCCTCGACCACCGGCATCACCGAGGAGCGGCTGATCCGCGGCCTGCACCCGTTGATCGCGCACCGGATGCAGCTGGAACGGCTGCGCCACTTCGACCTCACCCGCCTGCCCTCCGCCGACGAAGAGGTCTACCTGTTCCGTTGCGTGGCGCCGAAGAACCCGTCGGACGAACGGCTCGTGGCCATGGCCCAGGTGCGCGACCTGACCCCGTTGCGGGAGAGCGATGGCAGGCTGGTCGCGCTGCCCGCCGCCGAGGACACGCTGGCCGCCTGCCTTGACGCGATCCGGAAAGTCCAATCGGGACGGCCCGCGAACAAGCGGTTCGACACCAACCGGATCCTCATCTACGTCTGGCCGGCCAGCGATCTGACCGGCGAGGAACTGAACATGCTGGCCGAGCGCGTCCTGCCCACCACAGAAGGAGCGGGCCTGGAAGAGGTGATGTTCCTGGCCCGCAGGCGCGATCCGCAGACCAGGGTGCTCACCGACATCGCCGTGCGGATCAGCTCCAACCCTGACTCGGGCGTGCGGGTCGAGGTGGGGGAGCGGCCGACCGGGCTGATCGAGCCGCTGGACGACTACCGGCAGAAGGTGCTGCGCGCGGCCCGCCGCGGCACCGTCTACCCGTACGAGCTGACCACGATGCTGGCCGGCGCCAACGGCAGCTTCACCGAGTACGACCTCGACGACGGCAAGCTCGTGCCGGTCGACCGGCCGCGCGGCCAGAACAGCGCCGCCATCGTCGCGGGCGTGGTCAGCACCCCGACCGACCTGTACCCGGAGGGCGTGGAGCGGGTCGTGCTGCTCGGCGACCCGATCAAGGCCTTGGGCGCACTGTCCGAACCGGAATGTTCCCGGGTCATCGCCGCGCTCGACCTGGCCGAGGAACGCGGCCTCCCGCTGGAATGGTTCGCGCTCTCGGCCGGTGCCCGGATCTCGATGGACTCCGGCGTCGAGAACATGGACTGGGTCGCGGCCGCGCTCAAGCGCATCGTCGAGTTCACCCAGGCCGGCGGCGAGATCAACATCGTGGTGGCCGGGATCAACGTCGGCGCCCAGCCGTACTGGAACGCCGAAGCCACCATGCTCATGCACACCAAGGGCATCCTGGTGATGACCCCGACCTCGGCCATGGTGCTGACCGGCAAGGACGCGCTGGACTTCTCCGGCAGCGTCTCGGCCGAGGACAACTTCGGCATCGGCGGCTACGACCGGATCATGGGCCCGAACGGTCAGGCCCAGTACTGGGCGCCGAACCTGTCGGCGGCGCGTGACGTGCTCATGGCGCACTACGAGCACACCTACGTCGCCCCCGGCGAGTCCGGCCCGCGCAACGCGGGTACCACCGACCCGGCCGATCGGGACATCTCCAGCTACCCGCACGTGCTGGCCGGCAGCGACTTCAGCACCGTCGGCGAGATCTTCTCCACGGCCGCCAACCCGGACCGCAAGAAGGCCTTCGATATCCGCACGGTGATGCGCGCGCTGTCCGACCAGGACCACGACGTGCTGGAACGCTGGGCGGGCATGGCCGACGCGGACACCGCCGTCGTGCAGGACGTGCATCTCGGCGGGCAGCCGGTCTGTCTGCTCGGCATCGAGTCGCGGGCGGTGCCGCGCCGCGGCTTCCCGCCCACCGACGGCCCGGACACCTACACCGCGGGCACGCTGTTCCCGCGCTCGTCGAAGAAGGCGGCGCGCGCGATCAACGCGGCCAGCGGCAACCGTCCGCTGGTGGTGCTGGCCAACCTGTCCGGTTTCGACGGTTCACCGGAATCCCTGCGCAAACTCCAGTTGGAGTACGGCGCCGAGATCGGTCGGGCCATCGTGAACTTCCGTGGCCCGATCGTGTTCTGCGTGATCTCGCGCTACCACGGTGGCGCGTTCGTGGTGTTCTCCAAGGCGCTCAACCCGAACATGACCGTGCTCGCGGTCGAAGGGTCGTTCGCCTCGGTCATCGGCGGCGCGCCGGCGGCCGCCGTGGTGTTCACCGCCGAGGTCAACCGGCGCACCGCGACCGACAGCCGGGTCGCCGACCTGGAGACCCGGCGCGCCGAGGCCTCCGGCGCGGAACGGGCCGAGCTGACCACGCAACTCGCCGAGGTGCGCGCGGCGGTGCGCACCGAGAAACTGTCCGATGTGGCCACTGAATTCGACCGGGTGCACAGCGTGTACCGCGCGGTCGAGGTCGGCTCGGTCGACGCGGTGGTGACCACGGCACAACTGCGGCCGCGCATCATCGAGGCGATCAGCAAGAACCGCCAAGCGTGACCGAACTGGACAGTCGCGCCATCCTCGCGATCGCGCGCGGCGCCGAGATCCACCTGAGCGAGTCCGAACTGGCCGAAGTCGAGGCCAACCGGGCTCGGGTGGACGCGGCGCTGCGCGCGGCCGACGGTCCGGTCTACGGCGTGCACACCGGCATGGGCCGGATGGTCGGCGTCCCGCTCGACGACGAGCAACAAGCGGGCCAGCAGGCGAACCTGCTGATCGGCCGCGCCGTCGGCGGTCCGCCCTGGCTGCCGGAACCGGACGTGCGGGCGCTGCTCGCGGTGCGGCTGCGCGGTTTTCTCGCGCCGGAAACCGGCGCGTCCGCCGAGCTGGTGCGCTTCGTCGCCGACCGGATCAACGACGGCTTCGTCCCGGCCGTGCCCAGCGACGGTCTGGGTAGCGCGGGCGAGATCATCCCGCTGGCGCACGCGTTCCAGACCTTTCTCGGCATCGGCACCGTGCTGGTCGACGGCGTCGAAACACCGGCATCGGCCGAACTCGCGCGGCGCGGAATCCGCCCGATCACGTTGCGCCCCAAGGAAGGCGTCAGCCTGATCCAGGGCTCGCCGCTCGCGTTGACCCACGCGATCATGCGCGGAGCCGAAGCCCGCCAGGTCGTCGAGTCGCACAGCCTGGCCACCGCGCTGACCATCGACGCCATCGGCGCACCCCGCGCGATCTACGATCCGCGCCTGGCCGGTCCGGACCCGGTGCTGGCCGCCGTCCTGACCGAGATCCGCGACCGCACCGACGGCTCCCCGGCCCGGTCCGGGGTGGTGCAGGCTCCGGTCTCGGTACGCGTTGGCCCGCAAGCCATCGCGCACGCCGTCCACACCCTCGACGACCTCGCGTCCGCCGCCGAGACGCTGCTCGGCACGCCCACCGATTCACCCGCGTTCCTGGACGGCGCGTTCGTGTCGACCGCCGGTTATCACGCGGCCGGGCTGGGCCTGCGCCTGGACGCGGTCGGTGCTGCGCTGGTGCATCTCGGCGAGATCAGCGTGCAGCGGCTGCATCGGTTGCTGGACCCGCAGTTCAGCGGCGTCAACGCGCAACTCGCCGTCGAACCCGGCCCGCAGGCGGGGCTCTCGCCCTTGCACAAACGCGCGGCAGGCGAACTGCACCAGCTCCGTCGCCTCGCCTCGCCCGCGACCCTCGGCTCGATCGACACCTCGGCTGGTCAAGAAGATGTGCAGGCGTTCGCCTGGGCGGCGGGGGAGCAGCTGCGCGCGGCCATCGGCAGGCTCCGGACCATCACCGCCTGCGAAATGATCGGCGCCGCGCAAGCGCACCTGCTGCGCGCCGCGCCCAGCGCGCCCGCGCTGGCCGCGACCTACGAACGGCTCGCCGAGCTGGTGCCGCCGGTGCTGGTCGATCGCCCACTCGGCCCGGACATCGACCGGCTGGCGGCGTCCCTCGAATTGATCAGCAACTCGACGCCGTCCAAGATGCGCGCGAGGCCGAACTCGAGCGCCTGATCCTGTCCGCCATCGGTCGCGGCCGATGCGAGGCTGGCCATGAGCGCCGGGAACTGATCTTCGTGAGCGCGCAGCGCCATCGCGAACGCTGATTCCATGCCGTGTTCGGGATACGCGCTCCCGGCCTGTTGGGCGATGGCGCGCGCGTGGCCGCTGAGGGTCGCGGCGACGTCGAGTTTCTCGCTGCCGTTGAGCGCCGTGCCGTCGAGCGCGGTCAGGGCCTGTTCGAGCCAGGCGATTTCGTTGGGGCCGATCGCGCGCACCCCCGTCGCGGCTTCCTGCGCCCAGGGATGCCGGATGAACCGGTCGAAGATCGAGTGCGCCCAGGCGACCAGTTTGGTGCGCCAGTCGTGGGCGGGATCGAGCGGCGGGGGAGCGCCCAGGCCCGTGTCGGTCATCAGCGCGACGAGTTCGGTTTTGCGCTGGACGTAGCGGTAGAGCGCCATCTTGGTGACGCCGAGCGTTTCCGCGACCCGCTGCATGGTGACCGCGGCGAGGCCGTCAGCGTCGGCGATCTCGATGCCCGCCTTGGCGATGGCGGCGAGGGTGAGGCCGGGTTTGGGCCCGCGACGAGGGGCGGCCTGCGGCGTCCAGAGCAGGTCGATGGCGGCTTTGAGGTCCTCGGTCGCGTCGTTTGTTGCGGTCACTGTGGCTAGCGTACACTGTTTCCAACGGACACAGTTTTGAAAGGTGATCACGATGAGCAACGACTCCTCCCTGCGCGACCTGCGCGTGCTGATCTCCGGCGCCGGTGTCGCCGGCCCCGCGCTCGCCTACTGGCTGACCCGCTACGGCGCGACCGTCACCGTCGTCGAGGCCATGCCCGCGCTGCGGACCAGCGGTTTCGCCGTCGACTTCCGGGGCTCGACGCACTTGGGGGTGCTGGCGAAAATGGGTGTGCTGGAGGACCTGCGCGCGGTCCAGACCCATGGCGGGGCGATGGTCTGCGTCGACATCGACGACAAGGAGATCTTCCGGCTACCGGCCGAGTTGTTCGGTGGCGAGTTGGAAGTCCGCCGCCGCGACCTGTCCCAGGTCCTCTACGAGCACAGCGCCGAACACGCCGAGTACGTCTTCGGCGACATCATCACCAGCCTCACCGACACCCAGGACGGCGTGCACGTCGAGTTCGCCCGCTCTGCCGCGCGCACCGTCGACCTGGTGATCGGCACCGACGGCCTGCACTCCGGCGTGCGCCGCATCGCGTTCGGCCCGGAGACCGACTACGTCGAGCACCTCGGTTACTACCTCGCGGGCTGGGACCTGCCCAACGACCTCGGCCTCGACACCACCCCGCGCCACTACAACGAACCCGGCCGGCTGGCCAGCGTGTCCGCCGACCTGCGCGATCCGGAGCGCGCGGGTGCGTTCGTCGTGTTCGCCTCACCCCGGCTCGACTACGACTGGCACGACCTCGACCAGCAGAAGAAGCTGGTCGCGGACGCCTTCGCGGGCATGGCCTGGCACGTCCCGCACCTGATCGAGCACCTGCGCGACGCGCCCGAACTGTACTTCGACTCGATCAGCCGGGTCAGCGTGCCGCGTTGGTCGAAGGGCCGGGTCGCGCTGCTCGGCGACGCGGGTCACGGCGTGACACTGGGCGGCATGGGCGTCGGCACCGGCGTGGTCGGCGCGTACGTGCTGGCGGGCGAACTCGCCTCGGCGGCCGGTGATCACCGGCTCGCGTTCACCGCCTACGAGCAACGATTGCGCGGTTATGCCGATCGCTGGCATCGGCACGCGAGCCCCGGACAGTTTCTTGCACCGAGCACGGCATTCCGGCTCGGCCTGCGCAACGCGATGTTCCGGCGCAAGCTCGTGCAGCGATTGCTGGTCGGCAGCAGCAAGTTCGTGGCCACCAAGCTGGAACTGCCCGACTATTGATTTCTGTTAAATGTTGACGCCGTCATTTTTGGTTTTAACAGAATTCATTCTTTCTTGGCAAATGTTTGGGTGTTCTGCGCCAGGGGAAGCTCACTATGGTTTGTTCGTCTGTCGCCCCCTGCAAGGAGACACTGTGCGTACGACGCAATCATCGCGCCTCACATGGCTCAAGCGACTCGCTCTGACGGCCACCGCCGCGGGCACCCTGGCCGGCGTGGCAATGGTCGCCGCCCCGGCCGCGAATGCCGAGGTCTTCGGTTCCTGCACCATCTCCGGCTGCTCCGCCGCCGATTCGGCCAACACCACCTGGCAGTCCATGGGTTACCCGTCCAGCCGCGGCTGGTACGACTGGCCGAACGGCGAGTGCAACTACGCCGGCGGTACCTACTACAACGACGACGGCCAACTGCCCAGCGGCGACTCCTTCCAGGAGTTCGACGTGAACCCGCGCTCCTGCGGCGCCCACCGCGATGCCGCCCGGATCGTGGTCGACATGAACACCGGCACGGTGTGGTACTCGCCCGACCACTACTCGGACTTCTACCAGCTGTAAGCCACCGAAACGAAACCCGTGTCACCGAGAGGGCTCGGTGGCACGGGTTTTCAGTTGGCCAATTGATCGGCGCAGGTGCGCAGCCAGTCGCGGATGATGCCGATGTGCTCGGGTTCCGCGTTGGCCAGCAGCAGATCTTCGAAGTTCCGCACGTGCGGCGCTGCCTGGGCGAGCCGTTTGCGGCCGAGCGCGGTGAGCGCGGTCCGGCGGACGCGGTGTTCGGGCGCCGGGTCGGCGCGGGTGATCAGGCCGGTGCGGGTCAGCGCATCGAGGATGCGCAGCATCGTGGGCGCGGCGACGAACGAGCGCCGGGCGAGTTCGGCGTTGGAGATGCCCGGGTTCTCCTCCAGTAGCGCGAGCACGATGTATTGCGGCATGGTCAGGGTGTACGTGGACAGCGTGGCGTCCATGCGCGTGCGCAGGGCCTGTTGCAGCCGTTTGAGCGCGAAACCGATCGACTCGTCCGCTGGCACCGGGGAAGTCATGGACGCCAGCCTAGCCCAACCGTGTTAGCCTGCTAATACGGATTAGGGGGCTAACAAGACGTGACCGAGCAACGCTTCACCATCGAACCCGTGGGATCGTTCGACCTCGCGCGGGCGATCCAGTTCCTGGAGAGCTGGCCGGCCAGCAGGCGACCGGCGGACGACGCCGTGCTGCGGTTCGCCTACTGCGCCGAACACGACTGGCGGCCGGTCGGCGTGCGGGTCGCGCAAGCGGGCAGGCGCGTCGACGTCGAGATCACCGGGCCTGGCGCGGGCGAGCCCAGCCTGCCCGATCAGGTGGCACGGATCCTCTCGCTCGACGTCGACGGCACCGCCGTCGACGAGATCGTCGCGCGCGAACCGGTGGTCGCGCGGTTGACCAGCGCGTCGCCCGGGTTGCGGCCGGTGTGTTTCTGGTCGCCGTGGGAGGCGGCCTGCTGGGCGATCCTGACCCAGCGCTCGTCCATGCACACCGCGTCCCTGCAGAAGCAGCGCATCGCCGACTCGTACGGTTCACCGGTCACTGTGGACGGTCGCGAGCTGCGCGCGTTCCCCGGACCACAACAGCTACTCGACGCGCCGAGCCTGCCGGGTGTCAATCCGGTCAAGGCCGGACGGATCCGTGACCTGGCCACGGCCGCCCTCGACGACACCCTGACCGCGGCGGCATTGCGCTCGGTCTCGTCCGAGGAAGCCCTTGCCACGCTGCGGGAACTGCCGGGCATCGGCGCGTTTTCCGCTGGGCTGATCCTGATTCGCGGCGCAGGCTCGCCCGATGTGTTCACCACCAGCGAACCGCGCCTGCTCGGTGTCGTCCGTGCCGCGTACGGTGTGCCGGAGGGCGCGCCCGACGACGTTTACCAGGCGATCGCCGAGCACTGGCGGCCGCTGCGCTCCTGGGTCTCGTTCTGGCTGCGTGCGGCGGGCGGCTATCCGAGAATCCGCTGAGCCCGTGCCTCGGCCAGCCGGTGCCCGCACCGCTGGTGGATGCGCACGGCGTCGGTCGCATGGGCGTGAGCCTGCTCGGTATGCCCTGCGGCTTGTTCGATGGCGGCCAGCTCAGTCAGGGCCTGGCCTTCCCGCCACAGCCGCCGGGCCGCGTTCTCCAGACGTAGCGCTTGTTCGGCGAACATTCGCGCCTGGTCGAGTTCGCCGCGTTGCCGGTGATAGCGGGCCAAACCGAGCTGGGCGCCCCCCTGGTGGCGTTTGAGTCCGGCGGCGGTGGCCAGCGCCATGGCTTCCTGATGGGCTTCGCGGCATTCGGCGTCGCGGCCAAGACCGAGCAGGGCGTCACCGAGGTTGTTGAGCAGCGACGCCTGTACGACCCGGTCGGCGCTGCGTTCCGCGACCGGCAACGCCGTCCGGCACGCGTCCACCGCCTCCTCGAAACGGCCTGCTTCGCAGTGCACGGCGGCGAGCGTGTTGAAAATCCGGGGCCAGCCCAGGATTTCGCCTTCGCCGCGCACGAGTTCGGACGCGGCCGCGAGCTGGGCGATGGCCTCGTCCAGACGACCCGCCTCCAAACACAGCTGGGCCAGGCTGATCGTGCTGATGTTCTCGCCGCCGCGATCGCCGTTCTCCCGGTGGATGGCCTGCGCCCGGCTGAAGCAGAACTCGGCCTCGGCCAGATGCCCCTGCCAGAGCGCGCCGATCCCCAGATCGTTCATCTGGAAGGCGGCGAGCCGGGTGAGTCCGTGCGTGTTGCTGATGGTCAGCGCGCGCGTGCCGGTCTTGAGCGCCTCCCGCACCTGGCCGCGTTGTCCCTGGATCACGCCGACCACCGACAGCGCACTGGATTCGCCAGCGGGCCAGCCGATCCGCTCGGCGAGTTCGGCCGCGGCCTCGCCGTGCCGGACCGCCGCGTCGTAATTGGCCAGACCCTGATCGGCGCGGGCCAGCGCGAGATGTGCCTCGGCGCGTTCCCGGTCGGTCGCGGCCGAATCCGGCGCGAACACGGCCTCGGCGACCGCCGTCGCGATGCGGTGCGCGTCCACGGTGTGCGCGCGGTGGTGCAGGTGGTCGGTGACCGCGCTGGCCAGCCGCCAGGCCGCGCGGTCGCCGGCGCAGGCGGTCACGGCGGCGACGATGTTGCCGCGTTCCATGTCCAGCCAGGCCGGTTCGGCGCCGGTCGCGGTGTCCGCGTACCAGGTGACCAGCCGATGCCGGGCCACGACGGCCTCGTCCGGAGGCGGGAGCGCGCGGGCGTAGTGACTGAGCAAATCGTGGAAGGCGAACCGCTCCGCGCCTTGCGGTTCGATCAGGTGCGCGGCGACGAGTTCGGCCAGCGGCCGTTGCACCGGCTCGTCGGCCAGAGCGGCAACGGCATCAGCGCTGATGTCGGTGCCCGGCACGAGACCGAGCAACCGGAACAGCCGCTGCGCGGGCCCAGACAAGGCGGTGAAGGACAGATCGAACGCGACGCGCAGCGTGGTTTCCGGATCGCCCGCGATTTCCAAGGCATGCAACAGTTCGCCGGTGCGCACCCGCGTGACGTGCGCGGCGATCGACACGCCCGGCTGACTGTCCACATTGGCCGCCGCGATGCGCAGCGCGAGCGGCAGCCGTCCGCACAACGCGGCGAGTTCGTCGGTGGCCGCCGGTTCCCGGTGGGCGCGGTCGCCGAGCATGGCCGCGAGCAACCGGCCCGCCTCGGGCCGTTCGAGCACGTCCAACCGCAACCGGAACACGCCGTCCCGCGCGACCAGACCGCCGAGCTGATCCCGGCTGGTGATGACCGTGCCGCACGGCGCCGCACCGGGCAGCAACGGCCGCACCTGCGCCGCGGAGCGGGCGTTGTCCAGCACGATCAACAGCTGCCTGCCCGCTACCCTGGCCCGGAACACCGCCGCCGCTTCGTCTTCGTCGGCCGGGATCCGTTCGCCGGGCAGGCCGAGCGAGCGCAACAGCTGCCCGAGCGCGTCCCGCACCGACAACGGCCGTGCGCCGGGGGAGTGACCGCGCAGGTTGACGTAGAGCTGGCCGTCCGGGAACTCCTCGCGCACCTGATGCGCCCACCGCACGGCCAGCGCAGTTTTGCCAACGCCTGCCATGCCCACCACCGCCGCCACCATCGGCGAGTTCGCCGAGCGCGCGGCGGCGAGCAGCTTGTCCAGTTGCCGCACGGCGTCCTCGCGCCCGGTGAACCCGGCCGGGTCGGCGGGCAACTGGAACGCGCGGGCCGGTTCGATGTCGATCAGCCGCACTTCCTGATGCAGAATCCCCAGGTAGACGCGTTGCAGCTGACCAGAGGGGTCAACGCCGAGCTCGTCGGCAAGGCGAGCGCGCAGCCGCTCGTAAGCGTTGAGGGCCTCGGCCTGTTCGCCCGCCCCGGCGAGCGCCTCGATCAGCACGCCGTGCAGCAACTCGTCCAGCGGATGATCGGCCGCGACCGGCCGGAGCAGCCGTGCCGCCGGTTCGGGCCGGCCGGTGGCGAGCAACGCCCGCCCGAGATCGACCCAGGCGGTGCGCCGCTGCTGTTCCAAACCGGCGACGACCTGCGGATCGATCGCGCCGTCGGGCAGGTCGGTCAGCGGACGGCCGCGCCACAGGTCCAGGGCTTCGCGCAGCAGTTCGACCCGGTCGGCGTCGCTGCTGGTGGCCGCCTTGGCGACGAGCCGGGCGAAGCGCTGCGCGTCGGTCTCGCCGCGCGCGAGTTCGAGACGGTAGCCGGTGCCGGTGCGGGCGACCTGGACCGCGTCACCGGCGGTGTCGGCCAGCCAGCGGCGCAACCGGTGCACGGTCACCGGCAGCGCGCTGCGGCTGGCGCCGCCCGCCCACAGCCGGTCGGCGACCGCCTCAGCGGTGCATTCCCGGCCGGGTGCGACCGCCAGCAACCCCAGCAGCGTGCGCATCACCGGCGAGGTCGGCGGCACCAGATCCGCGTCGACCAGCAGCCCGACCGGCCCGAGCACGCCGACATCGACGATGTCCGCCAGCTCGCCAGTGCTCGGCCCGCTCATGCCTCGATTGACTCACGACCACGCGGTCCGGTTCGGCGTGTTCCGAGCCTTTCAAGCAGGTTTGAAAGCCTTGTTGGCCACGGCGCGGTCGAGCAGATCCCGGCCGAGCCGGGTGAGCTGGTGCGACACCTCGATCCCGGTGCGGGTGGTGTGCACGAGGCCGGCGTCGCGCAGCAGACCGACGTGGTGGCTGGCCGACGCGATGGACATGTCGATGCGGTTGGCCAGCTCGGTGGTCGAGCCGGGCCGGTCCAGTGCGACCAGGATGTGCGCGCGGGTCCGGCCGAGCACCTTGACCAGCGCGGGCACGTCGTCGATGCCGCGTTCGCCGGTGTACTCGCGCGGCGGCGTCGCCTGGTAGACCAGCACCGGCGGCAGCTCGGGGTCGATGAACGTGACCGGGACCTGGTCGCAGAAGAACGACGGGATCAGCACCAGCCCGCGACCGGCCAGGTCGACCGACTGGTCGCACGGGTAGTCGGCTTCCAGCACCGGCCAGTTCCAGCGCACGTTCGGCGAAATCCCGGCCAGCAGCCGATCGACGCCGTCGGCGGCGAGCCCGGTGCGGGCCGACCGGTCGCCCAGCACGTGGCGGCGGATCACCGGCCAATGCGGTTGCACGACCGCCTTGAAATACTCGCGCAGCGCCAGGTCGAGCAGGGTGCGCGCGTCCGGATCGGCCTCGGCCAGCGACCGCACCCACCTCGGCACGCCGCGCCGGTCGGCCATGGCCGTGGCCAGGTCGGTGCGCAAGGCGGTGCGCGGCAGCGACCGCATCGCGGCCAGCCCGGCCTCGAATCCGTCGCTGGCCGCGCGCGGAGTGAGGAAGTCGGGGAAGTTGCCTTTCGCCGGGACGAGCGTGCCGAGCACCTCGCGGGCGCGGGCGGGCAGACCGGCGCTGGTGGCCTGTTGCGCGCTCACCTGCCACCGGCGCTGCGCACTGCCCGTCAATCCAGGGCGACCGATCTGCGCCACGCTGAGCACCAGCTCCCACAGCGGATCCGGCTCACTGACCAGCCGGACCCGGCCCAGGTCCTGCGGGGTGAATCGAATACGCAACACGGCTAGAGAGTAGTCGGGCGCGGGCTCGGAGACAGCGCCCGTTCGACAACACCCCGCGAGCTGTCGAGCGGGCACTCCCTACACAGTGGACCTACCCAGCGCGATCAGCTTGGCGAGCCGCGATTACCGCTCGCTTACACGCTCTCCCTCGGCGACGAGATGGGCCTGCACGGCGTCGATAGCCTCGGTGATCGCGGCACGGGATTCATCGCTGTCGTCGAGAAAATCGAATCCGTGGTGGCCGTTCGGCACGTCGATCACCTGCACAGGTACTTTTTCGCTGGCCGCGCCGGCAAGAAATTCGGCGACGGTCTCGGCGACGTCGGCTCTCTCCAGCCCGACCCTGGTCAGCACGATCGGCACGCCCTGCCAGTCGGCCAGCGCGCGGACCGGCAGAAACCGCGCGTCGAGCGGGTGCGCGGGCCGGTCGCCGAGCAGCGGATAGGTGAACGCGAGGCACCGAACCTGCTCAGTGGTCGCGTCCAGCCACGGCGTGGCCAGCGGCCCACCGCCGGAGAAGAACCACAGCGCGACCCGCTCCGGATCGACCCGCGGATGCGTGCGGACCGCGTCGATCACCGCGATCAGGTCCGCGGCCGACGGGCCGTAGTCGGACAGCGTGCGCAGCGGATGGTTGAACACGACGCCGACGATCCCGCGCGCGGCAACGGCCTGGCCGTACCCGACGTAGACCGGCCACTCGCTCGGCGGTTCCAGCGTGACCGGGATCGGCCCGCCGTGCACGAACACGATCGCCGGGCAGCGGTCCTCGCCGGCAGGCAGGTAGCCGTCGATCGATCCGACCCGCGTCCGCGTAGCGGGCTCGGTCGGAAGGACGAACGGCTGCAGGTAGCTGGGCGTCACCTCGGTGAATCTACCCGATTGGGATGTTCTGGGCAGGCTAAACCACTTTATGTCAATCGATGTGAACGTTCAAACCACGCCGATGACAGACCGATTGTCTGATCCAGGTTCGACCTGCTGGAGAACTGCTGGTCATCGCCGTTTCCAGGTAATTGAAAGTCCTTTCACGACGCCGAAAATGCCGGAAAACAAGATCGAAGCGCCGCGATGACCCGCTGACCTCGGTTCTGACTTATTGTGAAAAATACCTGCGCGCCGCTACTCCATTGGGCATAATTCGTGGTGTAGACCCACCCACTTGCCGCAGTGGCTCAGTGATTGTTCACGGTACGTGGATTGGGCATACCGCCGGTAGTGGGGTGCCGGTGACCGAAGGAGGGAGCGCACCGGGCAGCCGCCCGGAGCGAGGTCGATTTGGGGTTGAAACCGGAGGGGAATCAGCATGAGCAACGTACTCGACGGCCTGGAAGAAGCCGGCAAAGCGATCAAGGACGGCGTCAAGAAGGTGCTCGGCGGTGAGCCGGAGCAGCCGAACCCGACTGATCAGCCCAGCCACGTAGCCGTTCCGGCGTCGCCGACCGACTGCGGACCCACGGGCTGCCAGGACGAGGAAGAGCCCGTCCGGGCCTGAGCGTCGTTACCGGGCCGACGTGATCCGATCGCGTCGGCCCCGTCGCTCGGCCGCAACACGTACGGGCGTGTTGCACTGAGTACCGAGTGTGGTGACATAGAGCAGTGGCACAGGCACCTCGGAGGGGTCTCGCCGAGCGACTGCGGCAGGCCGAAGAGAAGTACCGTCGCGGGTGGGAGGCCAACAACGCGTGGCATTTCGCGGAAGGCGCCCGCTTTCTGCGTAGCGCGCTGCGACTGATCGACGGGAACGACAGTGCCGAAGCCATTGCGCTGCGCACGCGGACACTCATCACTCTCGCGTATTCGGACAATGAGGCCCGAGGGCCGGACAGTGCGCTGGACGTTCTCGCCCAGGCAGAAAGTCTGCTGACCGGGGTCGACGACGACGAGATTCGACTCGACCTGACCGCCAGGATCGCTGGTCAGCGCGGCGTGGTCCTGTTGCGGGCAAACCGTTGGGACGACAGTGTTACCCAGTTGAGCATCGGCATCGCCATCCGGGACCGTGCTTACGCCGCCGGTGAACCCGTTCACGTCAGGTTGGCGATCGATCTGATGAACCGGGCCAACGTGAACAACGCCGCAGGCCATCCCGGACCGGCCACCCGCGACTACCACCGGATGGTCGAGGTCGTCGCCTCTGGCCGCTACGACAGCCGGGTCGACCAGGAAGCGATATCCGTCCTGGATGCCAAGGCACAACATGGACTGGCCGCGGTCGCCTGGCGGGTGGGGGACATTCCGCAGGCGTTGGCCTACTACGAAAAGGCCCAGGCTGGCTATGCCGAGCTGATGCCCAGCGGCCTGCCGAAACTCCGGATGGATCAGGCAGAGACGCTGCTCACCGCGGGACTTGCCGAGGAAGCGGCCCGGCAGTTGGACGACGCTCTGCCCGAGCTACAGCGGGTGCGCAATCTCCAGAACGTCGCCGAGGCTGAACTGTTGCGGGCCGCTGCCGCGTTCGGCGAGGGCGATCTGCGCGGCGCGCGGACCTGGGCGGAGTCGGCGCGCCGGCGTTTTCACCGGCATGGCAACGAATCGCTGGCCGCGCGGGCCGCGCTGGTCCGGCTGCGGGCCGACGTCGCCGAGGCGCAGGACGGCGGGCGGATTTCGGCGAAGCTGATCGCCCGCGCCCGCGCGCTCGCTGAAACACTCGCCGGTCTCGACCTGATCGACCAGTCCGGGACCGCGCGGATGCTCGCGGTGTTGCTGGAATTGGGCCGGGGCCGGACGGAGGCCGCGGCCGAGCAGTTCGCGCTCGTGCCCGCGCTGCGCCGGGTGACCCCGGTCGATCAGCGCATGCTGCGCAGGCTGTGCCTGGCCGAACTCGCGGTCGCACGCGGCGATCGGCGCACCGCGTTCGCGCAGGCCAGGGCCGGTGTGGCCGAACTGGGCCGGATCCGGGACCGGATGGGTGGCGCGGAGCTGGTGTCGGGCACCGCCGTGCACGGCCGCGCGCTCGGGCAGCTCGCGGTGCGGCTGGTTGTCGAGCATTCGCGGTCGCCTGCCCGCGCCCTGTTCGGTTGGCTGGAGCGGACCAGGGCGCAGCTCTACCGGTACCAGCCGCTGCCCGCGCCGGACGACCCGGTGCTCGCCGAAAAGGTTTCGGAATACCGGTATCTGAGCCGCCAACTGCAACAGGCCCGGCTCAGCGGCCGGCCGAGCCGCGACCTGATCGCCCGGCACGCCGCGCTCGGCCGGGAGGTGATGCAGGGCGGCTGGCGCGACAGTCCATGGGGGCAGCCGCGACCGATCGCGACGGTCGCCGAAGTCATCGCCGCGCTGGACGACCGCGCGATGATCAGCTTCCTGGTCACCGGCGGCGCGATGATGGCGGTGGTGATCGTGGGCGGCGCGGTGCGCCTGGTGAGGCTCGGCGAGGCGGGCGGGATCACCGAGGCGGCCCAGGATCTGCACGCCGACCTCGATGCGCTTTCCCCGGACTGGCTGCCCGCGCCGTTGGCGCAGGCGGTGACCAACTCGGCCGTGCGCCGGGCAGGCATTCTCGACGAGCGGCTGCTGCGACCGCTGGAATCGTTGATCGGCGGCCGCGAACTGGTGATCATCCCGACCGGCGCGCTGTACGCGGTCGCATGGGGCGCCCTGCCGCGATTGCGTGGGCGGCCGGTCGTGGTGGCGCCCTCGGCGACCGCGTGGCTGACCGCGCAACGTTCCGACACCGAGGCCGGGTCGACCGTGCTGGTCGGCGGCCCGAACCTGTCCGCCGTGATCGGCGAGCTGACCAGCGTGCGCCGGTTCCACCCGGGCGCCGAGACGATCACCATGGCGGAAGCCAGCGTCGAACGGGTACTCAAGGCGCTGGACGGGGCCGGGCTCGCACACGTGGCCGCGCACGGCGCGCACGAACCGGAGAACGCGCTGTTCTCCCGGCTCGAACTGCTCGACGGCGCGCTGTTCGCGCACGAGATGATCCGGCTGCGCCGCCCGCCCCGGCACGTGGTGCTGGCCGCGTGCGAACTGGCGCTGTCCCGCATCCGTCCGGGCGACGAAGCGCTCGGGTTCGCCGGGGCGCTGCTGGCCGGGGGCGGTCGCACGGTGACGGCCGCGGTGAGCCGGGTCGGCGACCAGGCCGCGGCCTCGGCCATGGACGACTATCACCGCCAGCTCGCGGACGGTGCCCCGGCGGCGACCGCGCTCGCCCAGGCGACCTCGGTCGATCCATTCCGCCGCCCGTTCATCTGCCTCGGCGCCGGCTGATCAGTGCAGCACGGACAGCACGTAACGCGTGGCGTCCGCGATGATCGGGTACTGCGCTGGCGTGTTGTAGCCGACCCGGTCGGTGAGGATCGCGATGACGAACGGCGCGCCTTTCGGCGGCCAGGCGATCGCGATGTCGTTGGCGCGGCCGTAGTCGCTGTGGCCGGTCTTGTCCGCGACCGTCCAGTCATGCGGCACACCCGCGCGGACGTCGGCGGCGCCGGTGGTGTTGCGCTTGAGCCAGTCCACGATCAGCGCGCGCTTGTCCGGGGTGAGCGCGTCGCCCAGCACGACCTGGCGATACGCGCCCGCGATCGCGCGCGGCGTCGTGGTGTCCCGCAGGCTTCCCGGCGGTTCGTCGTTGAGCGCGGGCTCGTAGTCGTCCAGATGACTGGCGGTGTCGCCGATGCCGCGCAGGTACGCGGTGAGCGCGGCCGGGCCGCCGATGTCGCGCATGAGCAGGTTGCCCGCGGTGCCGTCGCTGTAGCGGATCGCCGCGTCGCACAGGTCGCGCACGGACATGCCGGTGTCGATGTGCTGTTGGGTGATCGGCGAGATCGAGTTCACGTCGGCCTTGGTGTAGGGCACGATCGTGTCCAGATAGGACAGTGGATGGCGTTGGAGGACCGCGGCGGCGGCCAGGGTTTTGAACGTCGAGCAGTAGGCGAAGTACTCGTCAGCCCGGTAGCCGACGCTCGCGCCGGAGCCGGTCGCGATCGCGTACAGCCCCAGGCGCGTCCGGTATTTCTGTTCCAGCGCGGCGAAATGCGGATCCGGCTGGGCCGGAGTCGCCGTGGTCGGGGCGACGGAGTGCGATGTGGGAGTGGCTGCGCACGCGGTCGCGGCGAGCGCGAGCCCGCCCAGCAACAATGCCCGGCGATTGATCATGAGACCGACTTTGGCGCGCCCCGTTCATGTTGTCCAAGACGCCGATGCGCACTTTCATGCTGATTCGGCATAATGTGTGGTCGTGGACTTGATCGGGAGCTGTCGCGCGTTCGTCGGCGTGAGCGAGACCGGCAGCTTCACCGCGGGCGCGGCCGCCGCGCGGATCCCGCAGCCGGTGGCGAGCAGGCGGATCGCCGCACTGGAACGGCATTTCGGTGAGCGCCTGTTCGACCGATCCACCCGCCGCGCTCAACTGACCCCGTTCGGCCGCGACATGTTGCCCTCGGCCAAACGGCTCGTGCAACTCGCCGACGCCATCGAGCACGACGCGGCGCTGGCCAAACTGCGCCCGCTGCTGCTCGCGGTGCCGGACACGTGCACCACCCGCGCATTGGCCGAACTCGACGCCGAAGCCCGCGCCCTGGACGTGCACCTGGAATTCCGCCGCGCCGCACCGGCCGAACGCGCCGAACTCGTCCGCACCCAGGAGGCCCGCGCCGCGATCGTCGCGGTCCCCGCCGAGGACGCGGCCTGGACCGTGCCGCTCGGCGTGGCCAGCGGATTCCTGCCGAAAACCGGTGTGCTGCACCTGGAAACGCTGCGCGTGGGCCGATCCGGTCGCGCGCCGCGCCGGGTCTGGATCCAGCCCGAGGACGACCTGCCGCACCTGCGCGACCGGCTGATCCGAGTTCGCGACGCCATCGGCCTGCGCCCGGCCCAGGTCGCGGTCGCCGCCTCGCTCACCTCGGCGGTCGCCACCGTGTTCGGCTCGGCCGACCTGCTGCTGTGCTCGGCCGGGCAAGCCGCCGAACTCGGCCTCGGCTGGCGGCCCATCGGCGAACTCGACCTGGCCCGCGGCTTCGAGATCGCGGCCGGCCTCGGCGAGGACGCGCAGCGGCTGCGCACCACGCTGAGTTCGGCCATCGAACGCTGCCTCGGCGGCAAGGAGACTTCGTGCACCCCGAAACCCTGATCCGCCAGCTCCGCGCCGAACTCGAAGACGGTGGCTTGCGCGGCTCGTTCCTGGTGCGCGATCTGGCCACCGGCCGGGAAATCGGCATCGACCCGGACCTGGTGTTCCCGAGCGCGTCGCTGATCAAGGTCGCGGTCGCCGCGGTCACCCTGGACCGGATCCGGCGCGGCGAACTCGACGGCGCCACCCCGATCGACGTC
Organism: Pseudonocardiaceae bacterium; assembly: GCA_035248365.1. GTDB lineage: Bacteria > Actinomycetota > Actinomycetes > Mycobacteriales > Pseudonocardiaceae > CAJCJE01. Next base: position 49,457 of record DATFHN010000091.1, on the reverse strand, counting down.
CAACCGGGCCGCAGCACCGTGCCCGGCCCGACCGGCCTGACCAAGTTCCGCCACCCCGCGCGGATCGCCATCGACGACCTGCTCTACCTGAGCCTGGCCATCAGCGACAATTCGGCGACCGACGCCCTGTTCGCGTTGACCCCGCCCGACGAGGTCACCAGGACCCTGCGCGACTGGGGCGTGACCGGGATCGTGGTCCGGCACGCCGACGGCGACCTCGAAGAGACCCCGGCCGAACGGTTCGAGCCCGCCGAGGTGCATTTCGCGCATGCCCTGGCCATCGGCGCGGCAACCGAAGGACGCGGCCACGTCATCCCTCAGCTCGACGTCACCCGGGCCAGTTCCGGTTCGGCGCGCGCCTTCGTCACCCTGCTCGACACCATCTGGCGACCGTCCACAATAGACGAAGCGGTGGCCGTGCGGGTCCGCGAACTGATGGGGGAGAACCTGCTGCGACAGCGGCTGACCCCGGATTTCAGCTCGGACGCGACCCGCTGGGCGTCGAAGACCGGCACACTGCTCAACCTGCGCCACGAAATCGGCGTCGTCGAGCACGGCGACGGAGCGGCGTACGCGGTTGCCGCGCTCACCGAGTCACGCGTGCCCGCCGCGATCCAGCCCGAAGCCGAGGTGCTGATGGCGCGCGTCGCCAAGTTGCTGCGCGACCACCTTCGGTCAAGCCGGTAAAAATACCGGCGCGGACAATTGCAAAAGGAAAACCGGAACGCAGCTGCGTGCTATTTCACGATGTGTCTTGTCGCGCGCGTGGATATCCCGTCACCCTGGTGCCATGGAGCACGAGCCGAGCCTGAAACACCTGCTTCCGCATCCGTTCAACCAGGACTTTTCGGATGTGCTGCTGCACCTCGACCGCAAAGACGACCTGCGCAGGGAACGGCTCGCCAACGATCCGGTCACCGCGGCCTATCTGGCGGCCGCGGTCCGGCTGGTCCGGCGCCAGCTTGGCCCCGAGACCGACCCGACCATGCCGACCCGGCAAGGCGAAGACGACACCGTCGACCGGCCGCTGCTCGGGTTCCTGTCGCAACGCAACGTCGCGAAGGAGGTGGAGAACAATCCCTTCCCATTTCCGGCCAGAGGCTCGACCGCGGTCATGCGAGAAAGGTGGAAACTGCAATCGCATTTCCTCGCCGATTTGATCAGTTTCGTGCTGTGGACAGCATATTATCCGGAACAGTACAAGGACGTCATCGCGAACGGCGCGGAAAATCTGGTTCGCGGCCAGGATTTCGCCCATGCCATTGTCGACTTCACGTATCGGGTTTGCTGCACGATCGTATCGGCCGTTTCCTTTCGGTTACAGCTGGTCGCCGTCGCGACGATCAACGGTGACGACGCGTTGCGCCAGGCGCTGACCGGCAAGTACCAGCGCGGCGTGCGCCTCTGGAGCCAGGTCTACGCCGAGTTCATCGAGGCCCGGGGGCTGCGGCTGCGGCCGGGTATCTCGCTCACCGACTTCACCAACATCCTCACCGCGATGCTCGAAGGGATCGTGATCCGCGAGATCAGCGATCCGGACGCGGTGATCATCGACCACGAGCGCCGGTACTCCCTGCTCAGCACCGCGGCCCTGGCCTTGGTCAACGGCTGCCTGGAGCCGGCCGACCAGTCCGATGGCCGCTCGCTGATCGAGTCCGTCAACGACCTCGTCAAACGAGCATCACCAATGCGACAAGCAGGAGAGGAGGTGTCACCATGAGTTTTGGAGATTGGTTCGGTCAGGCGGTGGACGGTGCCGCGATCAGCCTTCCCCTCCCGGTCTACGGCTTCGTCAAGGACGTGACCGAGGCGGTCAGCCGCGAATGCGGCATGAGCGAGCGCGGTGCCAAGGCCACCGGCATGATCGTCGGCGCGGCCGCCAGCCTGACCACCTCGGCGGTGGTCGGCACGCCCTGACCGGACTTTTCCGCCTGGCCATCGCGCAGGTGCCCGCCGTGCCCGGGTTCGTCCCAGGGCGCGTGCGCGATGGCCCTTCCTCAATCATCTTCGGGTTCGGTGCTGGGAAACAGGATCGGGCTCAGCAAGTAGCGGGTCCGCCCTGGCGCGGGCTCGTTGGCCAGCGGGGGAACGATCGCGGCACGCAGGTCGGCCAGCAGGGCGTGGAGTTCCGCTTCGCTGAGCCAGATCGCGTGCTGGCGGTAGCCGACCGGATCAGTGGCCGGGTCCGCGTTCTCCCGGTCGAGGTAGGCGTTGAACTCGGCGATCAGCGCGGCGAGCGCGATGGAGAAGCCACGCCGGTGATCGTCCGGGGTGAGCGTGGCCGCGGTTTCCGCGTCGATGGTGGCGCGTTCCTGGTGCAGCCGGTAGTGGCGTTCGACCGCGCCGCGCACCCGTCGTTCCTCGGCGACTTCGAGGATTCCGCCTTCGGCGAGCACGTCGACGTGCCGGTAGAGCATCGCCTTGGACACGTCGGGCAGCCGCTCGTGCAGTTGCGCGGTGGTCAGCGTGCGTCCGCGCAGGGCGTGCACGATGCGCAGCCGGACCGGGTGACCGATCAGTTCCAAGGCGTCCACTACCCAACGATCTCACATCGTGCTACCTTTCGCAAAACATGAGAAAGGTGGTTCGAGATGAACCCAGGAGCTATCGCCGTACACGTCGTCGAACTGGCCCGGGATGGCCGATTTCGCGAAGCCGAGGCGCTGTTCGCCAAGCGGCTGCGCAAAGTCGTCTCCGCGCAGTCGTTCCAGTCCGGCTGGTCGGTCCAACTCGCCGTGATCGGCGCGGTGACGTCGATCGGCCAACCCGAGACCGGACCCGGCGAGCCCGGCCTTACCCGCGTCCGGGTCCCGGTCGACGGCGAGAGCGGCGCGATCGACGTGTTCATGTCGGTCGACGACAAGGGCAAACTGCACGGCCTGCGCCTCGCCGCCGCGACCCCGACCGACTGGCAGCCACCGTCCTACGCAGACCAAAACAGTTTCACCGAGCAGGAGATCACCCTCGGCACCGGCCAGGACGCCGTCCCCGGCACGCTCACCCTCCCGCGCGGCCCCGGTCCGTTCCCGGGCGTCGTGCTGCTCCCGGGTGGCGGCCCGTTCGACCGGGACGAGACAAGCGGCGTCAACAAACCGCTCAAGGACGTCGCCTGGGGTCTGGCCAGTCGGGGCGTGGCGACAGCGCGTTTCGACCTGATCAGCTGCGTGCGCCCCGACCTTGCCGCCGCGCCCGGTTTCACCATGAGCCAGGAATACGTGCCGCACGCCGTGGCAGCGGCCCACCTGCTCCAAGATCAGTCCACTGTGGATTCCTCGCGGGTGTTCGTGCTCGGCCACAGCATGGGCGGACGCGTCGCGCCCAGGGTAGCCGCCGCCGACGACGCCATCGCGGGCATGGTCCTGCTCGCCGCCGACGCCTCCCCGATGCCCCGCGCCGCCGCCCGCGTCGCTCGCTACGTCGCGTCGGCAAGCCCCGGCTTCATCCCCGACACCGTGGTCGACGGCGTCGAGCGCCAAGTCGCCCTCATCGAAGGCCCCGACCTCTCGCCGACCACCCCCGCCAGCGAACTGCCCTACAGTTGGCCCGGCTCGTACTGGCTGGAAATCCGCGACGACGACCCGGCAGGCACCGCAGCCATGCTTGGTAGACCCATGTTCATCGCGCAAGGCGCCCGCGACTACCAGGTGACCGTCGCCGACGACCTCACCCGCTGGCAGGCCGTGCTCGGCGACCGGGACAACGTCACCATCAAGGTGTACGAAGCCGACGACCACATGTTCTTCCCCGGCGAAGGCCCGTCCACCCCGGCCGGTTACGAACCGCCGCAGCACGTCGATCCTGTGCTCATCGCCGATGTAGCCCTGTGGTTGACGGCCGCAGCCCAACGCTGAACAAACCGGGCCCAGCCGAACGCATCGGCTGGGCCCGCCGGGGAAGCCAGGCCGCCCGGCAGCGCAAGACCAACATCACCCAAGTTGCCGGGAACCCAGGCCGCCGGACGGCGCAGGAGCAGCCACGTCCCTCGCCGGGAACCCAGGTCGCCGGACGGCGCAGGAGCAGCCGCGCCCCTCGCCTGGAACCCGGGTCGCCGGACGGCGCAGGAGCAGCCGCGCCCCTCGCCTGGAACCCGGGTCGCCGGACGGCGCAGGAGCAACCACGCCACTCGCCAGGAACCCAGGCCAGCGAGCGGCGTAGGAACCCTTCACACCACCAGCCGGGAACTCATGCCGCCCGGCGGCGCAGGAACAGCACCACGCCACCGGCGATCGCGAGCACGCCGGCCGCGAGTACTCCGGCGCCGATGCCGGTCAAGCCGGGCGCGGTCGCCGCGGTGGTGATGGTGCCGCCGACCACCGGCGTGCCGTCCGCGTTCATCGCGACCAGTACCAGGTTGCCGGGGTTGGCGTGCACGTCGAACTGGAAGGTCTGGGTGCCGCTGCCGGTCGCCGACGCGAGCCACACGCCCGCGTGGGCTGGGGGAGTGGTCGGCGCGTTGCCCTGGTGGTCGGTGTAGGCGATCTTCTTGTTGGCGCCCGGCGCTGCGGTGCTGTAGGCGACGTCGGTCAGGTAGTGCTGGATCGCGTCGGCTCGGGCGACGCCGATGAAGATCGGTTTCGGGTCGGCGGCGGTCACCTGAACTCGGACGGTGCCGTAGCCCGCGCCGGCCAGGTTGGCGGTCGACCAGTCGTAGCCGTCGGTGGTCACGGCATAGCCGCTGCCCTGGAAGCGGGCGTTGCCGAGGCTGACGTAGCCGTTGTCACCGTTGCCGCCGTTGGCCAGCGACAACCCGAAGCCGCCGACGGCCGCCGCGATCAGGCCGACCACTCCCAGCGTCACGGCGAGGATGAGTCGGGTCTTGGTGTTCATGAGCTGCCCTCCCAGCAGTACAGTGTCCCTTGCGACATGGGACTCGAAGAAAGAAGTTTCAAACTTGGGATATTATGTCTCAAGTCTGGAGGGAGTGCAACGTGGATCAAGCGACCCCTGCGCCGAGCGGGCTCGGCAGGCGGCGGCAGCGGCTGTCCGACGCCGAAACCGCGGAGCGGATGCTCGCGGCGGCGACCGCCCTGGTCGGCCGGGACGGACTCACGGTCAGCCTGGAACACATCAGCTTCGAGGACGTCATCCGCGACGCCGGGGTGTCGCGTAGCGCGGTCTATCGCCGCTGGCCGTACAAGGACCTGTTCTTCAGCGACCTGCTGCGCGAACTCGCCCGCGGCGCCAGCCCGGCCATCGCCACCGGCAATCCCGAGGCCATCACCGCCGTGCGCGACGCGCTGCTCGCGCACCTCGATTGGCTCGCCACTCCGGAGCTGCGCATCGCGCTGGTGGCCGAGGTGCTACGGGAGAGCGCGCTGCGCGAGTTCGACACCTTCCACCAGTCCGCCGACTGGCGCACCTACCTCGCGCTGCACGCCACCTTCCTCAGCCTGCCCGACGGTGAGCTGCGCGCCGAGGTCCAGGCCGCGCTGACCGAATCCGACCGGGCCCTGATGATCCGGATCGCCGGCGCTTATGAACAGGCCACCGGACTGCTCGGCCTGCGCCTGCGACCGGAACTCGACGCCACCTTCAGCACGATCGCCACTCTGGCCAGCGCCGCCATTCGTGGCCTGGTCACCATGGCGCCGGCCAATCCGGCGATCGCGACCGTCCGTCTGCTGGCCAATCCGTTCGGCGCGCCCGAACCTGCCTACTGGTCGCAGCCCGCGCTGGCCGTCGCCACGCTCGTGCTCGGTTTCCTGGAACCGGATCCGGCCATCGAATGGACCGACGAGCGCACCGAGCGGGTCCGCGACGCGCTGGAACATGAGCTGTGGCCGCAATAGCCAGGAAGTAGATCGCCCGGCGCCGCACCGAGACCCACGCTCCGGCCGCCGAGCATGCCTCCCAGCGGGGACCCATGTCGCGGCCAGAGATCGGCGCTGGCGGTCAGCAGCCTGCGCTCGATCTACCCACCCACAAACCTGGGCAACACGAAAATATGGGTGGCCGGTACCCATTTATGGGTGGCGCATGAGTGGCAGCGTTGCCGACGTGAACGACAGCGCCTCCTCCGCCACCGGGTTCGCCGGTCTGCTCGGCTCGACCTGGTGGACTCTCGGCCACAGCCTGCGGGAGCGGGCCGCCGGTGACATGGCGCTGCCGGACTGGGCCGACTTCGTGGAGCGGGCCGTGGCGCGGGCGGTAGACAATGCGGCGGAAAACCGGGCGCGGCCGGAAGATCGGGCACAGCGTAAGAACCCGGCCGGGTTCGAGTCGGTGTTCGCGGCGCTGGTCGATTCGGCCGCCGACGACGTCACCTTCACCGGGGCCGACGTCGATGGGAACGCGATCGAGGACGAGTTCCGGACGCGGCTCGGTGAGCGGCTCGCCAAATTGGCGACCAGGACGCTGGTGACCGAACTGCATCTCGCGCGAGCGGACGGCAGGCTCTCCGGTGCGACGTCCGAGTTGCGATTCGCGGATTTCGTCCGCACCACCGCGACCGGGCGCGGGCTGGCGCGACTGTTCGGCGACTACCCGGTGCTGGCGCGGATTCTCGGCACCGCGTGCCTGCACGCGATCGACGCGCACCGGGAAATCCTCAGCCGGTTCGGCATCGACCGGCCGATGATCGTGGCGCGGCTGCTGGACGGTGCCGACCCGGGACTGCTGGTAGCGATCGAGCCGGGCAGCGGCGACTATCACCGGCGCGGCCGGTCCGTCGCGCTGCTGGAGTTCGCGAACGGCAGCAAGATCGTGTACAAGCCGAGGTCGCTGGCGTTGCAGGCGCACTTCGACGAACTGGTCGGCTGGCTCAACAACGCCGTGCCGTGGCTGGAACTGCGTACCGTCACCTCGGTGCCCCGCGGCGAGTACGGCTGGCAGGAGTTCATCAGCTACCGGCCCTGCACCGAACTGGCCGAAGTCGACGCCTTCTACCAGCGGCAGGGCGCGCTGCTGGCGCTGATCAACGCGCTGGACGGCACCGACATCCACCACGAGAACGTGATCGCGGTCGCCGACCAGCCGGTGCTCATCGACATCGAAACCCTGTTCCACCCGACCTTGCTGCCGCCCGCGGCGACCGGGCCCGACCCGGCGATGCGCGCGCTGATGTCATCGGTGCACCGCACCGCGATGCTGCCGACGCTGGTGGTCGGCGAGCACGGTGTGCTGGACATGTCCGGGGTGGGCGGCGACCGGGATCGCACCTACCCGCAGGACAAGGTCGACGTCGCGGACGCGGGCACGGACCGGATGCGCATCGTGCGCACGGCGACCACGTTCGCGGGCAGCAGCAACCGTCCCCGGATCGACGGCATCGACGCGGTACCCGAAGCGCACACGAACGCGCTGATCGCCGGATTCCGCGCGGCCTACGACGCGATCGCCCGGGGTGGCGCGGAACTGCTCGCCGAGGACGGGCCGGTCCGGCGTTGCGCGGCCGACGAGATGCGGATCGTGGTGCGGCCGACCCGGATGTACGGCACGCTGCTCGCCGAGTCCACTCACCCGGACGTGCTGCGCGACGCGCTGGACCGCGAAGAACTGTTCGGGCTGCTGGCCAGCGACGCGAACGACGAACTCGCTGCCGCGCTGACCCCGCACGAGATCGCCGATCTCTGGGCCGGTGACGTGCCGATCTTCCTCGGTAGGCCCGGTTCGCGGCAGGTGCGCACCTCCACCGGCGCGACCGTGACCAGCCTGCTGGACCGAACCGGGCTCGCCTCGGCGACCGCGAAGATCGGCCGGATGGGCGAGGCGGACCGGCGCGACCAGGAGTGGGTGATCCGCGCATCGCTGGCCAGCCGCGCGGAGCCGAACGAGCACGAGAGCGGCGCCCAGCTGACCGAAGCGGTGACCGCGATCCTGCCCGACCCGGAGCAGTTGCTCTCCTCGGCCTGCGCGATCGCGGACGAGATCGTCGCGCGCGCCATGCACGACGAGCACCGGGCGAACTGGCTGACCATGGACCAGATCGACGGCAGGCACTGGATGGTCCTGCCGATGGGCGCGGGCCTCGGCTGCGGCTACAGCGGGGTCGCGTTGTTCCTCGGCCAGCTCGGTGCGCTGACCGGCATAACCCGCTACACCGACCTGGCCCGCAAGGCGATGCGGCCGATTCCGGCGCTGATCGACGCGGTCGACGCGGATCCCGCGCTGGCCCAGGCGATCGGCTGCGGCGGGTTCCTCGGTCTCGGCGGGATCAGCTACGCGCTGGCGCGGCTGGCCACGCTGCTCGGCGACGCCGACCTGATGAGTTCGCTGGAGCGGATCGTGCCGCTGGTCGGCCAGGCCGACGACGGCGCCCAGTTCAGCATTGCCGCCGGGCAGGCCGGGGGACTGGCCAGCATGCTCGCGGTGCACGCGGAAACCGGTCTGGCCGAAGCGAAATCGCTGGCCGCCGACTTCGCCGCCCGGCTCGCCGACCCGCTGCTGTCGAACCCGGACGCGGTGCTTGGCGACAGGCTGCCCACCACCGGTTTCGAGTGGGGCGACACCGGAGTCGGCTGGGCGCTGCTGCGGTATGGGGCGGGCGACGGCGGGCAGCGCTTCACCGAACTGGGGCGCGCCGCGCTGGCCCGCGACCCCGGACCGGACCTCTCGCTGGCGCAGCCGGAACGTGACCTGTCGGCGGCGCAGCCGGGACGCGACCTTGGACGTGACCCGTCGGCGGCGCAGCCGGGACGCGACCTCGGGCCCGACCTGTCGGCGGCGCAGGTTGTTCGCGACTACAGCTGGTGCTCGGGCCTGGCCGGTCGGCTGCTGGGCCGGGCGGCCGATCGACCGATCGCGGCGGACGATCCCTGGCTGGCGCTGTTCGCGGACCGGCCGATGCTGCGCGACATGTCACTGTGCCACGGCGAACTCGGCGTGTTGAACGCGCTGCTCGCACTCGGCGGCCTTCCTGCGGCCATGGCCGAGCGCGGCGCCGCGTACCTGCTCGGCGCACTGGAACGGTTCGGTCCGGCCTGCGCGCTGCCCAGCGGAGTTTCCGGCCCCGGTTTGCTGACCGGGCTGGCCGGGATCGGCTACGGTCTGCTCCGCCTCGGCATGCCGGCCCAGGTGCCGTCCGTGTTGTTGTTCGAACCCACCGTCTTGTCACCCGAAACATCGCACCCGGAATAAAACAAATCGCTAGGGAGAGGGCACACAATCATGAGCGACGTAGCGAACAATGGTGAGGCTTACGGAGACGTCGCGTCGAACCAGGACGATGGCGAACACCCGGCGGGCCGGATCCTGGTTTCCCGAGTCAGCATGATTGGCATTCGAGTGGGCGCATTGGCCGGGTTCGCCATGGCCAGCATGGCCATCGCGGGAGTCTTCACCCATGCGGACACCACGTCAAGCATGGTGTGAGTCCGCTGACCGGACCAGCCACAAAATTCGCCGAATAGCGTAAACAAAAATACCGTGCGGCGGCTTGGCCGAATGCATCATGCATTCGCTTGCCGACGCACGGTATTTGGCTGATTACCCGGCGAATCGATCACATTCTGTAGCTGGATCGGCGGGCATTTCGAACTAGGATCGGCGGTATGAGGACACGTTCCCCGCGCCTCATCGGTCGCCACGATGAGCTGGACGTGGTGGAACAGGCTCTCCGAGATGCGCGCAAAGGCATCGGCAGGCCCGTTTTCGTCATCGGCGAGGCGGGCATCGGCAAGTCGCGGCTGGCCGCCGAGGCGGTGAGCCGGGCCTTCACCGCGGACATGGTGGTGTTGCGCGGCAGGGGTTCCACGGTCGGGCCGATGGTGCCGTTCCGGCCGTTGACCGAAGCGCTGCTGTCGCTGTTCCGTTCCCGTGACCTGCCCAGCGACCGCGATCTCGACCCGTACCGCCCGGTGCTGGGCCGGCTGGTGCCACAGTGGGCACGCACCGATGCCCCCTCCGGCACCGAATCCCTTGTCGTGCTGGCCGAAGCGCTGTTACGGCTGCTCACGGTGGTCGGAGCGGGCCGAGGATGCCTGCTGGTACTGGAGGATCTGCACGACGCCGACGTGGAAACCCTGGCGGTGCTCGAATATCTCGCCGACCACCTCGATTCCGAACCCATCGTCGTGCTGGCCACCTGCCGCACCGATCCCTCGCCCGCGCTGGACATCGCCGACGGCATCGCGCGCGGCGGCCACGGCGATCTGATCGAGCTGACCAGGCTGGATTACCCGGAAATGTGCCAGCTGGCGGCGGCCTGCCTGGACGCCGACATCGAGGACGTGCCCGAGTCGGTACTGGAGAAGGTGTGGGACTCCAGCGTCGGCAACCCGTTCGTGGTCGAGGAACTGTTGCAGGGCATGGTCGGCGGCGGACAACTGGTGCGCGGCACGCGCGGCTGGCGCGAGGTCCAGTCGGTGCGCACCGAAATCCCGCCGACCCTGGTACGGGTGATCAGCCAGCGGGTCGACCGGCTCGGTCCGCTCGCCCGCGAACTGCTGTCCGCGGCGGCGGTGCTGGGCATCCGGTTCCGGCTGTCGATGGTGCAGAAAATCATCCACGTCGACGATCACGTGCTGGTCAGCGAGTTACAGGCCAGCGTGTCGGGCCAGCTTGTCTCCTCGGACGAGCGTGGCCCGGACTGGTACTCCTTCCAGCACCCGCTGATCGCCGACGCGCTGCTGAGCCGGTTGAGTCCGGCCGAGCGAGTGCTGTATTCGCGGCGCGCCGCGGAAACCGTCGAGTCGATGTACCCGGACCTGCCCGGTGAATGGTGCCAGGTGGTGGCGACCTTGCGGCTCGCCGCCGGCGAACCGGTGGTGGCGGCGCAGAGGTTCGCTGAAGCGGGGCGACGCGCGCTGGCCGGATCGGCGGCCGGATCGGCCATCACTTTGCTGGAGAAAGCCGAAAGCTTGCTGGCCAAGCACGGTGACGAGTGCGCCCGTGCCGAAGTGCTGGAGATCCTGCTCTACGCGCTCGCCGAAGCGGGCGAGTTCGAACGCGCCTTCGCCCTGGCCGACACGCTCGACACCGGATCCGCCGGGCTGGCCATCGAACGCCGTGTCGCGGTCCGCGTCCGGCTCGCCTGGGTCGCACAGATCGCCGGGCGCTACGAGGACTGCGCGCAACAGGTCGCCGAAGCCCGCATCGCGCTCGGCCCGAACCCGAGCGAGGAACTCCGCGCCCCGGTCGACGCCATCTCCGCCCATCTCGCCCTGGACACGCCGGGCAGCGACCGGATCCTGGAAGCCGAAGCCCTGGCCAGAGCCGCGATCGGACCGGCCGAACGGGTGCCGATGCCGGTCATCGGTTGCCAGGCCTGGTACGCGGTCGGTGTCATCGTGCGCGCCCGCGACCTCGCCGAATCCGACGGCGCGCTGCGCAGAACCCAAGCCATCGCCGAAGAACACCAGTTGCCGATCTGGCGGTTGTACGGGATCGGCGGCCAGGCAACCAATGCGTGGCTGGCCGAGGCCGATGCGAGACCGCTCACCAGCGCCCGCGACGAATCCCTGCGTGTGGGTGCGATTACCGTTGCGCTCAACCTGGAATCCGTGCTAGCGCTGCACTCCGTGCTGCGCGGCGACTTCGACACCGCGCCCACCCTCATCGAGGACGGCCTCGCCACGGTCCGCAAACTGCAACTCGCGTCGCTGGAACGGTATCTGCTGATGTCCCGCGCGGTGCTGTTCGCGCACCAGGCCCATCGTGAGGACATGGAAGCGACCTGCGCCGAGTTCCTGGACCGCGGCGGCGCGAAGTCCCGCGAACTGCCGCTGACCCTCGGCCTGGCCAGGACGTTCTGCGCGCTACTGGAAGAGAACGTGCCGCTCGCCGAGCACGAACTCGCCGAAGTGCAAGCTACCCAGGCCGCCAACCCCGTCCCGTTCTACCTGGCCGGGAGCAACGGGCTCGGGTTGCTGCTCGACGTGCTGGCCAACCGGGTCGGCTGGCGCGAGTTCCGCGACGTCACCTCCTCCAGCACCAGCAAGATGCGCTGGAACCGGCACTTCGTCCAACTCGCCCACGCCGTGCTGCTCGGCCGCGCCGGCCGGAGCGCCAAAGCCGAAGCGATGATGGCGCAGGCCCAACTCTCCGGTGCCCCCTATGCGATGGCCCGGCACCTCGGCCTGCGCCTGGTCGCCGAACCGGCCAACACCGACCACTGGGGCGACCCGATCACCTGGCTGCGCGCGGCCGCCGAATACTTCCGGCAGACCAACGTCTCGGCCGTGACCAGCGCCTGCCGCGGCCTGCTACGCCAATACGGTGAACCCGTCCCGCAACGCCGCACCGGCGCAGGCCGCATCCCGGCCGACCTGCGCGCGCTCGGCGTAACGGTGCGCGAGTACGAGGTGCTGGAACTGCTGGTGCAGCGGATGAGCAACAAGACCATCGCTGGGCGACTGCATCTTTCCCCGCGCACGGTGGAGAAACACGTGGCCAGCCTGCTGCTCAAGACCGACCAGCCCAACCGCTCCGCCCTCGTCGACACCTGGCCGGTACACACCTGAGAAGGCGGGCAACCAGTGGCTGCCCGCCTCCCCGTACCTAGGAGAATGGTCTACTTGCCGTTGACGCTCGCGGTGCTGGTGGCGTAGGTGCCCACCGCGAAGGCCAGTGCTCGGGCGTTGCGGATGAACGAGGTCCGATCCACGTTCTGCAGGGTGTCGCAGGCGATCTGGTAGCACGGGTCGAACGCCTCACCGGCGACCCCGCCCCACTTGTCCGCCTCGGCCTGCGTCTTCGCGGCATCGGCACCGGTGAACACGCCACCGGTCGGGATGGCCAGGCCCGCGAAGGCGTTGTAGTCCCAGCGCCCGGACAGCGGAGCCGCTTCCGTCGGCACCCCGGTCGCCTGGAAGTACGCGTAGAACCCCTGAGCGATGGCGGCCGAACCCGCGCCGGGCAGACCGTCCAGCACGAAGTAGCCGGTGTTCGGCGAGCCGATCATCTCCGCGTTCAGGTCCAGCGCGATGTCCTTGCGCTGGTCAGCGGTCAGTGAACCCAGATACGCGGCAGCACCCGCGAAGCTGTACTCCTGCGCGCTGGTGAACACGAACCGGACCGCGTTGGCGATCCTGGGCCTCGCGCCGAGGTGCTGCGCGAGCTGGAGCATGAGCGCGACACCGGTGGCGTTGTCGTTCTCACCCGCACCGCCGATGCTGTCCAGGTTGCCGACGAGGGCTACGACGTTGTGCTGGTTGCCCGTCCTGGTCTGCGCGACCAGGTTGGAACTCGTGCGCACCTGCTGGAACGCCCGAACCTCCAGCGTGACCGTGGTACCCGGCTCGGCGGCCAGGGCCTGGCCGTCCGCCTGGCTCAGCGAACCAGCCGGAATCTTGCCCTGCGACGGATCGCTCAACGCGGCCCGCAGCGGACCCGGCACGTTGTTGTAGATGATTTCGGCGGCCGCGCCGGCCTGGGCGGCGATCTGGTTCTTGACCGCGAACGTGCAACCGCCGCGCTGGACCAGCACGATCTTGCCCGCCGCCCCGACGTTCGCGTAGTCCCCGATCGTGCAACCGGGGGTAGCGCTCACCGTCGACGGCACCACCGCGATCGGCGCGGTGATGCCGCCGACCGGCGTGGACGGCCCGTAGTCGATGATGTTGACCGGCACGGCGGCACCGTTCACGGTCAGTTTCTGGGCCAGCCGCTGGAAGTAGTTGAACTGGAAACTCTGCGAGCTGACCGAGAAACCAGACCGCTCCAACATCGCAGTGGCGTAGGCCACCGACTGCGCGTAGCCCGTCGTGCCCGGCTCCCGATTGCCGCCGTTGCGGTTGGAGATGTGCTGCAGCACGTCGAGCGTCTGGTACATGCGGCCGGGGCTCACCTGCTGGGCGAGTTCCCTGGCGAGAGCCGGACCGGCCGGCAGGTGCGGAGCATCGGTGGATGCCGAGGCAAGCGGCCCGACAGCACTGGAGGCCACCGTCGCGAGGGCCGTCAGCAGCGTCACCGCCACAGCCGCTTTCCGAATTGACATGGCACCTTCCTTCCTGAACGTAGTGAGCTGGATGGGATTGACCGGGCGGGATTCGCGCCGACGGTGAGCAACACTCGCGGTCCAGGTCCCGGATTGCCATAGCCAATTCCGGGCCAGGAACCAGTCCACTTGTGGTTCCGGGCCACTTTGGCCCGGAATGGCCCGGGTGATGAAGACCCGGCGAAGTCAGGATTTTCCCTGTCAACCACAAGGATCCGACTTCAGCGGGGCGTGACATGACCGAGTCCAGCAGTGCCGACACCCTCACCTTGCCGTCGTTGTTGCGCAGGCGCGCACACGAGACACCGAACCTGACCGCGATCAGCGCTGCCGGTGCCACAGTGTCCTATGCGGAACTGGACCGGCGCGCGAACCGGCTGGCGCACCTGCTGATCCGGCACGGCATCGGCCCCGAATCCATGGTCGCGGTGACCCTGCCGCGCAGCGTGGACCTGGTCGTCGCGCTGCTGGCCATCGCCAAGGCGGGCGGCGCCTACCTGCCGATCGACACGAGCTATCCGTTGTCCCGCCGCGAGTTCATGATCGACGACGCCAAGCCCGCCGTCTGGCTGACCCTCTCCGGCTCGGTGAGCTCCGCCGACGCCTTGTGCCTTGACGACCCGGCCGTGCTGGCCGCGCTCGCCGAAGCACCGGACACCGACCCGGACGTGGCGCTGGCGCCCGAGCGCCTGGCCTACGTCATGTACACGTCCGGCTCGACCGGCACCCCCAAGGGCGTCATGGTCACCGACGCCGACATCGTCGCCCTGGCCGCCGATGCCCGCGTCGGCGCGCCCGCGCGCACGCTGGTGCACTCGCCGCAGTCCTTCGACGCGTCCACCTTCGAGATCTGGGCGACCTTGCTGTCCGGCGGTCAGCTGGTGCTCGCCCCCGCCGGCGACCTCACCCTCGGCGCGTTGGCCGACGCGATCGTCGACGGCGAGGTCGAAAGGTTGTGGCTGACCGCTGGCCTGTTCTCGTTGCTGGCCAGCGAGAACCCGGACTGCCTGCGCGGCGTGGACCAGGTCTGGGCCGGTGGCGACGTGCTGCCCGCCGCCGCCGTTCGCCGCGTGCTCGCGCAGTGCCCCGGTATCACCGTCGTCAACGGCTACGGCCCCACCGAAACCACCACGTTCGCGACCACGCACGCGGTCACCGGCGAGGTCGGCGACACGCTGCCGATCGGCCTGGCCCTCGACGGCATGCGCACCTACGTGCTCGACGAATCCCTGAACCAGGCCGAAACCGGCGAGCTGTACATCGCGGGCGCAGGCCTGGCTCGCGGCTACCTCAACCGCGCCGGGCTCACCGCCGACCGCTTCGTCGCCGACCCGTTCGCGGCCAACGGCGAGCGCCTGTACCGCAGCGGCGATGTGGTGCGCCGCAACACAAACGGCGAGCTGGAGTTCGTCGGCCGCGTCGATGAGCAGGTGAAGATCCGCGGCTACCGCATCGAACTCGGCGAGGTCCAGGCCGCCGTCGCCACCCACCCCCAGGTCGCGCAGGCCCTGGTGATCGCCCGCGAGGACCAGCCCGGCGACCGCCGCCTCGTCGCCTACGTCGTCGCGAAGGAGGACGCCCCCGACCTGGCCGCCCTGCGCGCCCACGTCGGCGACACCCTGCCCACCTACATGCTCCCGGCCGCGCTCGTCGTGCTGGACGAGTTCCCGTTGACCGGAAACGGAAAGATCGACCGCCGCGCCCTCCCCGCACCGCGAATCACCGGAACCGGCCGCGCACCGCGCACCGAACGGGAACGCGTGCTGTGCGCGATCTTCGCCGAAGTCCTCGGACTGGACGAGGTCGGCATCGACGACGACTTCCTGCTGCTGGGCGGCCATTCGCTGCTCGCCATGCGCGCGGCCAGCCGGATCAGGGACGCGCTCGGCGTCGAGGTCACGGTCGGCCTGATCTTCGAAACTCGCACCGTGGAAGCGCTCGCCGCCCGGCTCGACGACGCCGAACAGGCGCGCCAGCGACTGAGCGCGAAGCCGCGACCCGCGACGTTGCCGCCCTCGGCGGGCCAGCGCCGCCTCTGGTTCCTCAACCAGCTGGAAGGCCCGAGCGCGACCTACAACATCCCGCTGCAACTGCACCTGACCGGCGAACTGAACGTCGACGCGCTGCGCGCCGCCCTGGCCGACGTGGTGTCCCGGCACGAAAGCCTGCGCACAGTATTTCGGCCGTTCGACGGCGTCACCGCCCAGGTCGTCCTGGACGACGCGACCATCGAACTGGCCACAGTGGACGTAACCAACCTGCGCGACCAGTTGGCCACCGAAGCCGCCGCCGAATTCGACCTGGCCACCGAACTGCCCCTGCGCGCGACCCTCTACACCCGCAATGACCGGGAACACCTGCTGCTGATCGTGTTCCACCACATCGCGGCCGACGGCTGGTCGATGGTGCCGTTCACCCGCGACCTCAGCGCGGCCTATGCAGCCCGCGCCGAAGGCCAGCCGCCTGCCTGGCAGCCGTTGCCGGTCCAGTACGCGGATTACGCGCTGTGGCAACGCGATGTGCTCGGCGAGGACGACGACCCGGCCACCCTGGCCGCCCGCCAGCTCGACTTCTGGCGCACCACGCTCGCCGGCCTGCCCGACGAGATCTCGCTGCCCACCGACCGCCAGCGCCCGCCCAAGGCGAGCTACCACGGCCGCACCTTCCCGCTGGTCATCGACCCCGAACTGCACGATGGCCTGCTGCGCGTCGCGCGGGACAACCAAACCAGCCTGTTCATGATCCTGCACACCGGCTTGGCCGCGCTGCTGACCATGCTCGGCGCGGGTACCGACATCCCGATCGGCACCGCGATCGCCGGCCGCGCCGACGATCAACTGGATGAGCTGGTCGGCTTCTTCGTCAACACGCTCGTGCTGCGCGCCGACACCGCCGGCGACCCGACCTTCGCCGACCTGTTGCGCCGCGTCCGCGCCGCCGATCTCGACGCGTTCGCCAACGCCGATCTACCCTTCGAGCGGCTGGTCGAAGTGCTGAACCCGCAGCGGTCGCTGAGCAGGCACCCGTTGTTCCAGACCATGCTGGTCCTGCAGAACACGCCGAAGTCCACAGTGGACATCCCGAACCTGGCCGTCACCGCCGAGCTGGACGCCCTCGACATCGCCAAGTTCGACCTGTCCTTCTACTTCGACGACCAGGCCGCCTCGGCCACCGTCGAATACGCGACCGACCTGTTCGACGAGGCGACCGTCCGCGCCATCGCCCAGCGCTTCCTGCGCGTGCTCGCCGCCATGACCGACTCACTCGACCAGCCGATCAGCGCGGTCGACACGCTCGGCCCGGCCGAACGCGAGCAGGTCCTGCGCACCTGGAACGACACCGCCCGCACCGTCCCCGCCACCGACGTCGCCGCCCTGTTCACCAGCCGCGCCACCGAAACCCCCGACGCGATCGCGGTCAGCGCCGCAGGCGAAGCCCGCACCTACGCGCAACTGAACGCCGCCGCCAACCGCCTCGCCCACCACCTGATCGCGCAGGGCGCGGGCCCGGAGCGCTTCGTCGCACTGCTGCTGCCGCCCGGCATCGACCTCGTGACCGCGCTGCTCGCCGTGCTCAAGACCGGCGCCGCCTACCTGCCGATCGACCCGGACTACCCGCAAGACCGCATCGACTACATGCTCGACGACGCCGCGCCCGCGCTTACCCTGCGCGAACTGCCCGACCTCACCGCCTACCCCGACCACGACCCGGCGATCACGCCCAAACCGAACAGCGCCGCGTACATGATCTACACCTCCGGCTCGACCGGCCGCCCCAAGGGCGTGGTCATCCCGCGCTCCGCGCTGGTCAACTTCCTGCTGTCGATGAGCGAGCGGTTCGCGTTGACTCCGGCCGACAAGCTGCTCGCGGTCACCACCATCGCCTTCGACATCGCCGGGCTTGAGCTGTACCTGCCGCTGATCAACGGCGCCACCGTCGTCGTCGCCGACCGCGCCACCGTCCGCGATCCCGAGGCGCTCGCCGCGCTCGCCGTCGAGTCCGGCGCCACGATCATGCAGGCCACGCCGTCGCTATGGCAGGCGCTGACCGCGACCCACCCTGAGCAGGTCCGCGGCCTCCGCATGCTGGTCGGCGGCGAAGCCCTGCCCACTGCGCTGGCCCGCACCCTGCACGGCGTCGGCGCCGAGGTCGTCAACCTCTACGGCCCCACCGAAACCACGATCTGGTCGACGATGGCCACTGTGGACGATGGCCCGCTGACCATCGGCCGCCCGATCTGGAACACCCAGGTCTACCTGCTCGACGCGCATCTGCGCCCGGTCCCGCCCGGCGTGCCCGGCGAGCTGTACATCGCGGGCGACGGCATGTCGCGCGGCTACCACCACCGCGCCGAGCTGACCGCGCAACGCTTCGTCGCGAACCCGTTCGGCCCGGCCGGATCGATCATGTACCGCACCGGTGACCTGGCCCGCTGGCGCGCGGACGGCACCATCGACTTCATCGGCCGCGTCGACCACCAGGTCAAGATCCGCGGCTACCGGGTCGAACTCGGCGAGATCGAAGCCGCCTGCGTCGCCCACCCGGCCATTTCCCAGGCGGTGGTGGTGGTCCGCGAGGACCGCCTGGTCGCCTACCTGGTCGGCACCCACCCCGACCTCGGCGACGTGCGCAAGACCATCGCGGCCGTGCTGCCCGAGTACATGGTCCCCGGCGCGATCATCCTTCTGGACCGATTCCCGTTGACCCCCAACGGCAAACTCGACCGCAAGCAGCTCCCCGCACCGGAGACCGTCGACGAGCAGAACCGGTACACCCCGGGCGCCGAAGTCGCCGAGCGCGGACCGCGATCGCTGCGCGAGCAGGTGTTGTGCGAGCTGTTCGCCGAGGTGCTCGGCGTGCCGTCGGTCGGTGTACACGACGACTTCTTCGCCAGCGGCGGCCACTCCCTGCTGGCGATCCGGCTGGTCAGCCGGGTGCGCTCGGTGTTCGACACCGAACTGCGCATCCAGAAGCTCTTCGAGCTGCCCACCGTCGCGCAGCTGATCGAGGTGATCGGCGAAACCACGTCGCACCAAGCCGAACTCGGCTCTTTCCCGCGCCCGGCCGAGCTGCCGCTGACCGACGGGCAGCGCCGGTTGTGGTTCCTGAACCGGTTCGAGGACGTGCCCGCGATGTACAACATCCCGCTCGCGCTGCGCCTGCACGGCCCGCTCGATCGCGACGCGCTGGCCGCCGCCCTCACCGACCTGATCGCCCGGCACGAGAGCCTGCGCACCATCTACCCGGACCTCGACGGCGTCCCGCTGCAGCGCATCATCGACCCCCAGCGGATCAGCCTCCCGGCCCGCGCCGTCGACCCCAGCGAACTCGACGACGCCCTGGCCCGCGAAGCCGAACGCGGCTTCGACCTGGCCGTCGAACCGCCCATCCACGCCACCCTGTTCGCGGTCGGGCCGCACGAGCACGTGCTCATGCTGGTCATGCACCACATCGGCGCGGACGGTCCGTCGACGACGCCGCTCACCCGCGACCTCTCCCAGGCCTACCTGGCGCGCTGCGCCGGTGAGCCGCCGCGCTGGGCGCCACTGAAGGTCCAGTACCCGGACTTCGCGCTGTGGCAGCAGAACCTGCTCGGCGACGAGTCCGATCAGGACAGTGTGCTGGCTCGCCAGCTCGCCTACTGGACCGACAAGTTGGCCGGTCTGCCCGAGCAGCTCGACCTGCCCACCGACCGGCCCCGCCCGGCCGAGTCCAGCTATCGCGGCGACGCGATCGAGCTGCGGATTTCCGCCGCCCAGCACCGCGAACTCACCGAACTGGCCCGCAAGCACGGCGGCACGGTGTTCATGGCCATGCACGCGGTGCTGGCCACCGTGCTCACCCGGTTCGGCGGCGGCACCGACATCCCGATCGGCAGCCCGGTCGGCACCCGCTCCCAGGACCCGCTGGACGACGTGATCGGCTTCTTCGTCAACACCCTGGTGATGCGCACCGACACCGGCGGCGACCCGAGCTTCGTCGAACTGCTCGGCCGCGTCCGCAACGCCGCACTCGGCGCGTTCGCCCACCCCGACCTGCCCTTCGAGCGGCTGGTCAGCCAGCTCGCGCCGGTGCGCTCGCTGGCCCGGCACCCGCTGTTCCAGGTGTTCCTGGCCTTCCAGGAACACCCGGTCTGGCACTGGGACTCCGCCGACACCCGCGCCGACCTTTCCGTGGTCGCACCGAAGATCGCCCGCTACGACCTCGCCCTGGACCTGGTCGAGAACCACGACGGCATCACCGGACGGCTCGAATTCAGCACCGACCTGTTCGACCGGAGCACCGCGCAGCGCATCGCCGACTGCGTGCTGCGCATGCTCGAACTGATCATCGAAAACCCTGACAAGCCCGTCACCGAACTCGACGTGCTCGGGGCCGACGAACGCGCCAAGGTGCTCGTCGACTGGAACGCGACCGGCAAGAGCGCCCAGCCGGCCACGCTGCCCGAACTGGTGCAGGCCCAGGTCGCCAAATCGCCCGGCAACATCGCGGTGTCCTGCCAGGGCCGCGAACTCACCTACGACGAGCTGAACACCGCCGCCAACCGGCTGGCCCGAGCGCTGATCGCGCGCGGCGCGGGCCCGGAGCGGGTGGTCGCGCTGGCCGTGCCGCGCTCGGTCGAGATGGTCGTGGTCTGGCTCGCGGTGCTGAAGTCGGGCGCGGCCTACCTCCCGGTCGACGCGAACTACCCGCCCGAGCGGATCAAGTTCATGCTGGCCGACGCCACACCGATGCTCCTGGTCACCACCAAAGCGCTGGCCGAGAAGTTCCCGGACACCGAACTCGTCGTCATCGACGCCCCCGAGACCGTCGCCGAACTAGCCACCAACGAGCCGGCCAACCCACCCTGCCAAGCCAGGATCGACAACGCCGCCTACGTCATCTACACCTCCGGCTCGACCGGCAAACCCAAGGGCGTCGCCGTCACCCACCGCGGCATCGCGGGTGTGGCGGGGGAGCACATCGACGGCCTCGGGCTGGACGAAACCAGCCGGTTCCTGCTGGCCGTGTCGATCAGCTTCGACGTGTCCATGGCCGACATCGCCATGACCCTGCTGGCCGGCGCGACCCTCGTCGTGCCCGGCCCAGAACAGACCATGGCAGGCGACGACCTGGCCGCGATGATCGAAACCAACGCGATCACCCACACCGACCTGGTCGCCACTATGCTCGCCTCGCTGCCCACCACCGAGCTGCCCACGTTGCGCGGGGTCATCGTCGGCGGCGAAGCCCTGTCCCTGGAACAAACCCGCCGCTGGGCACCCGGCCGCACCGTCCTGCACGTGTACGGCCCGACCGAATCCACCGTCGTCGCCACCATGAGCGCACCCGCGACCCCGGACGTGGCCCCGCCGATGGGCAGGCCGATCCGCGACGTCACCGCCTACATCCTGGACGACCGGCTGCTTCCGGTTCCGGTCGGCGTGCCCGGCCAGCTGTACCTGTCCGGCAACGGCCTCGCCCGCGGCTACCTCAACCGCGCCGCGCTCACCGCCGAACGGTTCGTGCCCTGCCCGTACGCACTCAACGGCAGCCGCATGTACCGCACCGGCGACCTGGTGCGCTGGCGCGCGGACGGCAACCTGGAGTTCGTCGGCCGCGCCGACCACCAGGTGAAGGTGCGTGGATTCCGCATCGAGCTGGGCGAGATCGAGGCCGCGCTGGCCCGCCTGCCCGAGGTCGCGCAGACCGCGGTCATCGTCCGCGAGGACAAGCCCGGCGAGCGCAGGCTGGTCGGCTACGTCGTCCCGGCCCCCGGAACGACACCCGAACTGAAGGCGTTGCGCGCCCGGCTGGCCGCCGAACTGCCCGATTACATGGTGCCCTCGGCGATCGCCGTGCTCGACGCGCTGCCCATGTCCGCCAACGGAAAACTCGACCGCGCCGCCCTGCCCGCCGCCGTTGCCGCGCCGACCACCGGCCGCGCCCCGCGCACCCCGGTCGAGACCGTGCTGTGCGACCTGTTCGCCGACGTGCTCGGCGTGCCCGAGGTCAGCATCGACGACGCGTTCTTCGACCTGGGCGGCGACAGCATCGTGTCGCTGCGGCTGGTCAGCAAGGCCCGCAAGGCCGGGCTGAAGTTCACCGCCCGCGACCTGTTCGACCGCAAGACCGTCGCCGAACTGGCCGCCGTCGTCACCGTGCCCGAGGAAGAAGCCGCGGTGGCAAGGACTGCCGACGTCGGTGAGGTACCGCTGACCCCGATCATGCACTGGCTGCGGTCGCGGCGCGGCGCGATCAACGGCTTCTACCAGTCCGTCACCGTCCGCGTACCATCCACAATGGACGACGAGCAGCTGGCAACCGCCGTCCAGGCGCTGCTGGATCACCACGACGCGCTGCGCGCCAAGCTGACCGCGACTGCCGGCGTCTGGCGCCTCGAAGTTCTCCCGGTCGGCCAGGCAAATGACCTGATCACGCACACCGAGCTGACCTTCGACCCCGAAGCCGGGGTCATGGTCCAGGCCCTCCGCCGCGACGAACTGGTCGAACTCGGCGTGCACCACCTGGTGGTCGACGGCGTCTCGCTGCGCATCCTTGCCGAAGACCTGGAAACCGCCATCACCGCGGTGATGGCGGGGGAGCGGCCGGTGCTCGAACCGGTCGGCACCTCGTTCCGCCGCTGGGCTCAGGATCTGACGACGCTGGCCAACCAGCCCGAGCGCGTTGCCGAACTGCCGCAGTGGCTGGACATCCTGGACACCCCCGACCCGCCGCTCGGCGACCGCGACCTCAGCCCGCGCCGCGACCTGGTCAGCACCGCCAACACCGTCTCGATGACCCTGCCCCCGGACCAGACCCTCCCGGTGCTCAGCACCGTCCCGGCCGCGTTCCACGGCGGCATCGACGACGTGCTGGTCGCCGCGCTCGGCATCGCGGTCGCCGCCTGGCGCAGGCGCCGTGGCACCGAAACCAGCCAGCTGCTGGTTGACCTGGAAGGCCACGGCCGCGAAGACGTCGTCGACGGCGCCGATCTGGCCCGCACGGTCGGCTGGTTCACCACCGTCCACCCGGTCGCCGTCGACCTGGGCGAGGTCAACTGGGCCGAGGTGTGGCACGGGGGAGCGACGC
Organism: Pseudonocardiaceae bacterium; assembly: GCA_035248365.1. Classification (GTDB taxonomy): domain Bacteria; phylum Actinomycetota; class Actinomycetes; order Mycobacteriales; family Pseudonocardiaceae; genus CAJCJE01. The sequence goes on along the minus strand of DATFHN010000091.1, from coordinate 26,512 downwards.
TCGGCAACGTCATCAAGCGCACCAAGGAATGCCTGCGGGCCATGCCGGACAAGGGCATGGGCTACGGCATGCTGCGCTACCTCAACCCGCAGACCGCGCTGATGCTCGCCTCGGCGCCGGCGCCGCAACTGGAGTTCAACTACCTGGGCCGCTTCCCGGTCAGCGCCGAAGAGGCCGGTCAGATCGGCGGCGACGAAGACCAGGCCATGCCGTTCGCACACACCCTTGAGATCAACGCCTACGCCGAGGACCATTCCGACGGCCCGCACCTGACCGTGAACTGGTCCTGGCCGAGCGCGCTGCTCGACGAGTCCGACGTGCGCGAACTGGCCCAGCTCTGGTTCGACGCCCTCGCCGCGCTCACCAAGCACGCCGAGCAGTTCACCGGCGGCCACACCGCCTCCGACTTCGAACTGATCGATCTGCCGCAACAACAGCTCGACGCCCTGGAAGCCGCTTGCCCCGGCATCGTCGACCTGTGGCCGTTGACCCCGTTGCAGGAAGGCTTCCTGTTCCACGCCTCGTTCGACGGCGACACCGACGTCTACACCACCCAGTTCGTGCTGGACGTCGAAGGCAACCTGGACCTGTCCGCCCTGCGCGGCGCCATGTCGGCCGTGCTCGACCGCTACCCGAACCTGCGCGCCGGTTTCTGGTCGCAAGGGCTGGACCGCCCAGTCCAGTTCGTCCTCGGCTCAGCAGGTGAGCCCCCGGTCGAGGTCTACGAAGTAGACGAGGAAGAGGCCGAGCGACTGCTCGCCGAAGACCGCAACCGCCGCTTCGACCTGACCAAGCCGCCACTCCTGCGCTGCACCGTGCTCAGCCTTGGCAACGGGCGGCACCGGATCGCGATCTCCAGCCACCACATCATCATGGACGGTTGGTCGCTGCCCCTGTTCCTGCAAGACTTCTTCGCCTACTACGCTGACAACAACGCCCAGCTCCCACCGGTCCCGGCCGCCTACCGCGACTACCTGGCCTGGCTGTCCGAACAGGACCGCGACGCCGCCCGAGCCGGCTGGCAGGAAGTACTGGCCGGAGTCACCGAGCCGACCCTCGTCGCCCCACAGCTCACCGGCGAAGCCAAGACCGAGACGGTCTTCGTCGAGCTGCCCGAAGCCCTGAGCGACCAGGTCCGCGCCCTCGCGCGCAGCCACGGCCTCACCCTGAACACGGTCGTGCAAGGCGCCTGGTCCATCCTGCTCGGCTACCTGACCGGTCGCAGCGACGTCATGTTCGGCACCACGGTCTCCGGCCGTCCGGCCGAAGTGGACGGTGTCGAGTCGATCGTCGGCCTGCTGATCAACACGCTGCCGATCCGCGTCCGGCTCAACCCCGGGCTGACCTGCGCCGAGCTGCTGGCCAGCCTCGGTGACCAGATCGCTGCGCTGACCGAGAACGTCAGCATCGGCCTGGTCGAGTTGCAGAGCATGGTCGGCCTTCGCGAGCTTTTCGACACCATGACCGTGCTGGAGAACTACCCTGGCGGTTGGACCGACCGGCTCGGTGACCTGCGCATCACCGGCATGGACAGCCAGGACGCCATCCACTATCCGCTCGGCCTGGCCGCCATCCCGGACGCGCGGATCGGCCTGCGCCTCAACTACCGCCCCGACGTTTACGACGAGGGCGAAGCCCAAGCCATCGCCGACCGCCTGGCCATGTTGTTCGACTTGCTCGTCGCCGATCCCGACCGCCGAATCAGCTCCATCGACCTGCTCACCGACCAAGAACGGGGCCAGCTCACCACCCCACGCGGCACCGCGACCACCTACCCGACGCTGCCCGAGCTGATCAGCGCGCAAGCCGCGACGACCCCGAACGCGATCGCGATCACGTCCACTTCGGACTCACTGACCTACGCCGAACTGGAGTCGCGGTCGAACGGATTGGCGCACCGGCTGATCGAATCGGGTGTCGACCCGGAATGCCGGGTGGCCGTGATGATGCCTCGTTCGATCGAGCTGGTGGTGGCCCTGCTGGCGGTGGCCAAGGCCGGCGGCGCATACGTGCCGATCGACCCGGACTACCCGGCCGACCGCATCGAGTTCATGCTCGCCGACGCCGCTCCGACCCTGGTCTTGACCAGTGCTGACGCCGAGCCTGCCGAGGCCGCGCCCGAACTGCGGATCGAACCGGCCAACCCGGTGTACATGATCTACACCTCCGGTTCGTCCGGCGTGCCCAAGGGCGTCGTGGTCGAGCACCAGGGCCTGGCCGACTACCTGGCCTGGGCCAGAGGCGCGTACTCGTCCGCGACCGGTGCGTCGCTGCTGCACACCTCGGTCTCCTTCGACCTCACCGTCACCTCACTGTGGGTACCGCTGACCGTCGGCGGCACGGTCCGCGTCGGCGAACTGCACGAAGCGCAAGGCGTGTCGCTGCTCAAGGCGACGCCGAGCCACCTGGCGATCATGGACCCGGCCGCTGAGGTGCCGAGCGGCGAACTGGTGCTCGGCGGCGAACAGCTGACCGGCGCGGTCGTCACCGAATGGCGGCAACACCACCCCGGCGTCACCGTCGTCAACTCCTACGGCCCCAGCGAAACCACGGTCAGCTGCACCGAGTTCCGGGTGCGGCCGGGCGAGACCATCGACCGTGACGTGCTGCCGATCGGCAAGCCCATCCGCAACCTGGACGTCTACCTGCTGGACGACAGCCTGCGCCGCGTCCCGCCGGGCGTGCCGGGGGAGCTGTACGTCTCGGGCCCTGGCCTGGCGCGCGGCTACTGGGATCGGCGCGGGCTCACCGCGTCCCGGTTCGTGGCGGACCCGTTCGCGGGCCAGGGCTCGCGGATGTACCGGACCGGCGACGTCGCCCGCTGGGACAGTGAGGGCCAGCTCGTGTTCGTCGGCCGCGCCGACTTCCAGGTCAAACTGCGCGGTTTCCGCGTCGAACTGGGCGAGATCGAAACCGTCCTGACTGCTCAGGACGACGTGACCGGCGCGGCCGCCGTCGTCCGCGACAACTCACTGATCGCCTACCTCACTGGTTCTCCGGACATCGCCGCGGTGCGGGAGGCCGCGCGGCGCGCGTTGCCCGACTACATGGTCCCGTCGCTGTTCGTGGTGCTCGACGAGTTCCCGTTGTCGCCCAACGGAAAGCTCGACCGCGCCGCCCTGCCCGACCCGGAAGTCGCGGGCAACACGGGACGGACACCGATTTCACCGCAGGAGGAGATCCTCTGCGAGATCTTCGCCGAGGTGCTCTCCGCGTCGAGTGTCGGCGTCGACGACAACTTCTTCGAGCTTGGCGGCCATTCGCTGCTGGTGATGCGCCTGATCAACCGCGTCCGCGACGCGCTCGGCGTCGAACTGTCCATTCGCGACCTGTTCGACGCGCCGACCGTCGCCGGGATAGCCGGCAAACTGGGTGGTGTCGCCCGTCCCGCGCTGGCCCGACGGGAACGACCGGAGGTCGTGCCGCTGTCGTTCGCGCAGCGCCGGTTGTGGTTCCTGAACCGGATGGAGGGCGGCGAAGCCGTCTACAACATGCCGTTCGCGGTCGCGCTGCGCGGCGAGTTCGATCCGGCCGCGTTCGAGGCCGCGGTGCGGGACGTGGTCGAGCGGCACGAGGTGCTGCGGACCGTGTTCCCGGTCATCGACGGCGAACCCGCACAGGTCGTCGTGGACGCGGACGCCGTCACAGTGCGATCTGCCGCGTCGCGAGACGAGCTGATGGCCTTGGCGGCGACCGGCTTTGACCTCCGCGTCGACGTCCCGCTGCGGGTCGCCGTTCTCGAAGGCGCGCCGGAGGAGCACCTGGTGATGTTCGTCTGCCAGCACATCGCGGGCGATGGCTGGTCCTGGGCGCCGTTCGTCGCCGACCTCTCCACCGCTTACGCCGCGCGAAGCGCGGGCGCGGCACCGGATTGGGCGCCACTTCCCGTTCAGTACGCGGACTATGCCCTGTGGCAGCGCGAAGTTCTCAGCGGCGGAGTGCTCGAAGAGCAGGCCGAGTTCTGGGCCGACGCGCTGCGCGACCTGCCCGCCGAGATCCCGCTACCACTCGACCGGCCCCGCCCGGCCACCGCGTCCTACCGCGCCGCGTCCATACCGGTCGCGTTGAACGCGGAGGTGCACGCCGGCCTGGCCCGCGTCGCCCGTGAATGTCACGCCACGTTGTTCATGGTGCTGCAAGCCGGACTGGCCGCGCTGCTGGCGAGGTTCGGCGCAGGCGAGGACATCCCGATCGGCACGCCGATCGCGGGCCGCACCGACGCCGCCCTGCACGATCTGGTCGGCTGCTTCCTCAACACTCTCGTCCTGCGCACCGATGTTTCCGGCACGCCCACCTTCACCGAGCTGGTCAACCGGGTCCGTTCCTTCGACCTGGCCGCCTACGCCCACCAGGACATGCCGTTCGAGCACCTGGTCGAGCTGGTCAACCCGGAACGCTTGCAGTCGCGGCATCCGCTGTTCCAGACCGTGCTGGTGCTGCACAACACCGAGCGACCGGCCTGGCAACTCCCCGGCATCACGGTCGATGACGTCGACATCGACCTGGACAGCGCCAAGTTCGACCTGGCGCTTGCGCTGGAAGAGACCGGCACCGGCCTCAACGGCAGCCTCAGCTACAACCCGGACCTGTTCGACGAATCGACGGTCACCCGCATCATCGAGGCCTACGCCCAGTTGCTGACCGCCGCCGTCGCCGAGCCGGACCGCCCGGTCGCCCGGATCGACATCATCAGCCCAGCCGATCACCGCCGACTCGACGCCATCAACAACACCGGCCACCACGTCCCGCCAACCACCCTCGCCGATCTGCTGACCTCGGCCGCACCCGACACCATCGCCCTGATCGAAGCAGGCCAGCAACTGACCTACGCCGAAATGCACAACCGGACCAACCGGCTGGCCCGCGTCCTGATCGGCCGAGGCGTCGGCCCGGAAGTCCCGGTCGCCGTCGCCATGCACCGCTCCGCCGACCTGGTCATCGCCGCGCTCGCGGTCGTCATCGCGGGAGGGGTCTACGTCCCGGTCGACCCGGGCCATCCGACCGCCCGCGTGCAAGGCATCCTGGCCGACGCGGCACCCGCCGTCGCGCTGACCACGTCCGACGTGTCGATCGACGCAGGCCCGGCCGAAGTCCTGTTGCTCGACCAGCCACACGGAGCCGAAACCGAATCCGGCGCGCCGATCACCGACGCGGATCGACTGCACCCGCTCCAGCCGGACAACCTCGCCTACGTCATCTACACCTCCGGCTCGACCGGCAAACCCAAGGGCGTCGGCGTCACCCACCGCGCCGTCACCGTGAACCTGGACTGGGTGCAGCGCAAATACAAGCTGACCAGCGCCGACCGGATGCTGTTCAAGACGACCGTCGCGTTCGACGCCTCGATCTGGGAGCTGTTCTGGCCGCTGACCTGCGGCGCGGGCATGGTCATCGCCCAACTCGGCGGCCACGGCGACCCGGCCTACCTCGCCGAGCTGATCAGCAAGCACCACGTCACCACCACCTTCATGGTGCCCTCCCTGCTGCGCGTGGTGATGGCCGAACCGAGAATGGCCGACTGTCACACCCTGAAGCACATCCTGTGCGGCGGCGAAGCCCTGCCCGCCGACCTGGCCGCCGGATTCGACGAGGTCATCAGCGGCTCGCTGCACAACGTCTACGGCCCAACCGAAACCACCATCGTGATGACCATCAAGACGGTAGTGGCCGGCGGCGAAGGCCCAACCGTGCCGATCGGCGGCCCCATGCCCAACAACCGCGTCCACGTGCTGGACGAGCGGCTGCGCCCGGTCCCACCCGGGGTGGTCGGCGAGCTGTACGTGGCCGGGGAACAATTGGCGCGCGGCTACCTCAACCGCGTCGGCCTCACCTCGGACCGGTTCGTGGCCTGCCCGTTCGGCGCGCCCGGCGACCGCATGTACCGCACCGGTGACCTCGTCCGCTTCAACGAACACGACGAGCTGGTGTTCGCCGGCCGCGCCGACAACCAGGTGAAGGTCCGCGGCTTCCGCATCGAACTCGGCGAGATCGAAGCCGTCCTGGCCAGTCATCCCGACGTCGCCGAAGCCGCGGTCATCGTGCACGGCACCGGCGAGGCGCTGCGCCTGATCGGCTACGTCGTCGCACCGTCCGATCTGGACATCCCCGCCCTGCGCGAGTTCGCCGGCCGCACCCTGCCCGAGTACATGGTTCCCCCGGCGCTCGTGGTCCTGCCCGAGTTTCCGCTCAACACCAACGGCAAACTTGACCGCGTCGCCCTGCCCATTCCCGAGATCGAGACAACGACCGGTCGCGCCCCGGCCACCCCGCAGGAGGAGATCCTCGGCGAGATCTTCGCCGACGTGCTCGGGCTGCACGAGGTCGGCGTCGAGGACAACTTCTTCGCCCTGGGCGGCCACTCGCTGCTGATCACCCGCGTGGTCAACAAGATCCGCGAGACGTTCAGCGTCGAACTCCCGCTCCGCAAACTGTTCGACGCGCCGACCGTGCGCGGCATCGCGGGCCTGTTGCAGACCGGCGGCGAGGCCCGGGCCTCGGTCGTCCCGGTCGAGCGGCCGGAGATCGTGCCGCTGTCGTTCGCGCAACGCCGGTTGTGGTTCCTGAACCGGATGGAGAACAGCCAGGCGGTCTACAACATGCCATTCGCGGTTCGCCTGCACGGCGAATTCGACGCAACAGCCTTCGAAACCGCGGTCCACGACGTCGTGCAACGACACGAAGTGCTGCGCACCATCTACCCAGACGCCGCCCAGGTCATCGTCGACGCGGACGCCGTCCACGTGCATCAGGCAGCCTCCGAGGCCGACCAGCTAGCAGTCGCCGAAACCGGCTTCGACCTGCGAACCGAAGTCCCGCTGCGGGTCTCCGTCTTCGCCGCCGCGCCCGACGAACACCAGGTCATGTTCGTCCTGCACCACATCGCGGGCGACGGCTGGTCCTGGGCCCCGTTCGTCGCGGACCTGTCTGAGGCCTACGCCGCGCGCCGCGCAGGCGAAGCTCCCGGTTGGGCACCGCTTCCGGTCCAGTACGCGGACTATGCGTTGTGGCAGCAAAACGTGCTCGGCGAAGGAGTCCTGGCCGAGCAAGCCGAGTTCTGGTCCGACGCGCTGCGCGGCCTGCCCGCCGAGATCCCGCTCCCAGTCGACCGGCAGCGCCCGGTCACCACCTCCTACCGGGCCGCCGCGGTGCCGGTCGCGTTGGGCGCCGAGGTGCAGGCCGGACTGGCCCGCGTCGCCCGCGAATGTCACGCCACGCTGTTCATGGTGTTGCAGGCCGGACTGTCCGCGTTGCTGTCCCGATTCGGTGCGGGCGAGGACATCCCGATCGGCACCCCGATCGCCGGCCGCATCGACGGCACCCTGGACCAACTGGTCGGCTGCTTCCTGAACACCTTGGTGCTGCGCGCGGACGTCTCGGGTTCACCCGGCTTCCGCGAGCTGATCGGCCGCGTACGAGCTACCGACCTGGCCGCCTACGCCAACCAGGACATGCCGTTCGAGCGACTCGTCGAGCTGCTCAACCCGGAACGCTCGCAGTCGCGGCATCCGCTGTTCCAGACCATGCTGGTGTTGCAGAACAACGCCAAGCCCGACTGGCAACTGTCCGGATTGGACGTCGAAGAGGACGAGGTCGATCTGCACGGCGTCAAGTTCGACCTGCTGATGTCCTTGACCGAGCACGACAACGGCCTGGACGGCGTCCTGAGCTACAACCCCGATCTGTTCGACGAATCAACGGTCCAGCGCATCGTCGACGCCTTCGGCCGACTCCTCACCGCCGCCATCGCCGACATAGACCTACCGTTCGACCAACTAGACATCCTCGCCCCAACCGACCGCGCCCAGTTAGACGCAGTCAACGCAACCGAAAACCCCCTCGACCCAACCCTCACCCTGACCAGCCTCCTGGAAACCGCCGCGACCACCCACGCCGACCAAGAAGCCCTGGTCTTCGAAGACGAATCCCTCAGCTACGCCGAACTCCACGCCAAGGCGAACGCCCTGGCTCACGAGTTGGCCGAAGCAGGCGTCGGACCGGAATCCCGGGTCGCTGTAGCCGTACCGCGTTCTCTGGAGCTGGTGATCGCCCTGCTGGCGGTGCTGAAAGCAGGCGGCGCCTACGTCCCCATCGACCCGGACTATCCGGCCGACCGCATCGTCTACATGCTCACCGACGCGACCCCAACCCTCCTGCTGACCAGCCCCGACATCGCCGACCGCCTCCCCGAGGTCCCCGTCCCGGTCCGCGTCCTGGACAAGATCGGCGACGCCGACACCGCCCCGGACGTGGCAATCGCGCCGACCAACCTCGCCTACATGATCTACACCTCCGGCTCGACCGGCCGCCCCAAGGGCGCGATGGTGCCGCACCGCGCGATCGTCAACCGCCTGCTCTGGATGCAACACGAATACGGCCTGGCCACCGACGATCGCGTCCTGCAGAAGACGCCCTCCGGTTTCGACGTGTCGGTCTGGGAGTTCTTCTGGCCGCTGATCCAGGGCGCCACCCTGGTCATGGCCAAGCCCGACGGTCACAAGGACGCCCGCTACCTGGCCGGCCTGATCCAACGCGAGCAGATCACCACCCTGCACTTCGTCCCGTCCATGCTGCGGGCCTTCGTCGCCGAACCAACGGCCGCCGACTGCACCAGCCTGACCCGGGTCATGTGCAGTGGCGAGGCGCTCCCACGCGAACTGGCCAACCAGTTCCTGGACGTCCTGGACACCGGACTGCACAACCTCTACGGCCCCACCGAAGCCGCCGTCGACGTCACCTACACCCCGGTGACCCACTCGGATGGCCCGGTGCCGATCGGCCGCCCGGTCTGGAACACCGGCGTCTACGTGCTGGACGCCAACCTGCGCCCGGTCCCGCCCGGCGTGGCCGGCGAGCTGTACCTGGCCGGCGTCCAGTTGGGCCGCGGCTATCGCGGCCGGTCGGGTTTGACGTCGACCCGGTTCGTCGCCGACCCGATCGCCGGGCACGGTGCCCGCATGTACCGGACCGGTGACGTGGTGCGGTGGAACGCCGACGGCGAGCTGATCTTCATCGGCCGGGCCGACTTCCAGGTGAAGATCCGCGGTTTCCGGATCGAGCTGGAAGAGATCGAGAACGTGGTGGCCCGCCAGAATGGCGTGACCGGCGCGGCCGTGATCGTCCGCGAGGACCAGCCCGGTGACCCGCGCCTGGTCGGCTACCTGACCCCGGCCGACGTCGACATCGCCCAGGTGCGCGACGAACTGCGGGCCGTGCTGCCCGAGTTCATGGTGCCCACCGCGCTGATCCCGCTCGACGAGTTCCCGTTGACCCCCAACGGCAAGCTCAACCGCGCCGCGCTACCCGCGCCGACCGTCACCACCGGCACGGGCCGCGCTCCGGAAACGCCGACCGAGGAACTGCTCGCGCGGATCGTCGCCGACGTGCTCGGCCTGCCCGAGGTCGGCGTCGAGGACAACTTCTTCGAGTTGGGCGGCCACTCGCTGCTGATCATGCGCGTGGTCAACCAGGTCCGCGAAACCCTCGGCGTCGAGCTGTCCATCCGCGCCCTGTTCGACACACCCACCGTCGAACAACTGGCGCACAGCCTCGGCGACGCGGGCTCCGCCCTCGACGTGCTCATGCCGATCCGCGCCGCAGGTTCGCGAGCGCCCCTGTTCTGCGTGCACCCGGCAGCCGGCATCGGCTGGGTCTACGCCGGTCTGCTACGGCACCTCGACGCGGACCGCCCGGTCTACGTCCTCCAGTCACCCGGCCTCACCGGCGACCACCCCGAAAACGTGGAGGAAACGGCGGCCCGGTACATCTCCGAAATCCGCGCGGCGCAGCCGACCGGCCCCTACCACCTCCTCGGCTGGTCCTTCGGCGGCGTGGTCGCCCACGCCATGGCAACCCAGCTGCAACGCCACGGTGAGCAAGTCGCCACGCTCACCCTGCTCGACTCCTACCCGGTCGCCGACCGCGGCCCGGTCGAGTTCACGCCGGGGGAGGCGCTGGCCGCGGTACTGGACTCGCTCGGCATCGACCCCGGCGCCGACGAACTGACCAGCGCACAAGCCATGGCCCGCCTCACCGAAGTCAAGAGCCCGGTAGCCGGACTGGGCGAGGAAGCCCTCATCGCGATGGCCCAGGTCTTCGCCGCCAACACCCAGCAAATGACCCGCTTCACCCCCGAAATCTTCACCGGCAACATCACCCACGTCCGAGCCACGATCGGCCACGATCACCAACCGGGCGTCTGGGAATCCTATGTAGACGGACAGATCATCCGGCACGACATCGAAACCACCCACGGCGCACTGCTCGCGCCAGCGCACCTCGCCGAGATAGCGGCAACCATGCAGGAGACGAAATGAGAACCAAGGAATTCGGTCCATGGCTGGTGCTCAGCGCCTTACTCACCGGCAGCGCGCTGGGCCTGATGGACTCGACCATCACCAACGTCGCCGTACCGTCCCTCATCCACGACCTCAACGCCCGCGTCGACCAGATCCTCTGGGTCGGTAACGGCTACCTGCTCGGCTACGCCGCGCTCGTGGTCACCGCGGGCAGGCTCGGCGACCTGTTCAGCCAGAAACGCCTGTTCATGATCGGCGTCGGGCTGTTCATGGCATCGTCGGTCGCCTGCGCCACCGCGCAATCCGCGGACTTCTTCATCGCGGCGCGGGTCGTCCAGGGTTGCAGCGCCGCCCTGTTCGGGCCGCAGTCGATGGCAATCATCACGCACATCTTTCCCAAGGAACGACGAGGCGCCGCCTTCGGAGTGTGGGGGGCGGTCGCCGGGATCTCGGTGGCCGCCGGGCCGACCCTCGGCGGGCTGACCGTGTCCACGCTGGGCTGGCGCTGGGTGTTCGGCATCAACGTGGTGATCGGCACGATCGCCATCGTGTTCGCGGCCATCGTCGTGCCCAACACCGCCTTCGGCCGCAAACGCCGGCTCGACCTCGCAGGCGCCGCCTGGCTGTCCATCGGCCTGGCCCTGATCGTCTACGGCCTGCTCGAAGGCAACTCCCACAACTGGGGCCGGGTACTCGGCCCAGTCACCGCACCGATGGTCATCGCGGCAGGCATCATCGCGCTGGGCGTCCTGTTCGTGGTCGAACGCCGCCGCCAGGACGCCGAGCCCATGCTCCCGTTCCACGTCCTGCGCAACCGCAACTTCGTACTCACCCTGGCGGCCGCCTGCGGCCTGGCCCTGGCCGTGAGCAGCATGTTGTTCCTCACCCTGCTGAATCTCCAACTGTCCCTCGGCATGGCCGTCCTGGTAGCAGGGCTCACGGTAGCCACCGCCCCCGCCGTCTCCGTCCTCCTCTCGCCGATCTCCGGTCGCCTCACCGACCGCTACGGCGGCAAGTTCGTCCTGTTCGCCGGCATGCTCGTGCTGGCCGCAGGTCTGGTCCTGCTCGCCTCCGCCGAGCGGATCGGCTCCGACTGGTACGACATGCTGCCCGGCCTGGCCACCGTCGGCGTCGGTATGGGTGTCACGTTTGCGCCGCCGCCCGCCATGGCCATGAGCAACGTGCCACCCGCGATGACCGGCATCGCCTCCGGATTCTTCAACATCGCCAAGCTCTGCGGCAGCCTGATCGGCAGCGCATCAGTGGGCGCCCTGCTCCAAGCCCGCCTGGTCCCCGCACTCACCGCATCGGCAACCAACGCGGCAACCCAGCTCCCGCCATCCTCCCGGCAGACCTTCATCAACGCCTTCGCCAACGCCTCCACCGGAAACCTGCAAGCCGCCCACTTCACCGTCCCCGGCGCGCCGGCACAACTGGCCGCACAGGTACTGCACGAAGGACTGGCCGACGCCATCCGCTGGACCTACGCACTGCCGGTCGTCGTGCTCGTCATCGGCGCGATCGCCGTGCTCGGGCTGAAAGTCATTCCCAAGACAGTCGTCCCCGAACCGAAGCCGGAGCAAGCAACTCCGGTACCGCAAGCTCGTTAAGGAGGGTTCACCATGAAATTCGGTCTGTTCTACTTCGCCAACGACTCCGAGTCGAGCGACGACCGGTACCGCATGCTGCTCGACGGCGCCAAGTTCGCCGACACCCACGACTTCTGCGCGATCTGGACACCCGAACGCCACTTCCACGCCTTCGGCGGCTCCTACCCGAACCCGGCCGTCGTCGGCGCCGCGGTCGCCGCCGTCACCGAGAAGGTCGCGATCCGGGCCGGAAGCGTGGTCGCGCCGTTACATCCGCCCGTGCGCATCGCCGAGGAATGGTCCGTTGTGGACAACATCTCGCACGGCCGCGTCGGCCTCTCGTTCGCGTCCGGCTGGCACGCGGTCGACTTCGCCATCCGCCCAGAGAACTACGCCAACCGCCGAGACGTCCTGATCGACACCGTCGGCACCGTCCGCTCTCTCTGGCGCGGCGAAACCACCAAACTCCCGGACGGCACCGGCGAAATCGCCAACGTGCGAATCTTCCCGACCCCCGTCCAAGCCGAACTCCCGGTGTGGGTCACCAGCGCTGGCAACATCGAAACGTTCCGCAGCGCCGGCCGCACCGGCAGCGGCGTCCTCACCCACTTGCTCGGCCAGGACCTCGACGACCTCCGCAAGAAGATCATCGCCTACCGCGAGGCGTTCAAGAAGGATCACGATGGCGACGGCCAGGTAGCGCTGATGCTGCATACCCTGATCGGCACCGATCGCGAGCAAGTCAGAGAGATCGTCCGTGAGCCCTTCAGCGCCTACCTCCGCAGCTCGATCGGACTCATCCTCGGCGCCGCCGGCGACATCCTGCCCGGCGTAGACCCCAAGAACCTCAACGACGAGGACATCGATTTCCTGGTCATGCACTCCTTCGACAAGTACTTCGACACAGGAGGCCTGTTCGGCACCGTCGAGGACGGCAAGGCCACCATCCAGCGATTGGCGGAGATCGGCGTGGACGAGGTCGCCTGCCTGATCGACTTCGTCAGCGACGTCGACGTCGTCCTCGGCGGCCTCACGCACCTGGACGAACTGCGCCGCGCCGTGAACGGAGTGACCTCGTGAACACCGCCCCCTACGGCGCCTGGACCTCACCGATCAGCGCGGCCGACGTGGCCAGAGTAGTCGGCGCCCCCGACTGGGTAGAACTGCACGCAGGCGAAGTCTGGTGGACCCAGACCCGCCCGGAAGAAGGCGGCCGAGCCGCCCTCCTCCGCAAAACCCCAGACGGCCAAGTGCACGACGTCCTCCCCGGCGACTGGAACGTCCGCAACCGAGTCCACGAATACGGGGGTCGCCCCTGGACCATCCTCAACACCCCGGACGGCCCGCGCGTCGCCTTCACCCACTGGACCGACCAACGCGTCTACCTCCTCGACCCCAACCAAGGCAACCCAACCCCCCTCACCGAAATCCCACCCCGGGACCAAGGCAAGCGCTACGCAGACCTGGGCCCCGGCCCAGGAAGCCGCGAAGTCTGGTGCGTCCGCGAGACCGAAATCGGCGACGCCCCCACCGACATAGAACGCGAACTGATAGCTCTCCCGCTCGACGGCTCGCCGCCCCGCAGACTAGGTGCCAGCCACCACTTCATGACCGCCCCCAAACCGAGCCCCGACGGCACCTACGCCGCGTGGCTCGGCTGGGACCACCCACGAATGCCCTGGGACGGCACGGAACTGTGCGTCGCACCCATCCTGAGCGACGGCACCTTCGGCAAACACTGGGTAGTCGCAGGCGGGCGGCACGAGGCAGTCTGCCAATTCGAATGGGACGGCCCCAACGCGCTCCTGGCCATGACCGACCCAACCGGCTGGTGGAACCTCCACCGCATCCGCCTCGACGGATCAAGCACCAACCTGGCCCCCTGCGAGGAGGAACTGGGCGGCCCACTGTGGTCGCTAGGTTCACGCTGGTTCGCCTCCCTGGGCGACGGCCGTCACGTAGTCCTGCGCGGGGGCGCCCTGGCCATCCTCGACGAATTCAGCCGAACCATCACCGACGTCCAAGTAGACCTCCCAGCCTGGGGCCCAACCCTCGCTGCCTCTGACAGCACGGTCGCCTGCACAGCAGCCGGCCCCACCGCGAACTGGGCGGTCGTCAGCGTCGACCTCCGCGACCCAGCCACCACCCTCACCACCCTCAGCGAGTCCCCAGCAGCCACCCTCCCCACCGAATACCTGCCCCCCGCCCACGAACGCACGTTCACCACCCCCGACGGCAGAAAGATCCCGGCTGTCATCTACCCCCCAACCAACCCCGACCACACCGCCCCCGAAGGCGAACGCCCCCCATACGTGGTGCACGTCCACGGCGGCCCCACCGCACGATTCGTCCCCGTCCTCATGCGAGTCTTCGCCTACCTGACCAGCCGGGGAATCGGCGTAGTGGCGGTGAACCACGGCGGCTCAACCGGCTACGGCCGAGCCTTCCGCGAACTCCTCAACGAACAATGGGGCGTCCTGGACGTCGCAGACTGCGCCGCGGTAGCAAAGGCCCTGGGCGAAGAAGGCATCGCCGACCCCGAACGCCTTGCCATCCGCGGCGGCAGCGCAGGCGGCTGGACCGGCGCCCTGTCGATAGCGACCACAACCGTCTACAAATGCGCCACAATGCTATGCCCGCTCCTCGACTTGGTCAGCTGGATAGACCAAACCCACGACTTCGAATCCCGCTACATGGAAAACCTGATCGGCCGCCTACCCGAACACAAAGACCGTTACCTCGAACGCTCGCCCATGACCTATGTAGACAGTGTCGACGTCCCGGTCCTGCTCATGCAAGGCGCCGACGACCCGATCTGCCCCACCCCCGACGCCACCCGCTACATGGCACGGCTCGACGGAACCGGCGTCCCGCACGCGTATCTCGCCTTCGAAGGAGAACGACACGGCTTCCGCAAAGCCGAGAACGTGGCGCGGGTCGCCGAGGCCGAGCTGTCGTTCTACGGTCACGTCTTCGGCTTCACCCCACCCGGCGTACCCCCGCTCCCGATGGACACGTGAGCTTCTCGCTCTCGCGAGTGAGCAAGCTGGCTCCGCAGGGGGATAACCAGACCCGGCCAGGCTGCCATCGTCGAATCAAAGGTCTACTCGATGGAGGCGAAACGCGATGTGGCGATGGTGGCAGCACTGGCCGACCTGGTCTGGCTACCTGGCAACAATCTGGTCGTTCGGCTACGGCGCGGCCGGACTCTACTGGACGCTCGGCGGCGCCGGTTTCCCGTTCGCGCCCGTACAGGCAAACCGCTCCACCCTCTCAATCCTCGAAGCAACCCCGGTAGCCGTCGTCGGCCCGGTGATCACCGCCGTCGGCCTGCTCGGCGGCATCCTCGGCATCGTCATGATCAGACGCAACGGTCACGGCAACCTCCGACGAGCCGTCCTGGCCCTGGGCTGGCTGTCGGCGGCGGTGTTCGCCCTGGCCATCCCCGACTACTCGATCCTCGCGATCGTCGCGCTGTCCCCGCTGTTGGTGATCTTCGCGTTCACCGGGGTTCCCGGCCCGCAACACGATGTCGCCGCGATCCTGTACTGGCACCGCCTCAACCTCGTCATCATTTTCGTCGGCGGCCTCCTGTGGGCCGCGGCCACCCTCGCCTACCAACGCCGAACCCGAGGCGCCTGCCCCAACTGCGGCCGCGCCGACACCCCCGGCGCATCCTGGACCACTCCGGAAGCCGCACGCCGATGGGGACACTGGGCAGTGCGCGTCGCCTGCCTCGCGAACGTGCCCTACGAGATCACCCGCGTGTGCTGGTACTTCGGCGTTCCGTTAGGCATCACGCGCGACTTCCTGTACATGATGCAATCCACCCCGAACATGCTCTCGGTCGGACTCGGCCTAGCCGTCGCAGGCACGATCGGCAGCATCCTGATCCACGGCCTGACCGCCCGCTGGGGCGAGGTCTATCCGAGGTGGCTCTGGTTCAAAGCTGGCAAGCCAGTCGCGCCCGCCGTGGCCGTGGTGCCCGCAGCCCTGATAGCGATCATCCTGATCCCAGCCGGCCTGATGAACTTCCGAATCCCCTTCAGCCCCGCGTCGTGGGCAGTCAACGTCCCCGGCATGCTCTGGATCATCTGGGGCGCGGCCCTAGGCGCCGCCGCCTACGCCTACTACCTGCGCCGTCGCCCCACCTGCCCCCACTGTGTAACGATAAACACGCCCCAACCCCTGGCCGTTGTGTATCGATAAACAAGCCCCAGCCCCCGGCTGTTGTGTAACGATACACAGCCCTGCGCCCGCTGCCCCGCGCCCCGCGCGCGCCGCCCTGCGCGACCGCAAACGGGCCGCGCGCAGGGCCCCTGTGTATCGATAAAACGCGCCGTCCCGCGCAGCCATGTGTATCGATAAAACCGTGGGCCGTCACCGCGTCCGGCCAGTCAGGCCTCGAACCTGATCACGGGTGATCCAGAGCCATTCACCGACGAGGGCTCGCCGCCTCGCGTGGCCTGTCCCGTGGCAGAATCGGGCTATAGACCACGTCCTTGATGACCCCATTGGTTTGACGGCCCGCGCGCAGCGGTTCCTGCGAGATCATGCATCGCGCCTTCCCTTCGACGTGCCTAAAGTCCCCGGCGACGCGGCATCATGGCTGTTGCGCGAGACGCAACAGCGGTATGGCGGCCTGTCATTCCGCCACGAAGGCCCGGATTTCCGGGAAAAGGTGGTCTTCGGCCCGTGGCTGGAAGATGACGACTGCGATGGTGGCGAGCCGTGGGTGGAGTTCGTCGACCACACCACGGCCATCCCGTGGGCGATCCTGCTACGCGCGGACGGGTCGGTGGCCTTCACCGTCCCCGGTCCGGATTGGACGCCCGAGAACTTGATCCCGGTGTACCCGGGCGCCGACGCGGTGATCGAGGACGCCGCCCTGCACGCCGAGTGCGCCGCCTGGCGCTGGGCACGGGAGCAGTCGCTCACCCTCGCGGAGGCGGAACTCGTCCGGGACCGCGCGGCAGGGCTGCGGGCTATCCCCGAGGGAGCCGGCCTGACGCAATGGTGGTGGGAAGGCGACGGGTTCCGGATCTTCCTCACGGCGACGGTGACCCGGATGTACCCCGCGAGGGGACGATGCACCATGAGCCTGTGGGCGCGCGACGAGCACGCGGCCCGCGCCGCCGAGGCGTACCTGGCGCAGATCCCGGTACTGGGCCAACTGCGGCCGGATTCACGGTGGCCGCCGAGGGCGTAGCCGCGGATCGCGACGAAGATCACCAACGTGGTGCCAGAGCCGAACTGCTGGCCCAGGTGAGCAAGCGGGGCAGCGGTTCGCTCGGGCGCAACGCCAGCTCGGGCGCAGGGTCAGCTCGGGCGCAGGGTCAGCTCGCCGACTCCTCTCACACGCGGAGCGGGCTCTCACTCGCCGACTGCTCCGGCAGGCGGAGCGTGCTTTCACTCACCGACTGCTGCCGCAGGCGGAGCGTGCTTTCACTCCCGGATCCTTTCCCGCGTGCGGAGCGTGCTTTCGCTCGCGGATCCTTCCCGCGCGCAGACCGTGCGGGTCTGGCTGGGGACTGGTCCGCTGCGTTCGTACGCGCGCCACCGGCCCTGTTCGTTCGGGTCGCTGTGCTCGTCGTCGGCAGCTTCGCGCTGGCCTGCGTTCGGGTGGGTTGTGTAACGATACACAGGGGCGGCACGAGCGGGCTTGTGTATCGATAAAACGGAGTGGGAACTGGCCGGTTGGCGTGGCGGTGCGCGGCTCGGCGGCACCTGGCTGTGTATCGATACACAGGCGGGTGGCCGCGAGGGTTGTTTATCGTTACACACGCGGAGCTGGCGCCTCGGCTTGTGGCCGGGGCGCCAGCTCTTGTGCCGCGCGGTTTTACGATGCGGCGCGGTCCATCGCCTTGATCAGGCTCTTGGGCCGCATGTCCACCCAGTGCTCCTCGACGTAGTCGAGGCACGCCTGCCGGGATTCCTCGCCGAACACGGCTTGCCAGCCGTCCGGGATCGTCGCGAACGCGGGCCACAGGGAGTGCTGGCCTTCGTCGTTGACGAGCACGAAGTAGGAGTAGTCGTTGTTCTCGAACGGGTTGGTGCTCATCGGGGTGCCTTCCTGGGTTTCGTTCTGCGTTAAGGGAATTCTTCTTGTCGTCGTGGAGCGGAAACAGGGCCAAAGCTCGCGCAGGTGGCTCGGTCAGCGGATCGCGTGGTACTTGCCGCGGTAGAACACCAGCGGGCCGTGCTCGCGGCGGGTGGTCATGGCCAGTACCTCGCCGATCACGACCGTGTGATCGCCCGCCTCCTGCATCAGCACGGTGCGGCATTCGATCGTGGCGACGCAGTCGGTGAGCAGGGCCGCGCCGGTGTGGGGGCCGAGGGAGTGGGGGATGCGGGTGAGATCGCGGGCGGTGTCGCGGTTGGCGAAATGGGCGCACAGGTCGCGTTGGTCGGCGGCGAGGACCGAGACGCCCCAGGTGCCGGATGCGCACAGGGCCGCGGTCATCGGGGAGGTGTTGGTGAAACACACCGAGACCAGCGGCGGCTCCAACGACACCGAGGTGAAGCTGTTCGCGGATCTGGCGATCTGGCCGGTCCCGGTGGGCGTCGTGATCACGACCACCCCGGTCGGCAGGTTGCCGAGGACCTTGCGGAAGACGTTCGGCGACACGGTGAGCGGATCTGTTGCGGTCATCACGACTCCGAAATGGACGGTTGACGGGTGCGTTGGGACCGGCAGTCCGGCCAGCGGGCCGCTGGTACGTCGAGCCCGAACTGGTCGAGGACGCGCGCGCAGATGTGCGTGACGATCTCGTCGACGGTTCCGGGTTTGGTGTAGAACGCGGGGACCGGCGCGGCGATGATCACGCCCATTCTGGTCAGCGCCAGCATGTTCTCCAGGTGAATCTCGGAGAACGGGAGTTCGCGCGGGACCAGGACGAGCTTGCGGCGTTCCTTGAGGGTGACGTCGGCGGCTCGCGCGATCAGGCCGTCGCCGTAGCCGGCGCGGACGGCGGCGAGGGTCTTCATGCTGCACGGGGCGATGATCATGCCGTCGGTGCGGAATGAGCCGCTGGAGATGGCTGACGCCTGGTCGCCGGGGCCGTGTACGTGATCGGCTAGGTCGTAGACGTCGTTGGCGGTAAGGCTCGTTTCTAGTTCGAGGGTTGCTCGGCCCCAGCGGCTCAGTACCAGGTGCGTTTCCACTTCTAGTGCGCGCAGCGCGGCGAGGATTCGCACGCCGAGGATGGAGCCGGTCGCACCGGTGATGCCAACGACGAGTCTCATGACTGCTCCCCGAAACTGCGCATGGTTTGGGCGCGGAGGGCGTAGGGGACGGTCGCGTCGAGGTAGGTGCGGCCTGCGCCGCCGTTGGCGCCGCGTTGGTCTGACCAGTCGGCGCGGTGCGAGGGGTCCATGGCTAATGGGCGGAAGCCCGCGAATGTCGCGCAGTCGGTGTTGAGGTTGGCGCGGGTGGTGATTGCCCAGAGGACGTCTTCGGCGGAGGTGATGTCCACGTCGGTGTCGGTGAAGATGATCAGCTTGACGAAGGTGTGCCATTCGAAGATTCGGCGGGCGATGGCACCCAGGCGTTCGTCGTCTGCGGAGGATTCCTTGCGTACCGCGACTGTGAGCAGCAGCATGCCGCCGCCTGCGGGGGAGTAGTGCAGGTCGCGGATCATGCGCCAGTCGTTGTCGTTGCCGGTGAGGGCGACCGAGATCGCGCCGGCCAGGCCGAGGATCACCGATTGTTCGCGACCGGGGCCGATCACGGCCTGGAAGCGGGGCGAGCGGCGGGTGGTCATCGCGGTCACGGTGAGGACCGGGAGGTTGGGCTGGGCGGTGCCGTCGTAGCCGAGGAATTCGGGCAGTGACACGTCGGGCGGGCCGCTCAGCGCCTCATCGGCGACCGTGTTGTCCAGGTAGCCCTCCAGGACGATCTCGGATTCGGCCAGGACGGAGACCGGCTGGGTCAGGGCGTGCGCGATCGAGATGGGGCGTTCGGCCATGGCGCCTGCGATGTGCAGCTTGTCGACGTCGGCGGGGAGGACGGCTGAGCTGAGGGCGGATGCGACGACGGCTGCTGGAGGGGCGCCGATGTTGACCGATACCGGGAGCCGTCGGCCGGTGAGGAGGGCGGCTTCGTGCAGGCGGCGCACGGCGCGGCCGGGGACCATCCAGATGGCGAGTTTGTTCCGGCCGATGAGCAGCATGCGGTGGACCGAGAGGGAGGTTTCGGTCGCGCCGGGGGCGCCTGCCATGACTACGCCGGTGGTGAGGTAGGGGCCCGCGTCGCGGGGGGTTGCGCGGAGCGCGGGAAGTCTGGAGAGGTCTACGCGGGAATGGATGCGTTGGCGGCATACGGGGGTCTCGACGATGACCGGCGGCATTGCCTTGGCCAGTAGGGATTCGGCGTTGGGGCGGTCGACGGGGTGGGGGAGCCCGGGGAGCCAGGACCGGACTCGTTCGTCGCTGCCGTACAGGCCGAGTAGGACTGGGATGGATCGGCCTTCTGCCTGGTAGCAGACGATGGGTTCGTTGCGGGCCAAGGAATTCGCGGGGATTCCTGCGTAGCGCCGGGCGAAGTCGGCGGCGATGTGGTCGGCGGGGAGCGGCTGCGGCGACTCGTGCCATTCGCCGGGGGTGTGGCGGCGGACCCAGGTGACCGCGGCGCGCGCGGACAGGCCTGGGGTGGTGTCGATCATGTCACCACCCGTAACTTTGCCACGTCCGCGAACCAGGCGCTGGGGCTGGTTGCGCGCAGGAGGGTGGTGCCGACGAGGAGTCCTGAGTAGCCGGCCGCGAGCATGTCGGCGGCTTGCCGGGGGGTTTCGATGCCGCTGGCGCTGACCGGGCAGGCCGCGCCTGTCGCCAGGACGGCGGGGAGGAGGCGGGTGCCGCGGGTGAGATCGGCTTCGAGGGATTCTTTCTCCGCTATGTCTTTGTTGTTGACCGCTATGACGCATTCGCTGGCGTGGGGGACTGCCTCGATTTCGGCTTCGGTTGTTACTTCTACGAAGGGGGTAAGGCCGAGGGTTAGGGCTAGTTCGGTTAGTTTGCGGAGGGAGGCTGCTGTGATGAGGCCTGCGGTGAGGAGGACTGCGCCTGCACCGATTTCGGCGGCCGTTGTCACTTGGCTTTCGCGGGTGAT
Source organism: Pseudonocardiaceae bacterium (assembly GCA_035248365.1). Taxonomy (GTDB): domain Bacteria; phylum Actinomycetota; class Actinomycetes; order Mycobacteriales; family Pseudonocardiaceae; genus CAJCJE01. The sequence continues at coordinate 5,519 of DATFHN010000091.1, read as the reverse complement.
GAAGTCTTTTTGCAGGACTGGTAAGCCGGTTGTTGACACTACCTTGCGGAGCAGGTCTAGTTTGCCGTTGAACCATTTTCCGGTTACGACAGATAGGCAGTGTGCTCCTGCTTCAACGTAGCTTTGTACAATTTCGATCGGATCTCGGCCACCGAGCAGGTCGTCGCCTGCTCCGCTCTTGGGTTTGATCTCGGCGATCACCGGGATGTCCGCGGCAAGTACCGCTTCGACGAATCGGGTCATTGGCTCCCCACCACCGTCCACTTGTCTCTGATCTCGGCGACCCTGCGCTCGTCGATGCGACCGTCGGCGCCGCGCGCCCCGGAATCGACGTCGATGCCGAAGAACTGGGGGTGGCTGGTCAGCTGCCGGTAGCGGGCGGAATTGCTCGCGGTGAGGCCGCCGGCCAGCATCACGGGGCGGTCGCAGAGGTCGATGATTCGCTCGGCCGTGCTCGGGTCGATGGTCTGTGCGGTACTGCCGATCCGGCCGTCGGCGGCCAGCGCGTCGAGCAGGAAGACGTCCACTCCGGCTCGTTGGTAGGACCGGATGAGCGGGCGTTCTATGCAATTGTTGGTGTTGTCTATGTGCAGTACTTTGATGATGGTTGTGTTTGGGTTGTTGGCTTTGAGGGATTTTACTGTGCTGGGTTGTTGATAGCCGTGTAGTTGCAGCCAGGTGATGCTGGAATGGATCAGTTTTTCTGGTGCGGGATCCAGGGTTACCAGGATTGGTTGTAGGTGGTGGGTTAGTGCTGCTGTGGCCAGGCGGGTCAGCTGGGCCGGTTCTAGTTCGGTTCGTCCGCCTGGGACGCCGTGCCAGAGGCCTACGAAGTCGACTCCGGTTGCCGCCAGAGCCACTATCTCGGCGGTGCGGGTCGCGCCGCAGATCTTCACGCGCATCGCGGCGCTCCCTTCCCACACGGATGTCAGGCTTGGACCAGGCCGGGCAGTTGAGCGAGCGCCTGGCCGAGGGCTACCTGGTCGACTTCGTGGTCTTCGAGCGACCCGGACAGGTACTTCTCGTACGCGGCCAGGTCGAAGTGGCCGTGGCCGGACAGGCCGAACACGATCGACTTACTGACGCCCTCTTCGCGGCAGCGCACCGCTTCGCGGACGGCGACGTCGATGGCGTGCGACGATTCGGGCGCCGGGATGATGCCTTCGGCCCGCGCGAAGGTGATGCCGGAGGCGAAGCAGCTGAGCTGCTTGACCGCGGTGGCCTCGATGAGGTCGCGTTCGAGGACGTCGCTGACCAGCGGCGCCATGCCGTGGTAGCGCAGGCCGCCGGCATGCACGGGCGGCGGCACGAAGCTGTGGCCGAGGGTGTGCATCTTGATCAGCGGGGTCAGGCCCGCGGTGTCGCCGAAGTCGTAGGCGAGGGTGCCCTGGGTCATGGTCGGGCAGGACGCGGGCTCGGCGGCGATCACCCGCACCGGACGGCCGCCGCGCAGCTGCTCGCCGATGAACGGGAAGGCCAGGCCACCGAAGTTGCTGCCGCCGCCGGTGGCGCCGATGACGATGTCCGGATAGTCGTCGGCCAGTGCGAACTGGGCCATCGCTTCTTGGCCGATGACGGTCTGGTGCAGCAGGACGTGGTTGAGGACGCTGCCGCCTGCGTAGTTGACGTCCGGGTTGCCGCCCGCGATTTCCAGGGCTTCCGAGGTGGCGATGCCGAGGCTGCCGGGGCAGTCCGGGTCGGCGGCGAGGATCGCGCGACCGGCGGCGGTTTCCGGGCTCGGGCTGGGTACGCAGCGGGCGCCGTAGGTGGCCATCAGCATGCGGCGGTACGGCTTCTGGTGGTAGCTGACCTTCACCATGAACACCGACACGTCCAGGCCGAACATGGCCCCGGCCAGCGCGAGGGATGATCCCCACTGACCCGCACCGGTCTCGGTGGCGAGCTGGGTGATGCCGGCCTGCTTGTTGTAGTAGGCCTGCGCGATCGCGGTGTTCGGCTTGTGGCTGCCGGCCGGGCTGCCGCCCTCGTACTTGTAGTAGATGCGCGCGGGTGTGTTCAGCGCCGCTTCGAGGCGACGGGCGCGGAACAGCGGGGAGGGACGCCACTGGGCGTAGATCTGCCGTACCGGCTCGGGGATCTCCACCTCGGCGGCCGTGGTCAGTTCCTGGCGGGCGAGTTCCTCGGGCATGATGCCGAGCAGGTCGTCGACGGTGATTTCCGCGCCGGTGCCCGGGTGCAGCATCGGAGCCCTGTCGGGCAGGTCGCTCGCGAGGTTGTACCAGGTCCGCGGGATGTCCTTCTCGGGGAGCAGATACTTGATCTGGTCCGACATTGCTTGACTCCAATTCCTGGGTGGGTGGTTATCGGGTCGCGTCAGCGACGAGCGAACCGGTGGTGAAGGTGTCCTCGGTGGCGAAGATGCCGGGGTGCGCGGCGCGCAGGCCGGTGAGCAGCCGGTCGTACGGGACGTCGGCGAACTCGCCGTGCTCGTGCACGAACTCCATGTGCCGACGGCCGTTGAGGTCGAAGGGGTGGTGCAGGCTGTCCTGCGTGCCGTCGAATTCGAGCGGGGCGATGCGGTAGAGCTTGCAGAGGAGGCGGTTGAAGACCGGGGTTGCCTTGACCCATCTGCCGTTGAGCTGGGCGGAGACCAGGCAGTGGTAGGTGAAGGTGTCGCCGCCGATGAGTCGCGTCAGTTGCGGGGACGCCAGGTGGTTGCGGACGTCGGTGAAGACCAGTCTGCTGGGGACGCCGATCGCGCGGAGTGTTGCCGCGTAGAGGATCGACTTGTGGATGCACATGCCGGATCGGCGCTGCGACACGTTGCTGGCGCGTAGGCCTTCGCGGGACAGGTCGGCGCCGTAGACCTCGTAGGTGATGCCGTCGCGGACGGCTTTGTAGAGGGCGGCGGCCTTGTCGAGCGTGGTGTCGCCCGGGGTTTTGGCGACGAAGTCGCGGATGGCGGGGGAGCCGTGGTCGAGGAATTCGGTGGCGGCGAGTTCGGGGATCATGCCGCGTCACCTCGTTTGCTCAGGCCGAGCATGGCGGCGAGCCGGTTGCGCTGGATCTCCGAGGTGCCCGAGTAGATGGTGCCCGCGACCGCGTTGCGCAGGTCTTTCTCCAGACCGTATTCGGCCATGTAGCCGTTGCCGCCGTGGATCTGGACGGCGGAGAGCGCCGAGGTGAGGTTCTCCTCACTGGCGATGATCTTGGTGATGGCCAGGTCGATGGTGATGTTCTCGCCGTTGACCAGGCGCTGCCCGGTGTCGTAGAGCCACTTGCGGGTGGTTTCGACGCCGATCTTCATCTCCGCGATCTTGTGCGAGATCGCCTGGTAGTTGCCGATGGTCTTGCCGAACTGGACCCGCGTGCTGGCGTAGTCGACGCACTGTTCGAGGCGGTGGCGCATCTCACCGAGGCTGATCGCGAACGAGCAGAGGATCTCCCACTTCATCACGTGATCCAGCACCAGGAACCCACCGCCGGAGCGGCCGATCACGTTCGCGGCGGGCACGCGTACCTCGTCGAAGAACAGCTCGCACAGCGGCGAGGTGCGCAGGCCCATCTTGGCAATGGGATTGCCGATGGTGAAACCGGGCGTGTCGCGTTCGACCAGCAGCGCGGTCGTCCCGAGTGGGCCGCCCTTCGCGTTGGTGCGGACGTAGACCACGAACAGGTCGGCGACAGGGCCGTTGCTGACGAACATCTTGCTGCCGGTCAGCACGTACTCGTCGCCGACCTGCCGGGCCGTTGTGCGCATGTGCAGCGCGTCGGAGCCGCTGTCCGGTTCGGAGATGGCGTGCGCGCCGATCGCCTCACCGGAACAGATCCTCGGCAGGTGTCGTTGTTTGAGTGCGGCAGATCCGAAGCGCTGCAACGGAACGCCGACGCTCACGATGTGGGTGGACACCGCGAAGCTGAGTCCACCGTCCCGGCAACCGTGGCCGAGACCCTCCAGGAGGTACATGGTGGTCAGCAGGTCCTGACCGAGCCCGCCCCACGCCTCGTCGAACGGCAGCCGCAGGATGCCGCACTCCTGCACCAGCTTCCACTTGTCCCAGGGGAAGGCCGCCTCGGCGTCCCGTTCGATGTGGTCCGCGCTCAGTGCCTCGCACCACGGGGCCAGCCCGGCGAGCAGCTCTTGCTGCTCATCGCTCCACTTGATCACCGTGCACCTCTTGGGTTCAGTAGTGAGAGAATTCGTCCGCGTCGAGCTTGTGTGTCTCGTAGCCCTGCAGCGCAGGCGTGAACACGCACACCAGGTGCAGGTCCTCATCCGGCGACGCGACCAGGAAGTGCGCGTCGTGCTCGTCGAGGGCGTAGAGGGTGCCGGGCGTGATCGGGTAGGAGTTGCCGTCGAGGTCGAGGACCTCGCCGCTGCCGCCGATGCAGTAGCAGGCCTCCAGGTGACGGCGGTATTCCAGCCGTGACTTGGTCCCGGCGCGCACCGTGGTGTCGGTGACCGTGTAGCCCATGCCGTCGGCCTGGGTGAGGAACCGGGAACTCATGCCGTTGCCCCAGTCGACGGTCGGCACGTTGCCCATCTGGCGAATGATCATCTGGATACAACTCCTTTCGGTGGTGGTGCGCTGGTTTCGGCGCGGAGATCCGCGACAAAATCGGCTAGGTCCGCGACCACGTCGTGGCCATTCGCGGTCGCCTTCTCGACCCGGGCGACGGCCGCACTGCCGATGATCACGGCGTCGGCCCCCAGGTCCCGGAGGGTGTCGATCTCGGCCCGGCCGCGGACGCCGAAGCCGACCGCGATCGGTGCCGTGGTGTTGGCGCGCAGCGCCGTGAGCACCGGGCCCACCCGCTGGAATCCGTCGGCCGACGGCGTTCCGCTGCGGCCGTAGTGCGCGACCAGGTACAGGTAGGCGGTGGCGTTGCGGGCCGACTCGGCCAGCACGGCCGGGCCGGAGTCGGGGTAGCAGGTCGCCACCACCGGCACCTGCGCGGCGTGGGCCAGCTCGTAGTAGGTGGACCGCTGGGTCGCGGGGAGCCCGTGCAGCAGCAGTCCGTCCACTCCGGACGCGTGTGTTCTGCGCAGGAACTCGGCTAGGCCGACCGGGCGCACGGAGTGCGACCAGTCCGCGATCATGGCGATGCGCAGGTGCTTCAGGGTGGGCCGGACCCGTTCGATCAGGGCCAGCACCTTGGCGAGGTCGGTTCGGCGGGCGAGTGCTCGTTTGGCCGAGCGGCGCACGGTGGGGCCGTCGGTGAACGAGGCCGGGAACGGGACGGCCAGTTCCAGACAGTCCACTCTGGACTGGTCCAGCATCGCGATCACGCCGGCCAGTTCGTCCAGTGGTGGATCGCCTGCGTTGAGGAACACGGCCAGGCCGGGTTCGCCGGGCGGGGGCGCGGCGAAGAATGTCGGGCGGTCGGTCGCTAGCTCAAGCATGGCCGGCCACCAGGAGGTTGGCTGAGCGGGCGCTGCGCATCCGGTTGATCAGGTCGAGCGCCGCGCCGCTGCGGATCGTGTCCTCCGCCGCGCGCATGGCCTTCGCCCAGTCGTCGTGGTGGCCGCCGAGCACGCTCAGCGCGGTCGCGTTCAG
>DATFHN010000090.1:0-2461 GCA_035248365.1 Pseudonocardiaceae bacterium | reverse complement strand
GTCGACGTCGGTGACGTTGCGCGCCACCGTGACGTGGTGGCCGTGCCAGCGCAGCACCCGCTCGGCGGCGTCGGCCCAGACGTAGGTCGCGGCGTGCCCGAGGTGCGTGACGTCGTAGGGCGTGATGCCGCAGACGTACATCCGCACGTGGCCGACCATCGGCAGGATGTCGCCGCCGAGCCGCAGCCGCATCGGCGGGCCGGTGAGTCGCGAGGGGTTCATGAGGCTCCCGGTAAGGTGATGGGCTGCAACGCGGGCGTAGCTCAATGGCAGAGTCTCAGTCTTCCAAACTGATTACGCGGGTTCGATTCCCGTCGCCCGCTCGGACTGGAGGCCCCATATTCTGGGACCTCCAGGCACTTGCCAGGCTGGACACAGCGGCCGGACGAACAGGTAGGCCGGACGAACGGCGGCGTGCGCTCGGCGAGCTGTGGGTTACCCAAGCACGGGGGCTTCCTGATGCGCGTTCACCCGGCCGCGATCGGCGATTACGTAGCCCCTTCGGCACTCGAGGTGGACCGGATTATCTGCGCTCGTCGCCGATCTCCAGCGGTCTAAGCCCCGATCCACCGATGATCATGGCGGCGTGAGCGTGCCGTAACAGCGAGATGCCCTTGTGCAGCAGAAGAATCAGAGCTGCTGAAGAACTGATTCTGGCTGTCACGAAGGGCACCTCGTAGATGCAACTTTCCCATAGGTCGTCGTCGCTGTCCGCGAGCTTCGACGAGGCGAGTCTCGTGGCGGCGGGCGGCCTGGTTCCCGTGTTGGGGTTGGCTGACCGGGCGGGCCTGCGGGTCCTGGCCGATGAGCACTTGACGGTGCCGACGGACAAGGGCGCGCACGCCGGGTCGAAGGTCGCCGCGCTGGTCGCGGGGATGGTGGCCGGTGCGGACAGCATCGAGGACATGGGCCTGTTGCGCCACGGCGGGATGGGCCGGTTGTTCACCGGCACCTATGCGCCGTCGACGCTGGGGTCGTTCCTGCGCAGCTTCGCGTTCGGGCATGTGCGTCAGCTCGACGCCGTCGCCGCCCGTCTGGTCGCCAACCTCGCTGGCCAGAGGCCGCTGCTGCCCGACGCGGCCCGGATCGCCTATCTCGATGTCGATGACACGATCCGGGCGACCTACGGCTATGCCAAGCAGGGCGCCGGCTACGGCTACTCCGGAGTCAAGGGCCTGAACGCACTGATCGCCGCGCTGTCGACTCCGAGCGGCGCGCCGGTGATCGTGGCGACCAGGCTGCGCAAGGGCTCGGCGAACTCCGCGCGCGGCGCCGCCCGCCTGGTCGCCGACGCCTTGAAGACCAGCCGCGCCTGCGGCGCGGGTGGCAAGGGCGGGCTGCTGGTGGTGCGGGCGGACTCGGCGTTCTACGGCCGCGACGTGATCGCCGCGATCGGTCGTGCGAAGGCCCGGTTCTCCATCACCGCCCGCCAGGACGCCGCGGTGAAGCGGGCGATCGCCGCCATCGGCGAGGATGCGTGGACGACGATCCGCTACCCGCACTCGGTGTTCGACGAGCAACTGCAGCAGTGGGTCAGCGATGCCGAGGTCGCTGAGGTGCCGTTCACCGCGTTCGCCTCCCGCGGCAAGAAACACGCGGTCTCGGCGCGGTTGATCGTGCGTCGCGTCCGCGACCAGAACCCCGAGCACGTCCTCGCGGACGCCCAGGGCGAGCTGTTCCCGGCCTGGCGCCACCACGCCGTATTCACCGATTCGCCGCTGGTGATGCTGCAGGCCGAAGCTGATCACCGCCGGCACGCGATCATCGAACAGGTCATCGCCGACCTGAAGAACGGCCCGCTCGCGCACCTGCCCTCCGGGAAGTTCAACGCCAACGGCGCGTGGCTGGTGCTGGCCGGGATCGCATTCAACCTCACCCGCGCCGCCGGCGCGCTGGCCTCGTTGTTCCACGCCCGAGCGACCACGGCCACCGTCCGCCGCCAGCTGATCAACGTCCCTGCCCGGGTCGTGCGTTCAGCCCGCCGCGTCTGCCTGCGGCTACCGACGAACTGGCCCTGGGTCGACGACTGGCTCGACCTGTTCACCGCCGCGCTCGGGCCACCCACCGCGATCGCTGCCTGACCAACCGGCCCACCGGCCCCGACCAACGACCAGTGGAACAGCCGGGCAGACCGGCAGCCCTCACACGCCCACACAGCACGAAGGCCGCCCCAACATCAACAAGGATCAACGGCATTCAGTTCGGTGCATCCGGGCTTAGCGTGCGGCCATGCCGGCCCGCCATACGTACACCCGCGACGAACTCGCCGCTGCCGTCGCGTCGGCTCACTCCTGGCGCGTCGTGATCGACCTTGAGACCCGCCCGTCAGAGCGGTCGCAGTGAGCGCCTGCGACACGTCTTGACGGGCAGGCATCATGAGAGCCGAGGCAGCGCGGCTCACGCGACCGTGATCGGCGACACGTGTGGAGCTCCAACTCGGTGTGGGTTCCTGGCACTGTCT
>DATFHN010000089.1:0-10070 GCA_035248365.1 Pseudonocardiaceae bacterium | reverse complement strand
GCCGTGGCGCCGGGGGAGGTGCCGGAGTACTGCTTGAGCACGATCCCGCCCCACGAGGTGTTCTTGATCGACGAGTTCTCGATGACGATGTCGTTGAGGATCGTCGGCCTGCTCGGCGGGGCGGCGATGTTCGGCACGGTCGTGTTGAACACGATCCCGCCGGTGTTCTTGGCCCGGTCCCAGCCCATCTGGAAGTTGATCCCGGGCCGGTTGTTCGAGGTCGATCCGCCGATCCAGTTGTCGACTCCGGTCACGTCGTGCACGCTCACGCCGTCGATGGTGAAGCCGGTCAGCGTCTGGCTGTCGTCGCCGCCGACGTGGATGGCCCGGAAGTCCCGCAGGTCGGAGGTTGAGCTGCCGGCATAGTTGGACGCGTCGATGCCGGTGATGGTCCAGTACTGCTGGTTCCACAGTTTCACCGCGTCCGGCACCGTGCCCGCGCCCGCGAACGATGGCTTGTTGCCGGGTCCGTAGCTGCCGATGGTGATCGGCGCGCCCGCGCTACCCGAGCCCTTCGGCCACAGCTGGCCGGTCCAGGAATCGCCGGACCGGAACAGGATGCGGTCACCGGGCTGGAACGTGGTGGAGTCCACTTTCGACAGCGAAGCCCACGGCGAACTCGGATTGGTACCCGAATTCGAATCACGGCCGGTCGTTGATACGTAATACGTCGTTCGGGCACCGGGGTGGGCCTGGGCCGCTGGGGCGGCGATGATCGCGGCGCCCGCGGCGAGGGTGATGGCGCTCAGCGCGGTTAAGGCACGTCTGGTCCCGCGCGAGCGGCGGGGGAGGGTCCACTTCATCGTGTTGCCTTCCGAGGGGGTTCGCCGTACCTGGCAGTCAGCAAGATAGTGATCGATCACTTTTGCGTCAAGAGTGGACGCGTGATCGATCACCTACGATGGGCGCATGACGAGTGAGTCCGGCATCGGCAAGAAACGGGCGACGATCTGGGAGGTCGCCCGGGTGGCCGGCGTCTCGCACCAGACCGTGTCGCGCTACCTGCGCAACGAGGGCGGACTGCGGCCCGCGACCCGGGAGAAGATCGACAAGGCGGTCGCCCAGCTGGACTACAAGCCGAACCTCATCGCCCGCTCGATGCGCACCCGGCGCAGCAACCGAATCGCGATCGTGCTGCCGGAGCTGACCACCTTCGTGCCACTCCCGGTGCTCAAGGGGGCGACCGCGGCGGCGCGCACGGCCGGGTACATCACCGACGTCATCGGCCTGGAAGGCGACGAGAAGCGCCGCGCCGAGGGCACCATCTCGCTGCTCGACAGCCAGCAGATCGAAGGGGTGCTGTCCTTCACGCCGCTCAGTGACCAGGTCATCGAGGCCGCGGGCCGCAGGCCGATCGTCGTCTACGGCGAGTACGACGACCGGATGCACTCCAGGGGCGACCTGGCCGACGGCAAACCGGCCGGGATGATCGTGCGCCACCTCGCCGAACTCGGACACCGGCGGTTCCTGCACGTCGCGGGCGCCGACGACTGGGCGTCGGCGGTGAACCGGCGCGAGGTCTACGAGCAGACCGTCGCCGAACTGGGCCTGGAGAACTACGGAGTGGTCGACGGCGACTGGTCGGTGGCCTCCGGCTACGAGGCGGCCCGCGACCTGCCCGCCAACTCCGGGGTGACCGCGGTCCTGGCCGCCAACGACTATGTGGCCATGGGGGTGATCCGCGGTTTCCAGGATCGCGGCGTGCGGGTGCCGCAGGACGTCAGCGTGTTCGGCTGGGACAACGAGGAGTTCACCAGGTACTTCCTGCCGAGCATGTCCACCGTCGCCTCGGACCGTGAGACCATCGGCCGCCAGGCCATGACGCGGCTGATCGCGCTGATCCGCGACGCGCCGCAACCGGCCATCGAGCTGGAGAGCCTGTTCACCCTCATTCCCCGCGCCTCCAGCGGCCCGCCTCCGCACTAGGAAAACACGGAACGTGATCGATCACTTTTTGCGTCTTGACGCTGAGGGTGATCGATCACTATCTTCGCCGGTACGCCGTCCGCCAGTGTGGGAGGACCCCCATGAACCAACGTTCGAGAATGCTCGCGGGGGTTGTCGCCGCGGCCCTGACCGCCGTCCTGATCTCGGCTTGTGGCGCACCGACCAATCCTGCGTCGTCCGCGTCGACGAGCACCATCACGCCGGCCAAACCGTCGAGCCCGGTCAAGCTGACGATCCTGGACGGCGGCGGCGACCTGAAGGGCGGTGGCCAGGCCGCGATCGAGGCGTTCGTGAAAGCGAACCCGGATCTGGTGTCCTCAGTGGACTACGAGACCGCCGCCGCGACCGACGTGACCGGGAAGATCAAGGCCCAGCAGCTGGGCGGGTCGGTCGGCACCTCGCTGGTGCTCGGCGGCCCGGACGTCTTCGGCGCGGCGCAGGCGCAACACGTGCTCCTGCGACAGCTTCCGCAGCAGTCCGCCGCGCTGCCGAACCTGGCGAGCATTCAGGACGCGGGCCGGGCCGGCTTCCAGAACATGTCGAACGGGTACGGGCTGCTGATCGACTACGACCAGAACGGCCCGTTCATCGACTACAACGCCGCGACGCTGCCCGCATCGCAGGTGCCGGCAACGCCCGCCGCGATCCTCGCCTGGGCCAAGGCGCACCCCGGCAAGTTCGCCTACGCCGACCCGAACAACTCCGGTTCCGGGCGCGCGTTCATCGAGGCGCTGCCGTATATGCTGGGCGATGCGAACCCGTCGGATCCGGTCAACGGCTGGAGCAAGACGTGGTCCTACCTCGCACAGCTCGGTCAGTACATCAGCAGCTACCCGACCAGTTCGACCTTGCTGGCCCAGCAGTTCGGCAGCGGGCAGCTGAGCATGATCCCGACGGTGATCTCGCACGACATCTCCTTCCGGCAGTCGAGCACGTACCCGGCCAGCACCGGCATCGCGCTGTTCGCCAGCCAGGAATGGATCACCGACGGGCACTACGCGATGATCCCGGCCGGGGTCAGCCCGCAGACGCTCTACGTCGACCTGAAACTGGAATCCTTCATGGTCTCCGCGCAAGCCCAGGCGATGCGTCTGACCAAAGGCGTGCTCACCAGCGCGAACCGCAACGTCACGACCGGCAACGCGGGCCCGGCCGCGACCGCGTACGTACAGCAGTGGGGGCGCCCGGACTTCTATCCGGCCGCGCTCAAGACCGGCACCGTGCACACCCCGCTGACGCCCGCCGCTCTGCAGCAGGCGTTCAACTTGTGGCAGCGCAACGTCGGTGCGAAGGTCGGTGGGTGAGCGATGGCGATCACCGTGGCCGATCCGAACTCCAGGACGTCGCGGGTGGGGTTTGACACCCTGTCGCTGCGCGGAGTCACCCGCGCCTACGGCAAGAACCCGCCTGCCCTGTGCGACTTCGACCTCGAACTCGGCCGGGGCGACTTCGTCGCGCTGCTCGGCCCGTCCGGTTGCGGCAAATCCACCGCGCTGGCCTGCATCGCCGGTCTCCAGCCGCTCACCCGGGGTTCGATCTGGCGCGACGGTCAGCGCATCGACACCGTGCCGGCCGAGAAGCGTGGCTTCGGCATGGTGTTCCAGAACTACGCGCTGTTCCCGCACCTGAGCGTGCGCCGCAACGTCGAGTTCGGACTGAGCATGCGGAAGGTGGCGCGCGCCGAACGGCAGGAGCGTGCGCTGGCCGCGCTGCGCACGGTGCGGCTGGACGAGCACGCGAGCAAACTGCCCGCGCAGCTCTCCGGTGGCCAGCAGCAGCGCGTCGCGATCGCTCGCGCGCTGGCCATCGAGCCCGAGGTGGTGCTGATGGACGAGCCACTGTCCAATTTGGACGCGGCGTTGCGGGTCGAGCTGCGCACCGAGATCAAGCGGATCTACCAGGAGCGTGGCCTCACCGTCCTCTACGTCACGCACGACCAGGAAGAAGCGCTCTCGCTCGCGACCCGGCTGGTGGTGCTGCGCAAGGGCAAGCTTGAGCAGACGGGAACACCGCAGGAGGTCTACACGAATCCGGCCAGCGCGTACGTCGCCGGTTTCATGGGCTACCGCAACCTGTTCGCCGCCGACTCTCCAGAAACGGGCCAGGGCCGCACAGTGACGGTCACGGCGTTCGGCACCACGATCACCGGCACCCTGATGTCCGGCGGTTCCGGCGCGGACGTGACGGTCGCGATCCGCCCTGAGGACCTGGTCCTCGGCCCGGACACCGATCCGGGCGCGATCAAGGCGATCGCCGAGGTCGTCGAGTACCACGGGCGGGAACTGTCGGTTCAGGCCCGCACCGCGACGGGCGGCGTGCTGCACCTCAAGACCACCGAGCCGGTTCTGGCCGGAGCCACCCTCGCGCTCACCGCTCGTCCGGAGCGTGTCCTGGTCTATCGCGGCGAGGCATCGTGACCGAGCTGCGCCATCGACTGGCCGAGCGGGGCATCGACTATTCGCTGCTGCTGCTCCTGCCCGCGGTGATCGTGATCGCCGGGCTGTTCCTCTACCCGTTCCTCTACGGCATCTCGATCTCGTTCCAGCCGCAGTCCGGCGGTGGCGCGTTCGCCAACTACCGCAGCTTCTTCACCGACCCCTACCAGGTCGGCTCGATCCTCAAGACGCTGCGTCTGGCGCTGCCGGTCGCGCTGGTCAGCGTGGGGCTCGCCGCGCCACTGGCCTTCCAGTGCCGGCGTGACTTCCGAGGCCGCAAGCTGGTGACGCTGGTGGTGATGCTGCCGATCACCTTCGGCAGCATCCTGATCGCGCAGGGCATGCCCAGGGTCTTCTCGCCCTACGGCTGGGCGAACCTGCTGCTCAAGGACATCGGGCTGGGGCCGGTGAGCCTGCTCTACAACTACTGGGGCACGTTCATCGCCGCGGTGCTGACCACTCTGCCGCTCTCGTTCCTGCTGCTGATGGGGTTCTTCGGCGGCATCGACCGCTCGCTCGAACACGCCGCCGCCACGCTCGGCGCAGGCCGGGCGGCCCGCTTCTGGCGCATCGTCGCGCCGCTCGCCGCGCCGGGCATCCTGACCACGTTCATGCTCGCCTGCGTTGAGGCGTTCGCGATCTTCCCGTCGGCCATCCTGGTCGGCCAGCCGGACAACCAGACCCACGTGCTGACCATCCCGATCTACCAGGCCGCCTCGCAGAACTCCGACTACACCCAGGCATCGGCCATCGCCATCGTGCTCACCGTGATCGAGCTGCTGATCCTGGGCCTCGCGGTGTTCATCCGAAGCCGGTTGTTCCGGGGACCGGCCACCGGCGGGAAGGGCTGAGCCATGGCCACCATGACCCTCGCGCCCGCGCTGCGCTTCGCCCGCCGCGCCACCGTCACCTCGGTGCTGACCTGGACGGTCGCCGGTCTGTTCGCCGCGGTCCTGCTCGCCGTGCTCGCGTCGGTGATCGTGACCGCGCTGTCCACCTCGTGGGGAGGCAGCTGGCTGCCGAACGGGCTCACCTTCTCCTGGTTCCGGCAGGCGTGGCAGACGCCGGGGCTGGCCAACTCCATCGCGGTCACCTTCGAGGTCGCGATCGCCGACGTCGCCATCGCGCTGCTGATCGGTGTGCCTGCTGGCTATGTGCTGGCCCGCAAGAAGTTTCCCGGCCGCAACGCGATCATGCTGTTTGCTCTGCTGCCAGTGATCCTGCCGCCGCTGACCTACGCGGTGCAGCTCGCCGCGCTGATGTACCGCCTCGGCATCGGCGGCACGCTGATCTCGGTGGTCCTGGTCAACCTGGTGCCGATCCTGCCGCTGGTCATCCTGATCACGGTGCCGTTCGTCGAACAGATCTCGCCCGACGTCGAACACGCCGCGAAGGTCTTCGGCGCCGACAACCTGCGGCTGTTCACCAGGGTCCTGGTGCCGTTGCTGATGCCGGGCATCGTCGCGGCCGGCGTGTTGAGCCTGGTACGCGTGCTGGGCTCGTTCGAGTTGACCTTCTTCGTTTCCGGCGCCCGAACCCAGACCCTGGTGGTGACCATCTTCGGTGCCCTGTCCGACCCCGGCGGCCCACCGCCCGCGCTCACCGCCGCGATGACGGTGTTCTACATGGCGATCGCGCTGCTGGGGCTGGTGATCAGCCTGCGCTTTGCCAATCCGGCCCAGACCCTCGCCCGCCGAACCCTGTAACAGAACCGATTGGACTGTCCATGACCGACCCCGCCCGCCCGATCGGAGTGGCGATCATCGGCGCAGGGAACATCGCCGAGACCAGCCACCTGCCCGCTATCCGCGCCCACGGATCCGAGTTGGCGGTCCGCGCGGTCGTCGACGTCGATCTCGACCGGGCCCGCGCCGTCGCGCAACGCTGGCAGATCCCCGCCGCCTACGACGACCTCGACCGGATGCTCCGCGAAACCCAGCCCGGCCTGGTGATCGTCTGCACCCCACCGATCGCCCACCGGGACGCGGTCATCGCCTGTCTCGACGCGGGGGCGTGGGTGTGGTGCGAGAAGCCGCCGACGCTCTCCCTCGCCGAATACGACGAGATCGCCGCGCACGAGGTGGAGGGCGGACCGTACGTTTCCTACGTCTTCCAGCACCGTTTCGGTTCCGGCGCCCGCGCGCTGCGCGAGCACATCCGCACCGGCCGACTCGGCAAACCGCTGGTCGGCGTGTGCCACACGCTGTGGTATCGCGACGACGCGTACTACCAGGTGCCCTGGCGCGGCAAATGGGCCACCGAGGGCGGCGGTCCGACCATGGGGCACGGCATCCACCAGATGGACCTGATGCTCGCGCTGATGGGGGAGTGGACCGAGGTGCGCGCGGCGACCGGCACGCTGGCCCGCGACGTCGAGACCGAGGACGTCTCCATGGCCATCGTGCGCTTCGCCTCCGGCGCGATGGTGTCGATCGTCAACAGCGTGCTGTCCCCCCGGGAGACCAGCTACCTGCGCTTCGACTTTGCCGAAGCCACCGTCGAGCTGACCCACCTCTACGGCTACGACAACACCAACTGGCGCTGGACCCCGGCCGAACTCGGTGCGCTGGAGGAGAACGAGGCCAGCAGCCATGCCGCCCAACTGCGCCACCTGCTCGACGATTTGCGCCACTCCCGCCGGCCTGAAGCCAGCGGCGACGACGGCCGCCGGGTGCTCGCCTTCATCGCGGCCCTCTACACGTCGGCGGCCAGCGGAGCACCGGTGACCCCGGAGCAGATCACCCCGACCCACCCGTTCTACCAGTCGATGAGCGGGAACAAGGAGAACGTGCATGCCTGACGCAGGCTTCCACATCCGCGACAACCACGCGAGCACCGAGCTGGCCGTCACCGTCGACGGCACCGAGATCGCCACCTACGTCTATCGCCCGGACACGCCGCGCGCCGAGTCGCCCAAGCCCTACCTGTATCCCCTGCGCACGCTCTCCGGTGCGCCGCTCGGCGTCTACCGGCCGTGGGATCACCGCTGGCACAAGGGTTTACAGATGACCTGGTCGCACTTGTCGGGCCAGAACTTCTGGGGTGGGCCGAGCTTCGAGGCCGGTGCGCCGGGACACGGCTACGTCTGGAAGAACAACAACGGCAGCCAACTGCACCGCGGCTTCGACCGGCTCGATGCCAACGGCGCGGACGTCGCCGTGACCGAACGCCTGGAATGGACAGCGTCCAACGGCGAGGTCTGGTTGGGGGAGCGGCGCGCGCTGCGCTTTCACGGTGCCGACCCCGATCGCGGTATCTGGGCCCTGGACTTCGCCACCGAACTGACCAACACCCACACCGAGCCCTTGGAACTGGGCAGCCCCACCACGCACGGCCGCCCGAACGCCGGTTACACCGGCCTGTTCTGGCGCGGCCCCCGCGCCTTCACCGGCGCACCGATCATCGCCGAGCACGCCGACGGCGACGAGGTGATGGGCTCGACCGGAGCGTGGGCGGCGATCAGCGGCGAGCACGACGAGATCGACGGCGGCGCGACCGTCCTGGCTTACGCGGGCACGTCCTCGGCCGACGTGCCGCTCAAGTGGTTCTCCCGCAGCGACCCGTTCGCCTGCCTGAACCCCTCGCCCGCCTTCGACGCCGAGATCAAGCTCGAACCCGGCGCCGCGCTCGAACTGCGCCACCGGTTCGTGTTCATCGACCGGATCACCGACCGAGCCGGCCTGGAACCGATCGCCAGGGAGTACGCACCGTGAACGCTTATCCCGAGTTTCCCGGGGCCGTCGGTATCAGCGACCTGAGCGCGTATCCGTGGCCGACCGCCGACAACGAGCACGGCGGCTCACCGCACATCCATCTCGCCTGCACCGAGGCGTACGTGGTGATCGGCGGCCGAGGTCGCCTGCACACGCTCAACCACAGCGGCCCGAGCGTCCAGCCGCTCGCCCCCGGCGACGTCGTCTGGTTCACGCCCGGCACGATTCACCGCGCCATCAACGATGGCGGGCTGCACGTCACGGTGATCATGCAGAACAGCGGCCTGCCCGAGGCGGGCGACGCGGTGATGACCTTCCCACCCGAGCACCTGACCGCCGAGCGCTACCCGCTCGCCGCGTCCGTTCTCGACGCGGACGGCCAACCCAGCGACGAGCGAGCCAGGGCCCGGCGCGACCTCGCGGTCGAGGGCTTCACCGAACTGCTGCGCCAGTGGGAACTGGGCAACCAGGCCGCGCTCGACGACTTCTACCGGGCGGCCGCCGCGCTCGTCGCGCCCCGCCTTGGCGAGTGGCGCAAGATCATCGAGGATGGCGCGGCGGCCACCGCCGCGGCGGCGCTCGACCACCTCGACGCCCTCGGCCGCGCGGACCCGGCGCATCTGACCCGAGCCAGCGTCAACCGCATTCCCGCCCCGGCCGGAACTACGCTCGGCATGTGCGGATACCTGCACGCCTACGACCCGGTGCGCCGCCTCGGCCCCGCCAACTGAAACTGGAGCCCCGCATGGCCCTGTTCGATCTGCCGGTGGCCGAACTGCACGACTACCGTCCCGACCGCGCCGAGCCACTGGACTTCGACGAGTTCTGGCATCGCACCCTGAAACAGGCGCAAGATCACGAGCTGGCCGCGCGGTTCGACCGCTACGACGCCGGCCTGACCGAGGTCGAGGTCTACGACGCCGGGTTCGCGGGCTGGGGCGGGCACCGCATCTCGGGCTGGTTGATCGTGCCGAAATACGCCGCCCGGCCGCTGCCCTGCGTCATGCAGTACCTGGGCTACCACCGTGGTCGCGGCGTGCCCCACGACCACCTGCTCTGGCCCGCGACGGGCCGTGCCGTCTTTGTCGTCGACACCCGGGGCCAGGGCGCCTCGGTCGCGGACCACGCAGGCAACACCCCCGATCCGGACGAGGGGCCCAACCCGCAGAGCCCGGGATTCATGACCCGCGGCATCCTCGACCCGGAGCACTACTACTACCGCCGCGTCTACACGGACGCGGTGCGCGCCGTCAACGCCGCGCTCACCCACCCCGCCATCGACCCCGACCGCGTGTACGTTTCCGGCGGCAGCCAGGGCGGCGGCATCGCCACCGCGGTGGCCGGGCTGCGTACCGACCTGGCCGCCGCCCTCGTGGACGTGCCGTTCCTGACCCACTTCCGCCGGGCCCTTGAGGTCACCGACAACGACCCCTACCAGGAGATCGTGCGTTTCCTCAAGACGCAACGAGGCTCCGAGCCGCAGGTCTTCCGCACGCTGTCCTATTTCGACGGTCAGCACCACGCGGCCCGCGCCTGCTGCCCGGCGCTGTACTCGGTGGCCCTGATGGATCAGACCTGCCCGCCGTCAACGGTCTTCGCCTCGTACAACCACTGGGCTCACCCGGACAAGGCCATCGAGATCTACCCGTGGAACGCCCACGAAGGCGGCGCTGCCGAGCACCGCAGCCTGCAACTGCGGTGGCTCGGCAGCGCGGAGCGCGTCAGGTCAGCCCAGCCGGAAGTCGGCGACGCGGATCGGTGACGGTGTGCTGGCGCCGGTCGACTTCTGCTGGTACAGCACGGAGACGATGCCGTCACTGCGCAGCCGCGACGAGTCGATGTCGACCTCGCCGAAGGCGTTGAGCTGGTCGGGGCCGAACACCTGGGTCCAGTCGGTCCAGCCACTGGCCTTGGTCGCGGCGACGATCCGGCCGAACGGCATGATGACGTAGGCGTTGTCGGATCGGTCGAAGAC
>DATFHN010000088.1:0-30944 GCA_035248365.1 Pseudonocardiaceae bacterium | reverse complement strand
AATAGTTGTTATGGCGAAGGAAAAGGGCCAGAAGGTCATTGCGTCCAACCGCAAGGCCCGGCACGACTACGAGATCCTGGACACCTATGAGGCCGGGGTCGCGCTGGTCGGTACCGAGGTGAAGAGCCTGCGGCTCGGTCGCGCGTCCCTGGTCGACGCCTTCGCCACCGTCGACGACGGCGAGGTGTGGCTGCGCGGGCTGCACATCCCCGAGTACGCGATGGGCACCTGGACCAACCACGAGCCCCGGCGCACCCGCAAGCTGCTGCTGCACAAGGGCGAGATCCTCAAGCTGATCGGCAAGACCCACGAAGGCGGTCTCTCGCTGGTCCCGCTGTCCATGTACTTCAAGGACGGCAAGGTCAAGGTCGAACTGGCGCTGGCCCGAGGCAAGCGCGCCTACGACAAGCGGCAGGCACTGGCCAAACGCGACGCCGACCGCGAGATGAGCAAGGTCGCCGGGCGCGCCATGAAGGGCCGGTACACCAGGTGAGCCCGGACGCGCCGCTGACCGATGGGCGCGTCGCCGAGTGGGTCGCCGGCCTGGGGCTGCCCGGACTCGTCGATCTGCACGTGCACTTCCT
Source organism: Pseudonocardiaceae bacterium (assembly GCA_035248365.1). Classification (GTDB taxonomy): domain Bacteria; phylum Actinomycetota; class Actinomycetes; order Mycobacteriales; family Pseudonocardiaceae; genus CAJCJE01. The sequence goes on along the minus strand of DATFHN010000088.1, from coordinate 30,360 downwards.
GCCGGAGCCGGTGCTGCGCAAGGTGTGGGCCTACTTCGATCAGGCCAGCGAGCACTACGGGACCGAATGGCCGGTGCGGTACCGGTTCGATCAGGATCAGCGGCTTGCCGTGCTGCGCGGGCTGGGCGTGCGGGCGTTCGCGCCGCTGGTCTATCCGCACAAGCCCGGCATGGCGCAGTGGCTGACCGAGTGGGTCGGTGAGTTCGCCGACGCGGTGCCGGAAGCCGTTCGTACCGCGACGATCTATCCCGAGCCTGAGGTCACCGGTTATCTCGATGCCGCTTTGCGGGCTGGCGCGCGGTGCGTGAAGGCGCACGTGCAGGTCGGTTCGTACGACCCGCGCGACCCGCTGCTCGACGCGGCCTGGGGCATGATCGCCGAGGCCGGGGTGCCGGTGGTCGTGCACTGTGGACACGGGCCGCTGCGCGGCAGCCACACCGGCCTGGACGTGTTCGGCGAGGTGCTCGCCCGCCATCCGCGCCTGGTCGCCGTGCTCGCCCACGCCGGCATGCCCGAATTCGACGAGGCCTGCGCGCTGGTCGGCAAGTACCCCGGGGTCCACCTGGACACCACCATGGTCGGCACCTCCTTCACCCAGCGGATCTGCCCGTTGCCGCCGGACTGGGCGGCGCGGCTGGCCGAGCTGGGGGACCGGATCGTGCTCGGCACGGACTTTCCCAACATTCCCTACGACTACGCGGAACAGCTCGCCGCGATCGCGTCCTGGGCCGAGGCTGACGATCGTCTCGGCGAGCCGTTCCTGCGCCGGGTGCTACACGACACTCCGGCGGCTCTGCTCGGCGTCTGACCGCTTCTTCCTGGTGATCGCCAGACTCGCCAGGATCGCCGCGATGCTCAGGACGGCTGGGATCGGGGCGGCGAACCCCTGCGCGGCGATGTCCAGCAGACCGGCGAACAGCAGCAGTAGCGCGGCCACCAGGCGTGGAGTGCTCGGGCCGGCCGCGATGGTCAGCCGGGCCGTTTCGAAGCGGCCGAACACGACCAGCAGGCCGCGCAGGACGAGGGCCAGTGCGCCGATCCAGAGCGGCGTCACGAGGAACCAGCCGAGGCTGCCTGCCGCAGGCGTCGTGTAGCCAAGGCCGACCACAGTCACGCCGGCGACGATGATCATCGCGGTCATGTGCCAGAGGTAGACGGTCATGCAGCGCGGGCCGATCAGGCGCTGCAACGCGGCGATCTTCGGCGCGCGGCTGAAGGCGACGATCTGCCTGCGGGCGGCGAGCAGCAGGCCGAGCTGACCGACGCCGAGCGTGAGCAGACACAGGGTGGCCGGCGACATGTTGGACACCGCCTGACCCGGCAGCCCGACCATGCTCGCCGGATACGGTCCAGCCACGACCAGCAGCGCGGTCGCCGCGAAGCCGCCGATGCCGATCACCAGGGCGTCTGAAGTGGACAGCCGAGTGAAGCGACCCGCCGCGTACTCGATGCCCAACTGCTGCAGGGCCAGCCACACGAACCCCTCGTTGAGGTAGCCGACGAGCGGAACCCCGGAGAAGCGCGCACTGTCGACCACGATCGCCGCGATCGCCAGAGCCACCGGCACCGCCAGTCCGAACCGGTCGCGGAGCTTGATCATCAGCGGCGCGAGCGCGACCGTGATCAGGTAGACGGCGAGGAACCAGAGCAGCTGCCCGACGATGCCGGCCGCGAACGTGACCGGTTGCCTGGGAAGGCCGAGTTCGGTGAGTAGCGGCGGCGCGGCCAGCCAGACGAACAGCAGCGGCAACACCGGGACGGTCAGCCGATACAGCCGCGTCGCCAGCCAGCCGCGCGCGTCGCCGCCCGCCGCGAGATGCGCCGAGTACGAATGGAAGTTCGCGGCGCCGCCGACCGCGAAGAACACCGGCATCACCTGCAGCGCCCAGGTCAGCGTCCACCAGCCCGGCGTGGACAGCGAGTCGCCGACCGTGATGGTGCGGTTGGTGTAGCCGAGCATCGGCATGATCCAGTGGCCGAGCACGACCGCGAGCATCGAGAAATTGCGCAGGAGGTCGATGAACGGATCGCGCCCCGGTCGCCGGCGAGGAATATGGACCCGTTCGATGACGTCCAAATGGCTGGACATGACGCTCCCCTGTCGGCTCGGCGTTTTCTCAACTCGAGCCTGTCGGGAGTGGGGCGCGAAAACAGCGGTGCAGCCTGGTGTCTTACTGGTGGTGCTCAGACACCGACGACGGTGGGGTTTGCCCTACCACATCCACAATGGACAGCGCGCGGTTGTCCACACCCCCGCGAACTGTCCACAGCCACACCCCGCCGCCCTCCCCAAACCCCGAATTTCACTACAATGTTCAGCGGGGGCTTCCCCCTAGGGACGGGTGGGCTGGGTTTGGCGGGTTTTGACGGGGGAATGTGAGATGGATTCGGGGAATTTTGGGGTTTAGCGCTGTTCCAGGTAGGTGAGAACGGCGCGGACTCGGCGGTGTTCCTCCGAGCGCGGTTCCAGGCCTAGCTTCGCGAAGATGTTGCCGATGTGTTTTTCCACGGCGCCATCCGACACCACGAGCTTGCGCGCGATGGCCGTGTTCGCCATGCCCTGCGCCATCAGCTCCAGCACCACCCGTTCCCTCGGGCTCAGCTCGGCGATCGGGTTGTGCCGCTTGCGCGAGATCAGCTGGCTGATCACTTCCTGGTCGATGCACGTCCCGCCGCCGGCGACAGTCCGCACGGCTTCGACGAACTCGCGCACATCGGCCACTCGCTCCTTCAGCAGATAGCCGACGCCCTGCGCGCCGCCCGCGACCAGTTCGACCGCATAGCTCTCCTCGACGTACTGCGACAGCACCAGGATCGGCAACCCGGGCACCGCGCTGCGCGCCTGCACCGCGGCCCGCAGGCCCTCGTCGGTGAACGTCGGCGGCATGCGCACGTCCACGATCGCCAGATCGGGCCGGTGCTCCTCGACGGCGGCGAGCAGCGCGGTGCCGTCCTCGACCGCCGCGACCACCTCGATGTTCTCGTCGCCGAGCAACCGCTGAATACCGGCGCGCAACAGCACCGAATCCTCCGCGATCACCACTCGCACGGCAGGTCCGCCCTGATCACGGTTGGTCCGCCGAGCGGACTGAATACGGTAATCACGCCGTCTATGGTGGCAGCCCGGTCAGCCAGGCCCGCAAGCCCTCCACCCGGCCGCAGTTCCGCGCCGCCCTTGCCGTCGTCGGTGATCTCCACGACCACCTTGTCCTCGCCCCGGTTCACCTTCACCTGGATCTGCTTGGCGTCGGCATGCTTGGCGATGTTCGTCAGCGATTCGCCGACGATGAAATATGCGGTGGTCTCCACGGCGGCGGGCGGGCGCGGGTCGACGTTCACCTCGACGTCGACCGGGACCGGGCTGCGCGCGGCGAGCGCGGACAACGCCGCGTCGAGCCCACGGTCGGCCAGGACGGCCGGGTAGATGCCACGCGCGAGGTCGCGCAGTTCGGACACGGCGAGCTTCGCGTCGGCATGAGCCTCGTCGATCAACTCGGCGAGCGCGCTCTGGTCCTCGCCGCTCAGTTTCGACTTGGCCCGGCCGAGTGCCATGGCCACCGCGACAAGCCGCTGCTGCGCGCCGTCGTGCAGATCGCGTTCGATCCGGCGCCGCTCCGCCTCGGCCGCGTCCACACCGCGAGCCCGGCTGGCCTGGAGGTGTTCGGCTTTCGCGCTCAGCTCACTCATCTTGGTCGGCCGCAGCAGTGACACCGCGATCACCGCCTGCAACTGGGCAATGCGCCTGGTCAGCTTGGCCACCAGCAACAGGATCGGCAGGCCCAGCACCGCGAACGGCAATGCCTTGGCCACGGTGTTGATCTGGATGACGCCGTTGTTCAGGTTCGGCAGGACCATATCGCCGCCGACGAACCCGATCACGAACGGCAACGAGATCAACACGAGCGGGATCGTCCACAGCGCCACGAACACCGCGAACTCCACAATGGACAGCGGGAATCGGATCACCACGTACGCCATGTCGCGCCAGGTCGCGGGATCGGCGACCTTGTCACGCCACCGTCGCATCATCCGCGTGTTCGGGGCCGGTTCCCGGTACGGCTTGGGGATGGCGACGCCGAGGGTGACGCGCAGCCAGTTGCGTTCCAGTTGCGCACAGCCGCGCCACAGCATCGTCGCGAACATCAGGATCGGCACGCCGATCCACACCACCGTGGTACCGATCCCGGCGAGCGTCGAGGTGATCGACAACGCGAAGGACAGCACCCCGATGAACCACGACAACGACAAGTAGGCCAGCGAGCCACCGAGACCGGGCCGCGTTACCGGGCTGTGCATACCATCTCCCTCCGCTACTCCTACCCGGTCAGCGTGCCGGTCAACCGCAGGTCGAATCCATCCGGCCGCCCGCCGTCCACGAGGTAGGGCTGGCCCTACTCATGTGATTCTGCCCTCCGAGGCCACTTTCCGAGAGGGGTATACAGGACAATTTGCGAGTGTCCGCTTTGCTGTTGTCGTTGGTTGCCGCGCTGGGGTATGGGGTCAGCGACTTCGTCGGCGGACTCGCCGCCCGGCGTGTCGCCGTGCTCCGCGTCGTGGTCGCCTCCTACCCGGTCGGCATGGTCGGCATGGCCCTGGTCGCACCGTTCGCCGGCGGCACGCTGACCACGCCCGCGATCGTCTTCGGCGCGCTGTCCGGCATCGTCGGTGGCGGCGCCATCCTCTGCTACTACGCGGCCCTGGCCGAAGGCCCGATGAGCGTGGTCTCCCCGCTCACGGCGGTGCTGGTCGCGGGCATCCCGCTCGGCGCCGGCCTGATCATGGGCGAACACCTCAGCGCCGTCGCGCTGATCGGCGCAGGCATCGCGGTGATCGCGGTCCTGCTGGTCAGCAGGCAGAAAGACGCCACGGAGGGTGAGCACTCGGCCCGGTTCACGCCGAAGGTCGCGCTACTGACCGTGGCCTCCGGCGCCGCGTTCGGCGTGTTCTTCATCCTGCTCGACCAGGTCGGCCCGCACAGCGGCATGTGGCCGTTGCTGGTCTCGCGCACGACATCGACGGTGTTGATGCTGGTCGCGGCCTTGTTCGCCAAGCAACTGCGCCCGCCGACCGGCGTTCCGCTGCGCCTGGCCCTGATGGCAGGCCTACTCGACGTGGTGGCCAACGCGGCGTTCCTCTACGCGTTGCGCGCGGGCCTGTTGTCGCTGGTCAGCGTGTTGACCTCGCTTTATCCGGCGTCCACTGTCCTGTTGGCCAGACTGGTCCTCGGCGAGCGCACCGGTTGGACCCAGCGCATCGGTCTGGTGCTCGCCGCCGCGGCGATCGCCATGATCAGCGGCTCGTCCGTGTCCGCCTGACACCACCAGGGGTAATCGGAATGATCGCGGGGCGTCATGGCGTTATGATGACTGTCTGATGACCACCGACTAGGGGGTGAACGGTTTCGACTCTGGACGTTGAGTCAAGGGAAGCGTGCAGGTGCAGGCGAGAGACCACCTTAAGCGTCGCCGTAAACCAATAAGCGCCGAAACTAATCAGCGCCACTACGAACTCGCCGCCTGAGCGAAGTTCTAGTGTGTCGGCCCGGGAGCGCCTCCGTCCCGGTCGCCGGCATCAGCTAGGAGGCTTACCGCCAGTGCCGGTCGCGGACACTGATCGGGAAGCAAACAGCGACTGGGCCCGTCACACCGACCTTGCTCATGTGACCGGTGGGGCCGAGTAGAGACATAGTGAGCTGCGCACGGAGAAGCCTTGATGAGGCGACAGAGGACCCGGGTTCGATTCCCGGCACCTCCACTCGCGAGTGAGCGAGGTCTGCACGCGGAAAGCGCGTGCCGTCCTCGCTCGTCGTGTTTTCTGGGGGTGCAACCCCCAGACCCCGCCCGGCGGGCTTCGCCCCGGCCCCCCGGCCGTGGTGTCGTCTGGCCAGCGGATCTGGGCACCAACGCGGAGAGTGACGGTCACCGTGATTCGCGCCAGCATCCAAGTGCCCGTTGCCGGTCCTGGCCGGGCGACGCAGACGAACGAGCGTCGACTGTTGGCACCGCCGGGTAGGGCCTGGCCCAACCCGGCTGCGTCCCGGAGTCGCCGAATAGAGATCGCCGATGCGTGCTTTGGCCCGAGAGATCGCTGGTTGTCGTTCACATCCAACAAGGCGTCGGGCGCTGAATCACCGAGTCGGACCAGCAGGTAACGCCGCAAGGGGCTACGGCTTACCGGTGGTGCGGCGCGCCCAGATAGCGAACAGGATGAGCGCGCCGGTGGGAAACAGGGCGCCGATCAGCAGGGCCGTGGTCATGCCCTGCGCTGCGCCGGCTGTCGGGCTGATGCCGGCGAAAACTGTTGTGAGCACGGCCAAGCCGAGTGCACCGCCGAGTTGCTGCATGCCCTGATTGAGGCTGGACGCGACGCCGATGTGCGCGGGGGGCGCCTGGTTCATGATCACTGCGGTCAGCGGCGCGATGGTCAGCCCGGCGCCCAGGCCGAGCACGGCGAACGGTCCGAGCAGGCCACTGATGAAGGTGCTGGTGGCGTGCAGTTGGGCCATCCACAGCAGGCCGAGCAGGAGGGAGGTCATGCCCAGGATGCCGGTGACCCGCTCGCCGTATCGGGTGACCAGGCGGGGTGTGACGATGTTGGCCAGCAGCAGGGCAGCGGTGAAGGGCGTGATCGCCAGCCCCGTTTGCAGGGGTGTGTAGCCGAGGATGGTCTGGGTGAACAGGGTGGCGAAGTAGAGGAATCCGAACTGCCCGGCCGGGATCAGCAACATCGCCAGCAGCGGTGCCGCGCTGCGCATGGTGGCGAAGAAGCTCGGTGGCACGACCGGGCTGGGGTGCCTGCGCTCGATCGCGACGAGGGCGACCAGGGCCGCCGCGGCAAGAGCGAAGGAACCGATGACCCAGCTGTCGTGCCAGCCGGCGGATGCCGCCGTGATCAAGCCGTACACCAGCGCGGCCATGGCCACGGCCGAGGTCAGTGCGCCGCCGACGTCCAGCCGTGCCGCGGATCGCGGTGCTTCCGGGATCGACAGGCCCACCACACCGGCCAGAATTGCGAGTCCGATCGGGACGTTGATGAACATCACCGATCGCCAGCCCAGACCGGTGGTCAGCACACCACCCAGGACCAGCCCGAGCGCGACGCCTCCGCCGATGGCGATCACGAACAGCGACATCGCTCGGGCCCGTGCGGGGCCGGGTGCGGTGACGGCCATGATCAGTACCAGGGTGCTGGGCGCGGCCAGGGCCGCCCCGACACCTTGCAACACGCGGGCGAGGATCAGCATGGCTGGTGCGACGGCGAAACCGCCGAGCGCCGAGGCGACGACGAACACGGACGCGCCGATCAGCAACGCTCGCCGTGGCCCGATCAGGGCGCCGATCTTGCCGCTGAGCAGCACCAGGCCGCCGAAGACCAGAGCGTAGGCCGTGATGACCCAGCTCAACGTCGCCGCGGAGAAGCCGAGTTGTTGTTTGATGGTCGGCAGCGCGACGTTGACCACGCTGTTGTCGATGACGAGCATCAGCTGCATCAGGCTCAGCAGCGACACCTGCGCCGCGGGCCACCATCGTGGTCGCGGCCTCCGGGTTGGGCCGCTCGGGTCGATCGTCCCCACCGGCAGCTCGGTGTCCATCGTCGCGCTCCTCATCTCGGATGTCGGGCAACCCGGTCAGCGGGTTGCTGGTCCGACGGTGCGTCCGAGCCCGGACAGGTTGCAAGAAGACTTGCTGATTCGGCAAGCTGGGGCGGTGGACGATCTGGATCAGGTATTGGGCGGTGTCGGGCCGCGGCTGCGGGCGCTGCGGCGTCGCCGCGAGGTCACCCTCACCGAGTTGGCCGAGGCCACCGGGATCTCGGAGAGCACCCTGTCCAGGCTGGAAAGCGGCGACCGTCAGCCAACCCTCAAGCTGCTGCTGCCCCTGGCGCGAGCGCACGGGGTACCGCTGGACGAGCTCGTCGGCGCCCCGGCCATCGGCGATCCCCGCGTGCACATCCGCCCGATCCGCCGGCACGGCATGACCTTCATGCCACTGAGCCGGCGGCCCGGCGGTGCGCACGCGTTCAAACTGATCATTCCGGGCAGCCTGCACGGCGCCGATCCTGATCTACAAAGTCACGACGGCTACGAATGGCTCTACGTCCTGGACGGCCGGCTCCGGCTCGTGCTCGGCGACCAAGAACTCGTGCTGACGCCGGGCGAGGCCGCGGAGTTCGACACCCACGTGCCGCATTGGTTGGGGACCGCCTCAGACGCGGCGGTGGAGTTGCTGATCCTGTTCGGGCCGCAGGGTGAACGGGCACACCTCCGCGCCCGCACGCGATAACGGCGGCTACATCATCGGCCTGGCCATCCGCCTGGCCCGCACCACGGTGTCTTCCCGATGCCCGAGCTGGCCGTCCTGGCTGGTCACCTCCCGCTCGACCAGTTCGGCCACCTCAACGCGCCACCGTTGCGGTGGCGTCAGCAAGTCGAGGATCTCCGGGATGGTCGGGAAGCGATACTCGAACGGCGGTGTTCGCACCCAGGAGGGCCACCCGGCGTGGCTGGCGATCAGCAGGACGCCACCGGGGGCCACGCGCTCGGCCGCTCGGCCGAGAATCCGTTCCCGTTCTCCCGGCGCGGCGACAGGCGAGTGGAGAAACTGGGCCGACACCAGATCGAACGATTCGCTGGGAAAAGACTGGGCGAGATCGTGCCGCGCCCACTGGATGCCATCAACGATGCCTGCCTCGGCGGCATGGGCTGCCGCCCGCCGCAAGGCCGTCGCGGACACGTCGACGGCTGTCACCCGCCAACCCTGCCGCGCCAGCCAGATCGCATCACCGCCCTCCCCGCAGCCGACGTCCAACGCCGCGCCGGGTGTCAGTGATGTGACCTCACGCACCAACAGCGGATTGGGCCGCCCGCTCCACGCTTCCCCCCGATCCTGGTAGAAGTCCTCCCAGTACCGCTCGGCAGCATCTGGCCTGTCGATATGTCGTCCATTCATTTCGATCATGCCGGCATGATGAGCCGCGCAGCTGTGTCGTGGCCAGACTTCTTGCTACTTCGGCAAGTCACCGCGCTGTCAGGAAAACCAATGACGGTTCCGCCTGCAGACAACATGAGTCGGACTTGTTGATCAGGTCCTACGGCAAGAGCGTGAGCCTGCTCATGGATGCTCGATTCCTGGTTGGCGCGTCACCGCGTGCCGCAGCGCGTCGCACTCCCGCGCGGCCACCGCAAGGGCATGGCTGTCCTCTGACTGATCCACCGAAGCAGGCTATCCACACCGAAACCGCGAGCGACCCCGGTGCCTGCCTTGTGGCGAAGTGACCGCCGATCTGCTTCGACGAACTCGACCTGGTCCGCTGCGTCGACCGGCGTGGAAGTTGCTGCGGGCAGACAACGCTTCGCTGGATGTCGGGCAGACGCCGTCGGCGGGACTACCTGATCGGACAGGTCGAGACTGTGCCGGTGTCCGCTGAGCGGGTGTTCGCGGAAAGCGCGAACCGGCTCGCTCGTTGCGTTATCTGGGGGACGGCCCGCAGGCCCCCGGGGCCGGGCTGCGCCCGGCGGGTGTGAATGGGCCTCGACCCTGCCTGCCCGGCTTCGTCGAGGGTTAGTGGGCGGAGCCGGCTAGTTCCTCCGTTCGTTGGGTGGGGACCGGCTGGGGAAGTTCTGGTTGCGGGTCGTCGGTGTCTAGGTTCGTGATGAGGTCGGCCACGAGGCGGTCGGCCGCTATCAGTTGATCGCGGATCGCATCGCGCAATCCGCGCAGCCGGGTGATCTCGTCGCGGAGTGCGCCGACGTGCTGGTCGAACTCGGCGTCGGCGTGAGCGCGGCGCTGCGCGAGTTCGGTTTCCAGTTCGGCACGGCGAGCGGACATGGCCAGGGTGAAGTCGGCCTGTGTTTGTGCCCGTACCTGTTCGGCGTGGCGGTCGAGTTCGGTCCTTCGCTGCTGCGCCTCGCGTGTCATGCGGTCGATGTCGGTTTGGGCGCGGCGGATCAGCTCGGTGTGTTCGGCTTCCATGTCTCGGCGCCGCTGGTCGAGTTCGGTGATCAACTCGCGATGGCGTTCGGTCAACCGGGTCGCGGTCTCTTCGGCCTGGCGCCAGGTTCGTTCCTCGGCGGCCTGGGCTCGCCGGGTGGTCTCCTCGGCTTCGGCCGTGGCCAGCTCGACCATCCGTCGCAGCCGCTCCGACAGTGCTGCCGGGTCGAGGGGAGTACGGCTGATCCGGTCGATGGTGGTCTGTAACCGGCGGATGGTGGCGCGCGCGGACGCGAGCTGTTGGGCGAGATCCTCGGCCTGGCTGACGGCGGCGTCCCGGTCCGCGACCAGCAAACGGGTTTCGCGTTCGGTGGTCTCGACGTAGTACCGGACTTGGTCACGGTCATAGCCGCGGAGCGCGGTATCGAAATCGATCTTCAGCGGGATGAGTTCCGTTGTGTCGAGTGCGATGTGGGCTGCGGTGTCGTGCATTGCGGTTCCTGCCGAGTTTGTTGTGTGTCGTCCTTTGGCTGACATTCTGATCGTCATCGGATGGATGACATGATACAACCGTGGCGCGCGTAGCTGACAGGGAGGAATCCGCGATGTCGGGCGGGTGGGCCCGGTCTGCTGACGTTAGTCGGTGGGGTGCTGGTCGAGTTGGGCGCGAAGATCGGTGATCGTGTTCTCGGCGTCGGCGAGTTGGCTGCGGGTGTCGGTGAGCTGGTCCTGCAGGCCGATGATGCGTGCGGCCGCCGCCAGCGTGTGGCCCTCGTCGAGCTGTTCGCGCAGCCGGACGACCAGGGTGAGCTGGCGGCGCGAGTAGCGGCGGTGCCCGCCCTCCGAACGCTGCGGCTGCACCAGGTCCGCGGTGTCCAGGCTGCGCAGGAACGCTTCCTGTACGCCGAGCAGGCGCGCGGCTTGTCCAGTCGTGTAAGCGGGATAGTCCTGATCGTCGAGGTTGCCCAGACCGGCCACTCGCACCTCCTCACGTTTTGCCTGGTTGGGTAGCCGCTACAGATTATCTAGAGCAGGTGCTTGACACAATCTCCAGTGCGCGCTACAAAATTGGTGAGACGCGGTACATGACCTGGTATCGAGCACGACGACGTTGCCGGGAAGTGATCGACAATGCTGGACACCACGCAGTTGGACATACGGCCGGACACCCGATGCGAAGCGGCCAACCACAACACGGTGAGCAGCGAGTTCGCCGAACTGATCTACGCCGACCCAGCTTGGCTGGAGGCGGAGTTCGACGCGATCATGACCGCCAATTTCGGTGCGCTCCATCCGTCACCGTGTCCGCCACCGGCATCACCTCGCTCGTGGCCTGGCCCGACAGGTCCGCGGCAGTGGCGCCGTGTACCCCGCTATGTCCGTTCCGGCGGCCAGTCTCTGGACACTGTCCGGAGAGGACGGTCGGGTGAGCGCCGGGGGCGTTCCCCTCCGCCACCCGGTGCGCCCGGTGGTCAGTGAACACGACGAATGCGTTGGGAACACAGTGAAAGGCAGGTGATAGCAAGCGGCCACGCGACCGGACCAACCGTGGCAGTGGCCTGTTCGTGACGACCTCTCGAAGAACCTCCCTTACTCGACCCGTTCCGGCCCCGCCATCAGTCACCAGGTGACTCGCGGCGGGGCCGGACCTCCGACGATGACAGCGAAACCGAGCCGCCTCCGGCCCACCAGCACACCGGCAGGCGGTGCACAGGAAGGAGAAATGGAGGCGCATGGCTATGTTGATGAGGACTGACCCGTTCCGGGAGCTGGACCGGCTCACGCAGCAGTTCTTTGGTACCAACGGCACCACGGTGCGCCCGGCGGTGATGCCGATGGACGCCTACCGGTCGGGCAACGACTACGTCGTGGAGTTCGACCTGCCTGGGGTGGCGCCGGAGTCGATCGACCTGGACGTGGAGCGCAACGTGCTCACCGTCAAGGCCGAACGCACCCCGACCTATGAGGACGGCGCCGAGGTGCAGGTGTCCGAACGGCCTCGTGGAGTGTTCTCCCGGCAACTGTTCTTGGGCGACACCCTCGACACCGACAGCATCAAGGCCGACTACGACGCCGGTGTGCTGACACTGCGGGTGCCCATCGCCGAGCAGGCCAAGCCCCGCAAGATCGCCATCAGCGGCGGCGGCCCGGCCAAACAGATCAACGCCTGAACACCGATCTTGGCTCGGCCAGCGCCCCGGCCCCGCCCTGCGGCATCGAAACGGCGTCGATCGCCAACGGGCGGGGTCAGGCCACCACGTAGGAGGGAGGACCGGTCATGCGCGGCCACCAGCAGGACGACACGTTCGATGGCGTGCTCGACGCCGCCCCGGCTGACGATGTCGCCGACCAGCAGCGCCCGGCTCATCCCGAGCCGACCGACGACGACGATCAAGACCACGACGAGGTGCTGGACGCCGATCCGGCCGACGTCGCTGATCAGCGCCGCGACGCTCCGGTCCTCGACGAGACCGAACCCTGGCCCTGATCCGACCGCCCCCGGCACGGCATGGGACGAAGGGACAGCGCAATGAGCAGCGCTCGTCGGCGACCGGCCACCATCGCTGCCACGCTCGCCGCCATAACACGCGACCTCCGGCGCACGATTCGCGCCGCCGACCCGTCCCGGCCGCCCGGCCTGGTCCCGCTGCGCGATACCGGCTGGCAACTCACCCAGCTCACCGGCGAACTGACCGATCTGGCGGCGTTGCTGGCCGAGCACACCGGCCAGCACAGCGAGCGCGCCGCGCAGCTGCGCCGGGCCGACGGCGAATCGGCCACCGACCGGTTGGCCTGCGCCTGCCGGGAACTGGCCGCGCTGCGGCGCGCACTCGATGCCGCGCACACCGCGGCGCGGGACTACTACACCGCGATCAGCCATCTTGCTCCGAACCAGGCTCCGGGCGCGCCGTCGATGCCATGAGCACTGATCACCCGGACCCCTATGCGGTGCTCGGCGTCAAACCCGACGCGAGCAGTGCCGAGATCACGGCCGCCTACCGGCGCGCGGTCCGCGCCTACCATCCCGACGCGCCTCACCCCGACCGCGACCGGCTTGCTGCCGTGATCACCGCCTACCAGCAACTCCGCGGCAACGATGACCTGCCACCGTCAACCCTGCGGCAGCGAAGCCCGTCCAGCGCAACCGACATCCCCGTCCGCGTCCATAGTCACAGCGGCTCACCGCCGGACCCGGACCTGCGAGCCGGCCCCGTCCGCCGCCTCGACGGTGAGGATCGGCGCCCCCAGCCCCGTGGCTAGTCGCTGGTCACCCCGAACACCCGCAACAGGCTGCGTCGATACGCGGCGCCGGCCAGGTTCACCGGCATCAGGCCTGCGCTGACCTGCTCTCCGGCCGCGTGCCCGAGCGCGATCGTTGCGGCCAGCAGCCATTCCGGGGTGATGTCCTGGTCGAATTCGCCGGCTCGCTGGCCGCGTCGGATCAGCTCGGTCAGTCGGCTGGTGATCGGTTCGTGGCGCTCCAGTTCTTCGCGCGGGCCTACCGGAACGACCGGCAGTCGCAGCAGTACCGGGGTGCGTTCCAGCATCTGCCAGCTGGCGTCGACGAAGCGAACGAGTGCGTCTGTTGCCGAGCCCTGGTCGAGTTCGGCCGCGTCGATGGCCTCCGCGACCTGCTCGGTCACCCGCGCCACCACCGCGCCCAGCAGCGCGTCGCGCGAGCTGAAGTGCGCGTACACGGTCTGTCGCGTGACGCCGGCGGCCTCGGCGATGTCTTCCATGCTCGCGTCCGGCCGGTCGCCGAGCAGCGGGACGGCCGCATCCAGGATCGCGGCGATGCTGCGTTCGGCGTCGGACCGGCGTCGGCGGCGCGGACGCTCGGCAGCTAGCTCAGACATGGTTGTCAAGGTTAGTCGCAGACGCTAACTTTGACAGCACTGTAAGAGATAGGCTGTGGAGGTTGGGATGACGACGGTCGTCAACACACATCAGGCGCAAGCGTGGAACGGCTACGAAGGTCAGCACTGGGCCGACGAGTACAAGCGCTACAACCAGGCCAACGACGGAATGAACCAGCCACTGCTGGAGGCGGCGGCGATCACCGGCACCGACCGTGTGCTGGACATCGGCTGCGGCACCGGGCGCACCACCCGGCTGGCCGCCCGGATCGCCACGCACGGCCATGCCACCGGCATCGACCTGTCCGGGCCGATGCTGGCCAGGGCACGTGGCCTCGCCGAGGCCGAGGGCATCGGCAACGTCACTTTCCACCAGGGCGACGCACAGGTGTATCCGTTGCCGGACAACGGTTTCGACGTGGCGATCAGCCGAGGCGGAGTGATGTTCTTCGACGATCCGATGGCCGCGTTCGGCAACATCAACCGCGCGCTGCGTCCGGCCGGCCGGTTGGCGTTTGTCGCACCGAAGGACAACAGCATGAGCGGCGACTTCGCGCGGGCGCTCGCACCGCTGTGGCACCTGATGCGCCAGCACGCCAAACGGAGCACCTCGCCCGGCCCCACCTCGCTGGGCAGCCCGGACCGGATCGCCGAGGTACTGGGCGCGGCCGGGTTCACCGACGTCGACAGCACCTCGATCACGGTCGGCATGGTGTTCGGCGACAACCCTGCCGACGCCGCGGAGTTCATGTTCGCGATGGGGCCTATGCGGTTCAACCTGGACGGCGTCGCGCCGGACGACATCGACCACACCAAGGCTGAGGTGATCGACTCGCTGCGGCCCTACCAGCAGGCCGAGGGAGTACGGCTGACGGTGGAGATGTGGCTGGTGCGCGCGTTGGCCGGCGCGCGATGAGCGCGGTGGTCGGCGCATTCACCGTCACTGGGCCTGGCCGAGACGGCGGCTGTCTCGGGTAGCGCGTCGAGTCCCGCATCCTTTATCGTTAATCGTCGATGGACGATGAAGGAGATGCGGATGTTGGACCGGCAGCTCGCCGAGACCTATGCCGGCTGGTTTCGCGCGTTGGCCGATGCCACCCGGGTTCAGGTGCTCAACCTGATCGCCGAGCATGGCGAACCGATGACGGTGGGCCAGATCGTCGAGCAGGTCCCGGTGGGTCAGTCGACGGTTTCCGCGCATCTCAAGATCCTGGCCGAGTCGCGGTTCGTGCTGGTCGAACGGCGGGGCACGGCCAGTTGGTATCGGGTCAACCAACGCTGCGTCTCCTGCTTCCCTTCGGCGGCCGACGTCGTCATGGGCAAGTCGCCGACCGGCTTCGACGCGGTTGAGGAGTGCACATGACCGACCATGCCGATGCCGTCCAGGCCCGCTACGCGGCGGCCGCTCGGCGGCTTGCCGGTGTTCCGGTCGAACGGGCCGGGTTGAGCTGCGGCACACCGGTCGCGGACGTCGACCTGCGTCCGGGGGACGTCGTGCTTGATCTCGGGTCCGGTGCGGGCCGGGACGTGCTCGCCGCAGCGCGGAGGGTCGGTCCGGCCGGGCGCGTGATCGGGCTCGATATGACGCCGAGCATGCTCGAACTCGCCCGCCGTCATGCTGCCGAGCAGGGCGCCACCAACGTCGAGTTCCGCCGGGGCCGGATCGAGGACATTCCGCTGCCGGACGCATCGGTCGACGTGGTGGTGTCCAACTGCGTCATCACCTTGTCCGCGGACAAGCCGCGTGTGTTCGCCGAGATCGCCCGCGTCCTGTGTCCCGGTGGGCGGGTGTCGATCAGCGACATGCTGGCCGAGTTCACGCTGACCGACGCCGAACGCGCGGCGAACGCCGACCGGATCGAATGCCTGACCGGCTCGCTCACCATTGACCACTATGTGGCGAGTCTGGCCACGGCTGGGTTGACCGGCATCCGGATTCGGCGCGGCGATGCCACTGACGGCAAGCTGTTCGCGGCGACGATCACGGCGATGCGCGGTGCCTCGGCCGGCCAGGTTGTACCGATGATGGCGGAGCATGCCGAGCCGGTGCTGGCGATCTATCAGTCTGGTTTGGACACTGGCAATGCCAGTTTCGAGACGGTGGCGCCGAGTTGGGTGGAGTGGGATGCCGTGCACCAGCCTGAGCATCGGTTCGTCGCGCTCGATCCGGCCGGCGCGGTGCGGGGTTGGATCGCGGCTGTGCCGGTTTCGAGTCGGTGTGTCTATGCGGGAGTGCTCGAACACAGCGTCTATGTCCACCCGGGCCATCGTGGTCACGGGCTTGGCCGGCTGCTGCTGGACACGTACATCGCGGCGACCGAGGCCGCCGGGATTTGGACGTTGCAGTCGGGCATCTTCCCGGAGAACGTGGGCAGTCTCGCGTTGCACGAGCGCGCGGGTTTTCGCGTGGTCGGCCTGCGTGAACGCATCGGCCGGCATCACGGGTTCTGGCGGGACGTCATTCTCATCGAGCGGCGCAGCAGTACTCTGTGATACTTTGTAGTGGTACTCGGTACTACGCAGTACCGCGATCGAAGAGGGCTGGCGATGGACGACCTGACGGAGATGCTGAAGGGGACGCTCGAGGGGTGCGTGCTCGACATCATCGGCCGCGAGGAGACCTACGGGTACGCCATCACGCGTCAGCTGAACGAGCTGGGCTTCGCCGATGTCGTCGAGGGGACGATCTACACGATCTTGCTGCGACTGGAGAAGAACAATCTCGTCCAGGTGACCAAGCGACCGTCGGGGATGGGGCCGCCGCGCAAGTTCTACGCGCTCAACGATGCCGGGCGGGCAGAACTCGCGACGTTCTGGGCGAAGTGGGAGTACCTCTCTTCGCGGATCGACAAGCTCAAGGAGGGTGGGACATGAACTTCTGGGAGACCATCACAGGTAACGATCTCACCAGGGAATTCAAGGGATTCGAAACCCGGGCCGAGGCACTGCCTGCCGATTATCGGGCGGCCTGGCAGCAGATCAAGGCGAACCTTTGGCCCTATGGGGACTTCACGGGCCGCAACCTGATACCGATTCTCGATGGTGTGCTGGGATTGCTCGAAGAAACGGCGGCGGATGGGCTGAACATTCACGACGTGATCGACGAGGACATCGGGGGTTTCTGCGTGGCGCTGGCCGGTGGAAAAGGGGCCCGGAGCCATCGCGACCGGTGGCGCGAACAGCTGAACAGGAACGTAGCGCGGAAACTGGCCCAGCTGGGAGCTGACGTGGGCATCCAGGACATCATCGAGGGAAAGAAGCAATGGCGAGCGCACCTGGCGCGGGTCAAGGCGCTGCCGCCAGATTATCAGATCGTCTACAAGGAAATTCAGCGGTATTTGTTCAAGATCGGTCCGATCGACCTTTCCGATGGAAAACTGCTCTCCGGGATTGTGGATTTCTTCGCGGAGGGCGCCGCGGGAGGAAAGGGAGTTCTGGAACTCATCGGTAGCGACGTCGCCGCTTTTTGTGACGACCTGATCAAGGGATCGCGTACCTACGCGGACGTCTATCAGGAGTCCATCAGCCGGAAGTAACGAGGTGCGGCTGCGCGCGGTGGCGCAGCCGCACCCGGTGATCACGGCGTCTTGGCCGTGAACGCGACGTGGTACCAACCGGCCGAAACCGAGGACACCGCTGCGGAAATCGGCATCTGCGCCGGAGTCTCCGTTGACGGGCCTTCGCCGATGAAGCCCCAGCTGTACGCCGTGCCGTCCGCCTTGATCGCGACCGCGTAGCTGACGCCGACGTCGATGTCGGTGATACCGCTCAGCCCGGACAGCGCGAACGGCGTCGGGTAGTAGCAGTTCGCCGCAGGCGGGTTGACGTTGCACTGGCCAGCCGGCCGCACCCCGTTGCCGATTCTCGAAGAGCTGTTGTCACCCCAGGCGAGCACCGTGCCGTCCGCCTTGATCGCGTACACGTTGGACCCACCCGCGATCTTGGTAACCCCGGACAGCGCGGGTACCGCGACCGGGCTGCTCGCTCCGCAGTTCGGTCCGGTGTAGTTGCCATAGCAGCTGTTCCCGCCGAACGTGCCGATGCCCAGTTCGCCCTCGGCGTTCCAGCCCCATGCCCACACGGAACCGTCCGACTCGACCACGTAGCTGTTCAACTGGGTCGCGTACAGGGCCTTCGCGTTGGACACCGAGCTGACCTGGACCGGCGAGGTCGCGAAGCAGCTTCCCGAAGTGGGATCGGCGCAGCCGGTTCCGTTGCCGAGCCTGTCGTACTGGTTGTAGCCCCAGGACCACACGGTGCCGTCCGAGAGCAGGGCGAAGGCGGTGTTGTCGGAGCTGGCGATCGAGACCGCCGGAGCGGGCAGGTTGACCTCGACGGGCACGGTGCTGACGTTGGTGCTGCCGATGCCGAGTTCGCCGACTCCGTTGTCGCCCCAGGCCCACACATGGTGATCGACGTCCAGGGCGTAGCCGTTGTCCGCGCCCGCTGCGATCGCGGTGATCGTCGGCAGGCCGGTGATCGCGGCGGGCACCGTCGCGAATCCGGCGATCTTGCCGTTGCCCAGTTCCTGCTGGTCGTTGCGGCCCCAGGCGTAGACCGTGCCGGTGCTGCCCAGTGCATAGGTGTTGCCGTAGCTCGCGGCCACCGAGGTCACCCCGGACAGGCCGGGTACCTGCGCGATGGCGAGCGGCTGCGTGGCCGTGGTGCCGTCGCCCAGCTGGGCGTCGAAATTGTCGCCCTCGGTCAGCACGCAGTCGCTCGTGCACGGCGCCGGTGCGGGAGCGAAGTAACCGGCCAGATCGACCAGCACGTCGACGTTGCCCTGGAAGTTGCCGATCGACAGGTGACCGCCGTTGCCCAGCGCGACGGTGGCCAGGTTGGCGGCGGTCTGACCCGCGACCAGGTTGAGGTTGGACGCGAGCGGCTTGGCCGTCCCGGCCGGCCACGCGGTCACGTAGGTCGGGTCGGTGGTGTTCGTGCCGGTCAGGTTGAACTCCGCCGCGGTCGCGGCAGCCGGCAGCCACGGCGACAGGTCGACGTCGATGGACTGGTCAGGACCGATCGGCGAGACGGAGTTGCCGTCGGCGTCCCTGGTGTCCAGCGCGCGAATGGGCGTGAGCGGGTAGAAGGGGTTTCCGGCGCCGGTGGCGTAGTAACCGGCCAGGTCCGCGACCAGGTCGGTGGTGCCCGCGAAGTTGTACAGGTCGATCTTGCGGTCCGCGCTCAGCTCGACGGTGACCTGGTTGGGCACGATCTCGCCCGCCACCAGGTTCAGGTTCGACGCCAGCGGCCGCTGCGCGCCGTCCGGCCAGGCCGTGACGTAGGTGCCCGCGGTCGCGTCGACACCGGTCAGGTTCAGGGTGACCGCGGTCGCGGCGGCCGGTACCTGGCCGGAGAGGTCCAGGGTGATCGCGCTGTCGGCGCCGACCGGCGCGACGACACCGCCGGTTCCGGTGCCAGCGCGGGTGTCCAGGACTCGGGTCGGCGACGTGGAGGTGAAACCGGCCCCGGGGCCGGGTGTGTAGTAACCGGCGAGGTCGGCGACCAGATCGACCGAACCCGCGAAGTTGAAGAACTGGACCTGGTCGCTGGGATCGACCGCGACCGTCACCGCGTTCGCCCTGGTCTCGCCCGCGACGAGGTTCAGGTTGGAATTCGGGCTGTTCGGGTTGGGCTGCACCGTGACGTAGGTGCCGCTGGTCGGATTGGTACCGGTCAGGTTGAGCACGATCGCGGTGGCCGAAGCGGGGATCTTCCCGGTCAGATTCACCTTGATCTGCTGCTCGGCACCGACCGGCGCGACGACCCCGCCGGTTCCGGTGCCGTCCCGGGTATCCAGCACGCGCAGCGGCGTCATGGGCGTGAACAGCGAGCCCGCGGGCACGGCGGTGGATGTCGCGGCCCGGGATGAGTGACCGGCCTTGGCCGAGTCAGCGTGCAGTGGTGTGGCCTGCGCCACACCAGCGGCCAGCGCGAATGCCAAGCCGGAAACCGCGAGCGCGACAGCGCCCGCGTGACGTAAAGCCATCGGGACTGGTCCCCCCTTTTAGGTTCAGCCCCGCCTCCGAGGCTGAAGGAAACGGTCAATCCCAGTCATCGCAGAAACCGTACGAACGTTACGCACGACGCGGATGCGGTCACAGCGATGCAGGTGGGTTGATCTGCGACCGCGTCACCGCTGAGCTGGTCACGCCCCACTTGGCCAGGATCTTGGCGTAGGCGCCGTCGCGGATCAGTCGGTCCGAAGTAGACGTCGATGGTCAGCAGAATGGCCAGGCGCAGACCGGCGAGTATCTGGGCGGTGGTGTGTGCACCAGCATGGCAAGCAGCACAAGCAGAATCGCCGCCGACACCCATTGACCGGGCTTGCGTAATCGCACGAGTTTCGCGCTGAGTAATTCTTCGTCGGAATGTCGTTGACCGAGATATGTCGTCATCGGTTTTCCTGTGGTGAGTTTCAGCAGGTGGACGTTGCCGCGCGGCGACCGTCCCCGACGTACGGTCGAGGGGTGAGTACTTTCCGGCTCGCTCTGGAGATCGACGGTGACGGAGCCCACCCGGCTGCGTGGCGGCGGGCGGCACACGCGCCGGACGCGCTGCTGACCCCGCGTCGCCTGCGCGACGTTGCCAGGATCGCCGAGAACGCGGGCTTCACCCTGGTCACGTTGGCCGACGACCTGCTCCCGCCGGGCGCCGCGCCGGACATCGCCGGTCGCATCGGCTCGATCGAGCGGGCCGGTTTCCTGGCCGCCGCGACGACCGTGCTCGGCATCGTCCCGGCGGTGTCGACAACGTATTCCGAGCCCTTCCACGTCTCCTCACAGCTGGCTTCCGTCGACCACATTTCCAACGGCCGGGCTGGTTGGGTCGTCGCGACCAGCCCGGTCTCGCAAACCGCGCGGGCCTGGGGGCGTCCGGTGGCCGCCGACCCAGCGCAAGAGGCGCGGGATTCCACGCGGGTGGTGCGCGAGCTGTGGGATTCGTGGGAGGACGACGCGGTCATCCGCGACGTCGCCACCAGTCGCTACCTGGACCGCGACCGGTTGCACTACATCGACTTCACCGGTGAGACCTTTGCGGTGAAGGGCCCTGCGATCGTGCCGCGGCCGCCGCAGGGGCAGCTGGTCGTGTTCGCACCGGCTGGGTTGTTGCCGCCGGATGCATTTGATGTCGCGTTGGTGGGTGGGGCTTCGGTTGATGAGGTTCGGGCTGGGGTTGAGGCGGCCGGGACACCTCGGGCATTTGTGGAGGTGGAGGTCGCGTTGGATACGTCCTCGTTGAGTGGGGCGGAGCGGGTTGCCGAGTTGGAGCGGCATTCGGCTTGGGCGGATCGGGGGCGGTTGCGGTATGTGGGGTCGGCCGGTGGGCTGGTCGAGTTGATCGGGGAGCTGGCTGGGTTCGCGGATGGGGTTCGGTTGCATCCGCTGGTACTCGACGAGGATCTCGCTGTGCTGTCGCGGCTGGTGCTGCCCGCGTTGTTCAAGGCCAGGACCGCGCGGCGGCCGTTGCCGGGCGCCTCGCTGCGTTCCTCGCTCGACCTGGCCCGCCCGGAAAACCGCTTCGCTGGGAGTGCCCGATGACCCGCACCGACCCGAACGACGTGCCCCGGCCCGACGCGAAACTGCATTTCGGCGCGTTCTTCCAGGGCGTCAACCACTGGACGATCTGGTCGGACCCGGCCAGCGGCTCGCAAACCGACCCGGCCTCGTTCGTGCGCGTCGCGCAAACGGCGGAACGCGGCCTGTTCGACGCGTTCTTCCTCGGGGAGGGACTGCGGCTGCGCGAGGTCGACGGCCGCATCCACGATCTCGACGTGGCCGGGCGGCCGGACGCGATCACCCAGCTCGCCGCGCTCGCCGCCGTCACCGACAAGATCGGCCTGGTCAGCACCTCCAACACCACGTTCAACGAACCGGCCGACCTGGCGCGCCGCCTGTCCGGGCTCGACCTGCTCTCCGAGGGGCGCGCGGGCTGGAACGTCGTCACCACCGACAACGCCTGGACCGGCGCGAACTTCCGGCGCGGCGGCTATCTCGATCATGCCGACCGCTATCGCCGGGCGGAGGAGTTCCTGACCGTCGCGCGGGCGATCTGGGACGGCTGGGCCGACGACGCCTTCGCCTCGGATGGTTCGTGGGTGGCGCCGGAGGCGATCGGGCGGGTTCGGGAGCGCCGCACGCAGTTCGACGTCGACCTCGTTCCGACGCTGCCGCGCAGCGCACAGGCACATCCGGTGATCTTCCAGGCCGGTGACTCCTCCGAGGGCCGCGACTTCGCCGCGCGCAACGCGGACGTGATCTTTTCCGCGCACGGCAACGAGTTCGACGACGCCCTCGCCTTCGCACAGGACATCCGCACCCGGCTGCGCGCGGCCGGCCGACCCGACGACGACCTGCGCATCCTGCCCGGCACCGAGATCATCATCGGCGCGACCGAGGCCGAGGTGGCCGAGAAGACCCGCTACATCCGGCTGGAGCAGGTCACCCCGGCGACCGCGCTGAACATCGCCAGTCTGTTGTGGAACGTCGACCTTTCCGGCCGCGACGCCGACGGCCCGCTGCCCAAGGAGGACCCGGTGGTGACCGAGAACAGCGGGGCGTTCGGGGCGCGCCGCATCGCCGACCCGCGTGCCACGGTCGCCACCTGGCGGGCGAAGGCCGACGCGAACGGGTGGTCCTTGCGCGAGACGGTGATCGCGCTCGGGCCGCAACGCGGGCACACCGGTACTCCGGCCGCCCTGGCCGACAAGTTCGCCCACTTCGTGCGGCACGGTGCGGTCGACGGGTTCAACATCACGCCCTACCTGATCCCGGACGGCCTCGACGACATCGTGAACCTGCTCATACCGCAGCTCCAGGAGCGGGGGGTCTACCCGACCGAGTACGCGGGCACGACCTTGCGCGAACACCTCGGTCTGCGCGCGCCGCTGACCCGTCGCGCCGAAGGAGCGACCGCGCGCCGGATCGGCTGAGGATGGCACAGGTGTTCATCTGTTCATAGGTGCCCCTTGTGGTGCCTGGTGTGGCTTTCCTACCGTGAGGCAGCCGTGGTGCACGGGAAGCCGGTGTGATGCCGGCGCGGCCCTCGCCACTGTGATCGGGAAGTTGCCGTTCGGTACGCCACTCGGCGCGTCAGCGCCGGGGAAGGTGAGGGGCAGCGTTCGACCCGTCAGCCAGGAGACCGGCCACGGCGCGCAGTTCGCCGTGTCCACGAGGTACTGGACCTGACTGGAGGAGCCGCCGCCATGGCCGCACCCGATATCCCCCTGCCCGCGACCGGGCGCGACCGGATCAGCCTGTCGCGCGGCGAATGGGGGCGGATCGGCGGGATGGGCGCGGTGATCGTGCTGCTGCACCTGTTCGGCTGGGGCATCTTCGTGTTCGCGATCCTGCCGAGGCACTTCCACTACAGCGGCCTCGGCATCGGGCTCGGCGTCGCGATCACCGCGTACACGCTCGGCCTGCGGCACGCCTTCGACGCCGATCACATCTCGGCCATCGACAACGTCACCCGCAAACTCCTTGCCGACGGCAAACGGCCGCTGACCGGCGGGTTCTTCTTCGCGCTCGGCCATTCCACGATCGTCTTCGCGGTCGGTATCGGCATCAGCATCGCGGCGCGGGCGGTGTTCGGCGCGATCGTCGACCCGAACTCGACGGCCGAGACGCTGGGCGGTGTGCTCGGTACCGCGATGTCCGGCGGGTTCCTCTATGTGATCGCGCTGCTGAACATCGTGGTGCTGGCCGGGATCATCAAGGTGTTCCGGGAAATGCGCCGGGGCACCTTAGACGAGGCCGAACTCGAACGGCAGTTGCAGTCGCGCGGGCTGATGTACCGGTTCTTCGGCCGGTTCATGCGCTCGATCAGCAAGACCGGCCAGATGTTCTTCGTCGGTATGATTTTCGGTATCGGTTTCGACACCGCGACCGAAGTCCTGCTGCTCGCGGCAACCGCAGCCGCCGCGACCCAGGGGCTGCCCTGGTACGCGGTGCTGGCGCTGCCGTTGCTGTTCTCCGCCGGCATGACGCTGTTCGACACCATCGACGGATGCTTCATGAATTTCGCCTACGGCTGGGCGTTCGCCAACCCGGTGCGGAAGGTCTATTACAACCTGGTCATCACCGGGTTGTCGATCGCGGTGGCGTTTGTGGTTGCCACGATTGAGATTGTGGGGTTGCTCGCCTCCGAGTTGCATTTGTCTGGGGGGTTCTGGGATGTCGTCGGCAATTTCGATCTGAACACGGCGGGGTACGTGATCGCGGCGTTGTTCGTGGTGGTGTGGGTGATCGCGGTCGTGGTGTGGAAGGTGGGGAAGGTCGAGCAGCGCTGGAGTTCCTAGTCGCCGGTGCGGCCGGGCGGGAGGGTGTCGGCGAGGTAGGCGTCGAGATCGGGCGGGTCCGGGGTGAGCATGTGGCGCACCCAGGCTGATCTTTCGTGGCCGATCGGGGGAAGTTCCCACACGCAGCCGATCCAGGACCGCTTCAGCTCGACGAAGTGCGTCGGGTCGGTGTCCGGGCAGTCGAGGAACGGGACGCCCGCTGCCGCGGTCGCGCAGTGCAGCACGTTGTCCCACACCCAGCTGTAGGCGTTGATGTAGGCGGCGTCGCGGCCGCGGTGCAGCACCACGAACGTCGCAGGCGGGGTGCCGTCCGGTTCGGGGAACAGCGTCGGCAACAGGCGCTCGGCCGCCGCGCGGATCTCCGGTTCGATCGGGGCGTCGTCGGTGTTGACGTGGTAGTGCTTGACCTGGCGACCGGCGATCTCGGTGACCGGCTGGATGGTCAGGTACTTCTCGGTGAACGGCATGCGGCACGGTAAGCCGGAGTAGCTGACATCTTGTGTCAGGATTTGAGCAGCTGGGTGATCAGCGGGGTGAGCTGGGCGGTTTCCAGCAGGAAGGCGTCGTGGCCGTAGGGCGAGGTGATGACGTGGGCCGGACCGGAGGTGGGGATGGCTTCGGCTAGCTGGAGCTGCTGGGGGAGGGGGTAGAGGCGGTCGGTGTCCACGCCCGCGATCAGGGTTTTCGCCCGGATTCGGCCGAGGGCCTTGTCGATGCCGCCCCGGCCCCGGCCGACGTCGTGGCTGTCCATGGCTCGCACGAGCGTGACGTAGCTTGCCGCGTCGAAGCGGTTGACCAGCTTGTCGGCGTGGTAGTCCAAATAGGACTCGACCGCGTAGCGGCCGTCGTGCGCCGGGTTTTCGCCGGTTTGTGGTTCGCGACCGAAGCGGGCGGCCAGTTCGGCTTCGCTGCGATAGGTGATGTGCGCGATGCGGCGGGCGATGCCGAGGCCCAGGTGCGGGCCTTCGCCCTCCGGGAGGTCGTGGTAGTCGCCGCCGTGCCAGCCGGGATCGTCCAGGATCGCCCGGATTTGCGGCCAGCTCCAGGCGATCTGCTCGGCCGAGGACTGCGCGGGCGCGGCGATCACGCCCAGCGCGGCCACCCGGTCCGGGTAGCCGATCGCCCATTCCAGCGCCCGCATGCCGCCCATGGAACCGCCGAGCACGCCCGCCCAGGTGTCGATGCCGAGCGCGTCGGCCAGGGCCGCTTCGGCGGCCACCTGGTCGCGGATGGTCAAGCTGGGGAAGCGGCTGCCCCAGGCGCGGCCGTCGTCGGCCGGCGAGGCCGGGCCGGTGCTGCCCTGGCACCCGCCGAGGACGTTGGCGGCCACGACGAACCAGCGCGCCGGGTCGAGACCACGGCCGGGACCGATCAGCGCGTCCCACCAGCCGGGGAGTGGATGACCCGGACCGGCTGGTCCGGCCACGTGCGAGTCGGCGGTGAGGGCGTGTTCGATCAGGATCGCGTTGCCGCGGTCGGGGGCGAGGGTGCCCCAGGTTTCGTAGGCCAGCCGGTAACCGGGCAGGTGTTCGCCGGATTCCAGCGGGAGGGTCGCCGAGGTGGTGAACCACTTGCGGTTGCCGATGGGATCACCCTCCCGCCACGCACCGGTGGCGGGAGGCCCTTTGACCGTCTGCGTCACCCGGCCGCTTTCGCCGCGCGGAACCCGGCTTCCAGGTCGGCCTTGAGGTCTTCGATCCCCTCGATGCCGACCGAGAGCCGCACCAGGCCGGGCGTGACACCGGTCGCGAGCTGCTCGGATTCGGACAGCTGGCTGTGCGTGGTGCTGGCCGGGTGCACGATCAGGCTGCGCACGTCGCCGATGTTCACCAGCAGGCTGAACAGTTCGGTGCCGTCCACGAACGCCCGGCCCGCCTCGACGCCACCGTGCAGGTCGAACGAGACCACCGCGCCCGCGCCGTCCGGCAGGTACTTCCGCGCCGCCCCGTACCAGGGGCTGGAGGGGAGACCGGCGTAGTAGACGTGCTCGACCTCGTCGCGCTGCTCCAGCCATTCGGCCAGCGCCTGCGCGTTGGCCACGTGCCGCTCGATGCGCAGCGACAGGGTTTCGAGGCCTTGCAGGATCAGGAAACTGTTCAACGGGGCGATGGCCGCGCCGGTGTCGCGCAGCAGCTGCACCCGCACCTTGGCCGCGAACGCGCCGGGGCCGAGGGCCTCCCAGTACTTGAGGCCGTGATAGCTCGGGTCGGGCTCGCTGAAGTCCGGGAACCTGTCGGCGTGCGCGCCGAAGTCGAACGTGCCGCCGTCGACGACCACGCCGGCGATCGCGTTGCCGTGCCCGCCGAGGTACTTGGTCGCCGAGTGGATCACGATGTCGGCGCCGTGCTCGATCGGGCGCAGCAGGTACGGGGTGGGCACGGTGTTGTCGACGACCAGCGGGACGCCGAGGTCGTGCGCGAGGTCGGCGACCGCGCGGATGTCGAGCACGTTGGCCCTCGGGTTGCCCAGCGTCTCGGCGAAGAACAGTTTGGTGTTCGGGCGAACCGCGGCGCGCCACTCGTCCAGGTTGTCCGGGTCGTCGACGAAGCTGACCTCGATGCCCAGTTTCGGCAGGGTGTAGTGGAACAGGTTGTAGGTGCCGCCGTAGAGCGAGGCGCTGGAGACGAAGTGGTCGCCGCTGCGGGCCAGGGTCAGGATGGTCGCGGTCTCGGCAGCCTGGCCGGAGGCGAGGGCGACGGCCGCGACGCCGCTCTCCAGCGCGGCGACGCGGGCTTCGAGCACGTCCTGGGTCGGGTTGTTGATGCGGGTGTAGATCGCACCGGGTTCGGCCAGGCTGAACAGGTCCGCCGCGTGTTGCGTGTCGCGGAAGACGAACGAGGTGGTCTGGTAGATCGGTGTCACCCGCGCGCCGGTCGCCGGGTCGGGGTTGGCACCGGCGTGCACCTGCTTGGTCTCGAACGACCAGGCGGACGTATCCGGCGATTCGGTGGTCATGGGTCCTCCGCGAGCATGGGTCCGATTTTAGGTGCGGGGCGCGAATGTGGCGAAATTCCGCGCGCCACGGAATTCGCCATATCTTCACGCTATCGGCTCGATTGGCCTAGCGACACCGAGTCCGATTGGTGGGACGATCGCAACCCGAATTAATCGGATACCGAGCTACTCGCGGAATTCAGAACAACCTCGGGACGTCACTTTCCAGATCGAGGAGGGCCCGCTTGGCCGTGAGGCCGCCCGCGTAGCCGGTGAGCGCGCCGTCCGCGCCGACGACCCGATGGCACGGCACGATGATCCACACGGGATTGCGACCGAGCGCCGAGCCGACCCCGCGAACCGCTTCGGCAGGCAGTCCGAGCGCGGCGCCGAGCTTGCCGTAACTGGTGGTCGAGCCGTAGCCGACCTCGGCCAAACCGGACAGCACCTTCTGGTCGAACGCGGACGCGAGCCGCAGGTCGACCGGGACGGTGAACTCGTGCAGCGTCCCGGCGAAGTACGCGGTGAGCTCGCGCGCGGCCTGGGCCCGCCAGTGGCAGGCGAGGTCGCCGGAGAGGTCGAGGTCGGCGTCGGGTGCGGTGAAGGAGCAGCTGACGATGCCGGTGCTGGTGGCGGCGACGGTGAGGTCGCCGATGGGGGTTGGGACGGTGGTGAACATGGTTGGAGAACACCAGGCGAGGGTCGGCGGTTGCACGCTGGGGGCGCCGGGCTGTCGCGGAGTTCGGCTCGGGCGCGGTCGCGACGCGGTGCGTGCCGCGCCCGAACTGCCGGTCAGAAGGTGTCGCGGGTGTCGCTGCGTGGTCGGTCACCTGGTAGGCCTCGTAGAGTCCAGCGCGGGCCGTTCGCCGGACCGATGATGCCGGAATGGTCCGGCATGGCCACGCTCACCCAACAATTGTTCGTGGACGCTTGCGTTTGCACTTCGGTGAACCGGTCGAGGAAAACACGATGCAATCGGCGCCGAGTTTCTCGTATTCGTCCCACGATTCCGGAAATTCAATTTCATGCCGAACAGGTAGTCGAACCCCGGCGTGTGTACAGATAGGACACTTTGGTGGTGGAGAGCATTCGCGCGTCGTAGCGGGTGACGAGCTTTCTCTTGTCCGACAACACGTACAGGCTGTTGTGCGGTCGGTGTGGCAGGACGAATGGGTGCACCGAGCCCAGCGCGGTCCAGATGCCGAGTTCGGCTTGTTGCCTGGTCCAGTCGATCCTGGTCCAGTCGGCCGGGCCGATCTGATCCGGGCCGGTGCTGGACATGGCGCGCTTGTGCGGGACGCCGGTCGCGCTCTCGGTGAAGTGCACCAGGCGGGCGCCTGCCGCGTGGGCTTCGCGCATCAGGTCGCGGATGTGCGCCGCGGCCGCGCGCAGCGCGGCTGGGCGGCCGGGTCGTTGGTGAGGGACGGCTAGTCGCCGACGTTTGGTGTGCGGTATTGCTGCTCCCGGTTTGGTCGGGCGGAAGCGCCGCAGTGCGCTGGTGTAGGACTTGCCGGTTCCGAGGGCGGACGTCCCTTTGCCTCCGGTGGCACAGCCGTGCTGGGGACGGCCGGTGGAGGTTGGGCGTGGGCCACGCCGCGGTCATGATGCCGCGAAGGTCATACCGGCGTCAATTGTCGCGTGTGGAGGGTCAGGCGGTGGCCCAGGCTCTCGGCGCGTCGGTGGGCAGCGGCGGGTCGGCCAGGGCGAGCAGGCTGTTCAACACGGTGGACGGCGCGCCGGTGACCCGCCAGAGCACGGTTCTCGGGAACGCGAGGTCGACCTCGGTGCGAGGTATGCGGATCGCGTCGGCGTCCTGCTCGCCGTACAACTGAACGATATCCTTCACATTGCCGTGCAGGCGGATGCCGCTGATCACCACGACGTTGCCGCGCGCGTCCCGGGTGTCGGTGAACGCGAAGCCGCGGGCGGTCAGGTCGGCGAGCTGCTCGGCGACGTCGCCGAGGATCCGGCTGACCAGCCTGGGCTGGCGCGGGATCTCGATTCTCGTGCGGGGCAAGGCGAAACCGCCCGCGCGGACCGCGCCGAGGAACAGGTGCATTGTCGCTTTTGGATAACGGATGACCGGGCCGCCCGGATGGCGCGAATTCCGGACACCGGCAACGTTCGCGTCTAATGCCGCTATTTCCACGCATTTTCCGTTCGCGCCGCCGTGCGAACTCTTTCGCCAGGCGGCTGTGCCATCAGCGGTGCTGTACATGAATGGCGCCCCCTCCCCAAGTGGCACGGGAGCAGTTCGACAGGCTCCCGTGCTGCCGACGATAGCACGGGTCCGCGCACCACTGGAGGCGTGTGCGGATGCACATGCGGTGCGATTGGGGAGCTAAGGAGATCGCCTGAAAAGCGCCCTTTTCTGCTAATTCAACGGTCCATGACGTTGGTGTATACGCCACATCGTGGCGCCTGTTTGTCCGCGGCGCCGTCCAACTGACCTCGATGCGGTCAGGTCAATGTGTCGCTTTTCGACCCTATTCGAATCATTGCGCCCTGGTTTGCTGGGAGGCAAGGGGAAACGTGCCGAGCGTGTGCCATGCGCCGTTGTCGTGGCCGGCCAGCCAGAGCGTGTCGACGCGTACCTGCTTGGGCAGCAGGCTCGCGGCCAGGGCAGCGATCTTGCGGGTTTCGGTCTCCCCGGCGACGTCGGTGGCCA
The DNA here is from genome assembly GCA_035248365.1 of Pseudonocardiaceae bacterium. Classification (GTDB taxonomy): domain Bacteria; phylum Actinomycetota; class Actinomycetes; order Mycobacteriales; family Pseudonocardiaceae; genus CAJCJE01. The sequence goes on along the minus strand of DATFHN010000088.1, from coordinate 672 downwards.
GGGACAGGTGCGCGACCGGGTCGGGGCCGAACCGGCCGAGGTAGGGAACGAGCGCGGGCCAGTGCGCGCGGATCTCGTCGGTCAGTGGTTGCAGCAGCGGCGAGTCCAGATAGACGAAACCGGGCTCGACGTGAACTTCGGCCAACTCCAGTGTGATTCCCGCGTGGCGGGACGAAAGCGCGGTGAGCCAGTCGATCGTGTCCGGCTCGACCTCGGCCAGCGGCAGGAACGGATAGAGGAACGTGAAGTGCGCCGGGATGCCGGGGCGGGTGACGCCGGGATGCTCGGCCTCGATGCGCGCCAGCACCGGGTCGATGGCGGGCACGGGCGCGGTGAGCGCGGTCCAGCCGTCCTGCGGCACCTGCTGGGTCCTTCCGGTGAGCGACCCCCGGACACAACAGGACCCCCGCGCTACGACCGCCGTCTGGGAAGAGGCAGGAGCGCGGGGGCCTGAGGCCTGCCGCTGGGGGTTCGACAGGCGATCTTGATGTTACTCGTTGGTACCCGCCGTGTCACTGATCGACAGCGAAGGATCGCAACTTTCGATCAACAGTTAATGATGTGGATCACCAGATTTTCGCCCATTTTGGTCGTTTAGCTCTGTTTGCAGCCTTGGATGCGATATCCGGTTTATGTCCATCGTTGCAGGTGGGAAGGGCTCTGCGGCACACC
>DATFHN010000087.1:0-10184 GCA_035248365.1 Pseudonocardiaceae bacterium | reverse complement strand
TTGGTGGGTGCGAGTTGGTTGGTGGGTGCGAGTTGGTTGGTGGGTGCGAGTTGGTTGGTGGGTGCGAGTTGGTTGGTGGGTGCGAGTTGGTTGGTGGGTGCGAGTTGGTTGGTGGGTGCGGCTGCGCTTCGGCGGGGTGTTGGGGTTAGGGCTAGGAGGAGGGTGATGGTTGCGGCCAGGGCTGTCGCTATGAGGAGGGATTGCCAGCCGAGGGCGCCCAGGACGGCGCCGAGGCTGCCGGCGAGTTTGACGTCGCCTGCGCCTAAGGCGTTGGGTGCGAGGGACCGGACCAGTGCGTGGGCTCCGCCGAACATGGCTGTGCCGAGGAGCGCCCGGACGGGCAGGGCATGGTCTGGACCATCGACCGCCGCGATGGCTAGGGCTGTGCCGAGGATGGGGTAGGCCGCGTAGGTCAGCGCGTTGGGCAGGCGGAGCGCGACCAGATCTACGGCGGCCAAGGGCACGGCTAGCCAGCCGAGTAAGAGCGGTACCGCACACCACCACACGGGTAGGGCGCCGACCGCGACGCGCCAGCCGATGATGCCGGATGCCGTGGCAGCAAACAGTTCGCAGCCGGGCGGACGGAACACGGCACCGCGGCGCAGGCGGGCGAGTAGTCGGCGCGCGGCGTGGCCCGCGAGCGCGCCTGAGGCGAGAAACCCTGAAGTGACAAGGAATCCGGTGTTGTTCATGGGCCTACTGTGATCGGTTTTGTGTTGGGGTGCAAACAAGATCGGGGTCTCTTGCGGCGTGTCGTCTGTTCCCGTCGAAAAGGCCACTCGTGTGAGTGAGGCGCGTCCGAAATGACGGGTCTGGCAAACGGACTCTTGACACTCGGCTGGGTGAGCGAGCATCCTCCCGGAACCAACTGGTCTAGACCGGAACGTACCAATGACCGGACCGGCGCCACCGCGAGCGGGACCGGGTCAGCCGTTGATGGAGGAACCCGTGCGCAACGAGGCGGCTCATCTCAAGCACGCCGCATCCCCCGTTCTCGACGCCGCCCGGATCGTCGACGGGCCCAAGCCGAAACACGTGCAGTTACGCGAGATCCTGCGTCAACTCATCGAACGGGAACTGCCGCCCGGCGCACCGATCCCCTCCGAGCGCGATCTTGCCGAGCGGTACGGGGTTTCCCGGCTCACGGTCCGGTCGGCGGTCGCGCGCCTGGTCAGCGACGGTCTGCTGACCACGGTGCGGGGCAAGGGCACCTACACGATCCAGCGCAGGATGGAACTCCAGCTCTACCTGATGTCCTTCACCTCCGACATGCGCAGGCGCGGGCTCTCGCCGAGCACCGAGGTGCTGGCCGCGACACAGGAAGTGCCGCCGCCCGCCACCGCGAACGCGCTGGGGTTGCGGCCGAGGGAATCCGCCTACCGCCTGTTCCGGTTGCGCAGGGCGGATGGCACGCCGCTGGCGGTCGAGCGCGGCTGGTATCACCGTGGTCTGCTGCCGGGGCTGCTGGACCTGGATCTGACCGAATCGCTGTACACGCAACTGGCCAAGCGGCACGGGGTCGTGTTCGACCACGCGACGCAGACGGTGTGGTCGGAAGCGGCCGACCGGCCGACCGCGCGGTTGCTGGGCATCCGCACCGGCACGCCGCTGCTGGTGTTCCGCCGGATCTCCTCCCGGCACGGCCAGCCGGTCGAGGACATGACGTCGTGGTATCGCGGGGATCAGTACGAGGTGACCATGCAGCTCAACCGTGAAGGTCAGGACCCGGAACCGCCCCAAGGCGGCGAGAGCAGATGAGCGCGGCGGCAGCGGCGGCGACCGCGGCGATTCCGCATCGTCGACGGGCTCGCGGTGAGGCGTGGCCACAGCGGCTCGGCCGCAGCCTGATGTTGCCGATCGCGACGCTGCCCGCTGCCGGCCTGCTCAGCAGGCTCGGCCAGCCCGACCTGCTCGGCCGCTGGCATGCCACGGCCAAGGTCGCGCAGGTGCTGGCGGCGGCGGGCGGTGGGTTGTTCGACTGGCTGCCGTTGCTGTTCGCGATCGGTGTCGCGGTCGGGTTCGCGCGCAAGGGCGACGGGACCACCGCGGTCGCGGCCGCCGTGGGTTTCGTGGTGTTCAACAAGGTCGTGCAGGTGTTCGCGCCGGTGGACTCGCAGCCGGCGTTCAGCACGTCGTGGCTGGAGGCGCCGATCCACTGGCCCTACAGCGTGCTGTCCGGGATCATCGTCGGCCTGGTCAGCGCGGTGATGTGGGAGCGGTTCCACCGGGTCAAGCTGCCCAGGTCGTTCGCGTTCTTCAGCGGGCGCCGGTTCGTGCCGATGGTCAACGCGCTGGTGCTGTTGGTGCTCGGCGTGATTTTCGGGCTGATTTTCCGGTTCTTCAACGACGGACTGACCGTGCTCGGTGACTTCGTGACCGGGCACCCGGTGGTGGGCGGCGGGATCTACGGTTTCGCGAACCGATTATTGATCCCGCTCGGCCTGCACAACGTGCTGAACGTGCTGCTCTGGTTCGTGCTGGGGACCTTCCACGGGCAGACCGGCGACATCAACCGCTTCCTCATCGCGCACGATCCGAGCGCGGGCTCGTTCATGACCGGCTTCTTCCCGATCTTCATGTTCGGCCTGCCCGCTGCCGCGCTGGCGATCTGGCGGACGGCGCGGCCCAGTCAGAAGAAGCTGATCGGCGGGATCATGATCTCGGCGGCGCTGACCTCGTTCCTGACCGGGGTGACCGAGCCGATCGAGTTCTCCTTCCTGTTCGTCGCCTGGCCGCTCTACCTGCTCAATGCCGTCCTCACCGGCAGTTCGCTGCTGTTGTGCAACGCGCTGGGCATCCATGACGGGTTCAACTTCTCCGCGGGCGCCGTGGACTATCTGCTGAACTACCCGATCGCCACCAAGGCCTGGTTGCTGATCCCGATCGGGCTCGGTTATGCCCTGATCTACTACTTTGTGTTCCGATGGGTGATCATCCGGTGGAATCTGCGAACACCCGGTCGGGAGGAGCCACACCTCGGACACGAGGAGCCTGCCGAGGAGACGACCGCGCCGACGGTGCGAGTGCGACCGGTGGCCATTCCGGACGGGCCACGCCACCAGGCGCCGGAACCGCAGCGCCGACCGGCCCAGAACAGGCCACGCAGGCCCCCTGAACAGCAGTAGCGCACACTGGAATCGGATCAAGGAACGCAAGGAGCACATTCATGCCGGAACGACGGGTAACGGTCGGCAGCAAGGTCGGCCTGCACGCGCGGCCTGCCGCGCTGGTCGCGAAGGCGGCCGCGAAATCCCCGGTGCCGATCACCATCCGCAAGAACGATGGCAAGCCGGTCGCGGCGTCCAGCGTGCTCAATCTCATGACGCTCGGCGCCATGCACGGTGACGAGGTCGTTCTCGCGGCCGAAGGGGACGGAGCGGACGCCGCACTGGACGCTTTGGCCGAGCTGGTCGTCAAAGACCTGGACGAGAAGTAGAGTTCTCTATTGACTCGGGACGTGGTCGCCGGACACCCCCCGACACGGCGATCACGTCCCGTTTCCACCCCGAGTCGAGCTCAGGCCAGGGCCCGAGCCAGGATTTCCTCGACGACCTGCGATTTCGCGTCCGCGTAGTGCTGCGTGTACTTCCAGCGCCGGGCCGCCAGTTCACGTTTGGTGCGCAGGTAGAGGTCGCGGTCATCGGGGTGGGTGCGCAGCCGGTCGCGGAAGCGCAGGTGCCGTTCGATTTCGACGCTGTCCGGCGAGAAAACGTGCAGGTTGATGTTGGTGTCCGGGCCTTTGAACAGGCGATGTTCGTGCCAGTCGGGCTCGCGGATGCGCAGCACGTAGCCCTCGGCCTCCAGGTCGGGGACGTAGGCGGGCTCGTCGGCGGAGTCGGGGACGGCCATTGCGATGTCGATGATGGGTTTGGCGGCGAGACCGGGAACCGAGGTCGAACCGATGTGGTCGATACGCACCACCCGGTCGCCGAGAATGGCGCGTATGCGCCGTTCCTCCCGATCGTAGAGCTTCGGCCAGTTCGGGTCGTAGTCGGCGAGCACGATCGGCACGTAGGTGGGCATATCGCCGATGGTGACCTTGCGGAGGGTGTCTTCCGGTGTCTGTTCGCGTTCGGCCATCCGCTTAGTTCAACGGAAGCTGGAGGGTGTTGCCAGTCGTTTTGCGGAGTGCGTCCCGCATGGCTTCGCGCGGGGCGGGTCGGCCGGTGAACTGTTCGACCTGGCCGAATGCCTGATGCAGCAGCATGTCCAGGCCGGTGGCCAACTGCCCGCCGCGCGCGGCGACCGCGTCCGCGACCGGAGTCGGCCAGGGGTGGTAGATGACGTCGAGCAGGCACGGCGCGAGTGCGATGCCGGCCGCGTATGGGGCGGCGGCTTTGGCGGGCACAGTGCTGATCAGCACGGCGCAGTCGGCGGCGAGTGCACCGATGTCCGTGTCGGCCCAGCGGCGGACGTCCAGGGTGCTGCCGAGGCGTTCGGCGGTGGCGCGGGCTTCCTCGGCGCGGACCGGTTCACGGACGACCATGATCACGTCGGACACGTCCAGGTCGGCGAGGCCGGCCAGCGCGGCGGACGCGGTGCCACCGGCACCGAGCACGAGCGCGGTCGCGCCAGGTTTGGGCTGGTAGCCGCCCGCGGCGAGCAGCGCGCCGGTCACCCCGGACACATCGGTGCAGTCGGCCTGCCAGCCACCATCGATGCGCAGCAGCGTGTTCGCGGCGCCGACGGCGGCGGCGCGTTCTGTGACCACGTCGGCCATGGCCAGAGCGGCCCGTTTGCCGGGCATCGTGACCGCGTAGCCAACCCACTCAGGATCGGACGCGGCGACCAGGCCGGGGAGGGTTTCCGCGTCGCATTCGATGCGGTCGAACGTCCACCCGGTCAGGCCGAGTGCCTGGTAGGCAGCGTTGTGCAGCACCGGGGAGAGCGAGTGGGCGACCGGCGAACCGAGGACGCCTGCCTTGCGATCACCGGACATGGGTCAGAAGACACCGTTGTTGTGGGCGATCTGGACGTTGGCCTGGTGCTCGGCGAACGTGGTCGCGAAGCAGGAGGACAGGTTCTTCTGGCACACCACGAAGAACAGCCACGGCCCCTGCGTCGGGTTGATGGCCGCGTAGATCGCGGCGGTGCTGGGGCTGGAGATCGGCGTTGGCGGCAGACCGGGATTGTTGTACGTGTCGTACGGGCCGGCACCAGGCCGCTCCGAGGGCGATGTCGCGATCATGGGCCGGTCCAGCGCGTAGTCGACGGTCGAGTCGAGTTGCAGGTTCATCGGGAGGGCGAGCCGGTTGTAGAGCACCCGCGCGATCTTGGGCATGTCCGCCTGGGTGCCTGACTCGCGTTCGATGATCGAGGCCATGGTGAGGATCTGGTAGGTCGAGAAGCCCGAACTCTGCTGGGTACTGGAGGGCAGACCAGCCTGCTGCAGGGCCGCGTCGGACTGCCCGAGCAGCCTTTTGATCGTCTGCACCGCGGTCTCACCCGGCTTGAGCTGGTAGATCCCGGGCAGGATCAGACCTTCCAGCCGATGCTTCGGGTCCACATTGGATAGTGCGGACACCGCCCAGGTGGGCACGCCCAGCGCGGCCGGATCGTTGTTCTGGATGGCGTCCCGCAGATCCTGCACGGAAAGACAGGTGCTCTTGCCGTTGAGCGTCGCGCAGGTTGCATGGGCGATGTGCCACAGGATGCCGTTGCTGACCTTGCCCGAGGTGGCCGTGGTGTCGTCGAGCTGCCAGCCCGGCTGGACCTGCAACTCCCCCACCCGGCTGCTCGATTTGACCAGCTTGGCCACGGCCGACGCGGCGGACATCTTCTCTTCCAGGATGTAGTAGCCGGGCTGGACGGCCGCGACCTTCGAGCTGTGCCGTGCCTGTTTCACGAACGCGTTGGCGCTGGCCACGATCCCGGCCTGCTGCATGTTCGCGGCCATGTCCCGCACGGTGTCGCCCGAGTTGACCTGGAACAACACGTCGCCGGAGCCGTCGCCGCTGTAGTCGGAGTAGAAGCCGTAGCCCAGTTCCTGCGCGGCACCGAAACCAAGGCCCGCGATCACCACGACGACCGCGACCAGGATGATCAGCCACCGCTTGCGGTGCCGGCGCGGCGGTGGGCCGTAATCCTCGTAGTCGTCGTCGGCCAGCTCGTCGTAGAGGTCGAGGTCGGAGTTCACGATGCGCCGCCCTGGCGGGCGATCGCGGCCGCGCGCGCGTCCAACCAGGACTGGAGGATCTGCACGGCGGCGGCCTGGTCGACGACGGCGCGCTGCTTCTTGCCGCGCACGCCGCGTTCGCGCAGGATTCTGGACGCGGTGACGGTGGTCAGTCTCTCGTCGGCGAGCCGGACCGGAATCGGCGTGACGCGCCGCGCGAGTTCGTCGGCGTAGGCGATCGCGAGCTGTGCCGCGGTGCCCTGCCGACCGGCCAACGTCGTGGGCAGGCCGACCACTACTTCCACCACCTCGTGTTCCCGGACCAGGGCGGCGAGATCGTCGAGATCGCGTCCGCCCTGCTCATCCCGGGACAGGGTAACGAGTGGGGTGGCCAGCATCGGCCCTGGATCGCTGAGCGAGACCCCAACCCGTACCGAGCCGACATCCACGCCCAAACGCCTACCCGCGCCGGGATCGGCTGCACCGGGACGATCCGGGCCGTCCCGGTGCGCCGATCCTGTGCTGGTCATCCTGGGTCGCTCATCCGGAGATGCGGCCGATTTCCGTGCGCAGGCCGGTGATCGCGTCGGCGACACCGGCCGGGTTGCTGCCGCCGCCCTGCGCCATGTCCGGCTTGCCGCCGCCCCGGCCTTCGATGGCGGGCGCGAAGGACTGGACCAGCTTCCCGGCCGCGATGCCCTTGTCCCGCGCCGCCGACGTGGTCGCGACCACGAAGTTGACCTTGCCATCGGCGCTGGAGAACAGCGCGACAACGCCGGGCCTGCTGCCCAGCTGGTTGCGCACTTCGGTCACCAGGTTGCGCAGGTCGTTGCCGCCGATACCGTCCGGGACCGCCGCCGCGACCAGCCCGATGCCGTGCACATCCTCGGCGCCCTTGGCCAGGTCACCCGCGCCGGAGAGCAGCTGGGCACCGCGCAGGCGCTCCAGTTCCTTCTCCGCCGTGCGCAGCTTCTCGACCGTCTGGCCGATCCGCTCGGACAGGTCCTCGGGCTTGGTCTTGAACTGCTCGGCCAGCTGCGAGACCAGCGCGTGCTCGCGGGCCAGGAACCGGAACGCGTCCAGTCCGACCAGCGCGTCGACGCGTCGGACACCGGCCGCTACCGACGCCTCGGACAGCAGCTTGACCAGGCCGATCTCACCGATCCGGGCGACGTGCGTGCCGCCGCAGAGTTCCTTGGAGTAGTCGCCGATGGTGACCACCCGGACCTCGTCGCCGTACTTCTCGCCGAACAGCGCGACCGCGCCGGTCTTGCGCGCCTGCTCCATCGACATCACTTCGGCGCGCACGTCGATGTCGTGCAGGAGAACGTCGTTGACCTCCTCCTCCACTTCGGCCAGCACGCTCGGCGGCACCGCGCCGGTCGGCGAGGTGAAGTCGAAGCGCAGCCGGCCGGGCGCGTTGAGCGAGCCCGCCTGCGCGGCCATGCCGTCCATCGCCTTGCGGATGCCCGCGTGGACCAGGTGCGTCGCGGTGTGCGAACGGGAGATCGCGCGGCGCCGCGACACCTCGACCTCGGCGTGCGCGGGCGAGTCGAGCAGGATCTCGCCGCTGATCACCGTGGCGCGGTGCACGGTCAGGCCCGGTACCGGCGACTGCACGTCGTGCACGTCGAGCCGCGCGGTGTCGGTGACGATGCTGCCTTGGTCGGCCTGCTGACCACCGCCCTCCGCGTAGAACGGGGTGCGGTCCAGCACGACCTCGACCTCGGTGCCCTCGCCCGCCGCGGGCACGCCGACGCCATCGACGAGCAGGCCGACGACCCGGCTGTCCGCTTCGAGGTCGCGGTAGCCGAGGAAGTTGGTGCGGCCGTGCTGTTCCAGCACCGCGCGGTAGGCCGACGCATCGCCGTGACCGGTCTTGCGCTGGGCCGCGTCCGCCTTGGCCCGCTGCCGCTGCTCGGTCATGAGCCTGCGGAAGCCGTCCTCGTCGACCTTGAGGCCCTGCTCCTCCGCCATTTCCAGGGTCAGGTCGATCGGGAAGCCGAAGGTGTCGTGCAGCTGGAACGCCTTGTCGCCGGGCAGGGTCGAGCCGCCCGCCTTCTTCACGTCCGCCGCCGCCAGGTCGAAGATGCGCGAACCGGAGGTCAAGGTGTCCAAGAAGGACGATTCCTCCTGGCGCAGCACCGCCTCGATCCGGCCGAAGTCCTCGACCAGTTCCGGATAGGACGGTCCCATCTCGTCCCGCACCACCCGGCCGAACTCGCCGAGCACCGGCTCCTGCACGCCGAGCAGCCGCGCGGACCGGACGATCCGGCGCAGCAGGCGGCGCAACACGTAGCCGCGCGCCTCGTTGCCGGGGGTCACGCCGTCACCGATGAGCATCACGCCGGAACGCGAGTGGTCGGCGATGATCCGGAACCGCACGTCGTCCTCGTGGCTGGCGCCGTAGCGACGGCCGGAGAACTCCTCGGCCTTGCTGATCACGGTGCGGACCAGGTCGGTCTCGTAGACGTTGTTCACGCCCTGCAGCAGCGTGGCGACCCGCTCGACGCCCATGCCGGTGTCGATGTTCTTGGCCGGCAGGGTGCCGATCGGCGAGTGGCCCTCCTTCGGGCTCAGCTCGCCGCGGATGTCCTGCATGAAGACCAGGTTCCAGATCTCCAGGTAGCGGTTCTCGTCCGCCACCGGGCCACCCTCGACGCCGTGCTCGGGGCCGCGGTCGTAGTAGATCTCCGAGCAGGGGCCACCGGGACCGGGAATGCCCATGTCCCAGTAGTTGTCCTTGCCGTCGCGGCGCTGGATGCGCTCGGGCGGCAGGCCGGCGATCTTCTGCCACAGCTCGATGGCTTCGTCGTCGTTGTTGTAGACGGTCACCCAGATGCGCTCGGGGTCGAAGCCGTACGCGCCGTCGTTCTGGCTGCCGGTCACCAGCTGCCAGGCGTGGGTGATCGCACCTTCCTTGAAGTAGTCGCCGAAGGAGAAGTTCCCGGCCATCTGGAAGAAGGTGTTGTGCCGGTCGGTCTTGCCGACCTCGTCGATGTCGCCGGTGCGCACGCACTTCTGGATGCTGGTCGCACGCGGGTAGGGCGGCGGCGCCTCACCGAGGAAGTACGGCTTGAACTGGACCATGCCCGCGTTCACGAACAGCAGGTTCGGGTCGTCCAGGATCAGCGAGGCACTCGGCACGACCGTATGGCCGGCCTGCTGGAAGTGGTCACGGAATCTTTTGATGATCTCGTGGGTCTGCACGATTGTCGTCCTTGGCAGATGGGGCCCGGCCGCGCGGAAACGTCAGCGGTCGAGCTGGGTGGTCGTTGGGTGCGGCGACGGCGGACGGCGCAGCTGCCTGCAACGCTCAGGGCGAGGCTCAGCCATCCGCCCGGCGAGCTCGCGCGCCAGGCGTCGGCCGCACGACCTTGGCCGGCGCGGGGCGCAGCGCGTGCCGTGCGCTGGACTCGCGGTGGCTGGCCAGGATGGTCACGCCGGGCGTCGCCTCGACGACCTTGGCCAGCTCGTCCTCGCGCTCGGCCATCCCGGCGCGCACTTCAGCACCGAACGTGCCGATCGCACCGGCCAGTTCGCTGATGGCCTCGCCGAGGTTGCCTGCCAGCCCAGCGGGCGTGGCCTGCTTGGCGGCCTGCCCCGCCTTGCGGGAGATGGCCACCCCGGCGATGACGCCGATGCCCAGCCAGAACAGCCGCTTCACTTCTTCCGACCTCCACGTCTGCCGCGAGCGCTACCGGCGGCGGCCTTTTCCGCCGACTTCCTGCGTCGCGCCCGGACCGCCTTGCTGATCCCGTAGGACAGCGCCGCGGTCTTGACAAGCGGCCCCCCAAGGGTAGCGGTGAACAGCGACGTCAGTGCACTGACATTCCCGGACACCGCGCGGGCGTTGGCAGTGATCCCGTCCACCCGCTCCAGCTGCGTGTTCACGTGGGTCAGGGTGGTGTTGGCGCCGTCGAAGATCGGATCGGTGTTCTCGTGCGCCTTGCGGATCGCGATGGTCGCCTCGTCCAGCGTGCGACCGAGCTTGATCAACGGCACCGCCGCCAGCAGAACGAGCAGCAAAAAGGCCCCGGCCGCGACGAGCCCGGCGATCTGCCCTGCC
>DATFHN010000086.1:0-2492 GCA_035248365.1 Pseudonocardiaceae bacterium | reverse complement strand
GGCGCATCAGGCCCTCGTCGTCGAACTCCCAGAGTTCGTTGCCGTAGCTGCGGAACCACTGGCCGTCCGCGTTGTGCGACTCGTACTGGAAGCGCACCGCCATCCGGTTGCCGCGAAAGCCCCAGAGGTTCTTGCGCAGCGCGTAGTCCAGCTCGCGCTCCCACTTCGCGGTGAGGAACCTGATGATCTCGGCGCGGCCGACGACGTACTGGTCGCGGTTTCGCCAGACCGAGTCCTCGGTGTAGGCGAGGGCGACGCGCTCGGGGTCGCGGGTGTTCCAGGCGTCTTCGGCGGCCTGGACCTTGACCAGGGCGGATTTCTCGTCGAACGGGGGCAATGGCGGCCGGGGTGTCATGCGGGTTACTGTAGAGAACGATCGTTCTCAAGGCCAGGGGGAGATGTCGTGGACACCGACGAGATCAGGACCAAACTGCTCGACGCCGCCGAGCAGCTGTTCTACGAGCGCGGCATCCAGGCGGTCGGCGTCGACGAGGTGCGCACCGTCTCGGGGGTCTCGCTCAAGCGGCTCTACCAGGTCTTTCCAGCCAAATGGCAGCTCGTCGAGGCCTACCTGCTGCGGCGCGACGCGCACTGGCGCGGACGGCTGGCCGCCTATGTCGCAGATCACCCCGACAACCCGATCCCGGCGGTGTTCGACTGGCTGGGCGAATGGTTCGCCGAGCCGGGCTTCCGCGGCTGCGCGTTCGTCAACTCCTTCGGCGAGGCGGGCGCCGTCGAACCGGCCGTCGCCAACGTCGTCCGCGCGCACCACGCCGCGGTCCGGGAGTACCTGCGCACCATGGTCGCTGACCTGGGTGTGACCTACTCCGGAGAGCTGACCGATCAGCTCTGGCTGCTGCTGGTCGGCTCCTCGACCGGCGCCGCCATCATGGGCGACCCGGCCATGGCCGCCCGCGCCCGCAGCGCCGCCGAGACCCTGATCAAGGCCGCGACCAGGCGAAATCCCGTATCGCTCTGAGCGAACGCCTGTCGGAAACAATCTCGCGCTCAGGTTGGTTGAGCCAGTTGTACTCAACTTTGACCGAAGGGCAGATGACAGGAAAATGAGCCAGAACCTGGTGCTCCCCATCCTGGCGCTGGATGACGAGGTGGTACTGCCCGGTGTGGTCGTGCCGCTGGACTTCTCCGACGCCGACGTCCGGACCGCGGTTGACGCCGCTCAGGCCGCCAGTGCCGAGCGCTCGCCGTCCAACAGCTCCGGAATCCGCTCGGTGACGCCGGAGGCAGCCAACGCACGAGTGCTGCTGGTGCCTCGGCGGGACGGGCGCTACGGCTCGATCGGCACGGTCGGTGTCGTCGAGCAGATCGGCCGGATTCGCGGCGGCCAGAAGGTCGTCGTGGTGCGCGGGGTCAAGCGCGTCCGGGTCGGGTCTGCCACCACCGGACCGGGTGCCGCACTCTGGGTGGAAGCCACCACCCTCGACGACATCACCCCCACTCAGGACCTCTCCGAGGCGATGCGCGAGTACAAGGCGATCTTGTCCTCGATCCTGCAGCAGCGCGGCGCCTGGCAGATGGTCGACGGCGTGCAGGGCATCGACGACCCGTCCGCGCTCGCCGACCTGGCCGGTTACGCCCCCTACCTGAGCACCGAGCAGAAGATCACCCTGCTGGAGACCGTCGACGTCGCCGACCGGCTGAACAAGGCGCTGGGCTGGGCCAAGGAACACCTCGCCGAACTGGACGTCAACGAGACGATCCGCAAGGACGTCCAGGAGGGCATGGAGAAGCAGCAGCGGGAGTTCCTGCTGCGCCAGCAACTGGCCGCCATCCGCAAGGAACTGGCCGACCTGGACGGCAAGCCCGCCACCGAGGAGCAGGACTACCGCGCCCGGGTCGAAGAGGCCGATCTGCCCGAGAAGGTCAGGGACGCCGCGCTGTCCGAAGTGGACAAGCTGGAGCGCACCTCGGACCAGTCGCCGGAAGTCGGCTGGATCCGCACCTGGCTGGACACGGTGCTGGAGATGCCGTGGAACGAGCGCACCGAGGACACCTACGACATCCCGGGCGCCCGCGCGATCCTGGACGCCGACCACGCCGGTCTGTCCGACGTGAAGGACCGGATTATCGAGTACCTGGCCGTGCGCAAGCGGCGCTCCGACGCGGGCCTGAACGTGGTCGGCGGGCGGCGCAGCGGTGCGGTGCTGGCCCTGGTCGGTCCGCCCGGTGTCGGTAAGACCTCGCTGGGCGAGTCGGTCGCGCGGGCCATGGGCCGCAAGTTCGTCCGCGTCGCCCTCGGTGGCATCCGGGACGAGGCGGAGATCCGCGGTCACCGGCGCACCTATGTCGGTGCGCTGCCGGGCCGGATCGTCCGCGCCATCAAGGAAGCAGGCTCGATGAACCCGGTCGTGCTGCTGGACGAGGTCGACAAGGTCGGCGCGGACTACCGGGGCGACCCGACCGCCGCGCTGCTGGAAGTCCTCGACCCGGCGCAGAACCACACCTTCCGGGACCACTACCTGGAAGTCGAG
>DATFHN010000085.1:0-4783 GCA_035248365.1 Pseudonocardiaceae bacterium | reverse complement strand
CCACCTTTCAGTACGCGTACACGGTCCCGGGGGTGGTGGCACCCGCGATCGTGGCGCTGTTCGCCGTTGCCGGGTGGTTGCCCTGGCTGGTGGTGGCGATCGGCGCCGGGTTCTCCGCCGCCACGTTGCTGGCGTTGGCGTCGCGGCTGCCCGGCCGGATCGTTCGGCCGGACCAGCTCGCGGCACCGCCTCGTTAGCGCGTGACCCACTCAGAGCAGGGTGAGCTGTTCCTCGTGGACGGTCGCATCCTGGGGCGCGACGTCGGGCAGGCTCCCGCTCGGCCAGGCCGTCTCCGCGTCGGCGGTGGACTCCGCCTGGGTGGCCTCGCGGTTGATCCTGCTGCCCAGCCCGTGCCGACGCACGAGCGGGCCGACGCGCGCCGCGAGTAACCTGCGATACCCGCGATCGACGTAGCTGCCCTTGCCGTACAGCTCCCGATAGGTGGCGACCAGCTCGGGATGCGTGCCGCACAGCCATTGCGCGAACCATTCCCGCGTGCCCGGACGCAGGTGCAACGGCAGTACGGTGACCCCGGTGGCGCCGGCATCGGCGATGGCGGCGAGCAACTGGTCGAGCTGGGCGACCGAGTCGGTGAGGCCGGGTAAGACCGGCGCGACGAACACACCGCAGGGCAGGCCGGCCTCGCGCACCCGGCGCACCAGTTCCAGCCGGGCCTGCGGGCTGGGTGTGCCCGGCTCGACCTCGCGTTGCAGCTCGCGGTCGATCAGTGCGATGGACACGCCGAGACCGACCGAGACGTCCTTGCCGATGGCGGCCAGCAGGGCGATGTCCCGCGACAGCACGGTCCCCTTGGTGAGGATGGAGAACGGCGTGCCGGACCGGCCGAGCGCGGACACGATGCCCGGCATCAACGCATAGCGCCCCTCGGCCCGTTGGTAGGGATCGGTGTTCGTGCCCATGGCCACGTGATCACGCTGCCAGCTGGGCGATTTCAGTTGCGCGGCAAGGCGTTCCGCCGCGTTGACCTTGACGATGACCTGGGTGTCGAAATCACGGCCGGCGTCGAGGTCGAGATAGGTGTGGGTGTTGCGGGCGAAGCAGTAGCGGCAGGCGTGCGAGCAGCCCCGGTAGGGGTTGACCGTCCACTGGAAGGGCATGTTCGACCGGCCCGGCACCTTGTTCAGCACCGAGCGCGCCCGGACCTCGTGAAAGACCAGGCCGTTGAACTCCGGTGTGCGCACCGTGCGGACGAACTCGCCCACCCCCGGCAGGGTGGCCTGATCCGCACCGTCGACTCGCTGGCTGTCCCATCGCATGAGGTGTATTCGAACACATGTTCGAAGCTGGTGCAAAGGGTCGTGGGCCGTTGACCGAGATGATCACTCGTTGGTGTGATGACCGACGCCGTTTCGATTCGTTGAAACCAAAACCGGGTTCGCTGCGTCTGTTGCTACGCTGACCGCCACCGACGGGGTCGGATCATTCGGCGATTCATACTGGGGTGATGGCTTGTGGGCTCTTTCTTTCAGGTCGATCTGGACGCACTGAAACAGTTCGTTGACTCACTGCGACAATCCGACGAGAACATGAGCACCGCGCTCGACGCGCTCAAGTCCGCCGGCGACAGCACTCAGATCGGCACCGACGACCTGAACGACGCGGCGAACCACTTCCAGAGCACCTGGCACTACGGAATGAAGCAGATCCATTCCATGACGAAGGAAACCGGCGACGGGGTCAACGGGGTGTATTCCAACTATCAGCAGGCCGAGCAGGCCGTCTCGGACACGATGACCGAGATCAGTTCGGCACTGGCGGGTGGCGAGTAACCATGTCCGAGGACACCACGACCTACCCGAATCTCGGCTTCAACCCGGTGCCCGGCGTGCCGGACGACGTGGCCACGATGGGCAGCAAGATCTCCACCGCGGTCGGCTCGCTGACCGAGGCCAACGGCCTGTTGACCAAGCTGCGCGACACCAACGACTCGGTGTGGCAGGGCGATGCCGGCAACGCGTTCCGGTCACATCTCAACGACAAGCTCGTCACCGACATGTCGCATGCCCAGACGTCGCTGGAGAAGGCGGTCGGCGTGCTGTCCGGGTGGCACACCGACCTGTCCAACTTCAAGGACGTGGCCGGGAAGCTGGACCAGGAAGCCGGCGAGGCCAAACAGCAGTACCAGCAGGCGCAGAGCGAACTGGACAACGCCAGGTCGAACCCGAACCTCAAGCTGATCGGGCAGGAGTTCACCGACCAGGAGTCGCTGCAACGCGCGCAGAGCCTGGTCAACTCGGCCGAGTCCGCGCTCAGCGACGCCAACGGGAAGTTCAGCGCGGCCTCCGACCGGCTGGATGCGATCCTCAAGCAGGCCAAGGATCTGCGGGATCAGCACGACGACGTGGCCCGCAAGGCCGCGTCCGCGCTGAAGGACGCGACCAGCAAGCTGGCGCCGCACAAGCCCGGCATGTTCAGCAGCATGTTCCACTCGCTCGGTTCGGCGCTGAGCGCGGTCGGCGGCTGGGTGAAGGACCACCTCAACGACATCCACTCGGTGCTGTCCACGATCGCCGCGATCGGTGGCCTCGTCGCGCTGGTGACGCCCCCGCCGATCGACGCGATCGCGCTGGGCGTCTCGGTCGCGGCCGGTGCGGGCGCACTCGCCTGCGACGCGGCCAATCCCGAGTTCCGGGCCGGGATCGGGCAGCTGATGACCGGGCACTTCAACAAGCAGTCGCTCGGCGCGGCGATGAGCGGGGTGAGCGACGTGCTCAGCGTCGTTCCCGGGCTCGGCGTCGCCGGGAAGTTGGTGAAGGGCGCGGACACCGTCGCCGAGGGCGCGTCGGGCCTGTCCAAGGTCAGCGACCTCGCGTCGATGGTGGCCGGCAAGCCGGGCATCGGCGCGCGGCTGATCGCCAAGATTCCGGGCGTGGACACCGTGATCAACGGGGCCAAGCTGCCAGGTCTTGCCAACAGCGTCCTCACCCACGCCGGCGAGGACATCTCCAGCACCATCAACCTGGGCATGAAGGCCGGCGGCAGCCTGTCCAACCTCTACAAGGACGCGAAGAAGGTACTGTGAGTAGCATTTCCGCCGCGCTGAGCGACTCCTCCGCGACCAACACCGAGATCTGGGTCGAGATCCCGACCGGCTATGTCCCGCTGCCGACCGAGGACATCGCGCGGAACATGGCCGTGGCCACCGACGTGATCGACGAGCAGGCGTCGCCGGAGCAGCTGCCGGCCGCGCACGCCATGATCGGCCTGCTGCGGGCGTACCTGGAGTCGTTGGCGGCGCGCAACGGGCTCTACTGCGGCGTCGGACACCATGTGTCCGCAGTGGACGGATCGGAACTCTCGTCGTCGTTGGTGGTGGCGCTGCAGGAGTATCCGGAGCAGGTCAATCCGCGGATTCTGCTCAAGGACCTGTTGAACACCAAGCTGGCCGCCGGTGACCAGGGCGAGGCCGACCTCGTCGACCTGGCCGGCCGGCCCGCGCTGTTCTTCGAGAGCACGCGCGTCCTGCCGACGCCGCGCATTCCCGGGCTGACCGGCGAGACCAGCACGGTGTACCAGTTGGAGGCGCTGGTGCCCTCGGCCGACGGCAGCAAGCTGGTGTCGATCGAGTTCTCCACGCCGTTCATGGCGCATGGCGCGGAATTCCGCGCCATGGTCGTCGGAATGGCAGCGTCGGTGGCGTTCGAGGCGCCGGGTTCGGGCGTGGCGAGCGTGCTGGGCGGTTAGCGCCCACGCAGGGCGCGGATGTCGCGGCGGCGGACGACGGGAAGCATGAAGCTGTTCTCGTCGACGTCGCCGCTGGCGGATCCGGCGATGCTGCCGACGGTCAGGATCGTGGCCCAGATGCTCACCAGCCACGCCTTGACCAGCATGCCGAATCCCACGCGGCCGCCGTCGACCGGGCGGACCAGGCGCAGCCCGAACAGGGCCTTGCCGAGGCTGGCCTGGGTGGCCCACTGGATCAGCACGCGGTGCACGAACGACACCACGAACCAGGCCACGATGGCCCACACCGTCGGCAGGTGCGACAGCGACGGCACGTGCTTCGAGCCGAAGAACGCGCCGACCGCGCAACCGAGGTGCAGCAGGAGGTCGACGGTGAAGCCGAGGGTGCGGCGCAGGGTGCGCGGGGACGGGTAGCGCGGGTCGCCTGCCGAGCCGTGCACGATGGAGGGGGACGACGGCCGGCCGGGCACGGGCGGTTGGTAGGTGGGCGGTGGGCCGGGCTGGGCGTAGCCGGGGGCAGGCGGCTGGCCGGGTTGCTGCTGGACCGGGGCCGGGTAGCCGGGCTGGCCGGGTTGCTGGTACTGGGGCGGCTGGTACTGCGGGGGCTGGTACTGGGGCGATTGGTACTGGGGCGGGTAGCCGGGTTGGGGGTAGGGCTGTTGGGGGTGGGGCTGCTGAGGGTGCGGCCGGCCGGGAGGTTGCTGCGGCGGGTAGGGCGGGCGACCTTCCGGCGGGAGACTCATGGAGCGGATTATGCCGGGTCAGGCCATCTCACCTCGGCGGTATGGGCCGATTCAGTCCAGGGTGGCCACGAACTGGGTGATCGCGTCGGGATGCATGCGTTGCGCCAGTTTGCCGGCCACGGCCAGCGAGGCGAGGCGGTAGAGCGGGCGGGCCGGCATGGGGAGGTCGCGGGCGACGGCGCGGAGTTGGGCGACCAGGAGTTCGGCGAACACGAGGCCGTGCGCGGTTTCGCCGCCGGCCAGGGCGTCGGCGAGTTTGCGTAGGACGACGATGTCGAGTTCGAGGCCTGCGTTGATGGTGTAGTTGGCGACGGCGAGGTTGACCCGCTGGCCCT
>DATFHN010000084.1:0-3690 GCA_035248365.1 Pseudonocardiaceae bacterium | reverse complement strand
TTCTCCAGCGTGTTCGAATACGACGTCTGCCACGGTTTCACCCCGTACCAGGCCGCGTCCACGTTGGCGTTGGCGATGGCGCGCCACGCGTCTTCCTGGAAGTTGTGGTCGTAGTGGTCGTCGGTCGGCGTGTCCGTCGAGTTCAGGTACGGCGTGCCGTCGAAGTTGGCATAGTCGGGCACAAGCCCGGTGGCGGGGTTGGCCGCTTTCCGCAGCAACTGCTCGCCCGCCGCGTACGCCTTGTTCCACAAGGCGGCGTCACCGGGATCCTCGATCGCGAACACCTTGTAGAAGCCGGGCAGGGCGTAGGAGGGGTCGGTGAAGTTCAGGACGGTCGCCGGCGGGGTGAACAGCGGCAGGTACGCCGAGGTAAACATGTTGACGCCACCGTGGTCGGACTGGTGCCACATGGCGTGCAGGATCTGTTCGGCCTGCGTGCCGTAGTCGTAGATCCCGGACCGATCACCCCAGCGGCCGGACGCGAACGTCAGCGCGGCCGCGATCCACTGGTCACCATCCGGCGCGACGCCGGTGGACAGCACCTTGCCGGTGGTGTCGGTGTGCCACGCGAAGAAGTACTGTTCCGGGCCGCTGGCCAGTTGCATCTTCGTCTTGGCGAAGTTCCACAGGTCGTCGAACTCGCGCTGGTGGCCCAGTTGCACGGCGAGCATCATCGCGTAGCCCATGCCCTCGGTGCGGACGTCCTGGTTGCCGATGTCCTCGACGTAGGCCATGTCGGAGGAGAGTTGGTAGTAGATGCTCTGGCCGTCGGCATGGGTCGGCCCGGTGCCCGGGTTGCCGTGGAAGAGCTGCTGCCACGCGGCATCGACCTTCGCGTTGATCGCCCACTGCGGGTAGCCGGAACGTGCGAACACGTCGGGGTAGACGCCGGTCTGTGCGGCACCAACCGGGTCGCCGCCATGTCGGTGTGCGGGTGACTCGGCCGCGGACACGGATGTCGAAGCGGTCGCCACCAGCGTGGCGGCCGCGAGTATCGCGGTACTCAGCTTCATAGTTCTGTGCACACAGCACCTCTCGTTGTCACGGTTGGGATGAGCGGCAGGCCGTCGCCAGTCAGGATTCCGTGGTACCCGCCGGTTGTACGTCGACGACGAAACTGCCGGTGGCGTGCTGGCCGTGGTAGCTGACCGTGGCCGTCACCGTGGCCACGCCCGGCGCGACGGTCCGGATGCCGTGCCTGCCGACCGCGACCACACCGGGCCGGTCACTGCTGTACCGGACGGTCATCCCGGCAGGCAGGGGCGTGCTCTGGCCGAGCGTGATGTACCCGAACAGGCTCTGGTCGCTCATCGAGACCGTCAGCTGTGGATCCACCACACTGTCCGGGGGGAAGAACACCCGCTGCGCGATTCCCTTGGCGGCGTCGCCGGCGACTACCGGCTGGGCCGTCAGGACCGTCGGCGTCGGCCGCAGCCTGCCGGTCACCCGGATGAAGCACTGCCCCACGACATCCGCGCTGGACGCCCCCAGCTGCAGCCCGTACCGCCCGGCGTCCACCTGGTAGGTGTTGGACTGCTCGTCGAAGAACGCCAGGTTGGGTACCTGGATGGTGAACGTGATCGGCTTGGTCTGGTGTGGACCCAGTGCCACCTTCTGGAACGCCTCCAGCCGCTTCGCCGGCCGTTGCAGCGCGGCGGGCGCGTCCGGTGTCGTCGCGTACAGCTGCACCACGTCCTCACCCGGCACCTGACTGGTGTTGGTCACCTCCGCGCTGACCGTGACCGACCCATTGGCGTCCACTGTCGACCGGTTCACCGCCAGGTGCGAGTACGCGAAATGCGCGTAGCTCAGCCCATAGCCGAACGGCCACGTCACCCCACCGGTGAAGTACTGGTACGTACGGCCGTCCGTGGTGGCCGTCGGCCGGATGGCGTAGTCGGAGATCGGCGGGATCTGGCTCGCGTCGGTGTACCAGCTGAACGGCAGGTGCCCGCTCGGGTTCACCTTGCCCAGCAGGACATCCGCCAGCGCGGCACCCTGCCGCTGCCCGTTGTACGAACTCCACAGCAGCGCCGGTGTGGTGTCCTGGAACGAGCTGGTGTCCACCTCGCCCATCGTCTCCAGGTACACGACCGTGTTCGGGTTGGCCGCCTCGACCTGGCTGATCATGCTGGCCTGCGCACCGGGCAGCGCGAGTGTCGTGCGGTCTCTGGCCTCGGCCCCCGTCGAGAAATCGGTGCCTGCGACCACGATCACCGCGTCGTAGTCCTTCGCGGCCGCGATCGACGCCGGGTCCACCGTGGTCAGCGTGGAACCGTTGGTGCCGCCGGTGACGCCTGGGTAGTAGTCGACCTGGGCGTTCGGGTCGATCGCCTGCACGGCCTGCTTGATGCCGGTGTACGCGTCGACGTTGTTGGCGGCGCCTGCCGGTGCCTGGATGCTGGAGTAGCCGCCCAGGAACAGCGAACCCGGATGCGCGTAGTAACCCATCACCGCGATCTTGTACGTGCCCGACGAGGGTACACGCAGCGGCAGCAGCCCGTTGTTCTTCAACAACACCAGGCTCTGGTCCGCGCTCTGCTGCGCCTGCTGCAACCGTTGCGGCGTTTCGGTGATCGCGTTGTTCGAGTTGTTGCTCACCCACACAACACCGCCCAGCGCCTTGCGCGCGGCCGCCACCCACGGCACCTGGTCCTGCGCGTCGAACTCCCCGGTCTCGATACGCGCGGTGAACAGCCGCACCAGCGACACGTCCACGTCACCGATGTTGTAGGTGTCGGTCAGGGTCTTGATGTTCTGGCCCAAGGCGGTCGGCACGGTGGTGCCGTAGTCCTGGCCGTCGTTGTAGCCGGCGTTGCACTCCAGGTCCTCGCCCGCCGAGTTCGCGTAGGCGGCGCGGCTGACCTGGTCGACCGGGGTGGTCGAGTTGGGCGGTACCCACGCGTGCCCGGCCTGGATCTCATAGATCGCATCGCAGTCGGACGTGAAGTAGCCGGTGAAGCCGAACGTCTCGCGGGCCAGAATGTCGATCAGCTGCACACTCGCGGCCGCCGGCGTGCCGTTGACCTCGTTGTACGCGCTCATGATCGAACCAGGATGGCTCTGCGCGATGATGCCGGCGAACTGGGCGGTGTAGTACTCGCGCAGCGTGCGCTGGTCCATCACCGAGTTGCCGTTGAGCCGGTTGAACTCACTGTTGTTGGCCGCGAAATGCTTGAGTGTCGCGATGGCCTGGTAGTAGCCGTTGGCCGAACGCGGCAACTGGCCGTGCTGGTTCTCGCCCTGCAGGCCGTCGACGTACTGCGATGCCAGGTCGGCGGTCAGGATCGGGTCCTCGCTCCACGACTCGTCGTTGCGCCCCCAGCGCGGGTCGCGGGACAGGTTGACGGTCGGGGCGTAGAAGTCGAGGTTCTCGGTGTTGCCGGGCGAGACCTCGCGGGCCTCGGCGCCGATCTGCTGGGCCTCCCGATAGACCAGGTCCGGGTTCCAGGTGCTGCCCATCGACAGGTCGGAGGGATAGGACGTCGTGTTGGTCAGGGTGGTCGCGTTGCCCTTCGCGGTGATCGTCGACGCGTTCACGCCGTGGTTGGACTCGTTCCACCAACCCCAGGCGGCGATCCCCAGACTCGGGATGGCCGGGGCCTGGCTGCTGTCCATCTGGGTGGCCTTCTCCGCGGTCGTCATGCGGGAGACCAGGTCGGCGGCGCGTTCGATCGGGGTGTAGGCCGG
>DATFHN010000083.1:0-9147 GCA_035248365.1 Pseudonocardiaceae bacterium | reverse complement strand
TTGGTCATGGGGATGATGAGGTAGAGGAAGCTGCGGAACGAGCCCGCGCCGTCCACCCTGGCCGCGTCGAACACCTCACCCGGCAGTCCGTTGAGGAAATTGCGGGTCAACAGCACGGCGAACGGCACCTGAAGCGCCGCCAGCGGCAGGATCACCGCCCAGTAGGTGTTGTCGATGCCCAACCGGATCGCCGTGGCGAACAAAGGCGCCAGTAGCACAACCTCGGGCAGGGTCAGGCAGGCGAGCAGCAGCCAGAAGTAGACCTCGCGGAACGCGATGTGCAGTTTCGCGAAACCGTAGGCGGCCATCATCGCCACGACGTAGACGAGCACGGTCGCGCCTGCCGCGATGATCGCGCTGTTGATGAAGAACTGGCCGAGGCCGGGCACCGCCAGCACCGCGGCGAAGTTGTGCCAGCCCTGACCGGCCAGCGATCCCTTGACCATCACGATGAGCGGGAAGAGGAAGGGGATGATCATCACGGTCAGCACGGCCTGGAGCACCAGGCGACCGCGCCACGTCCGGGCTTCGAACATCAGTCGGCGGCCTTTCCCTCGCGGCCGGTCACCTGCAACACGATGGCGAGGACCAGTGCGACGACGAGCAGGATGATCGACAGTGCCGCGCCGTATCCGACGTGCGCGAGCGGGATCGTCATGCGGTAGATGTAGGTGCCGAGGAACTCGGTCGCGTAGTTGGGCCCGCCGACCGTCACGAGGTAGGGGACGTCGAAGGTTTTCAACGCGCCGATCACCGACAGGATCGCCAGCGCCACTGTTGTCCCGCGCACGCTCGGCCAGATGATGCTGACCAGTATCCGGAGGTTGCCCGCACCGTCCATGCGCGCCGCCTCCAATACCGACCGATCGATCTGACTCGTCGCCGCGTAGTACAGGACGAAGGTCACGCCGGTGAACTCCCAGATCGTGATGGCCATGATCACCGGTAGCGCCGTGCTCGGCTGCCCGATCCAGGGTTGCGCCAGCGACCCGAGCCCCACGTGGCGCAGCACGGCATTCAATTCGCCGTCGGGAGCGAACATGTGCCGGAAGACCGGCGCCATGATCGCCGGTGCCAGCACGACCGGCACGAACACGATCACCTTGTAGACGACCGCGAGTTTCACCTTGGCGTGCAGCAGCACCGCGAACATGAGGCCGAGCAATGTCTGGACCACGAACGTGACCACGAAGAACTCGACGGTATGGCGGATCGCGTCCCAGAACACCGGGTCGGAAACGATGCGCGTGTAGTTGCCGACCTCGACGCCCTTCGCGTCGGGACTGATGCCGTCCCAGTTCTGGGTCGAGATGTAGCCCGTGTATCCGATGCAGTAGTAGATCAGCCCGGCGCTCAGCGCGAGTGCGGGCACGATCCACGGCAGACCGGGCGCTCGCCGGCGGCGACGAGAACTCCGTTCGCCACCGGCAGAGGACCTGGCGGGCAGAGGGTCTCTGGCTACCCGCGTTGCGGACGCCACGTCCGCACTCGGGTGCGGGCGCGTCGACCCGCTGCGGGCCGAACTCATTTGAATTGCTCGCCGGCTGTCACGGCCGCGGCCTGCAACGTGTTGGCCGCGGCCTCGGGCGTTGCCTGGCCGGTGGCGACGGAGGTCGCGGCGGCGAGAATCGCGGTCTGCAGGTCAGCGCCGAGCAGCGACTCGCGCGGTTCGGTCAGGTTGGCGGAGCTGGTCATCAGGTCCCGCACGGGTGTGGTCTGGTGTTGCGGGTCGACAAGAGCGATCGAGCCGAAGTTCGGCTGTACCGACTTCAGCGCGGGGATGTCGTCGAGTTGGTCGGCGATCACCTGCTGCCCTGCCTGCGAGGTGGTCACCCACTTGACGAAGGTTTCGGCTGCCGCGCGCTGCGCCGACTTCGTGGAGACCGCCAGCCCGAAATCGGAGTCGCCGTACATCTCGCTGTGGTTGCCGTTGCCCGCGACGTCCGGGAACGCGATGGGCAGGATCGGGAACGGTTTCGCGCCCGCCACACCGGCCGCCGAGAGTGCCGCGGTCATCGGCTTCTGGGCCGCGTACTGGGTGTACCAGGTACCCATCATGATCATGCCGTACTTACCGGTGAGGAAGTCGTTGTTGGCGTCCGGGTACTGCTGATAACCGGCCGCGCCCTGCTGCATGATGCCGCTGGTGAACAGCTGTTTCCAGATCGAGAGGGTCCGGACGATGCCCGGGTCGTTCCACTTGGCGTTGCCGGTGGAAGCCTTCGTCCACAGGCCGGGCTGGACCGAGTTGGCGATCGATTGCAGCGTGTCCTGGTCGAAACCCTCCTGCGCCGCACCCTGCACGAAGCAACCGGTGCCGCCCGCCTTGAGGACTTGGCAGACGTGCTCCCATTCGGGGAGTGTCGCCGGCGGCGACAGCTGGTATTTCGCGAAGATGTTCTCGTTGATCCACAGCGTCCCCGCGAAGACCGAGCCGGCGGAAAGCCCGGTCAGCTTGCCGTCGGCGGTCAGCCCACTGATCCCGATGGGATCCACTTTGGACTTCCAGTCCGAACCAAGTGCCTGTTGGGCGACCGGTGTCAAGTCCTCCGCGAATGACTTGAACTCGGTGACGTAGGCGCCGGGCTGGAGATCGAACACGTCCGGCCCCTGCCCGGAGGCGAGCGCGGGGCGCAGCGCCGCCTCGTAGTCGGTAATGCCGACCAGCTTGAAGGTGACCTTGATGTTCGGATATTTCTGGTTGAAAGCGCCGATGTAGTTCTTCGCGGTCGCGGTGTCGGTCGGCGTCCAGCCCCACCAGGTGATCGAGCCGGACGTCGCGCTGCCGCCACTCGACGATCCACTACCGGAGCAGGCGGCAAGGCCACTGGCGGCGGCCACCGCGGCCAGGACAACGGCGGACTTGCGGATGACGGACGACGGTCCCTGTCGGAATCGCATCTGCGCCCTCTCCATTTCATGACGGGCGATTTCGCAGCCCGGAAAGGACCCCATCGGGCGAGATCAGACGCCGGCTTCGGACCGGTCCCGGTGTGGTGGGCGACACGCTATGCCGCCCGCAACACGCATGTCAATGTTTACTAACTAGCCCGAAACTTTCGTCATGCGGGTTCGTCCGGTTCGCCGGGGTGCCGCCGTGCTCTCCCGGACCACCAGGCTGGTGTCGAGATCGATGCGGCTGAACGCGAGGTCAGGCTCGTCCCGCAGGCGCAGCACCAGGCGCACGGCCTGTTCGGCCATGGCCACCAGCGGCACGTGGATCGTGGTGAGCGGCGGGCCTGCCCACTGCGCGATGCGCAGATCGTCGTAGCCGACGACGGAGAGGTCCCCGGGAATTGCCAGGCCGAGCGAGCGAGCCGCCTCGTACACGCCCAGGGCGACCAGGTCGGACGAGGCGAAGATGGCCGTGGGACGGTCCCGCCTGGACAGTAGCCTGCGGCCTTCCTCAACTCCGTCGCGATGGTGGAACTCGCCGGGGCGCACGAGATCCGGGTCGAGGGGCACGTGGGCCGCGTCGAGCGCCGCCCGGTAGCCGGACAGCCGTGCCGTCGCGGCGAGCATCGTGCTCGGCCCCGTGATGATCCCGATCTGACGGTGCCCGAGGTCGATCAGGTGTCGCGTCGCGAGGTAACCGCCGTTCCAGTCGGCCGAGCCGATCGAGGGCACGTCCGGCTCCAGCGCACCCGCCGGGTCGACCATGACCAGCGGGATGTTGCGTGATACCAACCGCTGTTTGTCCGCTGGCGGTAGCGCGCCCGCCACCAGGATCACGCCGATCGGCGCCCGGCGCAGGACAGCGTCGATCCAGTCCGGCTCGGGCAGGTGCCGCTCGGTAGCGCCGGTCAGCACCATGCCGATGTGGTGCTCGCGCGCGGTGCGCTCGATGGAGGCGAGGATCTCGCTCGCGAACGGGCTCTCGATCTCGTAGCACAGCACCTCGATGAGCGAGGCCTTGCTGTCCTTCGACACCCGGGAGCTGTACTTGTTGCTCTGCAACAACTCCTCGACGCGCGCGCGAGTTTCGCGCGAAACGCCCGCACGTCCGTTGAGCACCTTGGACACCGTCGATATCGAGACGTCCGCCAGCGAGGCGACCTCGGACAACGTCGCTCTGGTCGGCCGATCGCCGCGGGTGTCGTCTGTCATGCGCGCCAGAGTAGCCCCTTGACCCCGTCGTCCCCTGCGACGTACGTTCTCAACCGACGCCAATTTTCGCGCGTAATCGCGAAACATTTCGTGAGCGAGGTCGCAGTGACGCTGTCCGACCGTGCACAACATCTGACCGAGCGGCCCTGGCAGGATCGCACGCGGGACCAGGACGACCGGGTCCGGGCGCTGATGGCCGCGATGACGTTGCGAGAGAAACTCGCCCAACTGCACGGCTTCTGGGTCGGCACCGACCCGGACGGCCCCAGCGTGGCGCCGCACCAGAGCGAACTGCGGGCCGGAAACGACTACGCGGACACGATCCGCCATGGACTCGGCCAGCTGACCCGTGCCTTCGGCACCAACCCGGTCGCCCCTGGCAAGGGCGCCGCCGCGCTGGCCAGGGCGCAACAGGACATCGTCGAAGCCAACCGGTTCGGCCTACCCGCGCTGGTGCACGAGGAATGCCTGGCCGGATTCACCACCTGGGGCGCGACCGCCTATCCGGTACCACTGTCCTGGGGCGCGACCTTCGACCCGGCGCTCATCCGTGAGATGGCGACCCGCATCGGCGCGGGTATGCGGTCAGTCGGCGTGCACCAGGGGCTCGCGCCGGTGCTCGACGTCGTCCGCGACGCCCGCTGGGGACGCGTCGAGGAGACGATCGGGGAGGATCCGTACCTCGTTGCCACGATCGCGACCGCCTACGTGCAGGGTCTGGAGTCGGCCGGAATCATCGCGACCCTCAAACATTTCGCCGGGTACTCCGCGTCCCGCGCCGGGCGCAACCACGCCCCGGTGTCGATGGGACCGAGGGAGTTCGCCGACGTCATCCTGCCGCCGTTCGAGATGGCGGTCGTCGAAGGCGGCGCGCGGTCGGTGATGCACTCCTACGCCGAGGTCGACGGGATACCCGCCGCGGCCAACCAGGCGTTGCTCACCGATCTGCTGCGCGGGACGTGGGGTTTCACCGGAACCGTCGTGGCCGACTACTTCGGCATCACCTTCCTGGCGACCCTGCACGGCGTGGCGGCCGACCTCGGCGAGGCTGCGGTCAAGGCGCTGCGGGCCGGGGTCGACGTCGAGCTACCCGGACCGAACGCCTACCTGGACCCGCTGGTCGCCGAAGTGGAGTCCGGGCGGCTGGACGAAGCGTTCGTCGACCGCGCACTGCGCCGCGTTCTGCTCCAGAAGCTCGAACTCGGGCTGCTGGACGAGGACTGGTCACCGATCCCCGATGCGCTGCGCGACCCCGATCCCGGGCCGGTCGACCTCGACTCCCCCGCCGACCGCGCGCTCGCTCGGCGCATCGCCGAAGCCGCGGTCGTGCTGCTGCGCAACGACGGCACCCTGCCGCTGCGCCCACCCACGTCGATCGCCGTCATCGGCCCGATCGCCGACGACCCGATCGCGCTGCTCGGTTGCTACTCGTTTCCGGCGCACGTCGGCGTCCATCACCCCGGTCTGCCGCTGGGCGTGGCCATCCCGACGCTGCTCGATGCGGTCCGAGCCGAATTCCCGGACAGCGACGTGCGTTTCGCCGCCGGATGCGACGTGCGCGAGCCCGGCACCGAAGGATTCGCCGCCGCTCTGGCAGTGGCGCGCGACGCTGACATCGTGATCGCGACCCTCGGCGATCGGCCCGGCCTGTTCGGCGATGGCACGTCCGGCGAGGGCTGCGACGCCGCGTCCCTGCGACTGCCCGGCGAGCAGGCCCGGTTGCTCGAATCCCTGCTGGACGGTCCAGTGCCGGTGGTCGTCGTGGTCGACTCCGGCCGGCCGTATGCCCTGGGCACCGCGCCCGAGCGGGCAGCCGCGATCGTGCAGACCTTCTTCCCCGGCGAGGAGGGCGCCACGGCCGTCGCCCGGGTGCTCAGCGGTGCGGTGAACCCGGCGGGCCGGCTGCCGGTCAGCATCCCGGGCAGTCCGGACGGGCAGCCATGGACGTATCTGAGTCCGAAGCTCGCCCAGGCGTCGGAGGTGTCGAACCTTGACCCGACGCCGGCCTACGCCTTCGGCACGGGCCACAGCTACACCAGGTTCGACTGGTCCGGCTTTGCCGTCGACGCGGCCGAATTCGCGACCGACGGGCGCGCGGGCGCCGAGCTGACGGTGACGAATACCGGCGACCGATCCGGTTGCGATGTCGTGCAGCTCTACCTGCACGATCCGGCCGCGTCGGTGACCCGTCCCGTCGTCAGGTTGATCGGATTCGCCCGCGTCGAGCTCGATCCGGGCGAGGTCAAGCGGGTGCGCTTCGACGTACCCGCCGCGGTCACCTCCTTTGTCGGGCCGGACCTGACCAGGATCGTCGAGCCCGGCGCGATCGAGCTGCGGTTGGGAGCGTCGAGCGTGGACATCCGGCACCGCGCGTCCCTGACCATGACCGGGCCGACGCTCGTGCTCGACAGCACCCGCGAACGCCACTGCCGCGTATCGGTGACGACCGCCCGGTGACCGCGATCGAGCAGCTCCGGTTATGGGGCTGGTCCGGTACCGGGCAGCACTGACCGAGAGCCAGCGTAGGGAGCCGCAGGACAACCGGCTGCTCGGAGAACTCAAGCAACCGATCCGAAAGCTGTTCTGCGACTTCGTCGACTCGACGGCTTGATCACGGACGTCAGCCCTGGGGCCGGGCGGTCATATCCGGCAGGGGCGAGGTCCGCCCGGTGCCCTGCCCGCCTCACGCGGTACGGCACTGTGGCCGCTGGACGCCTGTTCCGCAGTCTGACGGGTGAGGGAGCTGGCCGAGTCGACCATTGCCCGCGTGTGGGACAAGGCGCGCAAAGCAGCCCTCACGGCTGAGGAGTACGCGCCGCCGATGGGGCGGCGCCCGTACGACCTCCGACACGCCTGCGTGTCGACCTGGCTCGCTGGAGGTGTTCCATCCACGCAGGTGGCCGGGCGCTGGGCCTGACTGCGGATCGCGAGACCGCGAATAGACCGCAGCCACCCGACGACGGCCGGTCAGGGCCGGACCCACCGGATAGACGACAACAGGCCCCTCACCGCGTATGTGCAGGTGAGGGGCCTGTTTTGGCACGTTACGAAACGTGCCCCTGGTGCGACTCGAACGCACACTGGACGGATTTTGAGTCCGCTGCCTCTGCCGATTGGGCTACAGGGGCCGGACCGCCCCCGGGCGATCACGCTCCGACTAGCTTACCGGGCGTGATTCCGGGTGTCGCGACCGGGCGGGATCACACCTGGTCGAACGGCGGTGCGTAGGTGAAGGTGCCGCGCAGGGCCGGGACGTGGGCGCTCAGCGGGCGGACCTGGAAATGCGGGCGCCACTGGGCGAGTGGTGGCTCGATGCCGTAGTCGGTGCTGGGCTGGAACCCGAACCGACGGTAGTAGGCCGGGTCGCCGAGCAGAGAGACCAATGGTTCGTCGAGCGCCTCCGCCGCGCCGAGCACGGCGTGCATCAGGGCGCTGCCCACGCCGGTGCGCTGGTGGTCCGGAGCGACGCTGAGCGGGCCGAGGCCCAGCACGGGCACGGTGCCGACCTGGGCGCGAGTGGCCAGCACGTGTCCGATGACGGCGCCGTTCTGACCGGTCGCGACCAACGACAGCGCGGGTAGCCAGGCCGGGTCGGCGCGCAGGTCGTCGACCAATGCCGCTTCGACAGGTCGGCCGAACGCGGCGGTCGTGACCGCTCGGATGTCGGCGACGTCGCGGGCGGTTTCTCGGCGGATGAGCACCCAGCCACTCTGGACGGGCGGGTGTCGGCGAAGCAACCGGATTACGGGTCAGAGCAGCAGGTCGCCGTCGCGGTCGTTGGCGCGGGCGGCCGAGGTGAGCGCGTCGTGGTCGACGGTGACGCCGAGGCCGGGGCCGTTGGGCACGGTCATGGCGCCGCCGGTGATCTGGTGTGGTTCGGTGATGATGTCGTGCCTCAGGTACTGGTACACGGTGTCGATGGCGTAGCCGATCAACGGGGTGGACGCGACCAGGTGCAGGTGGGCCGCGGTGGAGATGCCGATCTCGCCGCCGCTGTGCAGGTTCATGCCGAGGTTGAACGTCTCCAGCACGCCGGCCAGCCGTTTGGTCGGGGCGATGCCGCCCCAGCGGTGCGCGTCGCCGTGCACGACGTCGACCGAACCGAGCCGCACGCTGGGCGCGATGTCGTCGAACTCGATGACGCACATGTTGGTACACAACGGGACCGAGAGCCGCTGCCGGACCAGGGCCATGCCTTCCAGGCCGGGCACCGGGTCCTCCAGGTATTCCAGGCCGACCGCTTCGATGCGCCGCGCGAGTTCGAGGGTGCGCGGGACGGTCCAGTGCGCGTTGGGGTCCACGCGCAGCGGGGTGTGCGGGAGGGCTGCGCGCATGCGTTCCAGGACCCGCACGTCGTGCTCGGGGTCGGTCGAGCCTTTGACCTTGAAAACCGTGGTGCCGTCGGTTTCGCCTGCGCGGGTGACCTCGCCGATCAGCGCGTCGGCCAGCGCGGTCGCGCCGACCGGTTCACCGACGAGGCCGGGGGTGAGCACGGCGGTGATCGGGACGCGGTCGCGGACGCGGCCGCCGATCAGGTCGGCGAGCGGGCGGCCTGCGACCTTGCCCATGATGTCCCAGCAGGCCATTTCCAGACCGGCGAGCGCGGCGGCGCCGAGGTAGCCGTAGAAGTAGGGCACCATGTGGAACTTCTCGGCGGCTCGTTCGATCTCGAACGGGCTGCTTCCCTTGAGCTGCGGGAAGATCTTCTCGATGATCGCGGCGACCGGGCGGCCGTGCATGGTCTCGCCCCAGCCTTCGACGCCGTCGTCGGTGCGCAGCCGGACGACCGTTCGGGTCGTGCCGGTGCGGGTTTCGAACGAGCTGGTGAACGGCCGCGAATAGGGCACGTTCACCACCCAGAGCGTGAGTTCTTCGATCTTCACCGCGTGCTTCCCGTCAGTTCCTCGAAGCGCACCAGCGCGTCCACCAGTCCGTCCACTTTGGCCTGAAGAATAGCCGCGCCGGTGCTGCCGTCGGCGCCGGCGGCCGGGTCGGTGGTGCCGCCGGAGCGGGCCCATTCGCCGTGCCGCTGCACGTTGA
>DATFHN010000082.1:0-20135 GCA_035248365.1 Pseudonocardiaceae bacterium | reverse complement strand
CGGGTGCGACGAGCGGCAGCCGCCTTCTCCAGCGCTGCAGCCCGCTGCTCCTCGGTCAGCTGCGGAAGGGCCACGATCTCCTCCGTGGTGTGGGTGTTTCCTCTGGATCGGTGCCGCGACCGTACCGACAGTGAGTGAGCGAAGACAACGTGGGTCGGGATTCCAACGTCGTTGTTTCGATCTGGTCCAACCCCCCGGTCGGGTGGCGTGACCACGGCCGTAGTCGCAGCGAGAGGAAGTCCTACCAAGGACTTCCCCCGGCTTGATTACCACCACCCGTGTGTCTTGGCGAGACCCTCTGTGATATTGGGAAATATCGCTTTTACCCAATATCACTCTGCGTAGTTGCAAATTGCAGTATTCTCGCAGCTCAGTGCGTTGCGACGAATTCGATCAGCTCATCTCGAATACGCAACGCGGCCGAACGAAGTGCGCCTTCATCGGGCCCGTTGCGCAAAATATCGCGCGAAGACGACGCGAGGACGCGCGGCAATTCCGCGCCGAAAACCGTCCCGAGGTCGGCCACGGTGCCCCCTTGTTGGCCGAATCCGGGCGCCAGGATCGGTCCGTTGAGTCGCCCGAGAGCCAGCTCGGAGTCGCCCACAGTGGCACCGATCACCACCCCGACATCACCGAGCGGGGAGAAATTTCGATTCTTGGCGGCCGCCGAATCAATAATTGACTGGGCAACGCTTCCCCCACTCGGAGCAATGGCACGTTGCACCGAAGGGCCCTCCGGATTGGACGTGAGAGCAAGAACGAAGACCCCCCGTCCGGTTTTGTCCGCCACTTCGAACGCGGGCGCGAGCGAGTCGAAACCCAGATACGGCGAGAGCGTGACCGCGTCCGCGGCAAGCGGCGAACCGTCGGCGAGATAGGCCGCCGCGTACGCCGCCATCGTCGACCCGATGTCGCCCCGTTTGACGTCCAGCAGCACCAGCGCCCCCGCTTCGCGGGCCCGCGCGATCAACCGCTCCAGCACCGCGACCCCGGCCGACCCGTACGCCTCGAAGAACGCCGACTGCGGCTTCAGCACGGCCACATCGGCGCCCAGCGCGTCCACACAGATGTCCGCGAACCGCGCCAGCCCCGAGGCATCGACCGGCAGCCCCCAGGCCGTCAGCAGCCCAGGATGCGGATCAACGCCAACGCACAGCGGCCCCCGGGCCGCCATCGCCGCAGCCAACCGCGCCCCGAACCGAGTCACACCCCCAACACCCGCCCCACCCGACCCAGCCTCGGCTCGGCCGTCCCCGGCTGGATCTGCCCCGCCCGACCCGGTCCCGCCCGCCCCAGTCTCAGCCCCGCCCGACCCGGTCTCGCCCGCCCCAGTCTCAGCCCCGCTCAACCCAGCCCCACTCGACCCAGCCTCAGCCCGGCTCGACCCAGCCCCGGCCGACTCCGCCCCGGCCGCCTGCGCCGCCCCCACCACGTCCGCCTGCTCGCTCATCTGCCAAGCCTCTCCTGCTCGAACCCTCCCGGCCACTGACCGATTCGCCAGTGAACGCGAAGTTGATCCTTGTCAATTCAGTTTTCGCCAAAAGCCCGAGTTATCCACATCTCCCCCGCCCATCCACATCCGCGCCGGTCCGTTTTGGATCCACCCCCACAAGATCGATAAGCTCGACGCGGGGCGCCGCCCCCGGGCCGGGAGGGGGCTGTACTGAGGCGGCTTTGTGAGAAGTTGTCGGGTTTTGGGTAGGGGAAATATTGGGGGGCGCCGGTTTGGGGATTGGGGGTTGGACCTTGCCCGGATTGATCGGGCCTGGATTCGTGCCTTGGGGTTGACCTAGGGGCAGGCCCGGCCGGGATCGGATTCGGTTGTGCGGTGGCGCGATTAGGACACGGCGGTGCCGGCCATCGGGCTCAGCCGGTTCCTGCTGAGCCCGATGGCACGGCCTAAGCGCGTTCCTTGTGCAGGATCGCCTGGAGTTCCTGGAGCGGGCGCACGCCGACGTCGTCCGACGTGAGCGCTTCGATGCCGTGCACCGCCGCCGCCGCGCCCTGGATCGTCGTGATGCACGGGATGGCCTTGGCCACCGCCGCGGTCCGGATCTCGTAGCCGTCGATGCGCGGGCCGTGGTTGCCGTACGGGGTGTTGATGATGATGTCCACCTCGCCGGCGTGAATCATGTCCACGATGTTCTCGGCGCCCTCGAAGTGCTTGCGCACCACCGTGCACGGGATCCCGTTGCGCCGCAGCACCTCGGCCGTGCCGACGGTCGCGAGGACCTTGAAGCCGAGGTCGGCGAGGCGCTTGATCGGGAACACCATCGCCCGCTTGTCCCGGTTGGCCACCGACACGAACACCCGCCCGGACGTCGGCAGCGAGCCGTAGGACGCGGTCTGCGACTTGGCGAACGCCTTGCCGAACGACGCGTCGATGCCCATCACCTCGCCGGTGGACTTCATCTCCGGGCCGAGCAGCGAGTCGACGCCCTTGCCTTCCGGCGTCCGGAACCGGTGGAACGGGAGCACCGCTTCCTTGACCGCGACGGCCGCGTCGATCGGGAGGTCGGCGCCGTCGCCCGCCGGGGGCAGCATGCCTTCGGCGCGCAGCGCGGCGATACTCGTGCCGAGCATGATCCGCGCGGCCGCCTTGGCGATCGGCACCGCGGTCGCCTTGGACACGAACGGGACGGTGCGCGAGGCCCTCGGGTTGGCTTCCAGGACGTAGAGCACGTCGTCCTTGAGCGCGTACTGGACGTTGAGCAGGCCGCGCACGCCGACGCCCCGCGCGATCGCCTCGGTGCTGGTGCGCACCGCGGCCAGATCGGCCCGGCCGAGGGTGATCGGCGGGAGGGCACAGGCCGAGTCACCGGAGTGCACGCCGGCTTCCTCGATGTGTTCCATCACGCCGGCCAGGAACAGTTCCTCGCCGTCGTAGAGCGCGTCCACGTCGATCTCGATGGCGTCGTCCAGGAACCGGTCGACGAGCACCGGATGCTCGGGGCTGACTTCGGTGGCGCGCTTGATGTACCCGGCCAGGTTCGCTTCGTCGTAGACGATCTCCATGCCGCGCCCGCCGAGCACATAGGACGGCCGGACCAGCACCGGGTAGCCGATGTCGTCGGCGATCCGCTTGGCCCCGGCGAACGAGGTGGCCGTGCCGTAGCGCGGCGCGGGCAGGCCCGCCGAGGAGAGCACGTCGCCGAAGGCGCCGCGATCCTCCGCGAGGTGGATGGCGTCGGCCGGGGTGCCGACGATCGGCACGCCCGCCTCGGTGAGCCGCCTGGCCAGGCCCAGCGGCGTCTGACCGCCGAGTTGCACGATCACCCCGGCGACCGTGCCGGAGGCCTGCTCGGAGTGCACGGCCTCCAGTACGTCCTCGAAGGTGAGCGGCTCGAAGTAGAGGCGGTCGGCGGTGTCGTAGTCGGTGGAGACCGTCTCCGGGTTGCAGTTGATCATCACGGTCTCGAACCCGGCGTCGCGCAGCGCCATGGCCGCGTGCACGCACGAGTAGTCGAACTCGATGCCCTGGCCGATCCGGTTCGGACCGGAGCCGAGGATGATCACCTTGGGCCGGTCCGGTTGCGGCGCGACTTCGGTTTCCGCGTCGGGGTCGGTCTCGTAGGCGGAGTAGTGGTACGGCGTGTGCGCCTCGAATTCGGCGGCGCAGGTGTCCACGGTCTTGAACACCGGGCGGACGCCGAGCCGGTGCCGCAACGTGCGCACCCCGTCCTCGCCGGCCAGTTCCGGCCGCAGCACGGCGACCTGGCGGTCGGAGAAGCCGCTGCGCTTGGCCTGCCGGAGCAGTTCCGCGTCGAGCACCGGAACGTCTTCCAGCTGGGTGCGCAGTTCCAGCAGCGAGGCGATCTGGTCGACGAACCAGGGGTCGATGCCCGACGCGGCGCTGACCTGCTCGACGGTCGCACCGAAGCGAAGCGCGCGTTCCACTGTGTACAGACGTCCGTCGTGACCGGACCGCAAATCGTCCAGAGTGGACTCAAGCGTGGCATCGGCCGGGTCGGGTGCGGTCCAGAAGCCGGCCGCCTTGGTCTCCATCGAGCGCAGCGCCTTGCCGAGCGCCTCGACGAAGTTGCGGCCAATCGACATGGCCTCGCCGACCGACTTCATGGTGGTGGTCAGGGTCGGGTCGGCGCCGGGGAACTTCTCGAAGGCGAACCGCGGCACCTTCACCACGACGTAGTCCAAAGTGGGCTCGAACGAGGCCGGGGTCTTGCCGGTGATGTCGTTGAGGATCTCGTCGAGCGTGTACCCGATGGCGAGCTTGGCGGCGATCTTGGCGATGGGGAAGCCGGTCGCCTTGGACGCCAGCGCCGACGAGCGCGACACTCGCGGGTTCATCTCGATGACGACCAGCCGGCCGGTTTCCGGGTGCACCGCGAACTGGATGTTGCAACCGCCGGTGTCCACGCCGACCTCGCGCAGCACCGCGATGCCGACATCGCGCATGTGCTGGTATTCGCGGTCGGTCAGCGTCATGGCGGGCGCGACGGTGACCGAGTCGCCGGTGTGCACGCCCATCGGATCGACGTTCTCGATCGAGCAGATCACCACGACGTTGTCGTTGCGGTCCCGCATGAGTTCGAGTTCGTACTCTTTCCAGCCGAGCACGCTTTCCTCGATCAGCACCTCGTGCACCGGCGACTCGGCCAGGCCGCTGGACGCGAGCCGTTCCAGTTCCTCGTCGGTGTGCGCGAAGCCTGAGCCGAGGCCACCCATGGTGAACGAGGGCCGGATCACGACCGGCAGGCCGAGGTCGGCGACGGCCTTGCGGACCTCGTCCATGGACTTGCAGACCGCGCTGCGCGGCACCTCGCCGCCGATGGCCCGGACGATGTCCTTGAACCGCTGCCGGTCCTCGCCCCGGTTGATCGCCTCGATGTCGGCCCCGATCAGCTCGACGTCGTAGCGTTCCAGCACGCCGCGTTCGGCCAGCGCGACCGCGGTGTTCAGCGCGGTCTGGCCGCCCAGGGTGGCCAGGATGGCGTCCGGGCGCTCGCGGGCGATCACCTTCTCCACGAACTCGGGGGTGATCGGCTCGATGTAGGTGGCGTCGGCGAACTCCGGGTCGGTCATGATCGTCGCCGGGTTCGAGTTGACCAGCGACACCCGCAGACCCTCGCTGCGCAGCACGCGGCAGGCCTGGGTGCCGGAGTAGTCGAATTCGCAGGCCTGGCCGATCACGATCGGACCGGATCCGATGACCAGGACGTGTTTGATGTCCGTGCGCTTGGGCATCAGCGCTTCCCGCCCTTCTGCGTCATCAGGTCGACGAACTCGTCGAACAGGCCTGCGGCGTCGTGTGGACCGGCCGCGGCCTCGGGGTGGTACTGGACGGAGAACGCGGGCGCGTCGAGGCAGCGCAGGCCCTCGACGGTGTTGTCGTTCGGGCAGTAGTGGCTGAACTCGGCCACGCCGAACGGCGAGTCGATCCGCTCCCCCGGCTCGCCTTCCAGGGCGAAGCCGTGGTTCTGCGCGGTGATCGACACCTTGCCGCTGGCCCGGTCGATGACCGGCACGTTGATGCCGTGGTGGCCGAAGCGCAGCTTGTAGGTGGACCGGCCGAGCGCGCGGCCGAGAATCTGGTTGCCGAAGCAGATGCCGAACAGCGGCACCCGCCGCTCCAGCGTGCCCTTGGCCAGTTCGACGGCGTGGTCGGCGGTGGCCGGATCGCCGGGGCCGTTGGCGAAGAACACGCCATCGGGCTCGACGGCCAGCACATCGTCCATTGTGGATGAATAGGGCAGCACGTGCACCTCGATGCCGCGCGCGGCCATCATCCTGGGCGTGTTCGACTTGATGCCGGAGTCCAGCGCGGCCACCCGGAACCGACGTTCGCCGACCGCGGGCACCACGTAGGTCTGCTCGGTGCTCACCTCGCCGGCCAGGTTGGCGCCGACCATCTGGTCCGAGCCGAGCACCGCGTCCAGCATCTGCTGCTTGCCGACCAGTGCGGGGCCGGAGAAGATCCCGGCGCGCATGGCGCCGCTCTCCCGGATGTGCCTGGTCAGCGTCCTGGTGTCCACTCCGGCGATGCCGACGACGCCCTGGCGTTCCAGTTCCTCGTCGAGGCCGCGGCGGGATCGCCAGTTGGAAGGGGCACGGGCCGGGTCGCGGATGACGTAGCCGGCCACCCAGATGCGGCCGGACTCGTCGTCTTCGTCGTTCCAGCCGGTGTTGCCGATCTGCGGCGCGGTGGCCACCACGATCTGACGTCGGTAGGAGGGGTCGGTGAGCGTCTCCTGGTAACCGGTCATACCGGTGCAGAACACGATCTCACCAAGGGAGGAACCCGTTGCCCCATAAGGCATTCCGGGAAAGACCCGGCCGTCCTCGAGGACGAGCGCGGCAGTCAGCACGAGCCGTCACCTTCCCGCGCGCCGGTGGCCGGCACGCTGTGCTCGGTACGCGCGACCAGGGCGGACACCGCGTCCACCCAGGCGCCGTAGGAATTCTTGTCATCGCCGCGCAGGCCCGAGTCGATCTGCTGATCGCCGAGCTGCCAGCGCACCACGAAAAGTCCTTCGATACCCATGACCTTGCCGGCCAGGGCGCGGTCGGTCCGCGCGGACACCAGCGCGGCGGCCGGAATCCACAGTGGACTCGCGCCGGTCCGGTCGATCAGCAGCCCATCGCGGGACAGGCTCATCGTCGCGGCCGCGCGAAACCCGATGTCGCCGATGGTGATCCGGTTCTGCCAATCACCGGCGATCGTGCTGCCCACGTACACGCCGGTCGCTGGTTCGAGCAGATCCTTGGGCCGCTCGGCGTCCTCGGCATCGGCCCATTCCGGTGGCGCCGGAAATGGCGGGAGAATCGCGGCCTGGCGCCGGGCGCGGGCGCGCCAGCCGAACCACATTCCCGCGCCACACAGCGCGAAGAAAACAATGCAGGCCAGCACCAGCAACAGCCGGATCATGTGGCCACCTTTCCATCGTGCGCGGTGATCCGCCCGCGCAGAATCGTGGTCATCACCTTCGCGGGCAGGGTCATGCCCTCGTACGGCGTGTTCGCCGCGATGCTGGCCAGTTCCTCGCCGCGCACGGTCCAGCTCGCTTCCGGGTCGATGAGGACCAGGTTGGCAGGCTCGCCGACGTCGATCGGGCGACCCTGGCCGGGCAGGCCCGCGATGTCGGCCGGGCGCTCGCTCATCACCTTGGCGATCCCGCGCCAGTCCAGCAGACCGGTGTTGACCATGGTCTCGACCAGCACCGACAGCGCGGTTTGCAGGCCGAGCATGCCGGGCCGGGCCACGTCCCACTCGCAGTCCTTGTCCTGCACCGCGTGCGGGGCATGGTCGGTCGCCACGCAGTCGATGACGCCCTCAGCGAGGGCCTGCCGCAGCGCGTCCACGTCGGTCGCGGTGCGCAGCGGCGGGTTGACCTTGTTGACCGGGTCGTACGTGGTCAGCCGGGCATCGGTGAGCAGCAGGTGGTGCGGGGTGACCTCGGCCGAGATCGTACCCGCGTGCTGGCGGTTCTTGGCCCAGCGCAGCACGTCCGCGGCGCCTGCAGTGGACACGTGGCAGACGTGCAGGCGCGCGCCGGTCTGCCCGGCCAGCAGGCAGTCCCGCGCGATGATCGACTCCTCGGCGGCGGCGGGCCAGCCGGCCAGGCCGAGCCGGGCCGCGGTCTCGCCCTCGTGCGCCTGCGCGCCCACGGTCAGCCGGGGCTCCTCGGCGTGCTGGGCGATCACGCCGTCCAGCGCCGTGGAGTACTCCAGCGCCCTGCGCATGATCAGCGGGTCGGCGACGCAGTGCCCGTCGTCGGAGAACACCCGGACCTGGGCCTGGGAGCGGGCCATCTGACCGAGTTCGGCCAGCTTCTCGCCGCCCAGTCCGACCGTGACCGCGCCGATCGGGTGCACGTCGACCAGCCCGATCTCCTGGCCGCGCCGCCACACGTGCTCGACGATGATCTCGTTGTCGGCGACCGGGTTGGTGTTGGCCATGGCGAACACGGCCGTGTACCCGCCCAGCGCCGCGGCCGCCGAGCCGGTCGCGATGGTCTCGGTGTCCTCCCGGCCCGGTTCGCGCAGGTGCGTGTGCAGGTCGACGAAGCCGGGCAGCAGGACCTGGCCGGAGGCGTCGATCACGGTGGCGTCGGTGTGCGCGGTCACGTCGATCTCCGGCGCGATCTCGCGGATGACGCCGTCGGCGAGCAGCACGTCCACGGCGTCGCCTTCGCCGTAGGGACGCACGCCCCGAAGCAGAACGGTGGGCGTCATCGGACGGTTTCCTCCTCGCCGGCCAGCAGGTGGTAGAGCACGGACATCCGAACGTGTACGCCGTTGCGCACCTGTTCGGTGATCGCGGAGCGGTCCGAGTCGGCGACCGCGGAGGCGATCTCCATGCCGCGCAGCATCGGCCCGGGGTGCAGCACGACGGCGTGCTCGGGCAGCAGGTTCAGCCGGGCCTGCGAGAGGCCGTAGCTGATCGAGTACTCCCGGGTG
Source organism: Pseudonocardiaceae bacterium (assembly GCA_035248365.1). GTDB lineage: Bacteria > Actinomycetota > Actinomycetes > Mycobacteriales > Pseudonocardiaceae > CAJCJE01. Next base: position 11,717 of record DATFHN010000082.1, on the reverse strand, counting down.
GACGGGAAGAAGCCGCCGTGCATGCGCTCGGCCTGCACGCGCAGCATCATCACCGCGTCCGCCGTCGGCAGTTCCGCGTCCAGGTCGTGGCTGACCGGGACTTTCTCCCCGCCCAACCACTTTCCCATGCCATCGGGCACCAGCGTGGGCGGTGCGACCAGCACCACGTCCGCGCCGAGGGTGCGGAGCAGGTGCAGGTTGGACCGGGCGACCCGGCTGTGCAGGACGTCGCCGACGATGACGATCCGGCGGCCCTCGATGCTGCCGAGGCGCTCGCGCAGGGTCGCCGCGTCCAGCAGGGCCTGGGTGGGGTGCTCGTGCATGCCATCGCCGGCGTTCACCACCGAGGTGCCCGCCTCGCGCAGCCAGCCGGCCAGCCGGTCGGCCGCGCCCGAGGCCGGGTGCCGCACGATCACCAGGTCCGCGCCCGCCGCGGCCAGCGTGAGCGCGGTGTCGCGCAGCGACTCGCCCTTGCCGACCGAGGACCCGCTGGCCGAGACGTTGATCACGTCCGCGCTCATCCATTTCCCGGCCACCTCGAAGGAGACCCGGGTGCGGGTGGAGTTCTCGTAGAACATCGTGACCACGGTCCGGCCGCGCAACGTGGGCAGCTTGCGGACCTCGCGGCCGAGCAGGGTGCGCTTGAGCGCGTCGGCGGTGTCCAGCAGCTCGATCGCGGTGTCCCGGTCGAGATCCTGGGCCGAGAGCAGGTGCTTCACCTCGCCCCCTCCTGCTCGATCTTGCGCAATACGACCGCGTCCGTGCCGTCGACCTCGTCCAGCAAGACAGCGACCTCCTCGCTGCGCGCCGTGGGCACGTTCTTGCCCACGTAGTCGGCCCGGATGGGCAGCTCGCGGTGGCCTCGGTCGACCAGCACCGCCAGCTGCACCGCGCGCGGCCTGCCGATGTCGCGCAGCGCGTCAAGGGCGGCCCGGATGGTGCGGCCGGAGAACAGCACGTCGTCCACGAGCACGACCAGCTTGTCCTCGATACCGCCATCGGGCAGCCGGGTGGATTCCAGTGGGCGCGGCGGCCTGCGGCGCAGATCGTCGCGATAGAGGGTGACGTCGAGCGTGCCGGTAGGCGGCCGTACGCCGCCGAACTCCGCGATCCGGTCCGCGAGCCGAGCGGCCAGCGGGGCACCTCGACTGAGAATGCCGAGTAACACGACCGAGGGCGCGCCGGGCGCGTCCAAGGCGGTCTTCTCGATCACCTGATGGGCCATTCGGGCGATGGTGCGCGCGACGTCGCCACCCGAAAGCAGCTCGCGCTGCTCGGCTGGATCCGTCGCGCCACGATGCCGTGACGCCACGTTCCGACCTCCTTCCCCGCCTCACCGGACGGGTCCTTAAAGGACGTCGAGCTCGGCTTATACCGGCTCTGACCTGCAGACTATCAAACGAGTCCGATCCACCGTCCGGGTGGTCTCGGCAAGTTGGCTTCGCGGACACAACAGGATCAGCTTGACCTGGTGGAAACGCCGAGTAACCATTACTCTGCGTATCGATCTCAGGGCCCCCGTTGCTCTCCCAGAACGCTGACGGGGCGAACGAATGGAGAACCGTCACATGGGCGACTACGCCAAGGCGCTTGGAGCCAAGCTCCGAGGAATCCGCCAGCAGCAGGGCCTGTCGCTGCACGGCGTCGAACAGAAGTCAGGTGGCCGCTGGAAGGCCGTCGTCGTCGGCTCCTACGAGCGCGGCGACCGGGCCGTGACCGTGCAGAAACTCGCCGAGCTGGCTGACTTCTACGGCGTTCCGGTCGCCGAGCTGCTGCCGGAGGGCCGCGTGCCGTCGGGCGCCGAACCGGCGACGAAGATCGTCATCAACCTGGAGCGGTTGCAGCAGCTGCCAGCGGAAAAGGTCGGACCCCTTGCCCGCTATGCCGCCACCATCCAGAGCCAACGCGGCGACTACAACGGCAAGGTGCTGTCCATCCGGACCGAGGACCTGCGCTCGCTGGCGATCATCTACGACATGACCCCCGGCGAACTCACCGAACAGCTCATCGACTGGGGCGTGCTGCCGCCGGAGGCCAGGCCGGCAAAGGAGGAGTGACACCCAAAAAGGCAGCTCGAGCGTCCGAGTTCTGCCGGCTCGGCCGATCGCCGCGCCGGCAGTTGCTCTGTCCCGGGTCGACTGCGCTGCGTGATCGAACCGGCCGCTTCCGTGGCCGCGTCGCTCGACCGGCTACCACCCTCACCTGACCGATCGCACTGCGTTATCGCAGGTTGCCGCACACATGCCGCGAGCCCGGCCGCGGATGGTGCGTCGCGGCCGGGCTCGGGAGAGCGTCGGATCAGAGGATGGCGCGGAGCTGGTCGGCGATGCCCGCGATGCGGCCGAGCACACCGTTGACGAAGCGCGGCGAATCGTCGGTGGAGAGGTCCTTGGCCAGTTCCACGGCCTCGTCGATGACCACCGGGTCGGGCACGTCGTGCGCCCAGAGCAGTTCGTAGAGGCCAAGGCGCAGCACGGCGCGGTCGACCGGGGGCATCCGCTGCAGCGACCAGCCCTCGGCGTGCTCGGAGAGCAGCTCGTCGATGCGCGGGCGGTTGGCCACGACGCCTTCGACCAGGGTGACCGTGTAGTCGTTGACCGGCGGCAGATCGGGCGCGCCGACCCGGTCGGCGAGCAGCGTCACCGCGTCGACACCGCGGATGTCGGCCTCGTACAGCACGTCGATCGCGCGTTTACGGGCCTTGCGACGAGCCCCGCTCATGCGATCCCCTCGCTCCGCGCGGTCCGCTCTCGGCCGCCGGTCGAGGTTGTCGCGAGGGGGATGCATGCGCAGCGCCCTGTGTTCGATGATTCGCTCGCAAGCTCGCTCATGCTGCTGCCCGCCTGGAAGCGGCGGGCAGCGAGGGTTGATCAGCCATTGATACGGCCGAGGTAGCGCCCGTCCCGGGTGTCGACCTTGACCTTCTCGCCGGTGGACACGAACAGCGGGACCTGGATCTCGGCGCCGGTCTCCAGCGTGGCCGGCTTGGTGCCACCGGTGGAGCGGTCGCCCTGCAGACCCGGGTCGGTGTGCTGGACGACCAGTTCGACCGAGACCGGAAGCTCGATGAACAGCGGCACGCCGTCGTGGGTGGCGACCATCGCGTTCTGGTTCTCCAGCATGTACTTGGCCGCGTCGCCGACGGTGGCGCCCGGGACGATCAGCTGGTCGTAGGTGTCGGTGTCCATGAAGACGAAATCAGGGCCCTCGCGGTAGAGGTAGGTCATCTCGCGACGGTCGACGGTCGCGGTGTCCACCTTCAGACCGGCGTTGAAGGTCCGGTCCACCACCTTGCCGGACATCACGTTCTTCAGCGTGGTCCGCACGAACGCACCGCCCTTGCCCGGCTTGACGTGCTGGAACGCCGTCACGGTCCAGAGCTGGCCGTCGATGTTCAGAACCAGGCCGTTCTTGAGGTCATTGGTGGTGGCCACGTTCGCGCTTTCTCCTGTAATGCTGGGGACTGTGGCGGACTGCGTCGCTGTCGCACTAGATGACGACGAGGTCCTTGGTGGTCAGGGTCAGCAGCTCCGGCGCATCGGAACGCACCACGAGCGTGTCCTCGATCCGGACCCCGCCTCGACCGGCTACGTACACGCCAGGCTCGACGGTGACCGCCATACCAGCGGAGAGTCTACCGTCACCGGTCTTGGACAGCGCCGGAGCCTCATGAATCTCCAGCCCGACGCCGTGTCCCAGGCCATGGGTGAACTCATCGCCGCGCCCGGCCCGCTCGATGACCTGGCGCGCGGCGTGGTCGACCGCGCGGAACTCCATGCCGGGCTCCAGCGCCGCCCGCCCGGCCGCCTGAGCGGTCGCGACCAGCTGATACACCTCGCGCTGCCAGTCCTGCGCAGCGCCGAGCACGACCGTGCGGGTCATGTCCGAGTGGTAGCCGGCGACCAGCGCACCGAAGTCGAGCTTGACGAAATCACCCGCGCGCAGCTCCGCATCGACCGGCCGGTGGTGCGGGATGGCCGAGTTCGCGCCGGCCGCGACGATGGTCTCGAACGCGACCCCCTCGGCACCGTGATCGAGCATGCGCCCGTCGAGTTCGCGGGCCACCTCGCGCTCGGTGCGCCCCGGTCGCAGACCGCCGTGCTCGATCAGCGCGCCCAGCGCCCGATCCGCGGCGGCGCAGGCCATCCGCAGCGCCTCGATCTCGGCCTCGTCCTTGACCATTCGCAACTCTTCGACCAGCCAGGGCGCTCGGCGCAGCTGCGCTCCCCCAGAGGCGGCGGCGAGCGCGTCCAGGCCGTCGACCGTGACGTGCTGGCTCTCGAACCCGATCGCGCCGTAGCTGCCCGGATGCGCGCCAGCGCGGCCGGCCAGCGCGACGTCGCAGACCCGCTCGATCAGCGGCTCCAGGTCGGGCACCTGTTCGGCCGCCTGGGTCTGGTAGCGGCCGTCGGTGCTGAACACGGTGCGCCGCTCGTCGCCAGGGGTGTCCTGGGCGTGCACGAGCAAGGCCGCGTTCGAACCGGTAAACCCGGTCAGGTAACGGACATTGCACAGATCGACGACCAACAGCGCGTCGAGGCCGTTGTCCAGCAGCCCTCGGCGCAGCGCGGTCCTCCGGCGCAGGTGTGATTCCGGCATGTCAGCACCCTAACCGCGCCCGCTCGCTCCGATCGCTGCTTCCGCGCAAGCTACCGGCCGGTCACATGTGATCCGAATGGTCGTACCCTTGGCCAATGCAACGCTGGCTGGTGCGCGGTCTGGTGATGGCCGTGGTGAACGGAGCGGCCCAGACCGCACTCGGTGCCATCGAGGCGGGACACCCCACGAGCGACCACGTCGCCGAGCCGATCACGGTGGCGGTGCTCGCCGGGATCGCGCTGTGCTGGGGTGCGATCGACGGCTGGCTGCGCAAACCGGGGCGCGGCATGGTCTGGTTCTACGCGTCGCTGTTCGGCGGCGTCGTCGCGGGCGTGCTCGGTGTCGTCGGCAAGGCCGCGTTCGTGGACGCCACCGGGGTGTGGGCGCTGGCCGGTGCGCTGACCGGCGGTGCCGCGTTCACCGCGCTGCTGATCCTGATCCCGTCCAGCATCGGCCTGCTGGTCGGCGGCAAGCTGCTGCAACCGCCCGCGAAAAGCGTTCAGGGCCGCAACGCGCTCAGGTCGCAGCCACCCGGGTAAGCCGCCCAGGCGGCCGCGTTCACCGACTGCACCGTTGACGAGTTGAGCTGCGCCGCGTTCTGCGAACCGACCACGCACAGATGCCCGTTGGTGGCGATCAAGCCGACCGGCTCGCCGCTGGCCGTCACCCCCGCCGCCTGCGCGTTGATGGTCGCCGTGACCGGGACCCCGGCCAGTGCCGGCACCGGCTCGTCGAGGGTGCCGATCGCGAGCGCCTGCGCGACGGTGGCCCGCTCGAAGTCCACGAACTTCCCGTCGACCAGCAGATCCATCGTGCGGTCCGGGGAGGGCATGGCGAACCCGTTGAGCACGTCGGCGGCCTGCGCCGGGGTCTGGCAGCCGTTGAACCCGGTCAGCGTCACCCCGAAATGCGTGAGCCCGGTCGGCGCCTGCCGGTCCTGCGTGGCCCGGACCAGATCCAGCGGCAGGGAGCCGCACGGATCGGTCGACGGAACCAGCGCGTGCCCCTGCGGGGTGCGGACCAGGCCGGGACCGTCCTCGGCGGGGCCGGGCAGCGTCACCGGCTGGTAGGGCTGGTAGGTGAAGTCGGCGTTCCAGAAGGTCACCGTGGTGCCCTGCGCGGTGTCGGCCGCGATCGCGAACGCGCCGAGCGAGTCCACCCACATCCAGTCCGCGGTGTTGGCCGCGACGACCGAACGCAGCCGAGGCGCTTTGGTGCTGGTGACCGGGATGAATCCGTCCTGGTCGAGCGACTGCACGTTGCTGGTGAACATCGGCGAGGTCGAGCGGAGCACGAACTGCCCGGCCCCGTTCGGATCGGCGGCCTTGCCGGTGGTGTCGGTGAACATCAGGTAGAACCAGCCGTTGACGTACACGACCGAGGGCTGGCCGGTGCCATAGGGATTGCCGCCGCTGGTGTCGCCCGAGGACTGCACGATCGGCACGCCGTTGTTGCCGCGCGTCCAGTTGACCCCGTCGGTGCTCAGCGCGAGCCCGATCGCGTTGTCCTGGCCCTGCGCGTTGCTGGTGCCCGTGTAATACATGTAGTAGAGCCCGTTGACCTCGACGACCGACGGGTCGCAGGTGTGCAGCTGGTCGAAACCGCTGGGCGAGTTGCCGAACACCTGCGCGGCGGGCGCGCCGCCGGGCGCCGCGAACGGGCCGTCGACACTCGCGGCCTGCGCGAACAGGATCTGGTCACCGGGCCGGGGGGCGCCGGGTAGCTGGCTGCACCACCACATGTCGTCGCCGCTCGCGGTGGCCATGACCGACGGCGCGTAGTTGTACGGCGCGCCCGGCCCGCCCGACGCGATCACGCCCGAGCTGCGCGCCCCTCCCGAGGTCAGCGCGATCGGGCTCGGTGCGGGAGCGGTGGTGTTCTGCGCCGGGGTGACCGGCTTGATCTCGCCCGGCATCGGCAGCCCGCCGCCATCCGTGCCATCCGCCTCCGGGATGCCGGTCGTGCCGCCGCAGGCGGTGATCAGCAGAGCGCAGGTCAGTAGCAGCGCGGCCGCCAGCCGCGTCCGCCGGCCCGCCGTTCGGCCCCCCGAGTCCTTCACGGTGTCCAGGTGCTCCTCTGTCCGTCGCAGTCTGGCGAACAGTGTACGAACTGGATCATCCATTGGGGTGAAGCCAGTCAGGTTTGTCGCTACCGATTGTCTTCATTCCGGCCCGAAGTGGGCCGTTGGGGTTCGTGCTCAGCCAGAACCCGGCCCAAAACCCTCCAGGATCTCCTCAGCCGCCGCGTCGCCGACGAGTTCGATGGCCAGCCCGTTCGGGGTTTCCAGCTGCGCGACCTGTCGCCCGAAACCGTCGCCCTCCTGGGCGTGGTCGATGGCGATCAGCTGCCAGCCGCGTTCCACCGCCGCTGTGGTCAACTCGCTGATCCGAGTCGCTGAGCCCACCGACAACGCGAGCACGTCCCGATGCACCGACGGATCGGCCTTCTCCACGGCCTCCTCGGTGCCGTCGGCCTCCTCGGCGCCGAAGTGATGCTCAGCCACCGTCCGGACCATCACGGAGAGCTGGCCGTGCCGCCAGCTCCGGCCGTCCGGCCAGCGCGCGTCCGGCAGCCAGCCCAGTTCCGCCAGCAGCCAGCCCAGGTTCGATTCGGCCGTGGCCAGATCGGTGACGCGCAGCTCGAAGTGGTGCACCGAACCGGTCGGATCGGGCAACCGCACCAGCATCCGATGCGGCGCGCCGTGGTGTTGCTCCTCGCCGACGTCGATGAACCCGAGCTTCTGCGCGACCCGCAGGCTCGCGGCGTTGTCCCGGTGCACAACGGCGAAGATCGCGGGCACGCCCAGCCGCCGGAAGCCGTGGTCGATGACGGCGCGGGCGGCCTCGGTGGCAATGCCCTTGCCCCAGTGCGCCTTCCCGATCGTCCAGCCGATCTCGAGAATGCCGACCGGGTGGCGCGCCGCCCACAGGTGCGCGTGGCCGACGATGGTGTCGTCGAGCTGGATCAGCCAGGTGCCCATCCCGGGCGGGACGTCCCTGGCCAGCCGCTGCTTCACGGCGTTGCGGACGCCCTCGATCTCGGTGACCTTGTCCTCGAAGAACTCGGTCACCTCCGGATCGGCATAGACCGGCAGCAGCAGTTCGGCGTCGTCGACGGCAAGCGGCAGCAGGCGCAGCCGGGCCGAGGACAGTTCGGGCGGCGTCATGCGGCCGGGTGTTCGGCCAGCCAGCGCAGGGCCAGCGGGTAGCCGTCGACGCCCAGTCCCATGATCACGCCGGTCGCCACGCCGGAGATATAGCTGTGGTGCCGGAACTCCTCGCGGCGGTGCGTGTTGGAGATGTGCAGCTCGATCAGCGGCGCGGTCAGCTGCGCGCACGCGTCGCGAACCGCGACCGAGGTGTGCGTCCACGCTGCCGCGTTGAGCACGACCGGGATCGCGTTGTCCGCGGCCTCGTGCAGCCAGCCGAGCAGCTCGCCCTCGTGATCGGTCTGCCGCACCTCGACCTCGATGCCCAGTTCCTTGCCTGCCCGCACGCACAGTTCGGCCAGTTCGGCATGCGTGGTGCTGCCGTACACGCTCGGCTCCCGCTTGCCGAGCCGGCCCAGATTTGGTCCATTCAGGACAAAGGCTTTCACAGCAGTGTTCCTCCCCCGTTCGAACCCTCACCGGCAACCGCCGAATACGCGGCGGCGAGCAGGCTCGGATCCGGCCCTTCGAGCCGGCCAGGCTTCGCCAGTCCGTCGAGCACGACGAAGCGCAGCGTGCCGGACTTGGTCTTCTTGTCCGTGCGCATGCCCTCGATCAGCTCGGGCAGCGCGTTCGGATCGTAGGTGGTCGGCAGCCCGATGCTGGTCAGCACCGCGCGGTGCCGCGCCGCGGTCTCGTCATCGAGCCGCCCGGCCAGCCGGGCGAGTTCGGCGACGAACACCATGCCAACGCTCACCGCGGCCCCGTGCCGCCACCGATACCGTTCCCGTCGCTCGATCGCGTGCGCGAGGGTGTGGCCGTAGTTAAGGAACTCGCGCTGACCGGCCTCGCGCAGATCGGACGAGACCACGTCAGCCTTCATCTGGACCGACCGGCGCACCAGTTCGCCCAGCACGTCCCCGGTCGGGTCGATCGCGGCGGCCGGATCGGCCTCGATCAGCTCCAGAATGCGCGGATCGGCGATGAACCCGGCCTTGATCACCTCGGCCATGCCCGCAACGAGTTCGTTGGGCGGCAACGTTTCCAGCGTGGCCAGGTCCACGAACACCGCGCTCGGCTCGTGGAAAACGCCGACCAGGTTCTTGCCCGCCTCGGTGTTGATCCCGGCCTTGCCCCCGACCGCGGCGTCGACCATGCCCAGCAACGTGGTCGGCACGTGCACCACCCGCACCCCACGCATCCAGGTGCCCGCGACGAACCCGGCGAGGTCGGTCACCGCTCCCCCGCCGAGGCCCACGACGATCCCGTTGCGGTCCAGCCCGATCCGGCCCAGCACCTCCCAGCAGAAGCTGGCCACCGACAACGCCTTGCCGTCCTCGGCGTCCGGCGTCTCGATCCGGTGCGCGTTCAGCCCGGCCGCCTCGAACTCGGCCCGCACCGCTTCGGCGGTCGTCATCAAGGTCGGCTGGTGGAGGATCGCCACCCCGGACGCGCCGCGCACGGCATCGGTCAATTCGCCGAGCAGGCTGCGTCCGACGACGACGTCGTACGGCCGTTCCGCCGCGACCCTGATCCGGATCGGTTCGGTCATCACTGCCTCTCGCTAGCGTGTTCAAGCGCGCGCATGGCCTCGTCCACGACCTGCGCGGGATCGAGTTCGTCGGTCAGCACCTCGATCCGGGCCACCTCGCGGTAGAGCGGCAGCCGCGCGTCGAGCAGTGCCTTGAACGTGGCGCGCGGGTTCACCCCGCTCAGCAGCGGCCTCGCCGTGGACAGACCGGTGCGCTGGATGCCCGCGGTCATGCCGACGTTGAGGAACAGCACGACGTGCCCGGCCAGTCGCGCCCTGGTCCGCTCGGACAGGATCGCCCCGCCGCCGAGCGCGAGGATGCCTTCGTGCTCGGCGAGGCCGGTCGCGACCGCGTTCTCCTCCAGTTCGCGGAAGACAGGCTCGCCGTCGCCGGTGAAGATGTCGGCGATACTCTTGCCCGCGGTGGCCTCGATGTCGTGGTCGACATCGCGGAACGCCACACCGAGCCGGGCCGCCAGCAACTGGCCGACGGTGGTCTTACCCGCCCCGGGCGGGCCGATCACCACGATGCGCGGGCTCACCACCGCTGCTCCACGGCCGCCAGGTAGCCGGCGACGTTGCGTCGGATCTCGGACAGCGAGTCGCCGCCGAACTTCTCCAGCACCGCATCGGCCAGCACCAGCGCCACCATGGCCTCGGCCACCACACCCGCGGCAGGCACCGCGCACACGTCCGACCGCTGGTTGATCGCCACCGCGACCTCACCGGTCGACATGTCCACTGTGGACAGCGCGCGGGGCACGGTCGAGATCGGCTTCATCGCCGCCCTGACCCGCAGCGGCTCGCCGTTGGTCATGCCGCCTTCGAGCCCACCCGCCCGGTTCGACCGCCTGCGCACCGCGCCACCGGCCTCGCCCGGCTCGATCTCGTCGTGCGCCGCGCTACCGCGCGAACGCGCGACCTCGAACCCGTCGCCGATCTCGACGCCCTTGATGGCCTGAATGCCCATCATGGCGGCGGCCAGCCGCGAGTCCAGCCGACGGTCCGAGTGCACGTACGAACCGAGCCCCGGCGGCAACCCGTGCACGACGACCTCGACAACGCCGCCGAGCGTGTCGCCGTCCTTACGGGCCGCGTCCACCTCGGCGACCATCGCGTCGGTCGTCGCCTGCTCGACCGCGCGCACCGGGCTCGCATCGATCAGGCCCAGGTCCTTCGGGCCGGGTAGCACCAGCTCGGCGGCCTTGACCGTGCCGAGTTCGACGACGTGACTGAGCACCTCGGCATCCAGCACCTGCCGCAGGAACGCCTTGGCGATCGTGCCGAGCGCCGTCCGAGCCGCGGTCTCCCGCGCGCTGGCCCGCTCCAGCACCGGCCGCGCGTCGTCGAAGCCGTACTTGAGCATCCCGGACAGGTCGGCGTGACCCGGCCGCGGCCTGGTCAGCGGCGCGTTGCGGCTGAGACCTTCCAGCTCGTCGGCGTCGACGGGATCGGCCGACATGACCTTCTCCCACTTCGGCCACTCGGTGTTCCCGACCCGGACCGCGATGGGCCCGCCCATGGTGCGACCGTGCCGAACCCCGCCGAGAAACTCCATCTCGTCGGCCTCGAATTTCATCCGGGCGCCCCGGCCGTAACCGAGCCTGCGACGGGCCAGTTCGGCGACCACGTCATGTGTGGTGACCTCGACACCGGCGACCATCCCTTCCAGGACGGCGACCAGGGCCGGGCCGTGTGACTCCCCTGCGGTTATCCAGCGCAACACCTCCGCATAATCCCACGTCGGGCATGTCCCTTCGAGCGTGGCCCGCCGTCATGGGTGTTCGGCGGTCTGGCCAGGGCATGACTGCTGAAGATCAGCTGATGACACCTCCGATCAGGGCCTGACCTGGGAAGGTGGCAAGCAGCCAGGTTGCGGCTAGCAGCCCGGGGCCATGAGGCACCGCGCGGCGGAGCAGCGGGATGCGACCTTGGCCGGGGGTGGGTGCGGCCACGTTGGATTGGGCTGGCGATGCCTCCTTGGGTGATTCGGCGGGTGGGGCGGGCTCAGGACTACTGAGTTGGGCGGGTGCGGGGTACTGGCGTGGGCTCGGCAGGGCTGAGCGGGGCTCTGTGGGTGGGGCCGCGCGGGGTTCGGTGGGTGGGGCCGCGCGGAGTTCGGTGGGTGGGGCCGCGCGGAGTTCGCGGTATTGGGCCTCCTTGGGATTGGTTGGGCGTTGGCTGGTGAGTGGGCGTTGGCTGGTGGGTGGGCATTGGTTGGTGGGTGGGTGTTGGTGGGTGTGTGGGGCCTGGTCGGTGGGTGGGCATTGGCCGGTGAGTAGGGCTTGGCTGGTGGGTGGGGGTTGATTGGCGGGTCGGCGTTGGCTGGCGGGTAGGGCTTGGTTGCTGGGTGGGCGTTGGTTGCTGGGTGCGAGTTGGTTGGTGGGTGCGAGTTGGTTGGTGGGTGCGAGTTGGTTGGTGGGTGCGAGTTGGGTGGTG
>DATFHN010000081.1:0-19969 GCA_035248365.1 Pseudonocardiaceae bacterium | reverse complement strand
AAAACGACAGCGTCGTCCTCGGTGGCGAAGTAGCCGTTGGCCAGACCGGAACGGACGTAGGTCTGCACGACGCGGTCGATCAGCGCACGCAGGCTCGATTCGCGCTGCGCGGTGCCGACCGCACCGCGGAAGTACTTGCTGGTCACGATGTTGGTCGCGTTGATCGACCAGAAGTCGGGGAACTCGACTCCGCGCTGCTCGAAGTTGATCGAACCGTCGCGCCAGTTGGTCATCACCACGTCGCGGCGTTCCCAGGTGACCTCGTCGTACGGGTGCACGCCTTCGGTGGTGTAGACGCGCTGCACGCGCAGCCCTCGATCGCTCTCCGCGGTGTTCGCGTCGCCTGAGGACGATGCCCCGACGGATTCCTTCATGACCTGTCCCTCTCCCTTTGTGCTTCCCGCCACTGCTGCTGTTGCTGAGGGTGCGCGCCGGCCACCCCGCCGGCCGCGTGCCCTGGTGTTACTCACGTTGTTGTCCCCGTCGTCCCAGCTGTCCCCGACTCTTCGGCGATCGCCTTGCGGAGATCGAGGATCTCCTTCTCGAAGTCCTCCACCGAGGAGAAGGACCGGTACACGCTCGCGAACCTCAGGTAGGCCACTGGGTCGAGATCGCGTAACGGCCCGAGGATGGCCAGGCCGACCTCGTTGCTCGGGACCTCGGCGACGCCCGCGGAGCGGATGGTCTCCTCGACTTTCTGGGCCAGCAGGGCCAGTGCGTCCTCGTCGACGGGCCGCCCCTGGCAGGCCCTGCGCACGCCGCTGACCACCTTGTCCCTGCTGAACGGCTCGGTGACGCCGGAACGTTTGACCACGGCGAGCACGGCCTCTTCGACGGTGGTGAACCGCCGGTTGCACTTGGTGCACGAACGGCGCCGCCGAATGGCCTGGCCCTCGTCGACTTCTCGCGAGTCGACGACCCGCGAGTCAGAATGCCGACAAAAAGGGCACCGCATGTGTGCTCACGCCTCCCCGAGTTCCCCGCCTGCCGTGTTCGGCCACGTTCCGCCTCGGCCGGGTGACGGCGCGCGAACGCGCATGTTGCCGATGGCATCTATCCACCGACTAACCCCAACCTGTGGACTACTTACGACCATGTAACTACTACATGTTGGGGTTCACGTTATGTCGGCACCGATTATTTCGCAAGTTGACACGACGACGACGCCCCGGTTGAGCGAACCGGGGCGCCGGGCATGAGCTATGAGGTTTGTGTGGGTGAGCGAGTGGGCACGATCCGTCGCCGGGCGGCGCGACGGGTCAGTGCTCGCGAACGCTCAGTGCGCGGATTCGACCGGGACGATGAGGCGCTCGCCGGGCTGGAGGGTGGCGCCCGCGATGTTGTTCAGCGTCTCGATGCGGTTGATCACGTCCTGCGGCGCGCTCGACGGCGCTTCCGAGGTCGCCACGTCCCACAGCGTCTCTCCGGAGTGGATGGTGACGACCGTGGTCGCGGCCGGAACGGGCGCGGACGGAGAGGTGCCACCGGTGGAGCCGAGCCAGCCGATGCCGACAACGATCAGCGCGACGAGGCCCGAGGTGAGAATCAGCCAACCGAGCGACGCACCCCTCGAACGGGGGACGCACACCTCCGGTGGGCGACGCCGCGCCGGCGCGGTGACCACATGGCCGCCCGGCCTGCGGCCGTCACCGGCGCGCACCAGCCGGACCGGGCGCATCCGCACCGGTCGATGAATGACGGTGCCAGCAGGCCGAACAGCCCGAATGCCTTCTGCAGCGCCGGGAACCGTCCCGACCGGCGAGTCGATCTCGGCGTCCGCCACAACCGCCATCTCAGCCGCCATCCCGCCGCCTCCTCAAGTCAAGATCGAACACTCGTTCGATCGAACTTCTGTGCGATTTTGTACCACCACCCACCGACAAAATCGAGCACCCTGCGGCGTGTCTTCGAACAGGTGTTTGATCTCGGCTGCCGATCGGGCTAGCGTTTAGCGAAGATCGCGGTCGGTCCTCCCCGGCCTGACGCGGAGAAGGAAGGCAGTCCCAGTGGCACGCAAGAGCACCGGCAACGACGGCAGCGCGTCCGGAGACGACCACCCCCCGGAGGAGAACGCGGGCGCCGAGATCCACGCGTTCCCGGACCCGGCAGAGGTCGCGGAGGCGCCCGGTCTGACGCTGCGGCAGAAACGCGTGCTCGAGGTGATCCGGGACTGGGTGGAACGCTTCGGCTACCCGCCGAGCGTGCGCGAGATCGGCGAGGCGGTCGGCCTCACCTCGACCTCATCGGTCGCTTATCAGCTGCGTGCCCTGGAGAAGCGCGGTTACCTGCGCCGCGACCCGAACCGCCCGCGCGCGGTCGGCGTGATGGCCGCCGAGGACGACAGCGACGAGAGCCCGTCCGCGAGCCGGCCGCGTCCCGCCTACGTCCCGGTCCTCGGCCGGATCGCCGCCGGTGGGCCGATCCTGGCGGAGGAAGCCATCGAGGACGTGTTCCCGCTGCCGCGTGACCTGGTCGGCGAGGGGTCGCTGTTCCTGTTGAAGGTCGTCGGTGAGTCCATGGTCGACGCCGCCATCACCGACGGCGACTGGGTCGTGGTCCGCCAGCAGCCGACCGCCGAGAACGGCGACATCATCGCCGCGATGATCGACGGCGAAGCGACCGTGAAGACGTTCAAGCGCCGCGATGGCCACGTCTGGCTGATGCCGCACAACCCCGCGTACGAGCCGATCCCCGGCGACAACGCCACCGTGCTCGGCCGGGTGGTCGCGGTCCTGCGCCGCCTCTGACCTCCACCGACGACAACGTCGCCGCCTCTGCACGCAGAGGCGGCGACGTTTGTGGTTGATCAGGCGCCGGTCGGATCGGCGATGAAGCCGTCCAGCGCGGCGGCCAGTGCCGGGTGCACCTTGGCCCGCATCCGGATGCCGTCCTCGGTGTGCTCCTCGGTGGTGACCTCACCCTCGGCGTGCACCCGCGCGACCAGGTCGGACCGCGGGTAGGGCAGCACCAGGTCGACCGACACCGCGGGGTGCGGCAGCAGATCGGCCATGCGTTCGCGCAGCGCGGTCAGGCCGGTGGCGTTGCGCGCCGACACGAACACCGCGTTCGGCAGCAGGTTGCGCAGCCGGGCCATGGTCAGCTGGTCGGTCGCGTCGACCTTGTTCACCACCAGCAGCTCCGGCGGCATCGGCTCGTCGCGGTCCTGGACCACCTTGGCCAGTACCTCGCGCACCGCCGAGACCTGCTGCTCCGGGTTGGGATCGGCGCCGTCGACGACGTGCACGATCAGATCCGCGTCGGCGACCTCCTCCAACGTCGACCGGAACGCGTCGACGAGCTGGTGCGGCAGGTGCCGGACGAACCCGACGGTATCGGTGAGGGTGTAGGTGCGACCGTCCGGCAACTGGCTGCGCCGGGTGGTCGGGTCCAGGGTGGCGAACAGCGCGTCCTCGACCAGGACACCCGCGCCGGTGATGGCGTTGAGCAGGCTGGACTTGCCGGCGTTGGTGTAACCGGCGATCGCGACGCTCGGCACCGCGTTGGCCATCCTGCGGCCACGCTTGGTGTCGCGGATCTGGTTCATCCCCTGGATTTCCCGGCGCAGCTTGGCCATCCGCTTGTTGATGCGCCGCCGGTCGGTCTCCAGCTTGGTTTCACCAGGTCCACGCAGACCGACACCACCGTTGCCGCCGCCCGCGCGACCACCGGCCTGCCGGGACAGGGCTTCACCCCAACCACGCAGACGCGGCAGGAAGTAGGCGAGCTGGGCGAGTTCGACCTGCGCCTTGCCCTCCTTGGAGCGCGCGTGCTGCGCGAAAATGTCGAGGATCAGCGCGGTGCGGTCGATCACCTTCACCTTGAGCACGCCTTCGAGCTGGCGAAGCTGACCGGGTGAGAGCTCACCGTCGCAGATCACCGTGTCCGCGCCAACCGAGCGGACCACGTCGGCGAGTTCGTAGGCCTTACCGGAACCGATGTAGGTAGCCGCGTCCGGCCGGGTGCGTCGCTGGACAAGTCCCTCCAGCACCTGGGAGCCAGCGGTTTCGGCGAGTCGGGCGAGTTCCGCCAGCGACGCCTCGGCCTCCTGCACCGTGCCGTCGGTCCACACCCCGACCAGCACGACACGTTCCAGGCGAAGTTGCCGGTACTCGACCTCGGTGACATCAGCGAGTTCGGTGGACAACCCGGCAACGCGGCGAAGCGCGGCGCGGTCCGAAAGCTCCAGGTCACCGACAGACAGTGTGTCCAGCGGTTCCTCGTCGAGCTGGATCGCTGGGTCGTGAGTGTGTGCGTGTTCTGTCATCTTGAGTCCATGGTGGCACGACTCGGGAGGCAGCACGGGATATTTATCCGGGCGATACCCAAGTTCTCCCTCACCCGGCCGGGTAAAACCTCACGTGTCGTAACCGTTACCCGGAGTGATCAGCCGAGCTGAGAGCCCCTATTTCTTGATCGCATAGCGCAGCAGGACCACGCCGTTGTCGAACAAGGTGGCCTCAACCGGCGTCAGATCCTGCCGATCCTCGAAAACACGCCTGCCCTTGCCGCGTGACACCGGGCACACCATCATCCGGACTTCGTCGACCAGGCCGGCGTCCAGCAGAGACCGCATCAGCGTCAGGCTCCCCCACAGCCAGATGTCCTTGCCGCTCTGGTCCTTCAGTTCCCGGATGGTGGCGGCCGGGTCGCGCGTCACCGTCGCGGCCGGAAAATCGCCCCACGGGGCGTCGTCCAGCTTCGACGAGGCGACGAACTTGGTGAGACTGTTGAGCTTCTCGCCGTACTCGCCCTGCTCCTCGGCGTACGGCCAGTACCCCTTGGACAGGGCGTACGTGTTCGCGCCGAGAATCATCGTGTCGACCGAGTCGATGAGCCCCATCACGCTGGCCTTGAACGCTGGGTTGGTGGTCTCGGAGAACGGCTCCGCCGACACGAAGCTGAGCCCGCCGTCCTCCTCCGCGGCGATGTTGTCGACGGTGATCCACTGCTGGGCGATGAGCTTGCGCATGGCTGTCCTCCCGGTACGTGCGCGGCCACGCCGGCCGCGTCTGCCCCTGGGACGGAGCCGTCACGCCGATCTCGACACCATCACCGGCTGACCCGGTCGGCGAATGCGGTCAGATAGCCATTGACGATGGTGAGCGCCTGGGTGCCGTCGATGCCGCCGAGAGCCATTTGGGCGCGGATGGGCGCGGCCAGGTAGTAGACGCCGTAGTCGCTGAAGTTGAAATGCCGGCTGCCCTTGATCTGGAACTGGGTGACCGGTCCGGTGCTGGCCCGCAGCAGGTCGCGGGCGGTGGCCAGCGAGGAGCGGTCGTCGGCACTGCCCGGTTGACAGCTGCCGGTGATGCAGGAGTTCTCGCTGCCGACCAGCAGCATCGGTTTGTCCAGTCCGGCGTGGACGACCGGACCGTACTGGGTGCCGTCCAGGTCGGCCGCCCCGGCGCAGCGCGAGTCCTCACGGCAGGCTTCGAGCGCGGCCGCGCCGCCGAAGGAATGGCCGACGTAGAGCGTCTTGGTGTTGACATGCTGGGCTTCGAGCTTGGCGGCCTGGGCGGCGGCGAACCGAGCGTCGGCCGTCCAGACCGCGACCAATCGGTCGCCTTCCGTCTGGGCCGGTCCGGCGTGCAGGTCCGGGGAGTCGAAGGCGGCCGGATTGCCGGCCGGGGTCCGGTCAACGGTTCGTCCATTCAGGACGGTGAGGTTCGCGCTGTAGGTGGGCGTGACCCCGGCGACCAGATAGCCGTGGCTGGCCAGGTTCTCCGCGATGGCGGTGTACTGCGGCGCGGCGAAACCCAGCCCGGGCTCCAGCACGACCAGCGGGAACCGACCCGTCGCGAAGGGGGCATCGGCTGTCGCGTGGCTGTGCACGTCGTCGAAACCGGTTTCCGCGATGCTCGCGATGCCGGAGAGGTGCAGGCCGGACCAGGCGCCGGGCAGGTAGGGCGCGGGCGGCGCGCTGGTCCGGATGGCCGGGTACCAGAGCCAGACGGACAGCTCCCGGGGCTGGTTCGGCCGCGGGGCCAGTGGGTCGGTGCGGCTGGGGTCGGTCCAGTCGACGATGGTCCGGCCGACCGGAAAGGCACCGGTCGGAGCGGGCAGCGTGACCGGCTGCGCGGCCCGGATCGCCACATATCCGACGTAACCGCCGAGCAGGACTACCAGCGCGAGCAGGGTGATGAGGAGCCGGCGCGGCCAGCGTCGTTTGCGAACGTCCACCCCTCGCATAGTACACGTCGCGTACTACGCGACGAGTAGTATCACCGCGCGTACTATTCCCGCGGGGACAGCCAAGCCCCACCGTCTACATGAGATGAATCGGCGAAAGCTCAGGCGTAGAGCGGAATCTGCGCGCCCGCAGCCGGGCTGCAGACGGCGGCGCCGACCGGGCCAGGCCGGGTAGACCAGTGCCGGATGGAACTCTTCTTGTTTGGTAAAGAGCGAATTATTCGGGCAATTGCGCGCTGGGCGCGGCCTTGAGCGGTGCGTCATCGCGCGATTACGATCAGGCGATGGTTGCTGGCACGACGACGGTGTTGACCGGCCTGCGATTCGGCGAAGGGCCGCGCCACGGACCGGACGGACGGCTCTGGTTCTCCGACTTCTACGCGCACCAGGTGTTCGCGCTGGACCTCGCGTCCGGCGAACGCGAATTGATCTGCGAGGTACCCGGACAGCCATCGGGGCTCGGCTGGCTGCCCGACGGACGGCTGCTCGTGGTGTCCATGCGGGACCGGAAGGTCCTGCGGCGTGAACCGGACGGCACGCTGACCGAGCACGCGGATCTCTCCGCGATCGCTACGTTTCACGCCAACGACATGCTGGTCGATCCGGCCGGGCGCGCCTACGTCGGCAACTTCGGGTTCGACCTGCACACCGCTCTCGACGTGCACGGTGTCGAAGGGCTGATGAACGGTTCGGTGCAGCTCGTCCCGGCCACGCTCGCACTGGTTCAACCGGACGGGTCGGTGTCGGCGGCGACGCCGGATCTGTTGTTTCCCAACGGGATGGTGCTGTTCGGACGGACGCTGATCATCTCGGAGACGCTTGGGTTCCGGCTGACCGCGTTCGACGTCGCCGACGACGGGAGCCTGAGCAATCGGCGGATCTGGGCGGATCTGCAACCGCTGGGGATCGCGCCGGACGGGATCTGCGGCGACGCCGAAGGCGCCATCTGGACATCCTCGGCGCTGGGCAGCAGCGTGTTCCGGGTGACCGAGGGCGGCACGGCCACCGACGAAATCCCGACCGGCCAGCACTGTTTCGCGGTCGCGTTGACCGGACCGGAGCGCCGGACGCTGGCCTGCATCACCGCGCCGGAATCGAATCCGTCGGTGGTCGCTGACGCCGAACTGGGTGCGATCGAGACGGTGGAAGTGGCGGTGCCGGCTATCTAGGCGACGCTGACCCACCACTGGGCGGACAGTTCGCCGTGCGCGACGAGGACGGCGGGGCCGGTGAGGGTGGCCTCGCCGTTGTCGATGGCGACGACCACGGTGCCACCGGGGATGTGCACGGCGACCTCGGCGGTTGTCCGGCCGGCGCGGTGCAGGGCGGCGGCGACCGCGGCGACCGTGCCGGTGCCGCAGGAGCGGGTTTCGCCGACGCCGCGTTCGTGCACGCGCATGCGGAGTTCGTTGTCCCCGAGGGACCGCGTGAACTCGACGTTCACGCCGTTCGGGAACACGACCGGGTCGTGGCCGGGGGCGACCGAGAGGTCGAGGGCGGCCAGGTCGAGGTCGGTGCTGTCGAGCGGGCAGACCAGATGCGGGTTGCCGACGTCGACGGCGAGGCCGGGCAGGACGCGGCCTTCGACGGTCGCGGTGGATTCGCCGAAGACGCGCGCGGAACCCATCTCGACGGCGACCGTGCCTGCCGAGTCGTTCGCGGCCACGGCGACGCGGCGGGCTCCCGCGCGGGTGGCGATGCTGAACTCCCCTGGCTTGGCCAGTCCGGCCTCCACCAGGTAGCGGACGAACACGCGCACGCCGTTGCCGCACATCTCGGCGATGGAGCCGTCCGCGTTGCGGTAGTCCATGAACCATTCGACGTCGTGACCGGCCAGACTGCCGTAGGACTCCAGGCCGGGCACCCGCGCGGCCGGGACCACGCGCAGCACGCCGTCGGCGCCGATGCCGCGCTGCCGGTCGCACAGCGCCCGCACGCGCGCCTGCGTCAACTCCAGCGTGCCGTCGACGTCGGGCAGCAGCACGAAGTCGTTCTGGGTGCCGTGCCCCTTGAGGAATTCCACTCCAGCCACGCCGTCCAGGTTACGGGGCGGCGAGTTCGGCGACGACGTCGAGCAGGTCGGGGCGGGCCGCGTCGAGCCAGTTGATCCGCTTGTCGCGCCGGAACCAGGAGCGCTGGCGACGCACGAAGCGACGGGTCGCTTTCGCGGTTTCCGTTGCGGCGAAAGCGAAATCGTCGTCGGTGTCCAGCGCGGCGATGACCTGCTGGTAGCCGAGCGCGCGACTGGCGGTGCGGCCTTCGCGCAGGCCGACGTCGAGCAGGGCGCGCACCTCGTCGACCAGACCGGCCGCGAACATCAGCTCGACGCGGCGATCGACGCGCTCGTCGAGTTCGGCGACCTCGCGGTCCAGGCCGATGAGCAGGGTGCCGTAGCGGGCCGGGCCGGGCTTGGGCAGCGTGGCCGAGAAGGGCCGCCCGGTCAGTTCGATGACTTCCAGGGCGCGCACGATGCGGCGTTCGTTGCCGGGCAGGATCGCCGCGGCCGCTACCGGGTCGAGCTGGGCGAGGCGGGCGTGCAGAGCAGGCCCGCCGACGGCGGCGAGTTCGGCTTCGAAGCGGGCACGGATGGCCGGGTCGGTGCCGGGGAATTCCAGGTCGTCCAGGAGCGCCTGCACGTAGAGGCCGGATCCGCCGACGATGACCGGGGTCTTTCCGGCCTTCAGCAGTTCTTCGACGGTGCGCCGGGCATGGCGCTGGTAGGCGGCGACGGAAGCGGGCTCGGTGACGTCGAGGACGTCGAGCTGGTGGTGGGGCACGCCGTCGCGCTCGGCGGCGGTGAGTTTGGCGGTGCCGATGTCCATGCCCCGGTAGAGCTGCATGGCGTCGGCGTTGATCACCTCACCGCCCAGCTCGCGGGCCAGCCACACCCCGACGTCGGACTTGCCGGTCGCGGTCGGGCCGACCACGGCGACGGGTCGCAGCTGCATGATCGTCAAGCCTACGAAGGATCCCAGACGGCGACGTGATAGCCGACGCCGTACGGCGCGCCGGAGTACAGCTCGCGGGCCGTCCACGGTTCGCTGCGCGCGAGCGCGACCCCGGCGAGCACCTGGAACGCCGGGAGCGCGGTGACGCCGAGTTCGGTGGCCAGCGCGGGGTCGATGCCGGCGATCGCGGCTGGATCGGGTTTGCCGAGCGCGGCCCGCAGGTCCTCGTCGAAGGGTTCGGCGCGGTCGTCCGGGCGGGCCGGGGCGGCCTCGCCGATGTGGTTGGAGCCGTCGCCCAGTACGAGCAGGCCGATCGGCCGGGGGTCGGTGGCGAGGTCGGCGCCGAGATCGAGGCAGTCGGTGCGAGAGGTCCCGGGCGGGAGGAGCTGGACGCGGGCCGTGCGCGCACCGGCCTGGGCCCGCAGCCAGGCTGCGATCAGCGCGGGTAGCGGGAGGTCGGGGTCGACCATCGCGTCGGCGCTGTCGGCCAGGCCGACCGGCACGTCGACGCCGTAGCCGAGGAAGGTGCCGCGCGCGATCGAGGGCACGATCCGTGGACCGCTGGCATCGACGGCGATGGCCAGCCAGTCCCGGCTGACCTCGGCGAGCTCTCGCGCGGCGGCTACGCAGGCGGCGCGCAGCGGCTCGGTCTCCGCTGCCGCACCGGTCACCAGCTCGGGCACGAGCAGCGGCGGGTGCGGGACGAGGACCGCGCGGCTGATCACGGTCAGCAAGATTACCCGGGTGGGTGGAGCGGTCACCACAAACCGATAAGAATCGATACAGTACCCACTGACCAGGAGTGTTCTTCCAGGTTGGGAAGTACGCTCTGCCGATGGGGTTGGCTCGGCCGATTGGTTGCGTGGAGGAACCGATCGGCAACGCATGGTCAACAGAAGGTCGCGGTGTCGATTCGATCTTTCCGCGGCGGCAAACGCGCCGGTCGGATCTGGTTGAATGCCCGCGACGTAGCACACTGTTGCGAACAACGGTGTACCCGAATCGCGTGGGCCTCACCACTGGTGAGGCGCCGGAGAGCGGCGCCGTCGCTCACCCGGCATTGTGAGGTAGGCGGAGGAGGAGCCGTGATGGCAGACGAGCACACGGTCAACGGAGCGGTAGCACCGAGCGACGCATCGATCGACGCTTCGATCGACTCGGTGCGACCGAGCGGGGACGCACAGCCGGCCACCGAACCGACGGCAGAGCCGACGGTGGTGCCCGAGCCCGCCGAACCAACAACAGAACAGACAGCCGAGACCACAGCCGAGGCAACACCGGCGACGCCGATGGCTCAGCCGGTCGTGGCGGAAACCCACCTGCCCACCGAGGTGGCGCGGGCCAAGGCCGATGCGAAGACCGAGTCCGAGGCGCCTGCCGCGGCCGAGCAGGACGGCGCGGTGCCGCCCGCTCCCCAGGCCGAACCGCACCCGGGCAAGTGGGGCCGGGTCGATGCCGACGGGACCGTGTACGTGCGCACCGCCGACGGCGAGCGCGCGATCGGGTCCTGGCAGGCGGGCGAGCCGGACGAGGGCCTCGTGCACTACGCGCGGCGCTTCGACGACATGCGCACCGAGGTGGAGCTGCTGCACGCGCGGCTGGCGTCCGGTTCGGGCGACCCGAAACAGGCCGCGACCTCGGCGAAGCACCTGCTGGCGTCCATCGCGGACGCGGCGGTCATCGGTGACCTCGCGGCGCTGACCGCGCGCACCGAATACATCATCGTCGAGGCGGAACGCGCCCTCGAAGCCAGCAAGAAGCAGCGCGACGCCGCTCGCGCCGAGTCAGTCGCGCACAAGCAGGCGCTGGTCGAGGAGGCCGAGAAGATCGCCGAGGAGGCCACGCAGTGGAAGCCGGCAGGCGACCGGCTGCGCGCCATCCTGGACGAGTGGAAGACGATCAAGGGCGTCGACCGCAAGACCGACGAGGTGCTGTGGAAGCGTTTCGCCAAGGCGCGGGACGCGTTCAACCGGCGGCGCGGTTCGCACTTCGCCGACATGGACCGGCAGCGCAACGCGGCCAAGGCGGCCAAGCAGGCGCTGGTCGACGAGGCGGAGCAGCTGTCCGACTCCGACGACTGGGGCGACACGGCCAGCCGCTACAAGCAGCTGATGGTCGAGTGGAAGGCAGCGGGCCGGGCGCCGAAGGAGTCCGACGACGCGTTGTGGCAGCGTTTCCGCGCCGCGCAGGACAAGTTCTTCTCCCGCCGTTCGGCCGTGTTCGACGAGCGGGACGCGGAGTTCGCGGAGAACGCCAAGCGCAAGGAAGACCTGCTCGCCGAGGCGGCCTCCATCGACCCGTCGACCGACCTGGACGGGGCGCGCGCCGCGCTGCACCGCATCCAGGACCAGTGGGACCAGATCGGCAAGGTGCCCAGGGAGCGGATTCGCGAGCTGGAGGCCAAGCTGCGCGCGGTCGAGGAGAAGGTGCGCAACGCGGCCGACACCCGCTGGCGCCGGACCGACCCCGAGGCCGAGGCGCGCGCGGCGCAGTTCCGCGAGCGGGTCGCGCAGTTCGAGGCGCAGGCCGCCAAGGCGAAGGCCGCGGGCGACAAGCGACGCGCCGAGCAGGCCGAGGCCCAGGCGGCGCAGTGGCGGGAATGGCTCAGCGCGGCCGAGCAGGCGCTCGCGACTCGCTGATCAAGCGTTGAAACGACCGCCCTTCCGGGATTCCCGGGAGGGCGGTCGTCGTTTGTGGACGGTCAGTGCAGGGCCTTGGCGAGGGTGTCGATGGCGGTGCTGATCGCGCCCTGCGCGGCGTTGGTTTCGCGCAGCGCGTTGACCATCACGAAGTCGTGCACGATGCCCGGGTAGCGGATCGCGGTGACCTCGACGCCTGCTTGCCTGAGTTTGGCCGCGTAGGCCTCGCCTTCGTCGCGGAGCACGTCGGCTTCGCCGGTGATGACCAGGGCGGGCGGGAGGCCGGTGAGCTGTTCGGTGCTGGCGCGCAACGGGGACGCCGTGATTTCGGCCCGCTGGGCCGGATCGGTCGTGTACTGGTCCCAGAACCACCGCATGGCGTCGCGGCGCAGGAAGTAGCCGGTGGCGAAGAGGTGGTAGGACTCGGTGTCGAAGTTCGCGTCGGTGACCGGGTAGAACAGAACCTGGTGGCGGAAGGTGACGCCGCCGCGTTGTTTGGCCAGGATCGTCAGCGCCGCGGCCATGTTGCCGCCGACCGAGTCGCCCGCGATCGCGATCCGCTCGCCGTCGAGGTTGTGCTCGGCGCCGTGTTCGGCGACCCACGTGGCGACCGCGAAGGATTCCTCGATGGCGGTCGGGTATTTGGCTTCGGGTGAGCGGCTGTAGTTGGGGAAGACCACGGCGGCGTTGGCGCCGACCGCGAGTTCGTGGATCAGCCGGTCGTGGGTGAGCGCGTCGCCGAAGACCCAGCCCGCGCCGTGCAGGTAGATGATCACCGGGAGGACGCCCTGCGCGCCCGCCGGCCGGACGATGCGCACGGACACGTCGCCGACCATGCGGTCTTCGAGGTCGGCGGCGGGCTTGTCGACCGGGCCGGACTGGACCTGGTCGAGCACCTTGCGGCCCTCTTCGGGGCCGAGGTCGGGCAGGTAGGGCGGGTTGTCGTTGGCCTCGGCGAAGGCGAGGGCGGCGGGTTCGAGGTCGAGGTGGCGCGGGTTCGCTGTCATGGCGAGAACGCTAGCGAGCAATTAAATTGTGCACAAGGTAATTTGATGCGATGAGATTGGGGGCACTATCAGTGGACGCGATGGCCTCGCTCGCGACAGACTGGCGGGATGAGTGACGAACCGGGCGCATCGATGCTGGTCGAGGACCAGATGTGTTTCGCCCTGTACGCGGCGTCCCGCGCGGTGACCGGGCTTTACCGGCCGCTGCTCGACGAGCTGGGGCTGACCTACCCGCAGTACCTGGTGCTGCTGGTGCTGTGGGCCGAAGGGCCGAGCCAGGTCAAGGACATCGGCGCCGCGCTGGCGCTGGACTACGGCACGCTGTCGCCGCTGATCAAGCGGCTGGAGAAGGCCGGGCTGGTCAGCAGGCAGCGCAAAGCCGACGACGAGCGCTCCGTGCAGGTCGTGCTCACCGACGAGGGCGTGGCGCTGCGGGAGAAGGCCAGGGCGGTGCCGCCGGTGATCGCCGAGGCGATGAACCTGCCGGCCGAGCGGTTCGACGACCTGCGCGCGGGCCTGCGCCAGCTGACCGACTCAGTGGTCGCCTACACCGGTCAGCTGGACGGCTGATCGTTCTTGACGTTGTCGAAGACGCCGCCGGGGCGCGACCAGACCACGCGGGCCCAGGTGATGGTCAGCACCAGCATGGTGACCAGCGCGAGGTCGAGGCCGATGCCCGGGCCGGGGCCCGGCTGGTGGCTCGGCGAACTCTCCTGCGACCAGATCGACACCAGGCCGAAGACCGTGAAGAAGCCGCAGCCCAGCGTGCACAGCCAGGCCAGGCTCCAGCGCCGCACGGCCAGCGTGACCGCGGAACCGATCAGGCCGAACACGTAGACGCCGATGCCGAAGACCTTCGGCAGCACGTTGATGCTGACCAGGTTCGCCTCGCCGGACACGACCTCCCAGCCGCTGTACCCGGTGACCCACGGCAGGATCGCCGCGATGATCAGCACCAGGGCGCAGACCGCGATCACCATCGCACGGATCCCCGGGTCGATCCGGCGCATCACGCCGCGTTCGACCTCGTCGACCTGTTCGCGCAGCTGCGCCATGTTCAGGGATTCGGGCTTGCGTTCGCTGCTGCTGCTCATCGGACCTGGCACCCTTCCGCGGTGTCCACAGTGGCCGGCTGGGTTGGCGCCCCGAAGGAGGGCAGGCCCAGGCTCACGCCCGAAGTCTTCGGGCGGATACCGGCTTCCCAGTTGTCGCCCGCTTTAGTCCTGCGGTGCGCGAGCAGGTCGCCGTCGGCGACCAGGTGGTGCGGCGCGCCGTAGGTGATCGTGGCGTGTACGACGTCGCCGGGACGGATCTCGCCCGCGATGGCCGGACCGGTCGGGGTGAAGTGCACGAGCCGCCCGTCGCGGGCCCGGCCGCTCATCCGGTGGGTTGCCGCGTCCTTGCGGCCCTCGCCCTCGGCGACCAGGATCTCGACCGTCGAGCCGACCAGCTCCTTGTTCAGCTCCCAGGAGATCTCCTCCTGCAGCGCGACCAGCCGCTCGTAGCGCTCCTGCACGACCGCCTTGGGCACCTGGTCGTCCATGTCCGCGGCGGGCGTGCCGGGACGCTTGGAGTACTGGAAGGTGAAGGCGCCGGAGAAGCGGGCCTGCCGGACCACGTCGAGGGTGGCCTGGAAGTCCTCCTCGGTCTCCCCGGGGAAGCCGACGATGATGTCGGTGGTGATGGCCGCGTCCGGCATGGCCTCGCGGACCTTGGCGATGATGCCGAGGTAGCGCTCGGAACGGTAGGACCGGCGCATCGCCTTGAGCACCCGGTCCGAGCCGGACTGCAACGGCATGTGCAGCTGGTGGCAGACGTTCGGCGTCTCGGCCATGGCGGTGATCACGTCGTCGGTGAAGTCCTTGGGGTGCGGCGAGGTGAACCGGACCCGGTCCAGGCCGTCGATACCGCCACAAGCACGCAGCAGCTTGCCGAAGGCGAGCCGGTCGCCGAACTGCACGCCGTAGGAGTTCACGTTCTGGCCGAGCAGCGTCACCTCGGACACGCCCTCGTCGACAAGGGCCTGCACCTCGGCCAGGATCTCCCCGGGCCGCCGGTCGGTTTCCTTGCCGCGCAACGAGGGCACGATGCAGAACGTGCAGGTGTTGTTGCAGCCGACCGAGATCGACACCCAGCCCGAGTAGGCCGAGTCGCGGCGCGCGGGCAGCGTCGACGGGAAGACTTCGAGCGATTCGAGGATCTCCACCTCGGCGCGCGCGTTGTGCTTGGCCCGCTCCAGCAGCACCGGCAGCGAGCCGATGTTGTGCGTGCCGAACACCACGTCCACCCAGGGCGCCCGGCGCACGATCTCGCCGCGGTCCTTCTGCGCGAGACAGCCGCCGACCGCGATCTGCATGTCCGGATTGGCTTTTTTCATCGGGTAGAGGTGCCCGAGGTTGCCGTAGAGCTTGTTGTCCGCGTTCTCCCGGACCGCGCACGTGTTGAACACGACCACGTCGGGGGCGGCATCGCTGTCGGCGGGGACATACCCGGCGCTCTCCAGCATGCCGGCCAGCCGCTCGGAGTCATGCACGTTCATCTGGCACCCGAAGGTGCGAACCTCGTAGGTCTTACTGCTTGCCGGCGCCACGTGCTGATGGTAATCCTCGACCAGCGTCCACAGTATTTCATGTGGAGCACGCGATAGTCTGTGGTTATGCGTAATGTGACGATCCAGCTCGACGAGGACCTGATCCGGGCGGCCAAGGCCCTCGCCGCGACCAAGGGCATGTCGCTCAGCGCGCTGGTGGCCCAGGATCTGCGCGAGAAGATCTCCGCACAGGGTCGCTACCAGCGAGCGATGGCTACTGCGCTGGAGTCGATGGCCGAGGCGGCCGGCTCGAACCGGACGGCGCCGGTGTGGACCCGCGACGAGCTCTACGACCGGGGAAGCCGTTGACCGAGTACGTCTTCGTGGACACCGACATCCTGGTTTACGCCCACGGCGTCGGCGACGCGGATCCGCGCGCGGTACGAGCAAGGGCCGTACTCGGCGAACTGTGGCGGACCGAAAGCGGCGTGCTCAGCACCCAGGTGTTGCAGGAGTTCTATTCGGTCGCGACTCGCAGGCTCAAGCTGGAACCGAAGCACGCGCGCGGAATCGTGGCCTCCTACGCCGAGTGGTGCACGGTGAACACGGACGTCGGCCTGATCGTGTCGGGCAGCAGGTCGACCGAGGAGCACTCGATCTCGTTCTGGGACGCGCTGGTCATCGAAGCCGCGTTGCGGGCGAACGCGAGCAAGCTGCTGTCCGAGGACCTGCGCCACGGCCGCAAGTTCGGCGAACTGGTGGTAGAGAACCCATTTGACAGCCGAGGTGCCTAAACGCCGAGGTGCAGGCGGATCGCCGAGTTGATCGCGGTCATTGTGGCCGGTGGGACCTGACCGACGCGGCGGCCGATGCGTTCTACGGCGACCGAACGGATCTGCTCGGCCTGAACTTTGGAGTCATGTGCCAGGCCGCAGTCGGCCGCCTTGAGCAGGACCTGGAACGGGTAGACCCGGCTGGTGTTGGACGTCACCGGGAGCACGGTGAGCACCCCCCGGCCAAGGCGCTCCGCAGCGCCGTTGGCCCCATCGTTGCTGATGATCACGGCAGGCCGGACTTTGTTGGACTCCGCACCTCGGACCGGCTCGAAGTCGACCAGCCGGATTTCGCCTCTGCGCATCAGTCGGTGAGACCGTCACCGACCGCGGCATCCCAGGCCTGGGTCTGTTCGTCGGCGGCCCATTCGTCCCAGGCGGCGGCGTAGGCGTCGGAGAGTTGGCTGGCCCGGAGCAGTTCGACCGCCTCGTGCAGGACAGCGGAGCGGGACGGTGCGGCGTGCGTGCGGGCGTATTCGTCGATGAACGCGATGTCGTCGTCAATCAGGCTCACACTCAACTTCACACCACCGATGCTACCACCGGTAGCACCCAGGTAGTACCTGACGAATGTCACGGTGGGGTGGTGACGAATCGCAGCGGACCGGTGTGGCGTGCGGCCATAGCTTGGGGTGTGGGCCGTTCCGAGCCGGCCGGGGGGTGGTTCGGAACGGCTCGAAATCGCGTTGGTGGGCAGGCGTGCCGCGCTCTACCATGCCGCCGTGGGTAACTTCACGATCATCGTTCGGATCCGCTGCCGCTAACGGCGCGGACTCGCACCCTTCCTGATCGAATTCGCGCCGCCACTCGGCACCGTGCCGGGCGGCGCTTCGTGCTGCCCGGCTCCCCTCATTCCTGACCCAGGAGAGCCATGCCCAGCTATGCCCCGGGCCGCCATGAACTCGGCCAGAACTTTCTCGCGGACCACGCCACCATCGCCCGCATCGTCGATCTCGCCCGCGAACGCACCGGCCCACTCGTCGAGTGGGGCACCGGCAACGGCGCCATCACCCTCAAGCTGGCCGCGCTCGGCCGGCCGCTGCACGGCATCGAGATCGACGCGCAACGCGCCCGCGATCTCGGCAGGCGGGTCGGTTCGCACGTGTGCATCAGCGCGGGCGACATCCTGCGGCACGCGCCACCGGCCGGCTCGGTCGTCGTCGCCAACATCCCGTTCCACCTGACCACCCCGATTCTGCGGCACCTGCTCGGTTCGGCCGGCTGGCACAGCGCGATTCTGGTGACCCAGTGGGAAGTCGCGCGCAAACGGGCCGGGGTCGGCGGGGCCACCCAGCTGACCGCCCAGAGCTGGCCGTGGTTCGATTTCACGCTCGACCGCCGCATCCCCGCCGCCGCGTTCCGGCCCCGCCCCTCGGTAGATGCCGGGCTGCTGCTCGTCACCCGCCGCGCCGAACCACTGATACCGCGGACCCGACAGCGGGCCTATCAGGACTGGGTCGCCCGGGTGTTCAGCAGCCGGGGGCGCGGCCTGGCCGACGTGTTGCGGCGCAACGGAGTTCCCGCGAAGACCGCGGCCGAGCTGGCGCGCGGGATCGGGCGCAACAGACTGCCGCTCCCCCGGGATCTGCGCGCGGAGGACTGGGCGGCCGCGTTCGCCGCTCGTTAGACGCGAAACGGGCCGTTCCGGATGATCCCGGAACGGCCCGTTCGGCTCAGCTCACTTGTTGCGGCGGAACAGCTTGGCCAGCGGTACCAGGACCGGGTCGTAGCGCCGGTCGATCACGCGCTCCTTGAGCGGGATGAGCGCGTTGTCGGTGATGTGGATGCCTTCCGGGCAGACCTCGGTGCAGCACTTGGTGATGTTGCAGAACCCGAGACCGTGCTCCTCCTGGGCGGCCGGGACGCGGTCGGCGGCGTCCAGTGGGTGCATGTCGAGTTCGGCGATGCGCATGAGGAAACGCGGGCCGGAGAAGTTCTCCTTGTTGTCCTCGTGGTCACGCACGACGTGGCAGGTGTTCTGGCACAGGAAGCACTCGATGCACTTGCGGAACTCCTGCGAGCGCTCCACGTCGACCTGCTGCATCCGGTACTCGCCGGGCTTGAGGTCGGCGGGCGGCGCGAACGAGGGGATCTCGCGGGCCTTCTCGTAGTTGAACGAGACGTCGGTGACCAGGTCGCGGATCACCGGGAAGGTCCGCATCGGGGTGACCGTGATGACCTCGTCCTCGGTGAAGGTGGACATCCGGGTCATGCACATCAGCCTCGGGCGGCCGTTGACCTCGGCCGAGCAGGAACCGCACTTGCCTGCCTTGCAGTTCCAGCGCACCGCGAGATCCGGTGCCTGGGTGGCCTGCAGCCGGTGGATGATGTCCAGCACGACCTCGCCCTCGTTCACCTCGACGGTGAAGTCGTGCAGATCGCCCTTTTCGTTGTCGCCGCGCCAGACCCGGAACTTGCCCTGATAGCTCATCTCAGTCCTGCTTTCCGTGGTGCTGCGCCAGTTCCGGGGCGGTGAAGTACTTCTGCAGTTCGCTGTACTCGAACAGCTCAAGCAGGTCTTCCCGCATCGGCACCTGCTCCTGGTGGGTCAGGTCGATGCCATCGCCCGCTTCGTTGAGCGCGCAGACCAGCAGCTGGTGGCGCCACTCCTGCTCCATGCCGGGGTGGTCCTCACGGGTGTGGCCACCTCGGCTCTCGGTGCGCTCCAGCGCGGCCTTGGCGACGCATTCGCTGACCAGCAGCATGTTGCGCAGGTCGAGGGCGAGGTGCCAGCCGGGGTTGAACTGCCGGTGTCCCTCGACGATGACCTTCCTGGCCCGCGCCTTGAACTCGCCCAGCCGCTCGATGGCCTCGGCCAGCTCGCCCTCCCTGCGGATGATGCCGACCAGGTCGTTCATCATCTGCTGGAGGTCCTGGTGGACCGTGTACGGGTTCTCCAGGCCGTCCTCGGCATCCACGCCGTTGAACGGCACCACAGCGGCCTTGGCGGCAGCGTCCACATCGGACTCGGTGATGCTCGGCCGGCTGGCGAGGCCCTGCACGTACTCGGCCGCACCGGCCCCCGCGCGGCGGCCGAACACCAGCAGGTCGGACAGGGAGTTGCCGCCCAGCCGGTTCGAGCCGTGCATGCCGCCCGCGACCTCACCGGCCGCGAACAGGCCGGACACGCCGACCGCGGCTTCGGTGTCCGGGTCGACCTCGACCCCGCCCATCACGTAGTGGCAGGTCGGGCCGACTTCCATCGGCTCGGCGGTGATGTCCACATCGGCCAGTTCCTTGAACTGGTGGTACATCGAGGGCAGCCTGCGCTTGATCTCCTCGGCGGGCATCCGGCTGGCGATGTCCAGGAACACGCCGCCATGAGGCGAGCCACGACCGGCCTTGACCTCGGAGTTGATCGCCCGCGCGACCTCGTCGCGGGGCAGCAGGTCCGGGGTGCGGCGGTTGTTGTCCGGGTCGGTGTACCAGCGGTCGGCCTCTTCCTCGGTCTCCGCGTACTGCCCCTTGAAGACCTCGGGGATGTAGTCGAACATGAACCGCTTGCCCTCGGAGTTGCGCAGCACGCCACCGTCGCCGCGCACGCCCTCGGTGACCAGGATGCCCTTGACGCTGGGCGGCCAGACCATGCCGGTCGGGTGGAACTGCACGAACTCCATGTTGATCAGCGACGCACCCGCCCACAGGGCCATCGCGTGTCCGTCGCCGGTGTACTCCCACGAGTTGGACGTCACCTTGAACGACTTCCCGATGCCGCCGGTCGCGAGCACGACGGCGGGCGCCTCGAACAGCACGAAGCGGCCGGTCTCCCGCCAGTAGGCGAACGCGCCAGCGATGCGCTTCTCGTCGTCCTGCAACAGTTCGG
>DATFHN010000080.1:0-4620 GCA_035248365.1 Pseudonocardiaceae bacterium | reverse complement strand
CGACATCGCGCCGGCGGGCGGCGAGGCCCGGTGGGGCGTGGTGACGTTCCCACCGGGTGCGGTCCACCCGCCGCACCACACCCGGTCGATCGACTTCGACACCGTGCTTTCCGGTTCCATCGACCTCGGACTCGATGACGGCGACTACCGCCTCGAGGCAGGCGACTCCGTGGTGATCAACGGGGTCGATCACGGATGGCGAGTCGGGCCGGAAGGGTGCACGATGACCGTGCTCGCACTCGGCGTCGCGCAACGCGACTGATATCGGCGAAGCCGCCGGAGTATTTTTCATGTTCGCAATCCGCGACATACATATCGACCCGACTCGCGTGGGGTTCGCCGTTTTCATGTCGATGCAAACAGGACGGCGGCCCGGTGGAAAGGATCAAAATGCCCAGCTGGGAGACATGGGGTCGACCGGTCACAATTCGCGGGGTCCCCAATGCGAAGTAACGAATTGATCGTCGACGCTCACCAGCATGTGGGCGAAATCGGCGATGCCCTGTCCTTCGACGGTAGTGAACCCCCGCCGGCACCCGCCATCGAGGACGACGCCGCAACCCGCATCCAGGCAATGGACAAGCTCGGAATCGAGTGGGCCGTGCTGCAGCCGTCGCCCGGATATTGCCGCGCGGACGGTGCGGCGGCGACGCGGCGGTTGAACGACCGGATGGCACGGTACCGGGACATCGCCGCGGACCGCTTCCGGGTGCTCGGCACGACCGAGCCGCTGCACGGCGAGGTCGGACTCGAGGAGATCCACCGCGCGCGCGAGCTCGGCCTCGACGGTTTCGCCTGGCATCACAGGTTTCAGGGTTGCTACATCGACAGCAGGTGGATGTGGCCCACGCTGCGGATGATGTCGGAGCTGGGGCTGGTCGCCCTGGTGCACGTCAACGCCGAGTCCAGCCTCGAGGCGCACTGGCGCCTGCAACGACTCGCGCTCGAGTTCCCCGAGGTCAGCTTCCTTGCCATGGACGGCTTCTGGACCTACGAACGAGCCCGCCACATCCTCATGACGGCGGCGACCACACCCAACGTGGTGTGGGATCTCGGCGGCCCGGTGTGCCACGTGTCGATCCAGGAGTGGGTGGAGCGCAACGGATCGGAGACGATCTCGTTCAGCATCGGCGGCTACAGCAGGACGGGCACGCCGGTTATGCCGCCGCTTTTCGACAAGATCGAGCGTGCCGCCATCTCGGATAGCGATCGTGCCAACATTCTCGGTGGTAATGTCGCCCGCGCCTTCGGCGCCGCGCAACAATGACGCGCGTCGGATTCGCCGGTTCACGGGCGTATTGAGGTCGCAACCTGCCACCGGATCTCGCGGCGGCGTCCCCTATCAGATCGATGTGCGATGTTTCGGAAGAAGTCGGTCCCCGGAATGCCGTCGGCGCGCCAGGAATGTCGGAAAAAAAGCTACCCAATCAGCCGGATTCCTTGTTTTCCCGGGCTCTGGAGAATACGATTTGCACAGGTCAGTGCTGACCGCGAGGGCCACAAGCTCCCCGATCGGGCGCCGTCAGTGCTGAGCCGAGAAGCAGGGTACCGGGACCACCCCTGAGCTGTGTCCTCCTCGGAAAGCGAGTCACATGGTGCTACCCGTGGTGTTGCGCATCGGTCGTGCACTCCTCGTCGTCCTGCTGGTGACCGTTGCGGTCGTCGGCCTGATGAGCCTTGCGCCAGGCTCGGTCGCGCAGGTGATCCTCGGTCAGAACGCGACGCCCCAGGCGGTCGCCGCCCTGAACGCGAAGCTCGGCCTGGACCAGCCGCTGTGGATCCAGTACGCGCATTGGCTTGGTGGCGCGGTGCACGGCGATCTGGGCGCGTCGCCGTTGACAGGTCAGCCGGTGAGCACGGCGATTGTCGAACGGCTGCCGGTCACGTTGGAGCTGGCCGTGCTGGCGCTGGTGATCGCGCTGGTGGTCTCGGTACTGCTGGCCATTGTGTCCGCGATGCGACCGGGTGGCCCGGCCGACCGCGTGATCACCGCGATCACGTCGGCGTTGCTGTCCGCACCGGCGTTCATCGCGGGCCCACTCCTGATCTACTTGTTCGCGATCAAGCTCGGCTGGTTCCCGGTCATCGGGTGGTGGCGCCTCAGCGATGGCATCGTGGCGAACCTGTCCGGTGCGATGCTGCCGGCGACCGCCATCGCCTTGATGGAGATCGCGACCTTTCACCGGTTGCTCCGGGCGGATTTGATCGGCACGTTGCGAGAAGACTTCGTCGGCGCTGCCAGGGCCAAGGGTATGACCATGCGCTACGTGATGCTCCGGCATGCGCTGCGGCCGTCGTCGCTGTCACTGATCACCCTGGTGGGGATTAACCTGGGCAGGCTGATCGGCGGCACGGTGGTGGTGGAAACGCTGTTCTCGCTGCCTGGTCTGGGGCAGCTGCTGGCCACCTCGATCATCTCCCGGGACGTGATCACCGTGCAGGGCGTGGTGGTGTTCATCGCGGTGGCCTATGTGGGGATCAACACCGTGGTGGACCTGAGTTATCGCTTTATCGACCCACGCGTCAGGAAGGTGGCGGCTGCATGACCGACACTGCGGTTGGCCGGCGGGCCCGGTCCGGTGGGGTCGCGGCGCAGCCCGTCGTCCCCCGGGCACGCAGCACCCGCTCGGTGGTGGTTTACCTGTGCTACGCATGGCTGATCCTGGTGATTGCCGGGGCCGTGCTGGCGAACCTGCTGCCGCTGGCGCCTTACGCCACGCCGGTGGGTATTCCCAGGCAAAGCCCCCAGTGGGGTTCACTGGACTTTCTGCTGGGCACCGACACACTGGGCAGGTCGATTCTGTCCCGGTGCATCTACGGGGCACGGGTTTCCCTGGTGGTGGGCGCGGTGGCGGGTGTCATCGGCGCCGTCATCGGGGCGACGCTGGGCATGCTGGCCGGATATCTCGGCCGGCGGGTCGATACGGTGATCCGCCTGCTCAGCGATGCGATGCTGGCGTTTCCGCCGCTGATCCTGCTGCTCGCGCTGTCCTCGATTCTCACGCCGAGCGTGCACACCTTGCTGATCGGTTTGACACTGCTGGTGATTCCCTCGTTCATCCGGCTCGCGCGAGCCAACACCTTGCGGTGGTCGGCGCGCGAGTTCGTGCTGGCCGCGCGGAACATGGGTGCCGGGCGTCGGCGGATCCTGGTGCGGGAGATCATGCCCAATGTGGTGCCGACACTGGCGGCATACCTCCCGATCGTGCTGGCCGCGCTGATCGTGGCCGAAGGGTCACTGAGCTTTCTGGGGATGGGTATTCCCCCGCCCGAGCCGAGCTGGGGCGGGATGATCGCCGACGGCAAGGACGCCGTCGCGGATTTTCCGCACCTGGTGTTCGTTCCCTCGTTGTTCATCTTCTTCACCGTGTACGCGTTGAACCAGGTCGGAGACCATCTGCGGCACCGGTTCGACCGCACACTCCGGGACTGAGCAGCCCGATTTCTCCCTAGACCGCCGATGAGAGGTCAACGATGATCCGAACAAAGCGCTGGCGGGCTGCCGCGGCGGTGTGCGCCGCCGCCCTCGCGCTCGCCGCGTGCAACCCGACGACCGGAAGCTCGGCGCGGCAGCCGGCCGGTAGCCCGACTCCCGGTGGCACCGCGCGTGTCATCACCGTCGCCGAGCCGCGCAGCCTTGACCCCGCGATCATGTCGAATTGGTGGTCACAGCAGGGTTTTCTCGGTAATGCCCTGTACGGGACGTTGCTGACCGACGACCCGGTGACGAACGTCATCCAGAACAAGATGGCCGAGAGCTTCACCAGCAGCGACGGCGGCAGCACATTCCAGCTCAAGCTACGCCCCGGCTTGACCTTCTCCGACGGCAGCCCGCTGGATGCCACGGCGGTGAAGTTCAACTGGGACCGGATCAAGAACCCGACGCTGGGATCGCAGACACGGCTGGACGCCATGCTGATCGCGTCGACCGCCGTCGCCGACCCGCTGACCCTCACGGTGAAGTTGGTGTCGCCGATGCCGAACTTCGCTCAGGTCGTCATCTCCGACTCGCTGAACTGGATCGCCTCGCCCACGGCGCTGCAGGGAGGGCAGGCCGCCTTCGACGCCAACCCGATCGGCGCCGGTCCCTACACACTCCAGCAGTGGACGCGGCAGGACAAGGTCGAACTGGCGAAGAACCCACGGTACTGGGACCCGCCCAGGCCATACCTCGACCACCTCACGGTGCGCTTCTCCCTCGACTCCAACCAGCGGGTGAACACGCTGATGAGCGGTGGGGCCGATGTCGAGGTCGAGACGAGTTGGACCACCATCGCGAAGGCGCGCGCGGCGGGGTTCCCCGTAAACGTCGGGGCCTTCAGCGGCGGCCAGTACATGGCGATGAACATGCGGCGCGCGCCGTTCAACGACATCCGGGCGCGGCAGGCCGTGGCGGAAGCGCTGGACATGAACGCGATCAACCTCGCGGTGTACGAAGGCAAGGCTCAGACCGTGCCGACGCTGTTCACCGAGTCTTCGCCGTTCTACAGTCCCGATCTCAAACTGCTGCAGCCGGACAAGGCTACCGCGCAAAGGCTGTTCGACGAGTTGGCCGCCGAAGGCAAGCCCGTGTCGTTCGTCTTCAAGTACTTCCCGTCATTGGAGAACAAGGCGCTGGCG
>DATFHN010000079.1:0-49905 GCA_035248365.1 Pseudonocardiaceae bacterium | reverse complement strand
CATCCAGGTCCTTGAACAGAACGGCGTGCCCGCGAGCGAGCTGAACGCCCAGGACATCTGGACGATCATCCAGCACGAGTCCGGCGGCAACCCCAACGCGATCAACCTGTGGGACTCCAACGCGCAGGCCGGTCACCCGTCCAAGGGCCTGATGCAGTGCATCGACTCCACCTTCAACGCGCACTCGCTGCCCGGCCACACCAACATCTACAACCCGGTCGACAACATCTGCGCGGGCGTCCGCTACGCACTGTCCAGGTACGGCTCCATCCAGAACGTGCCCGGCATCGTCGCGGTCAGCCACGGCGGCCACTACGTCGGCTACTAGGCGGCGCCTAGGCTGGCGCCATGCTCGACACCCCGCCCAGCCTGCGGCCCGCGCGCCGATCCGCCGTGCCCAGGTTCATCGCGATGGACATGCTCTCCGCCGCGCACGAACGCCAACGCACCCACGGCGACATGGTGTCGCTGGCCGCGGGCCAGCCATCCAGCCCGGCCCCCGCGCCAGTGCTGGCCGCGGCCCAGGCCGGTCTGCACGGCAACATCCTCGGCTACACCGAGTCCTTCGGCGTGCCCGCGCTGCGCGGCGCGATCGCCGGGCACTACCGCCGCACCTACCCGGGCCTGGCCGACCTCGACGCCGAGGACGTGGTCATCACCACCGGCTCCTCCGGCGCGTTCCTGCTCGCCTTCCTCGCCGCTTTCGACGCGGGCGACCGGGTCGCGCTGGCCATCCCCGGCTATCCGGCCTACCGCAACATCCTGCACGCGCTCGGCTGCGAGGTCGTCGAACTGCCCTGCGGCCCGGACACCGGCTTCCAGCCGACCGTCGCCATGCTCGAAGAACTCGACGCACCGGTGCGCGGCCTGATCGTGGCCAGCCCGGCCAACCCGACCGGCACCGTCCTGGACCCGGCCGAACTCGCCGCGCTGGCCACCTGGTGCGACGGGCACGGCGTGCAGTTGATCAGCGACGAGATCTACCACGGCATCGGCTACGGCGCCGAGTACGCCAGCGCCTGGCAGACCTCCCGCGAGGCCATCGTGGTCAACAGCTTCTCCAAGTACTGGTGCATGACCGGCTGGCGGCTGGGCTGGATGCTGCTGCCCGAGCGCCTGCGCGGCGCGGCAGGCGCGCTGACCGGCAACTTCACCATCTGCCCGCCGGCGCTCGCCCAACTCGCCGCCGTCGCCGCCTTCGAACCCGAGTCCTACACGGAGATCGACGGCCACGTGGCCCGCTACCGCGTCAACCGCGACCTGCTGCTCACCGGCCTGCCCAAGATCGGCATCGATCGCCTCGCCCCGGCCGACGGCGCCTTCTACGCCTACGCCGACATCAGCGAGTTCACCGACGACTCGATGGCCTGGTGCCTGCGGCTGCTCGCCGACACCGGCGTGGCCGTCACCCCCGGCCACGACTTCGACCCGCACCGCGGCGGCGAGTTCGTCCGGCTCTCCTTCGCGGGCGCGACCGAGGACATCCGGACCGCGCTGAGCAGGCTGGGCCAGTGGCTGTCCGGAATGTCGGTGTGATCCGGGACCAACCTCGCTAGGCTGGGAACCCATCACCCGGCCCGATCGTTTCCAAGCTAAGAGTTTTACCGGGTGCTCGACGGGGAGGCTTTGTCGATGTCCGCAGTTCTGAAGGTCATAGGCGCGCTGGTCGTCATCTGGATCGGCTTCATGGTCGTCGGCTGGCTGGTGCACGCCTTTTTCGTGCTGGCCATCATCGGCGTCGTCGTCGCGCTGGGTGCGGGCGCCTACGGTGCGATCCGCAACCGCAACCGCAAGCAGATCTACTGATCCAGCACCCCGAACTCGACGAGGTCCTTGCGCAGCGCGTCGGCTCCCAGCCAGCGCGCCGCGGGCAGTCCGGCCGCGATCGCACCGTCGACATTGGCCTGTCGATCGTCGGTGAAGAAGCAGTCGGCCGGGTCCGCGTCAATACGGTCCAACAGGGTCTCGTAGATGGCGCGGTCCGGTTTGGTCACCCCGAGATCGGCTGAGAACAACAGCGTCCGGAAGTACTTCGCCCACGGCTGCGCCTCCACCGCGCGCCCGAACGAGCCCGGCGCGTTGGACAGGATCGCCAACGGCACCCCGCGCCCGTGCAGCTCCACGACCAAGGCGAGCGCGGCCGGATCCACGCTCAGCCAGCCCGCCTCGTCCGCCTCGGTCAGCTCGGCGGCGAACGACGCATCCACGCCATCCCCGGCCACCGCCCGCCAATACCCCAGGTCATCGCCGACCAGGTCGTACTCCGCCCGGTTGGCCCAGTACCGCGCCTCGAACTCCGCCAGCGGCAGACCGACCCGTCCGGCCAGCTCAGGCACCTTCTCGGTCCGCAACCCGAGCACCTGACCGAAATCGAACACCACCCAGCGCATCAGGCCCTCCGCCCGTTTCGTCCCCTCCGCTACGCTAGCCGCTCGCGGCGCCGCAGCGGTGGCATAGATCTCATCCGCGATCCGTGCAACCGTAGAGCCCGGACGGTACGTCCAGACGACGTAAGGACAACGAGCGGAGAGCGTCCGCGTGGATCAGCGCGACGAGCAGGAGTTCCGAGAGTACTTCCAAGCTCGGCGAGAAGCCGTGCGCAGAAGTGCCTACCTGCTCTGTGGCGACTGGCACCGTGCGGACGATTTCGCGCAGACCGCGTTCGTGGCGCTGCACCGGCGCTGGCACAAGATCCGCGACCGGGCCGCGCTCGACGCCTACGTGCGACGATCCGTGGTCCGCGCGGTGATCGACGAGTCCCGGCGGCCCTGGCGAAGGGAGCGATTCACCGATGACGTTCCCGACGTCGCCGACACCACGTCGGGAGCCCCCGGCGTCGATGACACGGTCGCCACGCGCGCCACGCTGCTCGCTGCCCTGCGCAAGGTCCCGCCGAGACAACGAGCCGTGCTGATGCTGCGCTTCCTGGAAGGACTCGACGTCAGCGCCGTCGCGCAGACCCTCGGGTGCAGCGAAGGCACGGTCAAGAGCCAGACCGCGCGCGGCCTGTCCGCGCTGCGCGCCGAACTGGGCGACGCCATCGACGACCTGCGACCAGCGTCATGAGCAAGATCTCCAGTCAGCCCGAGGAGGTGGATTCCGGTGGACGATGAACGGCTCGCGCAACTGCTGCACGATGCCGTGCAGGACTCCCCACCGGCCACTTTCGATGCCGACGACGTGCTCAGCGAGTCCCGCAGGCTCACCGCCCGTCACCGCGGCGTGGTGCGCAACACCACGATGGGTGCGGTCATCCTGGTAGCCGCGGGATTACTGACCGGACTCGGCGTGGTGGGCTTCGGCTCGTTCGGGCACACTGTCAGTGACTCGGCTGGATCCACGGCCGGGGAGTCGGACAATCCCGGCTCCGTAGGTAACGAGTTTCTCCCGAACACCCGCCCAGGCAGTGGTCCTAAGGCACAATTCAACGTCCCGGAGTCTTCGCCCATGCAGGGGGGCGGTGGCACCGGGAATGCCGGTCCTATGACCGGCGGCACCCCTGGTGGGTGTGGGTCGACGGACGGTGAGCTTGCTGTCGCCCTCGCCGGCGAGCTCCCGTCCGTCGGCGACCCGAAACCCGCCGCGGTGCCCAGCCAGGACTGCCAAGCAGG
Source organism: Pseudonocardiaceae bacterium (assembly GCA_035248365.1). Lineage (GTDB taxonomy): Bacteria > Actinomycetota > Actinomycetes > Mycobacteriales > Pseudonocardiaceae > CAJCJE01. The sequence goes on along the minus strand of DATFHN010000079.1, from coordinate 46,294 downwards.
CACCACCTACGCCGCCGCCGTCTCCGTCACCGACCACGGCGCGACCGGCGTGATCGTCGCCCTGGTACGTCCCGCGACCGTCGCCGCCGTTCAACCCGCGGCGGGAACCGGTCACGCGGCCAGCGCCCCGACCCCGCACAACGCCGTGGTGACGGTCCTGAGCCAACCCCAGCCGCCCGGCGGCCCCATCCCCTACCAGGCGATGCTCCCCACCATCGCCCAACACCTGGCGACCCACTACTAACCCCTCAGCAACCCAACCCCCGGCAAGCCACCCGGTCACCCAGCCCTCAGCACCCCGCCCACACCGGCGCGACCACCCCCTCCCTCAGTACCCTTTCGTCGTGAGCAAGCCCAACATCCCCAACGTCCTCGCCGGCCGCTACGCATCGGCCGCGCTGGTCCGCCTGTGGTCCCCCGAGCACAAGGTGGTGTTGGAGCGCGAACTGTGGCTCGCCGTGCTGCGCGCCCAGGCCGAACTCGGCATCGACGTGCCCGAGACCGCCGTCGCCGACTACCAGGCCGTCATCGACCAGGTCGACCTGGCGTCCATCGCGCAACGCGAGCGGGTCACCCGGCACGACGTCAAGGCCCGCATCGAGGAGTTCAACGCGCTGGCCGGCCACGAGCAGGTGCACAAGGGCATGACCTCCCGCGACCTCACCGAGAACGTCGAACAACTCCAGGTCCGCGCCTCCCTGGAACACATCCGCGGCCGCGTCGCCGCCGTGCTCGCCCGCCTGGCCAGGCTGGCCGCTGAGCAGAGCGACCTGGTCATCACCGGCCGCACGCACAACGTCGCCGCCCAGGCCACCACCCTCGGCAAGCGCTTCGCCGGCGCGGCCGAAGAACTGCTGGTCGCCTTCGACCGGCTGGAGCACCTCATCGAGTCCTACCCGCTGCGCGGCATCAAGGGCCCGGTCGGCACCGCGCAGGACATGCTCGACCTGCTCGACGGCGACCCCGAGGCGGTCGCCTCCCTGGAACATCGCATCGCCGAACACCTCGGCTTCGGCCACGTCTTCACCAGCGTCGGCCAGGTCTACCCGCGCTCGCTCGACTTCGACGTGCTCGCCACCCTGGTCCAGCTGGCTGCCGCCCCGTCCAGCCTGGCCAAGACCATCCGGTTGATGGCTGGCCACGAACTCGCCACCGAGGGCTTCAAACCCGGCCAGGTCGGCAGCTCGGCCATGCCACACAAGATGAACACGCGATCCTGCGAGCGCATCAACGGCCTCATGGTCGTGCTGCGCGGCTACCTGTCCATGGCAGGCGAACTCGCCGGTGACCAGTGGAACGAAGGCGACGTCTCCTGCTCGGTGGTGCGCCGGGTGGCCCTCCCCGACGCCTTCTTCGCCCTGGACGGCCTGCTGGAAACCCTGCTCACGGTCCTCGACGACTTCGGCTGCTACCCGGCGGTCATCTCCCGCGAACTCGACCGCTATCTGCCGTTCCTGGCCACCACCAAGATCCTCATCGCCGCCGTCCGCGCCGGTGTCGGCCGCGAGGCGGCGCACGAGGTCATCAAGGAGCACGCGGTCGCGACCGCGCTGGCGATGCGCGAACAAGGCATCGAACGCAACGACCTGTTCGACCGCATCGCCGCCGACCCGAGGCTCCCGCTGGACGCCGACGACCTCGCCGCCCTGCTCACCGACCGCCTCTCGTTCACCGGCCTGGCCGCCGCCCAGGTCGAGACGGTGGTCGGCCGCGTCGAGAAGCTCCTGGAGAATTTCGGCGCCCTCACCAACTACGTCCCCGAGCCGATCCTCTGACGATCAATGGTGGAACAACCGAATCCCGGTTCGCACCAACGTGATCCCATGCTGCCGGCACGCGTCCTCGACCTCGCCTGACCGAATCGACCCACCCGGCTCGGCGATGTAGCGGACCCCGTGCCGATGCGCGTGATCGACGTTGTCCCGAAACGGCAACGCCCCATCGGACGCGAACGAAACCCCGTCCAACTTCGCCACCCAAGCGGCCCGCTCCGCCGCCCCCAACTCCTGCGGCATCTCCACCTCGGCCGCCAGCAACCCCCACTCCGCCTCGGTCAAATCCCCTTCCGCGAACCGAACCCGCCAGTTGATCCGATCCTGCCGCCGCACCTGCGGCCGAAACGTCAACGCCCGCACCGCGGGATGCCGCCGCAACCACCACACATCGGCCTTCGCCCCAGCCAGCCGCGTACAGTCCACACGCGACTGTTGACCCGCGCCGATACCGATTGTCACACCGTCCCGCACGTAACACACCGAGTTCGACTGCGTGTACCGCGCGACAACCAACCCCAGCAACAAATCCCGCCGCGCCCCGTCCGGCAAACCGTCCCCGAGCATCTCACCGGTCAACTCCGGTTCAGCCGTCTCCTGACTGACCCGGACTCCGAAGACCTCGCGGCTCTCCACCTCCGTCGGTACGAAATCGGCATCCGCCTCGACAACCAGGAACCGCCCACTCTTCTTACGCCGCAACACCTCCACGGTCCCCGGCGCGAACCCCGGCGCGATGATCCCGTCACTGACCACCCCGCGCAGCACCTCCGCCAGTTCCGCGTCGACCGGCTCCGACACCGCCACGAAGTCCCCATACGACGATTTCGGATCCGCGTCCCGCGCCCGCGCGTAAGCCTCAGCCAGCCCGTCCGCGACGGCAGCCCCAGCAGGCGAAACGTGCTTGAACGATGCCGCGGCGGGCAACCCCAGTGCTCGCCCGGCCGTCCGCACCAACTGCCACCCGTTCAACGCGTCCAGCAGGTTGATGTACGACGGGCTCCCGTTGATCACCCAAATCGGCCACCGATCGATCGCGACCGCCCGCGCCGATTGCGTCGGATTGATCCCATATCGCAGTTCCACCAAGCCTCCTCGTCCGTCGAAGGCGTCACACCTCCGATCCGACGAGGCGCCCAGGCGGTCGACGCTCGCGTATGCCCTCGGCCGCTCCCCGGTGGTGCGCTCCACCCTCGCCAGTCGCGGCCGAGGTCATCCTAACCGCGCCGCAGCGTCACCATCCCGGCTTCGCCACCCAGCACGCTCACCGCCGACCCGCCGTTCACCGCGATCGCCACCGCGCCCGCCGAGTCGACGTGCACCAGCAACCCGCCCGCGGGCACGTCCGCGAACGTCCGCCCGACCACAGCCCCGCGCCGCGACTGTCCGAACTCGACAGTCACCCGATCTCCTTCCCGCACCCCCAGCTCACCCAACACGTCCGGCCCCGCCGCCAGTTGCACGTTCCCGAAATGATCGGTCCCCACGATCTCGGCTGAAACCACCCCGTCGCCAACCTGAAGCACCGGTGCCGGCAACCGAACCAACGTGGCCGGATCAACCTCAGCCCCGAACGCGTTCGCCGATTCCCCATTGGCCAGGTGCGCCGCCGCGGGCGCGAACACGTCCCGCCCGTGAAAAGTCGCCGACACCGACCGCAACCGGAACCGCGTCTCGGTCAACTCGAAGCACCCCGACACCCCGCCCAGCGCGTCCGCCGCCGGTAGCAACAGCCCGTTGTCCGGCCCCACCAGCACACTCGCCCCCGCGACGATCACCACCCCGCGCCGCGCTGTGCCAACGCCCGGATCGACCACCGCGACGTGCACCGACGGCGGCAGGTACGGCACGGCCGAGGCGAGCACCGTCGCCCCACGCCGCACGTCCTGCGCCCCGACGGCATGCGTGACATCGATGACCCGAGCCCGAGGCGCGATGCCCGCGACCACGCCCTTGCAGATGCCGACGAACGCGTCGCTGGTGCCGTAGTCCGTCGTGAACGAAATCCAGTCGAATCCCACCCGCCCATTCTGGTCGCTCGTCCCGTCCAAGGCCTCTCGTTAGCTACCATCCACACCCCCCGCCACCACGTCCACCAGCACTATCACCTCGGTTATCCACAGCACTCCCAGTTATCCACAGACCTGTGCACAGCACGCTCGCGCCCGCCCAATTTCGCCTACCGTTGATTTAAGGGTTCCCCTTCGCGGGGGACCCCTGCGAAGCGCGGGCGGGGATCGGGGGCGGTTGGCGGGGCGTGTCTCATGGGCTGACCTGGGCGCGGGCGGGCGGCGGCTGTCCACGTAGGCTCTGGTCGTGCCGACTCTTGCCGACTACCCGCTCGTTGCCTCCGGGAAGGTGCGCAGCCTCCACGAGGTGGACGCCGATCATCTGTTGCTGGTGGCATCGGACCGAATGTCCGCCTACGACCACGTCCTCGAATCGGAGATCCCGGACAAGGGCCGGGTGCTGACCGCGATGAGCGTGTTCTACTTCGAACTCCTCGCGGACGTCATGCCGAACCACATCGCGGCCCCCGCCGACGATCCGCGGATTCCGGCCGAGGTGCTCGGGCGGGCGTTGCTGGTGCGCAAGCTGGACATGGTGCCGTTCGAATGCGTCGCGCGCGGCTACCTGACCGGGTCGGGCCTGATCGACTACCGGCGCACGGGCGCGGTCTGCGGGGTCACGCTGCCCTCCGGCCTGGTCGAAGCGAGCCAGCTGCCCGAGCCGATTTTCACGCCTGCCACCAAAGCGGCCCTCGGGGACCACGACGAGAACGTCGACTTCGCGACCGTTGTGGACAGTCTCGGCACGGAAACCGCGACCGCGCTGCGCGATGCGACCCTGCGGATCTACCAGCACGCGGCGGAACACGCCAAGCAGCGCGGGGTGATCCTGGCCGACACCAAGTTCGAGTTCGGCTTCGACAAGGACGGCACCCTCGTGCTCGGCGACGAGGTACTCACCCCGGATTCGTCGCGGTACTGGCCGCTGGAGGGCTACGAGCCCGGGCGCGTGCAGCCCTCGTTCGACAAGCAGTACGTCCGGGACTGGCTGACCTCACCGGCTTCCGGTTGGGACCGCGGCTCGGCCACGCCGCCGCCCGCGCTGCCTGCCGACGTCGTCGAGTCGACCCGGGCGCGCTACATTGAAGCCTACGAGTGGATCAGCGGTCGCTCGTTCGCCGACTGGCTCGGCTAGCGGTTTCTGCCAACAGGCAGAGTTACCCGGATCGGTGGCGCCCCGTCACCTCGGTGACTCCTTACCGTCATCCCGATCCGCCTTCATTGATGGCATGAGCGCGAGCTTGGTCGTCTCGATCGCCGGTATCAACGCGAACACTCTGGACACCTGCCACGACCTCGCCGCCGAGCTGGATCGCCGCTCGGTGCCGTTGTCGCTGCTCGTCGCGCCGAACGGCGTGCTCGCCGCGGACCGCGCCGCCCTCGACTGGGTCAGCGAACGAGCCGCGGGCGATGACGCGCTGGTGCTGCACGGGTTCGATCACGGTGACAACGTGAGCACGACTCGCAGGCTGCTGACCGGCGCCACGCTCGTTCCGGCGCACGAGGCCGGCCTGAAACTGATCAGCCTGCGGACCAGGCTGGACGCGCTCGGCCTGCAACCCGACTGCTTCGCGCCCGCGCACTGGGTGATCGCGCCCGGCGCGCTCGCTTCGCTGCGGCGCGCCGGGTTCCGGGTGTGCGCCGAGCTGCACGGGGTGCGCGACCTGCAGCGGGACACCGTGCGACTGGGCCGGGTGATCGGCTTCGGCCAGGGCGAACATGGTTTGTCATGGCGCTGTCTCGCGGTGGTGATGAGCGCGTCGCGCACTGCGCGCAAGGGATCGCTGGTTCGGCTCGCGGTGGACGCGGCGATGCTCGGGCGGCCGGGGGTGCTCGGCGCCCTGCTCGACGCGGTGGACATCGCGCTGCACCACAACGCGACGCCCTCCACCTACCTCGATCTGGTCGCGCCGCTGGTGCCGCGGTCGCGCCGGCCGAGCACGACGATCACCAGCAAGAAGGCGGAGCCGGTCTTCGTCGAACCGCGTTCGGCCTGAACCGCCCATTCCGCGGCGCCCCCGTCGTCTACCCCTGTGCAAGCACCAACCGACACAGGGAGAAACCCGTGGGCAAGATCGTGATCACCACCAACGCCACCCTCGACGGCGTGGTCGAAGACCCCGACGGCAAAGAAGGTTCCGACCAGGGCGGGTGGTTCTACCGCTTCGGCGAAGCCGACGTCCCGGCTTGGGACGTCCTGTCGACCCAGCAGGCCAAGGACGCCGAAGCGCTCCTGCTGGGCCGGCGAACCGACACCTGGTTCGGCACCAGGGAGCGCCCCGGCGAATGGGCGGCCCGCACCCTGGCCATGCCCAAATACGTGGTCTCCACCAGCGACGACGAACCGGCCTGGTCGAACTCCACGGTCCTCAACGGCGATGCGGTGGAGCAGATCGCCGAACTCAAGGCCAAGCTGGACGGCGAAATCCTCGTCTACGGCAGCTACACCCTCGTCCGCACGCTGATCGAACACGACCTGGCCGACGAACTCCGGCTGTGCGTCTTCCCGGTCTTGCTGGGCTCGGGCCGCCGCCTTTTCGACGACTTCACCCTCGCCCACCGCATGCGCCTGACCGATCTCCGCCGGGTGGGCGAGGGAATCATGTACTACACCTACGAATTCGAGAAGAGCTGAACCGGCTCGATCTCAGAGTTCGGTGGGTTCGGCGTTGGTCAACTGGTGTAGCGGGGCCACGTCGGCGGTGAAGCGTTCGATCAGGGCGTTGACGAACGCCGGGTTCTTCAGCATGCCCTCGTGGATCGGGACCGACACCCTCGGCTTGACCGCGTTGACGAAGTCGGCCGCCTCGGCGATCTTCATCCAGGGCGCGTAGATCGGCACGCCGAGCACGTCGATGGCCTGTTCGGGCACGTGGAACGAGTCGCCGGGGTGGTAGAACGCGCCGTGATCGATGACGTAACCGGTGTTGGCGATGTCGGGGAAGTCGCGGTAGATCGTGGCGTGCCTGCCGCCGACCCCGTTGATGGCGACGCCGCCGATGTCCAGGGCGTCGCCGGGGCCGGCGACCGTCGCGGTCACACCGAGTTTGACCGCCTGGGCGTGCGTGTCCGGGTCGGTGATCACGGTCGCTTCGGGGTTGGCGGCGACCAGCGCGGGCAGGCGGGCCTCGTCGACGTGGTCGGGGTGCTGGTGGGTGATCAGGATCGCGGTCAGGTCGCGGAGGTCTTCGAAGCCGGCCGAGTACGTGCCGGGGTCGATCAGCAGCCGCGCGGTCCCGGTCTCCAGCAACACGCACGAATGTCCGAAGTGGACTATACGCATGGGTTCGTCCCTACCCTCGATGAGCGAACTGGCCGTCGCCAAATCTATGCCCGCCTGCCTGCGTCATGCCAACGTGGCGAGCACCTCCGCCTCCTCGGCGGCGGACAGGCCCGCCCGGCGCTCGCGGTCCAGGCCGAGTTCGCGTTCGCGGGCCAGCGCGCCGTCCACGGCGTCGGCCAGCGGGCGGATGGTCAGGCCGGCCGCCAGCGAGGGGCTCGGGTCGTGGGCGCCGAATCCGATCATCTCCTGCGGGACCCAGAGCGGCAGCGACTTGGGGCCGGACCAGTGCTGGACGCCCGCGGCGAGCAGCTGTTCGTCGGTCGCGGGTACCAGTTCGACGCCGGCGGGAGCCATGTCGGTCAGCAGGGTTTCCAGGGGCTGGGCTGGGCCGATGGCGTCGTAGGTGCCGGTGACGCGCTCCTCGGCGGCTCGGACGATCCAGCCGGCCAGGTCGCGGACGTCGATGAACTGGGTGAGCCTGCCGCTGGGCGCGGGCACCAGCACCCGGCCACCCTTGCTGAAGCGGCCGGGCCAGTAGCCGAAGCGGTCCGAGTTGTCGCCGGGGCCGGTGATCAGGCCGGGACGGACGATGAACGCGCGATCGCCGATCGTGTCCCGAACCGCGTTCTCGCCGGCCACCTTGACCGCGCCGTACAGCTCGGGGTCGCTGGCATCGCCCTGCGTCTGCTTGGGCTCGACCACGGGCGCGGTGGCGTCCTGGCCGATGGTGGCCGCGTCGGAGTAGACGCTGACCGAGGAGACGAAGGTCCAGTGGTCGGCGCGGCCCGCCAGCGCGGCCAGGGCGTCCCTGACCCAGGGGTAGGAGAAGACGGCGACGTCGACCACCGCGTCGTAGTGGCCGTTGGGGAGGGCCGCGAGGCTGGCCGGGTCGTCGCGGTCGATGGTGACCAATCTCGCACCGGCCGGGAGCGAGCCGGTTTTGCCGCGCGCGGCGCAGACGACCTCGTGGCCGCGCCGAACCGCGATCTCGGCCACTGTCCGGGAGACGAACACCGTTCCACCCAGTATCAACATTCGCATGGGCCGATCTTCGCCCCGCGGCCCGGCCCTGGCCATGGGTCTCGCGGGCGGTGAACGGGGTCATGCCGTGGGCGAACACCCGGCGTCCGGTCGGGACGAACCCGCAGCTCAGGTACGATTCGGGTGTCCTTGAGACGCCCTGGCGGGGCCGAAGTGCCCCTGCCGGACCGCCGACCCGCCCCCGTACTGGAGTGCATCAGTGGCCCGAGTTGTTGTCGATGTCATGCCCAAACCCGAGATCCTCGACCCGCAGGGACAGGCAGTGGCCAAGGCCCTGCCCCGGCTCGGATTCTCCGGCGTCGCCGAGGTCCGTCAGGGCAAGCGGTTCGAACTGGAGGTCGACGACTCGGTCGACGACGCCACGCTGGCCAAGATCGCCGAGGGCCTGCTGGCCAACCCGGTGATCGAGGAATGGACCGTGCGGCGGGTCGCGGAATGACCAAGATCGGCGTCATCACCTTTCCCGGCTCGCTCGACGACGTGGACGCCGCCCGCGCGGTGCGCGCCGTGGACGTCGAGGCCGTCGAACTGTGGCACGGGGACGCTGACCTGCGTGGAGTGGACGCGGTCGTCGTGCCCGGCGGGTTCTCCTACGGCGACTACCTGCGTGCCGGCGCCATCGCCAGCAACGCGCCGGTGATGCGCAGCGTCGTCGACGCGGCCAAGGCGGGGATGCCGGTGCTCGGCATCTGCAACGGCTTCCAGGTGCTCTGCGAGGCCGGGCTGCTGCCGGGTGCGTTGATCCGCAACGCGGGCCTGCACTTCGTCTGCCGCGACGAGTGGCTGCGCGTCGACAACGCCGAGACCGCCTGGACCTCGCGATTCGCCCCGGGCGCCGAGATCCTGATCCCGGTCAAGCACATGGACGGCTGCTACGTGGCCGATGCGGAGACCGTGCGGCGGCTGGAGGGCGAGGGCCGGGTGGTCTTCCGCTATGCCGACAACCCGAACGGTTCGGCCGCCGACATCGCCGGGGTCGCCGACGCGACCGGGCGGATCGTCGGCCTGATGCCGCACCCCGAGCACGCCATCGACGCGCTGACCGGACCGAGCGATGACGGGCTCGGCCTGTTCCTGTCCGTACTCGATCAGTTGGTGAGGGCATGACCTCGACGCAGGTGAACGAGATCGTCGACACCGTCGACAACGCGATCGCCACGCCCGATCACGAGCAGCCCTACCGCGAGCTGGGGCTCAAGGACGACGAGTACGCGCGCGTTCGCGAACTGCTCGGCCGCAGGCCGACCGCGGCCGAACTGGCCATGTACGCGGTCATGTGGAGCGAGCACTGTTCGTACAAGTCCTCCAAGGTGCACCTGCGCTACTTCGGTGAGACCACCACCGACGAGATGCGCAGGACCATGCTGGCCGGGATCGGCGAGAACGCGGGCGTGCTGGACATCGGCGACGGGTGGGCCGTCACCTTCAAGGCGGAGAGCCACAACCATCCGTCCTACGTGGAGCCTTTCCAGGGCGCGGCGACCGGGGTCGGCGGCATCGTCCGCGACATTCTGGCCATGGGCGCGCGGCCCCTGGCGGTGATGGACTCGCTGCGGGTCGGCGCGCCGGACGCGCACGACACCAAGCGGGTGCTGCCGGGCGTGGTCGCCGGCGTCGGCGGTTACGGGAACTGCCTCGGGCTGCCGAACATCGGCGGCGAGGTCGTCTTCGACGCCAGCTACGCGGGCAATCCGCTGGTGAACGCGTTGTGCGTCGGTGCGATGCGGATCGAGGACCTGCATCTGGCGCATGCGTCGGGTACCGGCAACAAGATCATTCTGTTCGGGGCGCGGACCGGGCTCGACGGGATTGGCGGGGCTTCGGTTCTTGCCTCGGACACGTTCTCGGGCGGGACGGGCCGCAAGAAGCTGCCCAGCGTGCAGGTGGGCGACCCGTTCGCGGAGAAGGTGCTCATCGAGTGCTGTCTCGAACTGTTCGCGGCCAAGGTCGTGGTCGGGATTTCCGACCTCGGTGCCGCCGGTCTCGCCTGCGCGACCAGCGAGCTGGCCAGCGCGGGCGACGGTGGCATGTACATCGACCTGGACCGGGTTCCGTTGCGTGCCAAGGACATGACCGCGGCCGAGATCCTCTCCAGCGAGTCGCAGGAGCGGATGTGCGCGGTCGTCACGCCCGAGCACGTCGAGGCGTTCCTGGCGATCTGCCGCAAGTGGGACGTGACCGCGACCGAGATCGGCGAGGTCACCGAGGGCGACACGCTGGTCATCGACTGGCACGGGCACAAGGTCGTCGACGTGCCGCCGCGCACCGTCGCGCACGACGGCCCGGTCTATCAGCGGCCGATCGCCCGGCCGGACTCGCAGGACACGGTGCGGGCCAACGTGCCTGATTCGCTCGCTCGTCCGTCCACAAAGGATGAACTGCGCGAGACGCTGCTGCGGATGATCGGCAGCGCCAACCTGTCCTCGCGCCGGTGGGTCACCCAGCAGTACGACCGGTACGTGCGCGGTGGGACCGTGCTGGCCCAGCCGTCCGACTCGGGCATGATCCGCATCGACGAGCGGACCCATCGCGGGGTCGCGCTGTCGGTCGACTGCAACTCCCGGTTCGTCGCCCTGGATCCGTACCAGGGCGCGCAGCTCGCGCTGGCCGAGGCGTACCGCAACGTCGCGGCCAGTGGGGCCCGCCCGGTCGCGGTGACCGACTGCCTGAACTTCGGCTCGCCCGAGGACCCGGCCGTGATGTGGCAGTTCGAGCAGGCGCTGCACGGCCTCGCGGACGCGTGCCGGGTGCTCGGGATCCCGGTCGTCGGCGGCAACGTCAGCTTCTACAACCAGACCGGCGGCACCGCGATCCTGCCGACCCCGCTGGTCGGCGTGCTCGGCGTGATCGACGACGTGCGCAGGCGCACGCCGACCGGGTTCGGCACCGAGCCGGGCGAGACCCTACTGCTGCTCGGCGCGACCCGCGACGAGTTCGGCGGGTCGGAATGGGCGCACGTGGCGCACGGCCACCTCGGCGGCCTGCCCCCGAAGGTCGACCTGGCCGCCGAGGCGCTGCTGGCGGACGTGCTGATCGCCGGTTCCCGGGACGGGATGCTCTCCGCCGCGCACGACCTCTCCGACGGCGGGCTGGCCCAGGCCGTCGTCGAGGCCGCGCTCATCGGTGAGACCGGCGCCCGCTTCGTGCTCCCGCCGGACGCGGACCCGTTCGTCGCGCTGTTCAGCGAGTCGGCGGGCCGGGCCCTGGTCGCTGTCCCACGCAGCGAGGAGCCCCGGTTCACCGAGATGTGCACGATGCGCGGGCTGCCCTGGGTCAAGATCGGCGTTGTCGACCAGGAGTCTGACAGCCTGGAGATCCAGGGCGTTGCCGAGTTCACGCTCGCGCAGCTCCGGGAGGTGTGGGAGGGCACCCTCCCGGCGCTGTTCGATTGATCAACCGTTGGCGAACTTGGTGAGGTCGGCCAAGGTGCCGTCGTAGTAGGCGTGCAGGGCGTCGTCGGGGACGGAGACGAAGGTCAGCGTTGTCCAGTTGTAGGGCAACGCGGCCGGACCCGACGGCGACTGCGTCGTCCACAGTGGATCGTCGGCGGCGAAGCCGCGCAGGTTGCCGGTGCACTCGGTCCACCAGGCGGTCGCGGTGTAGATGACCGGCCAGCGGGCGGTCTTGGCGTGCACCTCGGTGACGAACTGGCTGATCCAGTTCCCCATCGCGGCCTGGGAAAGGCCGTAGCAGGCCGAGCCGAACGGGCTCCACTCGATGTCGAGCACCGGCGGCAGGATGCCCTCGTTCGCGGTCCAGCTGCCGCCGTTGGCCACGAAGTAGTCGGCCTGCGTCGTTCCCGACGACGTGTCGGGCAGGGCGAAGTGGGTGGCGCCGACCAGCATGCCGACGCCGCGCGCGCCCTGGTACTGCGCCTTGAACAGCGGGTTGTTGCTCATCGTGCCCGAGGTGTCTTCGACGTAGGCGAACTGGACGCCTTCGGCTTTGAGCTTGGCCCAGTCGAGGTTGGTGTCACCGGCGCCGACAGCGACTCCGGTCACGGTGCCCGGTGGCGCGGCCGCGTTGGCCGCTGCGCTCAAGGACATTGCTGACATCACTGCGATGGCCGCCAGCGCGAGGCCGGTGAGCCAGGTCGGTGTGCGCACGACTTTCTCCCCAGAAGTCGGAACGGAAACGGGGTGGGGCCGCCGCCGGCGTCCGGCAGTCGCCGTCCGGCGGCCCACCTACCTGCGTGATCAGCCGTTGGCCAGTGCCTGCACCCGGCTGTAGTCGCCGTTGAACTGGTCCTGGTCACCGGGGAAGGTGCCGTGGTCGGCGAACTGCCAGATGGTCTGGTAGGCCCAGTGGTACGGCATCGTGCCGGGGCTGCCGTTGTAGTTGGCCAGGGCGAGCGGGTTGGTGCTGGAGAAGTCGCCCTGGTTGCCGGTGCACTCACTCCACCAGCTGGTCGCCGTGTAGATGACCGGCCAGCGGCTGGTCCTGGCGTGGTACTCGTTGGAGAAGGACAGGATCCAGTTGACCATCGAACCGGCGGACAGGCCGTAGCAGGCCGAACCGTAGGGATCCCATTCGATGTCCAACATGCCGGGCAGGGTCTTGCCGTCCCGCGACCAACCGCCGCCGTGCGCGACGAAGTAGTCGGCCTGGGTGGCACCACTGGTGGTGTCGGGCGTTGCGAAGTGGTACGAGCCGCGGATGATGCCGACGTTGTAGGAACCGTTGTACTGCTGGGCGAAGTACGGGCTCTGGTAGTAGGTGCCCTCGGTTGCCTTGACGTAGGCGAACTTCGCCCCGTTCGCCGCGACCGAGGACCAGTTGACGTTGCCCTGGTAGCTGCTGACGTCCAGACCGGGGACGGTGGCGGCGGGGCTCATGATGACGTACTGGCTGGTGTTCGGGTTGCCGTGCGGCTCGTGCTTGGCGACCTGTGAACCCAGCCAGTCCAGCTGCGGGGTGCGGCCGGCAGCCGCTGCGTCCGCAGGGGTGAGGATCTGGTTGGGCGCCAGGTGCGCCGCAGGCGCTGCCGAGGCCGGGGTTAACGACCCGAGCAGCAGCGTGGCGGCGAACGCGCCCGCCACGACCGCCCCCAGCGTTCCCCGCTTGCGGGTGAACGTGCTCTTCATGGTGTCGACCTTTCGTGTGCCCTCGCGAATTGCCAGCCCTCGGTAATCGGCTGGCACCGGACAGTGTGCTGGAAACGATCAGCAAAAGTCACGCTTTTAGGTAAACCAATCACTACATCTGGCTAATCGAGAAAAGCTCGAATTACATTCATATTTACCGGTAGAATGGCAGCCGGAACGAAAGTGATGTCGATTCCTGCGCGGCATCGCTTCCCTTGCTGGCTAACGAAGATCAGCCGTTGGCGATGGCTTGCACTCCGCTGTAAGGGCCGTTGAAGTAGTCCTGGTCACCGGGGAAAGTGCCGGAATCGGCGAATTGCCAGAATGTCTGGAATCCCCACGCGTACGGCATGGTTCCCGGGCTGCCGTTGTAGTTGGCCAGCCACAACGGATTCGTGCTGGAGAAATCGCCCTGGTTGCCGGTGCATTCGCTCCACCAGCTGGTCGCGGTGTAGATCACCGGCCACACGCCTTCCCGCGCGTGGTACTCGTTGCTGAAGGACAGCACCCAGTCGACCATGGCGCCGCCCGCCATGCCGTAGCAGGCGTCGCCACTCGGGTTCCACTCGATGTCCAGTGCGCCGGGCAGGGTTTTCCCGTCGCCGGACCAGCCACCGCCGTGCGCGATGAAGTAGTCGGCCTGGGTGGCGCCGCTGGACGCGTCGGGGTGCGCGAAGTGGTACGAGCCGCGGATGATCCCGACGTTGTAGGAACCGTTGTACTGCTGGGCGAAGTACGGGTTGGTGTAGTCGGTGCCCTCGGTTGCCTTGATGTAGACGAACGCGGCGCCGTTGGCGGCGACCGAGTTCCAGTCGACGTTGCCCTGGTATCCGCTCACGTCGAGACCGGGAGTCTGGGTGACGTCCGGCGCCATCACCACTGGGGACCCACTTGGCCTCGTTTGGTACTGGGGCTCGTGCAGGCGGATCTCGGAGCCCATCTGGTGGTCCATCTTGTGGATCCACGCGGTTTCCGCCGGGCTCACCGTGATGTCAGGGACGGTGGCGGCGGGTCTGGAGTCGGTTTGGGATCTGGCGTTGGCTGGGGCCGATAATCCGAGCAGGAGTGTGCCGGCGACCGTACTGAGCACAACGGCTGCGATGGCCCCACGCCTGCGTACAGACGTGGTCATATTCAGTTGACCTTTCGATTGCCCTCGCGGTGATCTACATCACGTAGATCCCCTGATCGAAGAGTGTGCAGCATTGGCCAACCAGATGTCACGCTTCTTCGTGAACAAATCACGGGGCGTTCGTTAACAGGAAATGATGTGGTCAACCCACAGTGGACGCCGGGGCGCCTGCCGCGAAGCCGTGCAGCGCCTCGATCGAACCGTTGTAGGCGTCCTGATCACCGGGAAAGGTCCCGGAATCCGCGTACTGCCAGATGGTCTGGCCGGTCCAGCTCGCGGGCAGCGCACCAACGCTGGAGCCGTAGCGCGGGATCCACAACGGATCGGGGCCGAAGCCCTTGTCGTTGCCCGTGCACTGTCCCCACCAACTGGTCGATGTGTAGATCGTCGGGAAAATCCCGATGTGTGCCTTCATCTCGTTCACGAACGCGTGGATCCACGTGACCAGGTCCGCGGGCGCGAGGCCGTAACACGTGTCCCCGTAGGGGTTGTACTCCAGGTCGATGGCGGGTGGGAGCGTTTTGCCGTCATTGGACCAGCCGCCGCCGTGCGCGAGGAAGTAATCGGCCTGGCTGACGCCGTCCGAGGTGTTCGGGGTGGCGAAGTGGTACGCGCCGCGGATCATCCCGGCCTGGTAGGAACCGTTGTACTGCTGGGCGAAGTTCGGGTTGACGTAGTAGGTGCCCTCGGTTGCCTTGACGTAGGCGAAAAGCGCGTGGTTGTTCCATGCGGCCGGCCAGTCGACCGCGCCCTGGTGACCGCTGACGTCCATGCCGAGCGGCCCGCCGGCGTCCTGGGTGCTCAGCGCGGTTTTCGTGCCTTCGTGCACGGCGATCTGCGAACCGGCGTAGTCGTTCTGCGGGTGCCACACGCCGAACGAGGCAGGCGAGCCGGGCGCCGGAGTGGCAAGCGCGGGTGCGGCCGAGCCGGTCAGCGTCGCGGCCGCGAGCAAGATGAGGATGACCAGGCCGCGGCGGGACCGGCCAGCACGAGGGTGTGCCGCTCTTGTCATGCGTCTCCCCGATCCGCCTCTCGCGCGCCGACTCGTGATCGTGCGCTGTTCGGCCTACAGGTTGACGCCATTCGGGCGTTACCGCATCTCGAGTCCGCGCGCATCCTGCGCGGCGGACTCCCGCTCGTTAGGGTCCCGGTATGCCTCTGCAGCACCCGTCCGGCAAAGAACGCCACCCCACGCACAGCGGCGATGTCGCGGTGAACCCGATCTTCACCAGGGAGCCGGTCCGGGTGCCGAAGACGGTGTTCCCGGCCAGGGGCATCGACCCGGACATCGCCTATCAGATCGTGCACGACGAGCTGATGCTCGACGGCAACGCCCGGCTCAACCTGGCCACGTTCGTCAGCACCTGGATGGAATCCCAGGCCACCACGTTGATGACCGAGTGCTTCGACAAGAACATGATCGACAAGGACGAGTACCCGCGCACCGCCGAACTGGAGGCCCGGTGCGTGCGGATGCTGGCCGGTCTGTGGCACGCGCCCGATCCGGAGCACGCGGTCGGCTGCTCGACCACCGGCTCCAGCGAGGCGTGCATGCTCGGCGGACTGGCCCTCAAGCGCCGCTGGCAGAAGAAACGCCGCGCCGAGGGGAAGCCGGCCGACCGGCCCAACATCGTGATGGGCATCAACGTGCAGATCTGCTGGGACAAGTTCGCCAACTACTGGGAGGTCGAACCGCGGCTGGTGCCGATGGAGGGCAACCGGTTCACCCTCTCGGCGCAGGAGGCGGTCAAGCTCTGCGACGAGAACACCATCGGCGTCGTGGTCATCATGGGGTCCACTTTCGACGGTGCGTACGAGCCGGTCGCCGAGGTCTGCGCGGCGCTGGACGAGTTGCAGGACAAGACCGGTGTGGACATCCCGGTGCACGTGGACGGCGCGTCCGGCGCGATGATCGCGCCGTTCTGCGACCCGGACATCGAATGGGACTTCCGCCAGCCCCGGGTCGCCTCGATCAACACCTCCGGCCACAAGTTCGGCCTGGTCTACCCGGGCGTGGGCTGGGTGGTGTGGCGGGACAGCCAGTCGCTGCCGGAGGAGCTGGTGTTCAATGTCAACTACCTGGGCGGCAACATGCCGACCTTCGCGTTGAACTTCTCCCGGCCCGGTGCTCAGGTGGCCGCGCAGTACTACAACTTCGTCCGGCTCGGCTTCGATGGTTACCGGCGGGTACAACAGAGCTGCCGGGACGTGGCCACCTGGTTGTCCGGGGAAATCGCCGAACTCGGGCCATTCACGTTGCTGACCAGGGGCGAGCAGTTGCCGGTATTCGCCTTCACGCTCAAACCCGAGGTCGGCAACTATTCGGTATTCGACGTATCAGCAATGCTGAGGGAAGGCGGCTGGCTGGTACCGGCCTACACCTTCCCGGCCAACCGGACCGATCTGGCCGCGCTGCGCGTCGTGGTCCGCAACGGGTTCAGCCACGATCTGGGCCAGCTGCTGCTCGACGATCTGCGCCGATGTCTTCCCCGCCTCGGCGGCCAGACATCGCCTGCTCGGGGCGCCGAGTTCGCCTCGTTCTCACACGGAGCGGGATCACGACCGAGGCACTGAACAGCCTGTTTCGCCCTGTCACGAATAAGACATGACATATTCACCCACAGGAGTTCAGTAGGTAGATCTCTCGGTCGGTCGTATGCTCGCTGCGTCACCACGAGCGATTTAGTGCGCAAGTGAAGCGAGAGGGGTTGCTGGGGTGAAACGCCCGAATCGGCGGTCGGGTGTCGCGCAGCTGACCGCGGACCGCGACACTGGCCACCTCAACTCAGGCGGTCGGTGTAGATGACCAGGTCCTCGGCCCATCGGCACATCCCGGCCGGCGTCGTGCCGGTCGGCCACGCAGCGGCGTCCGCCGTGCGCTCCTTCGCCCTGGCCTGGGCGGCAGCGCTGGCAGGCACCAGTTACGTCCCCATGAGCGGCGCGGAAGTCGCCGACCTGCTCGACAAACTCGCGGGCGACCTCGTCGAAACCCTCGGCAGCCAGGACTTCGACCCGCAGGCCGCGCACAACGCCGGCGTCGAACTGGTCAACGCACACTTCACCACCCCCGCCAGCCTGCACCGCTCCGTACACATCATCGGCGAACGCCTGCTGCCCGAACTCGGCGTCGACCCGGCACCGTGGTGCCTGGACCGCATCGCCGGACTCCAGGGCGCGCTCGCCGCCGGCTACTCGCACGCGCTGCGCCTGCGCACCCTGCGCGAACAGGAAGCCATCCGCGGCGCCGTGCTCGACGCCCGCGACGAGGCCGAAGCCGCGCTGCGGGCCAGCGAAGCCAAGTTCCGCGCCATGTTCGCCGATGCCGCCATCGGTATCAGCATCTCCGACCTCACCGGCCGGATCCTCGACGTCAATGGCGCGTTACTCAGGATGATGGGCGCCAGCCGGGAAACGTTGCTGGCCAGCAATGTCCGCGACTACATGCATCCCATCGACGTATGTGACGGACTCTGGTTCTCCTACGAGCAGGTGCTGCGCGGCGAACTCGACCACTACCAGGTCGAGAAGCGGCTGCACCGGCCCGACGGCAGCTGGGCGTGGGCCAACCTGACCGTCTCGCTGGTCCGCGACGAGGTCGGCGCGCCGCTCTACCTGGTGTCCATGATCGAGGACGTCACCGACCGGCACGACCTGCAGGAGACCCTGCGCTACCAGGCCACCCACGACCCGCTCACCGGCCTGCCCAACCGGGCCCTGTTCACCGAGCGGCTCGCCGAGATCTTCGCCGCGCCGGGCACCGCGCCCGAGCGCATCGGCCTGGCCTACCTGGACCTGGACGGCTTCAAGGTCATCAACGACAGCCTCGGCCACGACGTCGGCGACCGCCTGCTGGTCGCGGTCGCGACCCGGCTGGCCGAATCCGTCGCCGGTGAGCACCGGATGATCGCCAGGATGGGCGGCGACGAGTTCGTGGTGCTCGTCGAGGGCACCGACGGCCCGGCCGACGTCATCGCGATCGCCGAAACCGTACTGTCCACTTTGAACCCTCCGGTGCGCATCGACGGCCACGAACTCGCCGTGTCGGCCAGCATCGGCGTGGTGGAACGCGCGGTCGCGGCCACCAACGCGCCGGACTTCATGCGCGACGCCGACATCACCCAGTACTGGGCCAAGGCCGACGGCCGCGGCCGCTGGGCCGTCTACGACTCCGAGCGCAACGCCTACGAGGTCGCCCGGTTCGCGCTGGCGGCGGCCATGCCCGCCGCGATGGAACGCGACGAGTTCTACGTCGACTACCAGCCGCTGGTCCGGCTCGGCGACGAACGAACCGTCGGCGTCGAGGCCCTGGTTCGCTGGCAGCACCCGGAATTCGGCAGGCTCGGCCCGGACCGGTTCATCGAACTGGCCGAGGAGACCGGCCTGATCGTCTCACTGGGACGGTGGGTGCTGCGTACCGCGTGTGCCCAGGCCAAGCGCTGGCTGGACGAGTTCGGCGACGACGCGCCCTACATCAGCGTCAACCTGGCCGTGCGGCAGTCGCGCGAACCCGACCTGGTCGCCCAGGTCTGCCAGGCGCTGGAGGACACCGGCCTGCCCGCCCGCCTGTTGCAGCTGGAAGTCACCGAGAGTGCGATCATGAGCACCTCGGACGCGCCCCTGGAAGCGTTGCGCACGCTGGACGCGATGGGCGTGCGGATCGCCATCGACGACTTCGGCACCGGCTACTCCAACCTCGCCTACCTGCGGCACCTGCCGGTCAAGGAACTCAAGATCGCCGGTTCGTTCGTGGAGGGCCTGCAAGCCTCCGACCGGGCCGACCCGGTGGACGCGCAGATCGTCGCCACGCTGGTGACGCTCGCGCACGCGCTGGGCCTCACGGTCACCGCCGAGGGCGTGGAAACGCCTGCGCAGGCCGAGCGGCTGCGCCGGATCGGCTGCGATTCGGGTCAGGGCTGGCTGTTCGCCAAGCCGGGCAAGCCGGCCAACATCGCCCGGCTGCTCACCGAAGCCTGATTGGCCGGCCGGCCGATCGTCAGCGGCCGGCCTGGCCCAGCGAGTTCAGCATGGCGATCACCTGCTGCGCGATGCGCGGCGTGTCCGCGGGCGAGTAGGTGGTCCACTGCTGGCCGTCCGTGCCCGGCCTGCGGTAACCCATGTAGCGGCCGTCCTCGGTGTCGAACCAGGTCACCTCGGGCGCCCGCTGGTGGCGGCCCAGCTGATCGCGCCCGTACACGCTGAACCAGCCGATCTGGGTGCGCGGCTTCTCGGTGATCGTCGCCGCGGCGCGGCGCTGGAGGTCGTAGTTGGCCGCCGCGCCGGAATCGGGCTTGCGCAGACCGCTGAAGCCTTCCTCGGGCTCGGGCCTGCGATGCGCGGCGCGCGGGGCCTCCTGCTTGGGCTCCGGGTAGGTCATGGACTGGCCGGGGCCGGGCTTGACGTTGCCGATCGGCGCCATGGCCGCGTGCACCAGGCCTTCCGGGCGCAGCATCTCGAAGCGGATCTCGGTGTCGTGCTTGCGCGCGAACACCGCGACCCGCCCATCGGTGGCCACCCGGTAGATGGCCTGCTCGTCGTCGTCCAGCTTGGCCACGCCGTCCACCGCGTGCCGGTACTTGACCAGCGTGGTCACCGCGTCCTCGACCTCCTGCTCCAGCCGGCCGCGCCGGGCGAGGTTGCGCGCGCCGAGGTCGCGCAGCACCGCGTCGCGGATCAGCCTGCGGTCGTCCATGGTTGCGCCGACGCTGGGCACCTCGAAGATCATCACCGAACTGCCGAGCTGCAACAGCTCGGTCAGGATGTCCAGTGCGGTCAGCGACAGCGTGAAGGAGAACTCGCCGGGCATGGTCTTTCGGCCCCCAACGCGGATGAGAAAACAGTGTGGTCAGCCAGAAAATTACCGCACGACCAGGGACCCAGCAGGCCAGGTTGCCCGATCCCGGTTGTCGCCACCGGATCTCTGGCACCCTGGGTGAGTGGCCGAACCGCGCGAGGAACTGCCGCCGAGCCTGCGTCATCAGATGGATGACTGGGACGAGCAGGTCCGCGACCAGCAGCTGGCCTTCGCCGACGCCGCCCAAGACCTCGAAGCGCAGGCCGAGGAGATCCGAGCCGAGCTGCCCAACGCGGAACACGCCCGCCGGGCGAGCCTGCTGCGGCACCTGGATCTGGTGACCAAGCTCGCAGCCAACGTGCGCACGATGGCCAGGATTCCCTTCCCGATCCCGGAGGAAGGCGTCACCGTGCGCGAGGAACCGGATGCGCCGGACGGCCTGGTCTACGTCGACCCGGCCGAAGCCGACGAGCTGTTCGGGCCGCCGGACATCGAGGACGACCCGGACGACTGACCGGAGTCAGCCAGAATCAGTTCGTGTCCCGCCTGCTCGCCTCGTGGCGGACGTACTTGGCGTGCTCGCGGTAGAGCACCGCGGCGCTGTTGACCAGTCCGAGATGGCTGAACGCCTGCGGGAAGTTGCCCAGGAAGCGTTGCTCCCTCGGGTCGTACTCCTCGGCGAGCAGGCCGACGTCGTTGCACAGCCCGAGCAGCCGCTCGAACATGGCCTCGGCCTCCTGCTGCCGTCCGGCCAGCGCCAGCGCGTCCACATACCAGAACGAACACACCAGGAACGAGCCCTCGTGCCCCGACAGACCATCCACTTCGGACTGTCCGCTGCCGGTGCTGTACCGGTCGATCAGGTCGCCGTGCTTGAGTTCCTTGCCGATCTTCTCGATGGTCGCGCACACGCGTTCGTCCGTGCCGGGCAGGAAACCGACGGCCGGGATGAGCAGCGTGGCCGCGTCCAGTTCGGTGCCGCCGTAGTACTGGGTGAACGCGCCGACCTCGGCGTTGAACGCGTTGTCCAGCACCTCCTGGTGCACCCGGTCGCGGATCTCCCGCCACCGCTCGACCGGCCCGGGTAGCCCGTCCTCCTCGACGGCGCGCACCGCGCGGTCGAACGCCACCCACACCATCACCCGGCTGTGGGTGAAATGCCTGCCCTGGCCGCGCACCTCCCACAGCCCGTTGTCCGGTTGCTGCCAGATCCGCTCCAGGTGCAGCATCAGCCCGCGCTGCATCGACCACGAGTCCGGCGTCTCCTTGTGCCCGCGTTCCCTGGCCAGGTGCAGCGCGTCCATCACCTCGCCGTACACGTCGAGCTGCAACTGCCGGTAGGCCGCGTTGCCGATCCGCACCGGCGTCGCGTCCTGATAGCCCGGCAGCCAATCGGCCGCCCACTCGATCAGGTGCCGCTCACCGTCGATCCCGTACATGATCTGCAGGTCCGCCGGATCGCCCGCGACCGCGCGGGTCAGCCACCTGCGCCAGGCCGCTGCCTCAAGCGAACAGTCGAAGTTGTCGAAGGCCAGCAAGGTCAAGGTCGCGTCGCGCAGCCAGCAGTACCGGTAGTCCCAGTTCCGCTCGCCGCCCGGTGCCTCCGGCAGCGACGTGGTCGGCGCCGCCACGATCCCGCCGGTCGGCGCGTAGGTGAGCGCCTTGAGCGTGGTCAGCGAGCGGTGCACCGCGGGCGCGTGCGGCCCCGTGTAGCTGATCCGGCCGCTCCAGTCCTGCCAGAACCGCTCGGTGTAGCGCAGATCGATGTCCACGTCGATCGGGTCCGGCTGCTCGTCGGCGTCCGGCAGGTACTCCAGCACCCAGGACATCCGCTCGCCGGCCTGGACCGTGAAACACGCCTCGTGGGCCCGGCGATTCGGTACCCGGTACGGGAGGCGGTCGCCGCGCAGGGTCACCGCGCGCGGCCCGGCCAATGCGAGCAGGTACTCGTTGCCGTGCTTGCGGATCCGGCGCACCCAGGGCACCGAGGACGCGTAGGCGAAGCGCAACACCCAGCAGAACCGGATCTCCACCGATCCCTCGACGCCCTCGACGATCCGCACGATCCTCGGCTGGTCGTGCTGCTGTTGCTGTTGCGGCGGCATGAAATCGATCAGCCGCACCACTCCGGTCGGCGTGGTGAACTCGGTTTCCAGCACCATCGACGTGTCCCGGTAGGCCCGCCGGACCGAGGTGATCTCGCCGGTCGGCGCGATCCGCCAGTGCCCGTGCTGCTCCCCGCCGAGAATCCGCGCGAAACAGGACGACGAGTCGAACCGGGGCAGGCACAGCCAGTCGATCGAACCGTCCCGGCCGACCAGCGCCGCCGTGCGCAGATCGGACAACAGCGCGTAGTCCTCGATGTTGCCTGGCCCGGATGGCCGAACAGAGCTGGTCATCTGGCCGAGATTAGTCCAACCGGGTCTACCAGGCCGACTCGCGCACGGCCGCGAACTCACGCAGCAACTCGGCCGGGATGATCGCGCTGATCGGCCCGTCCGCGTTGATCGCCAGCGGGCAGTCGCCGAGTGCCGTCACCAGATCCCGGGCGCGCACCGAACGCCAGCCCGGCCAGCCCGCGGGCACGTGATCGACCGACGTGCAGGCGGGCACCACGAGCCTGCCGCTGTGCCGGTCCGGGAAGGCGAGCAGTCCGTCCGGTGCGTACCGATCGTCCCGGGACTGGTAGATCAGCAGCGTCGCGTCGAGTACCGCGGCGGGCAGTTCCCGCGCGGGCCGGTGCCCGGCCTTGGCGAGCTGGATCATGCGTTCCAGCTGCGTCGTGGGTTCCGGCCAGCCCAGCGCCCGGGGCGAAGGACGGTAGGTGTCGTTCGCGGCGAACCGGGACTCGATCTCGCCATAGGCGTTCACCGGATATGCGCCGACAATGCCCCAGGCTGGAACTTCGGTGTTCGGGTCGAAAGCTGGATCGATCACATAAAGCCAGGAATTCGGATTGCTCAGCGCGCTTTCCCGCATGCCCTCGGTGATCGGCGGAATCCGCTCCGCCGTTCCGGGTGCCATCTCCTACCAACCCCCAATCCGGGCTTGCCGCAGGCACTCCCCGTGCCTGGGTCACGGTGCCAGAAATCGTGGTGGATACCTGGAATCGTCACCCGGTGGTGGGATCGTCGCTTTCCCGTTCACCGTTAGCAGGCCCGGCTAAGGTGAGTAAAAATCGAAATCGGAGGCAGCCCACTCCCCGTGGACCACCCCCGATTTCGATGCAGGGCGACAGTTGGCAGCTGCCGGGCGGCAATTCCCCGATGCCGCTCGGATGATTTCGTTAAGTTGTTTTTCTGTTTCTCCTGTCGGCCCCAATGCGCCGAATGGCGCAATCGGCTCGCCCGTTACAGGTGATCACTGGGTGGGAGGTAATCACCTGGTGCTGTTCCATGTGTACAGCGCGTGTGAAGCTTGTGGTGTCGCGTCTGTGCCATTGACACTGATGTGCCGCCTCGTCGCAGGTCAGGAGCTGTAACGTGACCGCCATTCGCATCAACGATCTCACCCTGCTGGGCCTATCCGACGGTCCGGCGGTCGTGTACATGCGATTACTCACCGCAGGACCATCCGACATCGAAACCCTCGCGGACGACACCGGGCAAACCCCCACCGAAATTCATGACGCACTGGACGTACTGCGCGAAGCGGGTCTGGTCAGCTTCATGGACGACAGCGGATCCGCGGTGCCCATGCGCCCCGGCCCCGCGCTCGATCTACTCATCCGGCGCAGGGAAGCCGAATTGCGGCAAGCCCGCGTCGTCGCGATCAGCGCCTACGAAGGATTCGTGCGCGCGGTCGGCGGCGAACCCGCCAACAACCTCATCGAGGTCATTCCGGGCAACACCGTGTCCGAGCGGATCGCCCAACTCGAACGATCCGCGCACGAGGAGATCCTCGGCTTCGACTCCCCGCCCTACTACGCCGACGCCGATGCCAACCAGGTCGAACTGGACAACCTCAGCCGGGGAGTCCGCTACCGGGTCGTCTACGCGACCGCCGCGCTCGGCCGCGGCGACTACCTCGCCGACAACGTGATCCCCGGCGTGCTGGCCGGCGAGGAGGCCCGCACCCTCCCCGAAGTACCGGTCAAGCTGATGATCTTCGACGACGACTGCGCCGTGGTCTCCCAGTCGCTCCCGCAACCGGCCGACTGCGACGTGTCCGCGTTGCTCATCCGGCCGTGCGCGCTGCTGTCGGCGTTGATCGGACTGTTCGAGATGTGCTGGCAGGCCGCGCTCCCCTTCGACGTCCGCGACCGCCCGGCCAGTCGCTACCTGCAACCCAACGAACGACGACTGCTCGGCCTGCTGGCCGCGGGCATGGGCGACGACCAGGCCGCGCGAGCGCTCGGCGTCAGCAGGCGAACGCTGTTCCGCTACCTCGAAGGCATGATGGCCCGCACCGGCGCGGCCAACCGCTTCCAGTTGGCCCTGCACGCCGTGCGCAACGGCTGGATCTAGCCTGAACCGATGAGCACGCGCGGCCAAGCCGACCCCCGCGAAGTGCGCGCGGCCGTCGCCGCGGTGACGCCGTGGCTCACCGGCGACGCAGACCAGCCCGACCGCGCCACCCTCGCCGCGGCCGTGCGGCTGAGCCTGCGCGTGCTGCCCCAGGTCGCGCCCGGCCGCAGCGTCGAGGTCCGGGTGCCGCCCTTCGCCGCCGTCCAGTGCATCGCGGGCCCGCGACACACCCGGGGCACGCCGCCCAACGTGATCGAGACCGACCCGCGCACCTGGCTCGAACTCGCCACCGGCCAGCTGAGCTGGGCCGACGCCATGGCCGCCGCTCGGGTCAACGCCTCCGGCTCCCGCGCCGACCTCTCCGCCCTGCTCCCGGTCGTGCGAATCTGACCGACCGAACTCGGCCCCTCACCACCGGTGACTCACCCGACCGGCTACCGGCGCGGGCCGGTCAAATCGACCCCTTCCGGCACTTACACTGAGGGTGGCCCGCTCGGCGTCTCAAGGGAGTTCTCGGTGGTCACTGACCAGACAGCCGCTGGAACAGGACATCTCGATCCCGAAACAACCACCCCGGTACCCACGGCGGCGCCAGCCGCTCAACCCGACGACGGTCCGCGCGAAGAGTGCGGCGTCTTCGGCGTGTGGGCCCCCGGCGAAGA
Organism: Pseudonocardiaceae bacterium; assembly: GCA_035248365.1. Lineage (GTDB taxonomy): Bacteria > Actinomycetota > Actinomycetes > Mycobacteriales > Pseudonocardiaceae > CAJCJE01. The sequence goes on along the minus strand of DATFHN010000079.1, from coordinate 20,994 downwards.
AGTGGCCAAGCTCACCTTCTACGGCCTGTATGCGTTGCAACACAGAGGACAGGAATCGGCAGGCATCTCCGTCGCCGACGGCCGCCAGATCGTGGTCTTCAAAGATCTCGGTCTGGTCAGCCAGGTCTTCGACGAGCAGGTGCTCTCCTCGCTGCACGGCCACCTGGCCGTCGGCCACTGCCGCTACTCCACCACCGGCTCGTCCACCTGGGAAAACGCTCAGCCCACCTTCCGCAACACCGCCACCGGCAGCGGACTGTCCCTGGGCCACAACGGCAACCTGGTGAACACCGCCGAACTGCTCGCCCGAGCCCGGGAAGCAGGCGCGGACACCGGCCAGGGCGCCACCACCGACTCCGACCTGGTCTGCGGCCTGCTCGCTGCGGCGGCCGCCGACACCGGCATCGAACAAGCCGCGCTCGAACTGCTGCCCACCCTGCGCGGCGCGTTCTGCCTGGTCTTCGCCGACGAATCCACCCTCTACGCCGCCCGCGACCCGCAGGGCGTCCACCCGCTCGTGCTCGGCCGCCTCGAACGCGGCTGGGTCGTCGCCAGCGAAACCGCCGCCCTGGACATCGTCGGCGCCTCGTTCGTCCGCGAAGTCGAGCCCGGCGAACTGCTCGCCATCGACGCCGACGGCCTGCGCTCCACCCGCTTCGCCAACCCCGAGCCCAAGGGCTGCGTGTTCGAGTACGTCTACCTGGCCCGTCCGGACACCACCATCGCGGGCCGCTCCGTGCACGCCACCCGCGTCGAGATCGGCCGCAGGCTCGCGCTGGAAAGCCCGGTCGAAGCCGATCTGGTCATCCCGGTGCCCGAATCCGGCACCCCCGCCGCGATCGGCTACGCCCAGGGCTCCGGCATCCCCTACGGCTCCGGCCTGGTCAAGAACGCCTACGTCGGCCGGACGTTCATCCAGCCGTCGCAGACCATCCGGCAGCTCGGCATCCGGCTCAAGCTCAACCCGCTGCGCGAGGTCATCCGCGGCAAGCGCCTCGTCGTCGTCGACGACTCGATCGTGCGTGGCAACACCCAGCGCGCCCTGGTCCGCATGCTCCGCGAAGCGGGCGCGGTCGAGGTCCACGTCCGCATCGCGTCCCCGCCCGTCCGCTGGCCCTGCTTCTACGGCATCGACTTCGCCTCACGCGCCGAGTTGATCGCCAACGGCCTGGACATCGACGGCGTCCGCCGCTCGATCGGCGCCGACACCCTCGGCTACGTGTCCCTGGAAAACCTCGTCGCCGCCACCGAACAGCCGAAGACGCGCTTGTGCATGGCCTGCTTCACCGGCGAATACCCGATCGCCCTGCCCGACGACGCCCTCATCGGCAAGCACCTGCTCGAAGACCTCAACGCGGCAGGCCGCTCCATGGACCCGGGCGCCGTGGGCGTGTCGTCCGCATCGGTACCCACCGGGTACGGCGCGGAAGAAGCGCTTCGCCGCCCGTGACCCGTCTTCGGGTTTGCCGCGCTGACCGCCCGGGTACGGTGTCCGGGCTCGACGTCCAATTCCGCTCCACGATGGAGACCGCGCAGTGACCACGCAATCCGACGACACGCCAGCAGGCACCACCTACGCAGCGGCCGGGGTGGACATCGCCGCGGGCGAGGAAGCGGTCGACAAGCTCAAGCCGTTCGCGGCGCGCGCGAACCGCCCCGAAGTGCTCGGCGGCATCGGCGGCTTCGCCGGCCTGTTCGAACTGCGCCTGGACCGCTGGTCCGAGCCGGTCCTCGCGTCGTCCACTGACGGTGTCGGCACCAAGATCGCGGTCGCGCAGGCGCTGGACATCCACGACACCATCGGCATCGACCTCGTCGCCATGGTCGTCGACGACCTGGTCGTGTGCGGCGCCGAGCCGCTGTTCCTCCAGGACTACATCGCGGTCGGCAAGGTCGTCCCCGACCAGATCGCCATGCTGGTCAAGGGCATCTCCGAAGGCTGCGTCCAGGCCGGCTGCGCCCTGCTCGGCGGCGAAACCGCCGAACACCCCGGCCTGATGAACGGCAGCGACTACGACCTGTCCGCCACCGGCGTCGGCGTCGTCGAAGCCCAGGGAATCCTCGGCCCCGAGCGGGTCAGCCCCGGTGACGTCGTCATCGCCATGGGCTCGTCCGGCCTGCACTCCAACGGCTACTCGCTCGCCCGGCAGGTCCTGCTGGAGATCGCCAGAATGCCGCTGTCCGGCCACGTCGAGGAATTCGGCCGCACCCTGGGCGAAGAACTCCTCGAACCCACCCGCATCTACGCCAAGGACTGCCTGGCCCTCGTCGCGGAAACCGACGTCCGCACCTTCGCCCACATCACCGGCGGCGGCCTGGCCGCCAACCTGGCCCGCGTGCTCCCGCCCGGCCTCACCGCCGAAATCGACCGAGGCACCTGGACCCCCGCCCCCGTCTTCGCGCTCTTGGCTCAGCGAGGCCGGATCGACCGCGCCGAGATGGAGAAGACGTTCAACATGGGCGTCGGCATGGTCGCCGTCATCGCCGAAGAAGACTCCGACCGCGCCCTGGCCATGCTCACCGCGCGCCACATCCCCGCCTGGGTCCTCGGCGAAGTCAAGCCCACCAAGGAAGTCTCCGAAGCCGAGGACGTCCGCGTGGTCATGCGCGGCAAACACCCAAGGTTCTGAGTCGCAGCTCGCCTGCCGCTCTACCACATTCCCCAGCGGCCCGCCGAGCCGTCTGTCCACACCCGACCAAGTTGTCCACACCCACACTTTCCCGATTTGGCCCGCCCCACCCCACCTCACTAGGCTGGCCTTGCGGGTGGCCCCACCACCCCAGGGCGGGAGGGGTTTGTTCGGGGCCCGGTTTTGGTTTGCGGGTGGTCTTGCTTGGGGAGGGGCATGTCGACCGTCGCGGCCGCGATGTTCACGTTTTCGCTTGGCGACGACGCCGCGCTGCTGCCCAGGACGCCCGCGATTGCCGAGGCATATCAAGGGTTGCTCGAAGCCAACTTCGCGCGGCTCGTCCGGTGGCTTCCGGGGCTGGACGAGTTGCCGACGCTCGAACAGACGCGGGCGGATCTTGCGCGGCGCGGCCAGGCGTGGCTGGACGGATCGCAGTTGCCGTTGGCGATCGCGGTGCGCGCCGAGGGCGGCTGGCGACTCGTCGGCGAGGTGAACCTCTTGATCGACAACCACATCAAATCGGCCGAGATCGGCTATTGGCTCGACGCGGACTTCGAGGGGCGCGGCTTGGCCACTCGCGCGGTTCGCGCCGCGCTCGACTGGGCGTTCGGGCCGCTCGGGTTGCGGCGGATCAAGCTGTTCGCGATGGTGGGCAACGAGCCCAGCATTCGACTGGCCGAACGCCTTGATTTCACGCGCGAGGGCATCTTCCGAGCAGCCGCTGTCGTCGGCGGCGTTGAGCACGATGTCGTCGGTTACGGGCTGCTGGCTCGCGAATGGTCGCACCCAGCCGGCTGAGCAAAGTTCAGCGCAGGAAGATCAACCGGTCGCGGACCGCCTCGGCTGTGAGCCGGTCCAGCAGGCCGCGACTGACCAGATCCTCCACGGAGCTGAAGCCGCCGACCAGATCGCGATCGCTGACGATGCGCACCGCCTGTTCTTTGCTGAACCCGGCCGTGTTGCACAGGAATTCTTCGGGCACCGCGTTGACGTCGACCAGGCCGCCGTCGTCGTAGTCGCGGATCAGGTCGGGTCGGCCGATGCGCAGATCGCGGGCGAGTCCGGGGTTCGTCGCGGCGAGCCGTCGGGCTTCGGTGCGGCGGGCTCGGTTCGCCATCGCCTCCGCGACAACCGGATCGTTGAAGCGGCGCAGCCTCGGCCGCAACACCCAGCCGTGCGCGGTCCCGCCGAACCACGGCACCAGCATGATCAAGCTGACCACGGTGATGTCCTTGAGGATGAACGCGAGCACGACGATCACCGCATACACCACTGTGGACAGCCACACCAGCACGCCGCGCAGTTTGATCGAGGCCGCCAGGAACGCCGCCCAGGTCAGCAGGCCGATGCTCAGCACAGGGACGACCACCAGCCACCAACCGGTCAGGTCGAACTTCGGGGTGGAGCGGGTCTGTTGCGGAGGGGACTGCCGTGCCGGGGGCGGTTGCCAGAGCGGTGGAGCGGCGTGCGGTGGCTGCCACGGCGGGGGGTGGTGAGGGCTTTGCGGGGCGGGCTGAGGCGGGACATTGGTTTGAGAGGCCGGATTTGGCTGAGGCGGGATGTTGGTTTGAGAGGCCGGACTTGGCTGGGGAGTCGGGTTGGCTTGCGAGGAAGGGCTGGGTTGGGGCGCTGGATCGGTCGGCGCGGAGGAGCTGGCGGGGATGGGTGCGGTGCGGGTGGGGGCTAGTTCGGGGGCGGCGGCGAGGATCTGGTCGTGCAGGGCGCGCAGGGCATCGCCGGGTTCGATACCCAGTTCCTCGTTGAGCAGTCGGCGGCCGTCGTGGAAGGCGGCCAGGGCTTCGGCTTGGCGACCGGATCGGTACAACGCGAGCATCAACTGGCCGCGCAAGCGTTCGCGGTACGGGTGCTGCGCGGTCAGTGCGACCAGTTCGGGCACCGCCTGCGCGTGCAGGCCCTGGCGGAGTTCGCGGTCGATGCGTTCTTCGACGGCGTTGGCCATGGCTTCGGCGAGTCTGGCGCGTTCGACGTCGAACACTGTTCCGTCGAGGCCGGCCAGCGCTGGGCCGCGCCAGAGGCCGATGGCGACGCGCAGCGTCTGAACCGCGACGGCGTCGGGTTCGGTGCGGGCGCGATCGAGGTTCGTCTGGAATTCGGCCACGTCGAACGCGGTTCGTTCGACGGTCAGCTGGTAGCCGGCATCGGTGCGGGTGAGGAACTGGCCGGGAGCGCGGGGCGTCCGCTCCGGTTCGAGGACCTTGCGCAGACCGGCGACGTGTTTCTGCACGACGTTCGGGCCGTTCGCCGGTGGGTCGTCCGGCCAGACCGCGTCGATGATCGTGCTGATGCCGACCGGGTGGTTCGCGTGCAGCAGTAGTACTGCCAGCACCGCGCGTTGTTTGCCTGGGCCGATGTCCAGCTCGCGACCGTCCCGCAGCACCCGGGGGTGGCCGAGCAGTTCGAACCGTAAACCGCGCACCGGTCGCCTCTCCACGTCAAGCAGACACTCTGTACACGCGCGACAAACACCCCGACTGGCGCCGCCACAACGTAGCAGCCAGCACGGCAGCGCTGTGGCAGCCGGACGGCAGACCAATGGCAGACCAATGGCACTGAAACCGCAGAGCGTCTCGCGACGCTCGTCACCGCCGAGCCCGCTTCGGGCGGCACCAAACCTGAAGGGGAACAGCCATGCGTCTGGGCATCAAACATGTTGTCGTCGCCGCGCTCGCGGTGTGTGCGGTCACCGGTTGCTCGCTCGCGACCGGCAAAACGAGTTCGAGTTCGGGCGCGCCGAGCAGTCCGGCTTCGGCGCAGTCCAGTTCGGCGGCCAAGGTCGGCCAGCCGCTCACGGTCACCGACCCGACCGGCGCCAGCGCGCAGGCGACCGTGGTGTCGGTTGTGGACAAGACCGCGGGCAAGACCGATACCGACGAAGCACCGGTCAACGGCCAGTTCGCGGTGATCACCGTGCAGATCAAGGGAATCAAGGGCAGCTTCGACGTCAACGCGCTCAACGTCCGGTACCAGGCCGCCAACGGCAACACCTACGACGAGACGGCGGGCAACGCCATCGCCTCCGGCTACGACCCGCAGTTGCCGAGCGGCCCGGTGGCCGCCGGCGCGTCGGCGGGCGGCGTTGTCGTGGTGGACACTCCGGCCGGAGCGCCGAAGGAGATCAAACTGACCGACGACCTGGGCACCGTCCTCGGCACCTGGACGCCGTGACCAGCAGCGAAGTGACCGGGATAACGGGGTTAGGCCGATAACAAACCAGTCGAGTTCGAGCGGTTCCCTGGTTAAGTTGAAATTTGAACTTGTCAGCGGAATCGATCGAATCGAGTGAGCGTCGCACCATGACCGAGCCCCGGCACGCCGACAACGGGCCAGCGCAGCGGCGCAGCGCCCGGCTGGTCGTCATCCTCGGCGCGCTGTCCGCGTTCGGGCCGCTGTCCAACGACATGTACCTGCCGGCCTTCCCGTCGATCTCGGCCGACCTGCATGCCGACGCGTCATCGGTGCAACTCACCCTGGCCGCGTGCATGGTCGGCCTCGCGCTCGGGCAACTCGTCGCCGGGCCGTTCTCGGACAGCCTCGGCAGGCGCAAGCCGCTGCTGATCGGGCTCGCGGTGTTCACCGTGTTCTCCGCGGTGTGCGCGGTCGCGCCCTCGGTCTACCTGCTGACCGGCGTCCGGTTCGTGCAGGCGCTCGGCGGCGCCGCCGGCCTGGTCATCGCCAACGCGGCGGTCCGGGATCGCTACTCGGGCAGCATGATGTCGCGGTTCCTGTCGGTGTTGATGCTGATCAACGGCACCGCGCCGATCCTGGCGCCCATCATCGGCGCGCAGATTCTGCGCTTCACCTCGTGGCGCGGGGTGTTCTGGACGCTCGCCGCAGTTGGCCTCGTTCTGGTCCTGGCCAGCGCGTTGTGGCTGGAGGAGTCGCTGCCGGTCGATCGGCGCAGGCCCGCACGCCTCGCCGAGACACTGCGGGCGTATCGCGGACTGATCGGCGATCGTGTGTTCGTCGGCTACGCGCTCTCCGGTGGCATGGCGTTCGCGGCGATGTTCGCCTACATCTCCGGATCGTCGTTCGTGCTGCAGAACGTGTTCGGGCTCAGCCCGCAGGGCTTCAGCCTGGTGTTCGCGGTCAACGGGCTGGGCATCGTGCTGGTCGGCCAGATCAACGGGCGGCTGGTGCGGCGCATCTCGTCTCGTCGACTGCTCGTCGCGGGCTTGTGCGTCTCCGCCACCGGCGGGCTGTTGCTGCTGCTCGGCGTGTTGTTCGGGGCCGGGTTGCCGGTCGTACTGCCCGCGCTGTTCCTGGTGGTGTCCAGCATCGGGCTGGTCGCGCCGAACTCGCTGACCATGGCGCTGGCCCGCTACGGCGACCGCGCGGGCACGGCGTCTTCGCTGGTCGGCGTGTTGCAGTACATCTTCGGCGGGCTGATGGCGCCGGTGGTCGGCCTTGGCGGCGTACACACCGCGCTGCCGATGGCGCTGGTCATCGCGGTGTTGCCGATCGGCGGGCTGATCATCTTCCGGACCATGACCGGCGTTCGGACGCCCGCAGAGCCCTCAGGTCAGCCGACGACCCTGGTCAGGTAGGCCGAGACGTGCGGCTGCATGGGCTGGCCCATCATCGCGATCTCCTCGACGTAGGCGAGGTCACCGGAGTTGACGACGCCGTAGAGCCGCTTGGCCGCGTTGACCTCCTTGGCTGACGCGGTACGGGTGACGATGTCCGTTGCCAGCTCCCACGAGGTCTGGGTGCGCGGGGTGCCGTAGTAGATCTCGACGATGCCGCTCGCCGTGCTGATCAGCACCTCGATCGTGTCGTCGGCCTGCGGCCGCCACCAGCCGACCTCGCGGTGCGCGGGCCGGATGACCTTGCCTTCCGCGTCGAGCAGCCAGGACCGGGCCTCGTAGTAGAGGAAGGGCCTGCCGTCGTGCGCGAAGGTGATCTGCTGGCCGAACCGCTGCGGGCCCTCGATCGTCGGGTAGTCGATCTCACCCTCGCCGCGCCACACGCCGACCAGCGGCAACAGCGCCAGGCAGGCATCGTTGAGGTTCGGGCCCTCGCGCAGGTTCGCGGTGTCACCCGGGACCGGAAGGTCGTCGAACTGCGGCAGGTTGCGGGCGCGGGTGGACTGCGCGCGCTGCTCGGCCACCCGGATCGCGGCATCACCGCTACCCGGCACCGGCGACTCAGCCGAGCTGGGGTTGTCCGGGCCGTCCTGGGCCGGGGTGTCGTTGTCGGTGCTCATCAGCCAATCCGTGGGTGCCGAGGGGCGGGTGGGTCAGCGGTGCTCGCGCATCATCCGGTACACGACGTACACGGAGAACCAGGCGACCGCCACCACGACCAGGACCAGGAGAGCCGTATAGAACTGTTCCACCCGCCGAGGATATCCGCCGGGGGCGCAGCGGCCACTGCGGACCGGACGAGACGCTGAACACGCGCGAAGGCCGGTGGGCTCCAGCCCACCGGCCTTCGGACGGATCGGTCAGGCTACGGCGATGTTGGCCTCGTGCAGGCCGGGGCCGTCCGCGCTGATCTCCGCCTGGCCGTTGCCGGTGCGGTGCAGCGCGCGCACCGTCCAGTTGCCGGGGGCGGCGAAGAACCGGAAGTCGCCGTCGGTCGAGGCGACCACTTCACCGGCGAAGTCGCCGTCGGCGTTGAGCAGCCGGACGAACGCACCGCCGACCGGGTTGCCGCCGGAGACGACCTTGCCGGCGAGGACGACCTGGGTGTTCAGGTCGATGTTGGCAGGCAGCGTGGCCGCCTGGCTGGGGGCTCCGCATCCATCGGTCATGATCAGGACTCCGTTCCGACCGCGACCGGAACGCCCACCAGGGAGCCGTACTCGGTCCACGATCCGTCGTAGTTCTTGACATCAGTCAGGCCGAGCAGCTCGTGCAGAGCGAACCAGGTGTGCGAGGAACGCTCGCCGATGCGGCAGTACGCGATGGTCGACTTCGACTCGTCGAGGCCGGCCTCCTTGTACAGCTCGCGCAGTTCGTCGTCGGAGCGGAAGGTGCCGTCCTCGTTCGCGGCCTTGGCCCACGGGACGTTCAGCGCGCTGGGCACGTGGCCGGGGCGCTGCGCGGATTCCTGCGGGAGGTGCGCGGGGGCGAGCAGCTTGCCGGTGAACTCGTCAGGCGAGCGCACGTCGACGAGGTTCTTGGTGTTGATCGCGGCGACTACCTCGTCACGGAACGCGCGGATCGAGGTGTCGGGCTCCTTGGCGGTGTAGTTGGTGGCTTCCCGCTTCACTTCGTCAGCGGAGAGCGCCCGGCCGTCCAGCTCCCACTTCTTGCGGCCACCGTCGAGCAGGCGCACGTTGTCGTGGCCGTAGAGCTTGAAGTACCAGTAGGCGTAGGCGGCGAACCAGTTGTTGTTGCCGCCGTACAGGATCACCTTGTCGTCGTTGCCGACGCCCTTGTCGGAGAACAGCTTCTCGAAGCCGGCCTTGTCGACGAAGTCGCGGCGCACCGGGTCCTGCAGATCCTGCTTCCAGTCGACCTTCACGGCGCCAGGGATGTGGCCACCGTCGTATGCGCTGGTGTCCTCGTCGACCTCGACGAACACCACGCCCGGCGTGTTGAGGTTGTTCTCGGCCCACTCCGCCGAAACCAGGACATTCTCACGGCTCATCGAGCTGATTCCCACTTTCCCTTATCGGTGTCGAAAATCGATATTCCGTAGTTCTTGTGCGTGCCGCGGGTCAGCCGCCGAACGCCGGCACCCCGGCGCGCCGCAGCAGCAGGTAGACCTCGCAGCCGAGGCAGAAGGCGAAGGCGGCGTTGAGGAACGCGGCGACCAGCGCGAGCGCGGTCGCGATCAGGCCGAGGGCGGGAAGGTCGGTGGCGAACCCGATCACGCCGACGACCGCGAAGCCGAACCCGACGGCCTGGGCGAAGCGGGGCGGCGCGGCTTCCTCGCGCTCGTCGGTCGGGCCCAGCCTCGGCGCGACCAGGTAGCGGTAGATCAACCCGTACGGCGCGTAGCCGAGGCCGAAGAACGCGCCGATGCCGAAGATCACGGCCTGGGCCGCGAGCAGGATCGTCGCGGCGACCGGGGAGAACGAGGACAACACGAGGGTCACCGCGAGCACGACGGTGGTGATCCAGGCACCGAACCGCGGTCCACGCGGGTCGACGGCGGGCGGGTTGGGCATGACCGACCTCCCGATCGGAGGGTGTACAGCTTGCATTCGGGGATTACTTTCGGCAGCGCCACGCACTCATGCGGACAGGACCGCACCGCGTGACCGGAAAAGTGAAGAGATTCCGCCTGGGGTCAGTCGCCCGGCCGACACAGGCTGCTCTGCACGCGTCGGTAATCCACCGCGCGGCGCCTGGTCAGCATGGTTGGCACGCGGCCGAGACTACCCCGCACTCCCCGCTCCTGGGAGGTACGTCCATCAGGTGGAACGCGGTTGACCCCGATCATGTCGATGACCGAGCAACGCGCTGATCAGCACAGATCACGCCGAGGCAGGCAGATGGGGTCGCAGCGCGTCGAGCAGGGTGTCGCGCTTGGGCACGCCGCCGACCCGCAGCAGCTCGGTGCCATCGGCGGCCAGCGCGAGGGTGGTCGGGGTGCGCATCACGCCGACCTTGGTGGCGACCGCGGGCTCGTCGGTCACGTCGAGTTCGACATGCGCGAGGCCCGGGGTTTCGGCGGCGAAGGTGGTCAGCAGCTTGTCCGCCTGGCGACAGGACGCGCAGAACGTGGTGGACAGCTGGACCAGGGTGACCGCGGCGGCGGGGTCGAGCGCGGCGCGGATCGGATCGGGGAGGCCATCAGCCGGGGTCGCGTTGTTCACCACGCGGACCTGGCCGTTGCGAGCGCGCAGCCACCACCCGGCGACCCCAGCGAGCACCAGGGCACCGAGCAGGACCCACACACCGATCATTGGCTGTTCGCACTCCCGCTGAAGTGGATGTTCTTGGCCACGCCCTGCACGATGAGCGCGCCCCCGTTACCACCTTGCACCTGAACACCGACCGGTGTCACGGAGAACGGCAGCGGCAGCGAGTTGCGGTGGAAGGTGTAGGTGAGCTGCTTGAGGATCGGCTGCTCGATCGCGTCCGGGATCGGCCCGGTGATGGCCGAGTTGGACAGTTCCAGCTTGGTCGGCTTGAGCACGATGTCGGTGCCGACGATGGAGATCAGCCCGTAGGCGTTGACCGTGGTCGACACGCCCGCGATGTTGATCGTGCCCGAAAGGTCGATGCCCGCCTGGGTGTACATCGGCGTCGAGTCGTTGCCGTTGGCCTGCTGTTGCTGCTGGACCTGCTGGTTCTTCTCGTCGACGCCGAAGCCCTGGATGAAGTCCAGCGACTCCGGGTTGATCGTGAGATCCGGGACGCCGATGAGCCTGCCCAGGTCGCTGGCGTTGATTTGCACCTGGCCGTCCACCTCGTCGACGGTCAGCGCGGAGAAGTTGCCGGAGAGCACGTCGGAGAAGGGGATGCGGACGTTCTTGAGGTCGGCGTCGACCTCCAGGTCACGCAGGGTGTTGCCGACCGGGACGCCGTTGGCCTGGACCGAGATGTCCTTGTAGTCGCCGCCGAGGGCCTGGGTGATGAACGGGAAGCCCTTGATGTTCACCGACGGGTCGCTGGCCAGGTTCAGCTCTGTGCGCATCCGCTTCGAGATCTGGTACTCGGCGGCCGCGGCCGTGCCGAAGTCGGCGGCCACCAGAACCGCGACCACCACGATGACGATGATCAGAAGCCTTCGTACGCCCTTGCTCACGCCGCGTGTCCACCTCTCCGCTCCACTGCAACGACAAGGGTGTCATGGCTGTTCCTGCCCACCACACTCCGGTGACGCTCACCGGCCCAGCCGTCCGAATTTTGTCAGTATGCCCGAATGATCGAGTCGATTTCGGTGACGTTCGCCGAACCAGCACAGCGCCATTTGTGTGACGCTCTCGTCACGACCTGGGCTTATGCCGATCTCCTGGGTATTGTCCCCGACATCTGCCGGCAACGGAGCCGTACCAGTCATACTCCTCGGCGGTCCCGACCACTTTCGTGCGGGGCCCGTCGCTGACCGGGAGGTGCACCGTCATGGGTGTCGACCTGCTCTTGCTGACCAGCGATCCGGAACCTGCCGCGGTGCTGCCCGCTCTCGGCCTGCTCTCCCACCGGGTACGCCCGGTCGCGCCGGACGTGGCCGCCCTGCTCGAAGCCGGTCCGTACGACGCCGTGCTCGTCGACGCCCGCGTCGACCTGGCCGGGGCGCGCAGCCTGTGCCGCCTGCTGGCCAGCAGCGGTGTCGAGGTGCCGGTGGTCGCCATCATCAACGAGGGTGGCCTGGTCGCCGTCGCCGCCGAGTGGGGCATCGACGAGATCATGCTGCCCACTGCCGGACCGGCCGAGGTCGACGCCCGGCTGCGCCTGGTTCGCTCGCGCCGAGTCGACGCCTCCCGGGCCGGTGAGGGTGCGCTGCAGCTCGGCGAACTGGTCATCGACGAGTCCACCTACACGGCGCGGCTGCGGGGGCGCCCGCTCGACCTCACCTACAAGGAGTTCGAGCTGCTCAAGTACCTCGCCGCGCACGCGGGCCGGGTGTTCACCCGGGCCCAGCTGCTGCAGGAGGTCTGGGGCTACGACTTCTTCGGCGGCACCAGGACGGTCGACGTGCACGTGCGGCGGCTGCGGGCCAAGCTCGGCCACGAGCACGAGCAGATGATCGGCACCGTGCGCAACGTCGGCTACAAGTTCGTCCGGCCCGGTCGCAACTCCAGCCCGGCCGAGGGAGTCTCGCTGGACCCGGTGGACGTCCTCGCCTGATCCGGCTTAACGTCGAATGGTGCCCGAGATCAACTGGCGTGCCAGCCTGACCGACGTCGAAACCGAGCAGCTCATCGCGTTGCTGGCGGCTGCCCGCGCAACGGACGGCCGTCCCAGCTTCAGTCCGTCCGAAGGTCTGCCGGGTGATTACCGGACTCCTGAATACGGGCTGGCCAAGGACGGCGCCGAGCTGGTCGGGGTGGTCGCCAGGAACACCGGGGGCGACTCGTTCGGCCGCCAGATCGCCGAACTGATCGTGCGGCCGGACCGGCGGGGCCAAGGCGTGGGCGCGGCGCTGGTCGAGGCACTGCTGGACCGGGTCGGCCCGGCGGCCGGTGACGCCGAGACCTTGCGATTGTGGTCGCACGGTGACCATCCGGCCGCCGCCAAGCTCGCGGCCCGGTTCGGCCTGCGGCGGGTCCGGGAGATGCGCCGGATGCGGCTCACGTTCGCCGACCTTCCGAACGGCCTTCCCGAACAGCGTTCGCTGCCGGACGGCGTTCGGCTGCGCACGTTCCGGATCGGCGCGGATGAGCAGGCCCTGGTCGAGGTCAACCACCGGGCCTTCGCCTGGCACCCGGAACAGGGCGCGCTGTCCGTCGCCGACGTCGAAGCGGACGAGGCGCAGTCCTGGTTCGACCCGAACGGGCTGTTCCTCGCCGTCCGCGAGGACGACGACACGCTGCTCGGGTTCCACTGGACCAAGATCCACGAGGAACTGGACGGGGCCGGGGCGCCGATGGGCGAGGTGTACGTGGTCGGGGTGGACCCGAACGCGTCCGGGCACGGCCTCGGCAAGACGCTGACCCTCGCCGGGCTGCGTTATCTCGCCGGCCGGGGCTGCCGTCAGGTCATGTTGTACGTGGAATCGGACAATGCGCCGGCGATCGCCGTGTACTCCCGGTTGGGGTTCAGTAACTGGGATGCTGACGTGCAGTACGCGTACTGAAGCACTCTGTGCGGGGCCCTGCGAGGTAGGTCACGCGCGGCAAACGGCCAGGTCACGGACAGAGGCACAGGTCACCCCAATGGACGTGGGCCTAGTCACCTGGCGTGGCAAGTTCACCTTCCGTTCACCTGTACACGGTCGGCCGTCCACCAGCACTGCCTACGGTCCGTGTCAAGCGCGACCTCGTCGCGATCGGTCATGGCTCCTAGTTGGAGGATCTCAGGTGAAGATCAACTACCGCGCTGCCGCGGTTGGCATCGCGGCGGCGGGGGCTGCCGCTCTGGTTCTCGCTGGTTGTGGCTCGGACAACAACTCGACTTCTGGTGGCTCCGGCGGCTCAGCGACGAGCACCGGCTCGGCCAGCAACATCTCCTGCCAGTCCGGCAGCCTGACGTCCGGTGGCTCGACCGCGCAGCAGAACGCCATCAGCGCGTGGAACAAGGCGTACGAGACCGCCTGCAGCGGCGCCACCATCAACTACCAGGGCGTCGGCTCCGGTGCGGGTGTCACCCAGTTCAGCTCCGGCACGCTCGACTTCGCCGGCTCCGACTTCGCGCTGGACTCCTCGAACCAGTCGGCCGCGGACGCGCGCTGCAAGAGCGGGCCCGCGATCAACATCCCGCTGACCCCCGGTGGCATCGCGATCGGCTACAACATCCCGAACGTGACCAAGCTGAACCTCTCGGCAGGCAACCTGGCGAAGATCTTCAGCGGCAAGATCACCAACTGGAACGACCCGGCGATCGCCAAGGACAACTCCGGCGTGACCCTGCCGAACCTGCCGATCCAGACCTTCCACCGGTCCGACTCCTCCGGCACCAGCTACAACTTCACCAACTACCTGGCCAACGAGGCCAAGTCCGACTGGACCTTCGGCGCCAACAAGAACTGGCCCGCCCCGGGCGGTCAGGGTGAACACGGCAGCTCGCTGGTTGCCAGCACCGTCAAGGCCACCGCCGGTGGCATCGGCTACTTCGAGCAGTCCTTCGCGACGCAGAACAACCTGCCGATGGCGTCGGTGAGCAACGCCGCAGGCCAGTTCGTGCCGCTGACCACCGAGAACGTGGCGAACTTCCTGGCCAAGGCCAAGGTTGTCGGCTCGGGCAACGACCTGAAGCTGAACTTCGACTACACCAACACGGACTCGAACGCCTACCCGAACCTGCTGGTGACCTACGAAATCGTCTGCTCGAAGGGCAACTCGGCCGCGAAGCTGCCGCTGATCAAGGGCTTCCTCGGCTACGCGGCCAGCACCGCGGGCCAGAGCACGCTGACCAGCCAGGGCTACGTCCCGCTGCCGTCCGACCTGCAGACCAAGGCCGCGGCCGCGGTCGCCGCGCTCGGCTGAGCCGAACACCGTTCGACCCTCCCGGCCGGGGCTGGCGGGCCCCGGCCGGGATTCCAACTGAATCGGATCATGTGCCGCACCTGGTGCTCAACCCGCAGGTCAGCGCATGATTCACGAAAGTGGGGGTTTGCCCGTCGGTGCCACCAGGCCCGGCGGGCAGATCGCCGAGATGCGGTAATACCGCCGATACGCCGCAATACATCTCAATACTGTCGAATCGATTCAATTCCGGACAGGAGCTTCGACATCGCCACCACCACACCAAGGCCGTCGGACTCGGCCGGCCAGCCGGGTGGGAAACCCAGGCCGAGCCGCCTCGATCGCGCGCCGGCCCTGACCGCCAATGTCTCGCGCGGTGGGGACATCGTCTTCCGGCTGCTGTCCAAGGGCTCGGGCATCCTGATCCTCGTGGTGATGGCTCTCATCGCCGCCTTCCTGATCTTCGAAGCCCTCCCGGCGGTATCCAAGGACAAGTCGAACTTCTTCGGCACCCTCGACTGGGACCCGGACGGATCGAACTCCTTCGGCATCGCCGCCCTCGCCTTCGGCAGCGTGCTCAGCTCGGTGCTCGCGCTGATCATCGGCGGCACCATCGCCGTCGGCGTCGCCCTGTTCATCAGCCAGTACGCGCCGCGCGCCGTGGCACGACCGCTCGGCTACCTGGTCGACCTGCTCGCTGCCGTGCCCAGCGTGGTCTTCGGCCTGTGGGGCCTGAAGTTCCTGGTCCCCGCGCTGATCCCGTTCTCCAAGCTGCTCAACCGCTACCTCGGCTGGTTCCCGCTGTTCTCCTCGACCAACCAGGAGTACGGCCAGTCCGTCTTCGCCGCCGCGATCGTGCTCGCCGTGATGGTGCTGCCGATCGTCGCGGCCATCTGCCGTGAGGTCTTCCTCCAGGCACCGAAGGAACACATCGAGGGCTCGCTCGCCCTCGGCGCGACCAAGTGGGAAATGATCAAGATGGCGGTGCTGCCCTACGGCCGCTCCGGCATGATCAGCGCGCTGGTGCTCGGTTTCGGCCGCGCGATCGGCGAGACCATCGCGGTCGCCCTGGTGCTGTCGGCCAACTACGGCATCAGCTTCCACATCCTCAACCCGGGCGGGAACACCATCGCCGCGAACATCGCCACGAAATGGGCTGACGCCGGTGACATCGGCCGGGGAGCGCTGATCGCCTCCGGCCTGATCCTGTTCGCGATCACCCTGGTGGTCAACTTCGGTGCGCGGGCCATCGCCCGGCGCGGTGCGCGGAAGGCTGCGGCATGACCATGACAACGCCCGAACTGGACGCGCCGCTGCGTGGACCCAGCCTGGCCCGGCCCAAGCTGCCGCTCTGGTCGTTCATCGTCATCGCGATCATCGCGATCGGCCTGTCCGGCGCGCTGTTCGGCGTCGGCGCCATCCACGGCTACGCCGCCTTCGCGGTCGTCGCCGCGTTGCTCTACATCGTCGTGCAGACCATCGTGTCGAGTTCGGTGGAAGGCTGGCGGCACGGCAAAGACCGGCTGATGACCAGCGTGCTGATCGTGTCGGTGGTCCTCGCGCTGCTGCCGCTGCTGGCCATCTTGATCTACACGATCGCGGCCGGCCTCAAGCGCTTCGACGGCGAGTTCTTCGGCCACTCGATGCGCGCGGTCGCCGAGACCGACCCGAACGGCGGCGCGTACAACGCGATCATCGGCACCCTGGAACAGGTCGGTATCGCGACGATCATCGCGGTGCCCTTCGGCATCATGGTCGCCATCTACCTCGTCGAGTACTCCTCCGGCCGCCTCGGCCGCGTGGTCAGCTTCTTCGTCGACGTGATGACCGGCCTTCCGTCCATTGTGGCCGGTCTGTTCATCTACGCGGTGTGGATCCTCGCGCTGGGCCAGAGCTTCTCCGGTTTCGCCGGATCGCTGGCCCTGCTGATCCTGATGTTGCCGACGATCGTCCGGTCGACCGAGGAAATGCTCAAACTCGTCCCGACCGCGCTTCGCGAAGCATCCTTCGCACTCGGCGTGCCCAAATGGAAAACGGTCGCGCGGATCGTGCTGCCCACCGCGCTGCCCGGCATCATCACCGGTGTGATGCTGGCGATCTCGCGCGTCATGGGGGAAACCGCGCCGGTGCTGCTCACCGTGTTCGGCAACCCCGCCATCAACAACAACCCGTTCAGTGGTGCGCAGGCATCGTTGCCGCTGTTCGTGTTCACCGAAGTCGGCGCGTCCAGCGACAACGCGGTGAACCGGGCCTGGGCCGGTGCGCTGACCCTGATCCTGATCGTGCTCCTACTCAATATCGTCGCCAGAACGGTCGCCCGGTTCACGCGGGTAAGCGCCTAGAGCGTCGTCGGCTACAAGGAAGGTGATCGTAAAATGGCGAAACGTATCGACGTCAAGGATCTGAACCTCTACTACGGCAAGTTCCACGCCGTCGCCGACGTCGGCCTGTCCGTGCCGCCGCGCAGCGTGACCGCGTTCATCGGACCGTCGGGTTGCGGCAAGTCGACCGTGCTCCGCTCGCTCAACCGCATGCACGAGGTCATCCCCGGCGCGCGCGTCGAAGGCAAGGTGCTGCTGGACGGCGAGGACATCTACGCGTCCTCCGTCGACCCGGTGATCGTGCGGCGCACCATCGGCATGGTGTTCCAGCGGCCCAACCCGTTCCCGACCATGTCCATCCGCGACAACGTCGTGGCCGGACTGCGCCTGTCCGGCGTGCGGGACAAGCGCAAGCTCGACGACATCGCCGAGCGCGCGCTGCGTGGAGCCAACCTGTGGGAGGAGGTCTCCGGGCGGCTCAACAAGCCCGGCGGTGGCCTCTCCGGTGGACAGCAGCAGCGGCTGTGCATCGCGCGGGCGATCGCGGTGCAGCCCGAAGTGCTGCTGATGGACGAACCGTGTTCGGCCCTCGACCCGATTTCCACCCTCGCCATCGAGGACCTGATCGGGGAGCTGAAGAAGGACTACACGATCGTCATCGT
The DNA here is from genome assembly GCA_035248365.1 of Pseudonocardiaceae bacterium. GTDB lineage: Bacteria > Actinomycetota > Actinomycetes > Mycobacteriales > Pseudonocardiaceae > CAJCJE01. The sequence continues at coordinate 3,338 of DATFHN010000079.1, read as the reverse complement.
CACGCACAACATGCAGCAGGCCGCGCGGGTCAGCGACCAGACCGCGTTCTTCAACCTGAAGGCCACCGGCCAGCCCGGCCGCCTGGTCGAGATCGACGACACGGAGAAGATCTTCTCCAACCCCAGCCAGAAAGCCACCGAGGACTACATCTCCGGCCGCTTCGGCTGATCGCGGACGACAAAAAGGGTGTGCCATTCCGATGGCACACCCTTTTTTGGTAACCCGCGATGTGTCAGATGTCGTACTGGTCCGAGCCGGGCATCCGGCCGGTGACCACGAAAACGGTGCGCTTGGACACCGACACGGCGTGGTCGGCGAAGCGCTCGTAGAAGCGGCCGAGCAAGGTCACGTCGACGGCGGACGCGACGCCGTGCGGCCAGGACTTGTCCATGATCACGGTGAACAGGTGCCGGTGCAGGTTGTCCATTTCGTCGTCGTCTTCGGCGACGGCCTTGGCCAGCCCGACGTCCTGCGTCCGGATGACCTGCTCGGTCTTGTGGGCCAAGTCGACGGCGACTTTACCCATTTGGGTGAAGTACGGCCGGACTTCGTCGGGCAGCACCGGGTTCGGGTGCCTGCGGCGCGCGGTCTTGGCGACGTGCAGGGCCAGGTCGCCCATGCGCTCAAGGCTTTCCGCCGCGTGGATGACCGCCAGCACGGTCCGCAGGTCGGTCGCGACCGGCGCCTGCAGCGCGAGCAGCGAGTACGCCTCTTCCTCGTAGGCCGAACGTGCCGCGTCGACCTTGATGTCGTCGCCGATCACCTGCTCGGCCAGCGCGAGGTCGGCGTCGAGAAGTGCTTTGGTCGCCCGCTCCATTGCCTCGGCGACCATCGCGCACATGTCAGCAAGGTGGTCGGCTAGCTCGCCGAGCCGGTCATGGTAAGCCTCACGCATGGCCCAAGCCTACGGGTACCTCGTCGCAATCACCGCATTCCTCGGTGAACCACTGATGAACCCACGATGACCACGTCAGAGACTTCGCTGGGTATCGGCTTGCGAGTGGCTGGTCACACCGGCGGGCTCAGGAGCAGGAAGTGTCGGCCGCGGTGAGCGTGCTCAGGGCCGACGGGCTGTTGCCCGCGCCCGAACTGGGCGATGGGTTACCGCCTCCGGACTGGGCCTGGACGACCTTCCCGTCGAAGTTCGGCCCGAGGATCAGTTCGACCGCGCCGTTGGCCGAATCGTCCTCCTGCAGGGTCGCCTTGGGCACCGCCGAGCCGAGCAGTTGGGCCTTGGCCTTGTCGGCCGTCGCGTACTTGATGACCGTCGCGTCGACCGCGTGCGAGTTGCCGCCGTTGACGACGCTGAAACCCTGCTGCTTGAGCGCTTGCGCGGTCTGGTTGGCGATGCCCTGCTGGGTGTCGCCGCCGTTGAGCACCTGGATCTTGATGCCCTGCGGGGTCAGTGGCGAGGACGATGCCGAACCGCTCGACGCGGTGCCGGGCAGCGGTGCGTTGCCGATGATCGCGTTGAACAGCTGGGTGGATTCGTCGGTGACCGGGGTCGCCTCGCCCTGGGCGTTGTCCGAACCGGTGGTGGGCAACGTGATGAACGTGATCTGGTTGAGGTTCACGCCCTGCAGCGACTGCGCCAGCGTGATCAGCGCGGACACGTCCATGTTGGCGCCGAAGGTCGACTTGCTGAACACGCCCAGCAGCGAGTTCAGCTTGCTCGGGCTGGTCAGCATGCTCTGCCCGATCACCTGACGCAGCACCGCGGCCAGGAACCGTTGCTGGCGGGCGATTTTCGCGTACTGACCGGGCGCATCGCCCTGCACGTGGTCGGCCCGCACGAAGTTCAGCGCCTGCTGCGCGGTGAGCGTGGTCTGCCCGCCCTGGGGGATGATCGAGCCGAGCTGGCTGTCGAGGACGGAACCCTTGGTGCACAGGCTGATCGGCGGCAGCGCGCCCGCGAGATCGGTGAAGCCCTGGAAGTCCATGCCGACGAAATGGTTGATGCGCAGGCCGGACAGCTCCTGCACGGTGTCGGTGACGCATCGGGGTCCGCCGACGGCGTAGATCGAATCGAGGCGGACGCCGTCCTGCGCGGGTTTCGCCGCGCTCGAATAGCTGCTCGACGCGTTGTTCCAGGTCTGACAGGCCGGTCGGGTCACCGCGAGGTTGCCGGGGAAGGACACCACCTCGACCCGGCTGCGGTCAGCCGGGATGTGGGCGACCATCACGCTGTCGGTGGTGATCGAGCTGCTGCTCACGCCGACCCGGGCGTTGGTGCCGACGAACAGGAAGTTCTCGTCGCCGGACTGCTTGGCGCCGTTGGCGATCGCGGGCGAATTCTCGTCGAGCGCGGCAATGGTCTGGATTTGGTTGTTGTCGGTGGTTTGCGTGCTCCACTCGATCCCGGTCAACGCCAGCACGGCGACCGCGGCCGCGATGGCCAGGCCCTTCAGGCCCCAGGAGAGCCGCTTGTCGCGCGGGCTCTTGGCGGCCTTCTGCGCGCCATCGGATTCGTCGGTGGGTGGGAGGTCGGCCGGCTCGTGGAACTCGCCGTCATGGAAGTCGCCGTCGTGGAAGTCGCCGTCGTGGAAGTCGGCGTCGGCGGGTTCGTGGAACTCGTCGTGGAACTCGGGGGCTTCGGGGTGCTCGGCTTCGGGGGCGAAGGCGTCCGGGTGGTCGAAGGCTGCCGGGTTGTGCTCTTCCTGGTGGAACGCAGTGGCGTCGGGGTGCCCGGCGTCGAAGCCGTCAGCGGCCTCGACGCCAGATCCGCCTTTTGGGAGCTCATCCTGCTTGTCTGGCTCGCTCACCGGTCGGGCCACCGTGGTGGCGACGTTCTTGCTGGACAACGCCTCTTCGAGGTCGTCGTCCTTGGCCAGCCAGGGCATCAGGCGCTTGCGCCTGCTCCGCCTCTCCTCTTCCTCGGCGACCATCTCGTCGTGCACCGCCGAGAACCGCGCCAGGGTGGCGTCGACCTTACGTTTCTGGACGACCATCTCACTGATCGGTTCCATCTCCGCGGTCAGCGACGCCGGGTCGATGTCCTCGCGGCGTTCCGGTTCGCCCGGTTTGCGGGGCGGACGCGGACGGCGCGCCATGGGCGGCGGCGCTTCGGCCGATGATGACGCAACTGCGTCATCGGCCAGGCCGTCGTCCGGATGCTGCGCGTCCAGCGCGTCGCCGGGGGCGTCCGGGTTGAGCCGGTTGCCGATCGGGGCGCCCGAGGGCGGACCGTCGGACGGGTGGCCTTGCGGCGGGCGGCCGTTGTTTCCGGGGATCGGCAGACGCCTGCTGCTGCCGTCGCTGGCCGGCGGGGCGCCGTTGGGCCGGGGCATCCGGTTCTGGCTCGGCGGATTGGCCGGGCCGGGCATCGGCGCGCGGCCGG
>DATFHN010000078.1:0-28269 GCA_035248365.1 Pseudonocardiaceae bacterium | reverse complement strand
GTGCTCACGGACCACACGGGCGAACTCAAGCGCCGGCAGGGCCAGGTGCTTCGGGTCGGAACCGTGGCCGTAGAGCACCGCGGGGATCTTGCCGGCGCGACGGGTACGGCGGGCAGCGCCCTTACCGAACTCGGTTCGCGGTTCGGCGGCGAGACGGACCTCGGACACGGCGGGATACTCCTTGTTTCGATCCTTGCCGGCGCGAAGACCGGCGCTGCTGTGCAGAGTGAATGACGGCGGTTGCCTCCGGCGGCGGCTCGCGCGACCATCGGATACGACGGCAGGCTGCAAGACCAACCGCCGCGTCGATCACGCCAGGCCTAAAAGCCCGCCCTCGCCGAGGCAACCTGAACAGTGTATGCCGCCTACCTCGGCAACGCCGAACGGGGGTAGCCGTAATACTCAGGCGTTCCCGTTGAACAGGCTGGTGACCGACCCGTCTTCGAACACTTCCTGAATCGCCCTGGCCAGCAGCGGAGCGATCGACAACACCGTCATGCCCGGGAAACGTTTCTCGTCCTCGATCGGCAGGGTGTTGGTGAAAATCACCTCGCGCGCACCGCACTGGGCCAGGCGTTGCGGTGCGTTGCCGGACAGCACGCCGTGCGTCGCGGCGATCACCACGTCGGACGCTCCCGCTTCGAGCAGCTGGCCGACCGCCTTGGCGATGGTGCCGCCGGTGTCGACCATGTCGTCGATGACAACGCACAGCCTGCCCTTGATGTCGCCGACGACCCGGTTGGCGACGACCTCGTTGGGCTTGAGCGGGTCACGGGTCTTGTGGATGAACGCGATCGGCGCGCCGCCGAGCTGGTCGGCCCACTTCTCGGCGAGCTTGGTGCGGCCGGCGTCCGGGGAGACGACCGTGATCGGCTCCTCAAGGTAGGTGGCGGCGACGTGCTCGGCCAGCAGGCTCTGCGCGAGCAGGTGGTCGACCGGGCCGTCGAAGAAGCCCATGATCTGCGCGGTGTGCAGGTCGACGGTCATGATCCGGTCCGCGCCCGCGGTCTTGAACATGTCCGCGATCAGCCGCGCCGAGATCGGCTCGCGGCCTTTGTGCTTCTTGTCCTGCCGCGCGTACGGGTAGAACGGCATGATCGCGGTGATCCGCTTGGCGCTGGCGCGCTTGAGCGCGTCCACCATGATCAGCTGTTCCATCACCCACTGGTTGATGGGCGCGCAGTGGCTCTGGATGACGAAGGCGTCGCTGCCACGCACCGACTCCTCGAACCGGACGAAGATCTCACCGTTGGCGAAGTCGTAGGCCGACTGCGGCGTGATCGTCACGTTGAGGTGCTTGGCGACCTCGTCGGCCAGCTCGTGGTGGGCTCGGCCGGCAAAGAGCATCAAGCTCTTCTTCGGAACTCCGGATTTCGGACTCATCGCGGTAGTCAGTCCTTTTGGTTGTCCTGCACTTGACCGTCTTTCGCCGCGTCGAGAGCGGCTTGCGCCGCCTCGGCGGCGGGAGTGCCTGCGCGCTTGCTGAGCACCCAGCCTTCCAGGTTGCGTTGCGGGCCGCCGGACACGGCGAGTGCGCCCGGGGGCACATCGCGCCTGATCACGGCACCCGCACCGCTGGCCGCACCGTCTCCGATGGTGACCGGCGCGACGTACATGTTGTCCGAGCCCATGCGCACATGCGACCCGACGACCGTGCGGTGCTTGTTGACGCCGTCGTAGTTGACGAAGACGCTGGCCGCACCGATGTTGCTGTACTCGCCGATGGTGGCGTCCCCAACGTAACTCAGGTGCGGCACCTTCGTGCCTCGCCCGATCTGGGAGTTCTTGACCTCGACGAACGTGCCGATCTTGCCCTTCTCGCCCAGCTGGGCACCGGGCCGCAGGTAGGCGAAGGGGCCGACGCTGGCGTTCGGGCCTATTTCCGCGTCGCTGCCGTGCGTGCGGATGACCGTGGCGCCCGCGCCGACGATCACGTCGGTGAGGGTGGTGTCCGGGCCGATGGCGGCGCCCTCGCCGACCGTGGTGTGGCCGCGCAGCTGGGTGTTCGGCTCGATGGTGACGTCCCGCGCCAGTTCGACGTCCATGTCCAGCCAGACTGTGGCCGGGTCGAGCATGGTCACGCCGGCCCGCTGCCATTCACGGACGATCCGCCGGTTCAGTTCGGCGCCGAGGTTGGCCAGCTGGACGCGGTCGTTCACGCCCTCCACCTGCCAGACGTCGCTGGTGACCAGCGCGCCGGTGCGGTGACCCTCGGCGCGGGCGATGGCCAGCACGTCGGTGAGATACAGCTCACCCTGGGCGTTGTCGGTGCCGAGCCGGCCGAGACCATCGATGAGCACCCGCGCGTCGAAGGCGTAGATGCCGGAGTTGATCTCGGTGATCGCCCGCTGCTCGTCGGTGGCGTCGCGCTGCTCGACGATCGCGGTGACCGCGCCGTCGGCGTCGCGCAGGATGCGGCCGTAGCCGTTGGGGTCCGGGACGATCGCGGTGAGCACGGTCACGGCCTGACCACGCGCGACGTGCTCGTCGACCAGCTCGTGCAGGGTCTGCGGGGTGAGCAGCGGGGCGTCGCCGTAGGAGACGACGACCGTGCCGGTCAGCTCGGCGGGCAGTTCGGCCAGGCCGCAGGCGACCGCGTGACCGGTGCCCTTCTGCTGCTCCTGGACCGCGGCGACGATCTCGCGGCCGAGCCCTTCGCCGACGGTCTTGAGGTGGTCAGCGACGGCTTCCCGGCCGTGCCCGATCACGGTGACCAGGTGCTGGGGGTCGAGCCCGGCGGCGGCGCGGACCGCGTGTTCGACCAGGGTGCGACCGGCGATCCGGTGCAGCACCTTCGGAGTGGCCGACCGCATCCGGGTGCCTTCACCCGCCGCGAGCACGATCGCGGTGATCGGACCGGCAGTTACGTCAGTAACGCCCTCGGGCATTCGAGGCTCTCCCTCGCCGTCGTGGGATATCGGATCGCCGGTGTATGCGATCACCGACAGTGCTCACCGGTTCACGCACGCCCCGAACGACATGCCGCTAGGACACGTGTGGACGCCGGGGTGTGACCTGATCCTACGGGGCCTCCGGAGGCACCCAAGCCGCCCCGGTACCCGCAGCCGGTTCGTCCCCGTCCTCCGAATCGGTCGCGGGGTTGCCGGACACCGCGACGACGGCATTGCCGCCGGCGCGTTTTGCCTGGTACATGGCGTGATCGGCGCGGGCCAGCACGCTCGCTGCCGACTCCTGCGGACGCAGCGAGACCACCCCGACGGACAGCGTGACGCCGTGCGAGAGGTCGGTCGGCAGGTTGGCGACCGCCTTGGCGGCGCGGTTGAGCGCGGCCTCGGCCGCGGAGAGCGGGGCACCGGGGAGCAACGCGACGAACTCGTCACCGCCGTACCGGGCGACCAGGTCACCGCCCCGCAGCGTGTTACGCAGCGTGCCCGCGACTACCCGCAGTACGTCGTCGCCTTCGGCGTGCGACGCGCGGTCGTTGACGCCCTTGAAGCCGTCCAGGTCGACCAGCGCGATCGACACCACCTGGCTGCCCTGCTGCGCGGTCAGTTCGGCCAGCCGCTCGTCGAGCGCGCGCCGGTTGGCCAGGCCGGTGAGCGGGTCCTCCATGGCCTTGATCGAGATGGCGCCGTGCTCGCGGGACAGGCGCACGTGCTCGCGGCGGGCCTTCACGGTGGCCTGCCGGGAGGTGCGGCTGGCCCAGAGTTCCTTCTCCAGCTCGTCCGCGTAGGCCTCAAGCGACAGGATCCGCCGTAGGTCGTCGGTGCTGCTGACGCCGTCGTCCTCGGTCGGGGAGCAGAGCCGGGCGATCTCGCGGATGATCGAGAGCCGCTGCACCGACTCGGAGGAGTCGTCGGCCAGGTGCTGTCGCATCTCGGTCAGGATCGCGACGGCCTCGGGCACGTCACCGTCGGCGGCGTAGCAGCGGGCCAGCGCGATCGCGACGATGGCCAGGTCGGAGTTGGCGTTGTTGGTGTGCAGTAGCGATTCGAGCCGCTCGATGTGCTCCCCGCCCGGTTTGGCCAGGGCGTGCGCCGCGCCGAGCATGGTCACCTGGTCGGCCGCCGGTCTGGTCTTGTCCAGCGGGAACAGCGACGCGTGGAACGGGCCTTCGGCGGCGTCGGCCATCTGAGACGCGGTGCGCAGCCGTTTCGCGGCCTGCCGGGTGTTGCCCAGGCGCTCCAGTTGCAGCGCCCAGCCCAGCATCAGCCGCACCCGGTTGCACAGGTTGACCGCGATCTCGTGCGGGCCCCAGGTGGCCACGGTGGTCTTGGCCCGCGCGGTGACCTCGTCCGCGACCTCGAACATGCCCAGGTCGGTGAGGGCCAGCGTGGTGTCGACGAGCACCGCGGAGAGCAGGCCCTCGGCGTGCTGGCGCTGCTGGTTGGACAGCTGCTGGTCGGTCACCGGGGTGCCGACGGCGATCGGCTCGGAGTCGAGCATGGCCAGCGCGACGGCGAGGTCCTCGACCGCGCTCTCGTTGGCGCCGCTGCGCAGGGCGCGCTTGGCCCGCAGCGCGAACGCGTTGGCCTCCAGCAGGGTCAGGCCGTGCCTGCGGGCGTGTTCGAGCAGTTCGTCCAGCAGCGGGTCGACGAGTTCGTTGGAGATCGCGGTGGTGAGCATCCGGGCCGTGATCGCGAAACGCAGCATCTGGCCGACCGCGACCGGCTCGGCGCGCCGCTGGGTCTCGGTGAGGAGAGCGTCGAGTTCCTCGACGATGCGCTGCTGCTCTTTGATGTCGCTGAACTGCGCGATCGAGATCAGTTCACGCCCGCGACCGAGCAGCCAGGCTTCGGAGATGTCGCCATAGGACGGCTTGGAGGTCGGCACGGGAATTGTCGACACAGGAGAGGGGGCCGTGTTGTCCGGCAGTTGGCCACCTCCGTCCGAGTAGGTCACCATCGTTGCTCCGCCACCAGGATTCGAACCTGGACCATCAGAACCAAAATCTGAGGTGCTGCCATTACACTATGGCGGATCGACCGGCCGACGTCAGCTCCAACCGGCTCCGGATTCTCCCGCGCGGGTTTCGCGCAGTGCCAATGGTGACATGAGCCAATCTCGGCTGTCATACCGGATCTCTGTCCTGGGTACCCGGTGACCAGCGCGACCCAGTTGGATCTGGCACAACTGCCTGCTTTCAACTTACCCTGGCGTTGGGTTACGGTATCGTAAGTTAGGTTCCCCTAAGTTGAGGACATGGTGAGGTAGCAGATGACGAGCACCCTCGATCGGGTCTCCGAGGGCCAATCGGCCGGTCCGAAGCCGATGATGGACGGACGGCGAAACTCGTGGGCCCAGGTCGCGGTATACGGGTTCGTCCTGGTACCGATGCTGGCCCTGATCGCCGCGATCCCGTTCGTCTGGGGCTGGGGCCTGAGCTGGCTGGACGTCGGCCTTGCCGTCGGCTTCTTCTACCTGACCCTGCTCGGCGTGACCGTCGGCTACCACCGCTACTTCACGCACGGCTCGTTCAAGGCCAAGCGCTGGCTGCGGATCACCCTGGCCGTGCTGGGCGGCATGGGCGTGCAGGGACCGGTGATCATCTGGGTCGCCGACCACCGCCGCCACCACGCCTTCTCCGACCGTGACGGCGACCCGCACTCGCCGTGGCTGTTCGGCACCTCGCCGCTGGCGATCGCCAAGGGGTTCTGGCACGCGCACATGGGCTGGGTGTTCGACCGCGACTACACCAACAAGCAGCGCTTCGCGCCGGACCTGCTGGCCGACAAGGACATCGTCCGGGTGAGCGGCCTGTTCTGGCTGACCACCATCGCCTCGCTGTTCCTGCCCGGCATCATCGGCGGCCTGGCTACCTGGTCCCTGTGGGGCGCGTTCACCGCGTTCTTCTGGGCCGGTCTGGTGCGCATCGCCGTGCTGCACCACGTGACCTGGTCGACCAACTCGATCTGCCACATGCTCGGCGAGCGCCCGTTCAACTCGCGCGACAAGGCGGCCAACTTCTGGCCGCTGGCGATCCTGTCCGGCGGTGAGTCCTGGCACAACCTGCACCACGCCGACCCGACCTGCGCCCGGCACGGCGTGCAGCGCGGCCAGATCGACATCTCGGCCCGGGTCATCTGGATCTGTGAGAAGTTCGGCTGGGCGTCCAACGTGCGCTGGCCAACCCCGCAGCGCCTGGCCCGCATCACGGCCACCCCGGCCGAGTAACGCGTTCAAGTCTCGTCTGTCCGCCAGGGCGCCTATGCTCATGCCAAATGGCGGGCAGACGACGTACGCGTAGCGGCGAGCACGGACCGGTGGCGGCGCATGCGGTGCCCAGGGTCCGGATGACCGGCTCGCAGCGGCGCGAACAACTGCTCGACGTGGCCCGCAAACTGCTGGCCGAGCGCGGTTTCGAGGCGACCTCGGTCGAGGAGATCGCGAATCGCGCCGGAGTGAGCAAACCCGTTGTGTACGAACACTTCGGCGGCAAGGACGGCATCTACGCGGTCGTCGTCGAGCGGGAGATGCGCAGGCTGCTGGACCGGATCGACTCGGCTCTCTCCGTCGGCGATCACCCGCATCAGTTGGTCGGGCAGGCGGCGCTCGCGTTCCTGGACTACATCGAGGAGTACTCGGACGGCTTCCGCATTCTGGTGCGGGATTCGCCGGTGGCCGGTTCCGGCGGCACGTTCTCCAGCCTGCTCGGCGACATCGCGCGTCAGGTCGAGCACGTGCTGCGCGCGCAGTTCGCGCGGCGCGGCTACGAGCCGGAGATGGCCGCGCTGTACGCGCAGGCGCTGGTCGGCATGGTCGGGTTGACCGGGCAGTGGTGGCTGGACACCCGCGAGCCGGACAAGACCGAGGTGGCCGCGCACCTGGCCAACCTGGCCTGGAACGGCCTTGCCGCGCTCTCGCCCGATCCGATGAACCCGGCGCGGGCGAACCGGGGTCGAGTTGGCAAAAAGGATGCGCGCATATAGTATTCGCGCATGATAAATTACGAGTACAAGCACAGCCGGTCCACCAGCGCGTCCCCGGACGCGATCCTGGCCCTCTGGTCGGATCCGGTGACCTGGCCGGCCTGGGACACCTCGGTCAGCAAGGTCGACCTGAACGGCTCATTCGCGGTCGGCAGCACCGGCACTCTCCACCTGATCGGCCAGGACCCCGTTTCCTTCACCATCACCGCGATCGACGAGACCGGTTTCACCGACGAGACCCCGATCCCGGGCGGCCTTCTGCGTTTCATCCACGTCGTCGAGCCGCGCGACGGCGGTGCGCTGGTGACGCACCGGGTGCAGATCGAGGACGCGGCCGAACTCGCCGCACAACTCGGGCCCGCGGTCACCGAGGACGTGCCGGAGGCGATGGCCGCTCTGGTCGAGCGGGCGGAAGTATCCTCGGTCGCATGACGTCGTCGAGCGACGGGCAGCCCGACGCGCCCTACACCCAGTTCGAGAAAGCCACCGACAGCACGGGTTTCATGCTCTGGCAGGTCACCCTCGCCTGGCAGCGCGCCATGCGTGCGGCGCTCGATCCGCACGATCTCACCCACGTGCAGTTCGTCCTGCTGACCTCGGCATGGTGGCTGGCCGAGCACGAAGAACCGCCGACGCAGCAACGCATCGCCGAGCACGTGAACGTGGACACCATGATGACCAGCCAGGTGTTGCGCAGGCTGGCCGCGCGGCAGCTGATCAGCCGCGAACTCGACGACAAGGACGCGCGGGCGCGCCGGATCGTGCTCACCGAGACCGGGCGCATGGTGCTCACCGGCGCGCTGGCCGACGTGGACGCGGCCGACGCCGCGTTCTTCGCCGCGCTCGGCCCGGACGCACCGGGCTTCCTGCGCTGCCTGCAGCTGCTGCACGAGGAATAGTTAGGGTCTTTCCTCGTGGACGAGCATCTGCGACTGGTCACCGAGGGCCGTGTGGCCACCCTCACCATCGACCGGCCCGCGCGCCGCAACGCGATGAGCTTCGCGATGTGGTCGGCGTTGCCTGGCCTGATCGATCAGGTCCGGGCCGCGAACGACGTGCGGGTGCTGATCATCCGCGGCACCGAGCATTTCTCCGCTGGCGCGGACATCAGCGAGTTCGCCACGCTGCGCGCCGGCGCGGAGGGCGCCCGCCGCTACGGCGCCGCCGTGCACGCGGGCGAGCGAGCCATCGCCGAGCTGGAGATCCCGACCATCGCCGCGATCGACGGCTTCTGCATCGGTGGCGGCTGCGAGATCGCGCTGGCCTGTGATCTGCGCATCGCGGCCGACGATGCCCGGTTCGGCATCACGCCGGCCAAGCTCGGCATCGTCTACAACCTGACCTCGACCAAGCAGCTCGTCGACGCGGTCGGTCCGGCCTGGGCCAAGCGGATCCTGTTCAGCGCGGACCTGCTGGACGCGGCGACCGCGTTGCGCATCGGCCTGGTCGACGAGCTGATCCCGGCCGGAGAACTGCACGAGCACGTGGGCGAACTGGCCGAGCGGATCGCCTCGCGCGCCGGGGTGAGCGTGCGCGGTGCCAAGCAGATCGTCGGCCGGATCACCGCGGGGCAGTACACAGAGGACGACGCGGTGCACGCCATCTACGACGAAGCCGTGCTCAGCCCCGAATACGCCGAAGGGGTTGCCGCCTTCCTGGAAAAGCGGCAACCCACGTTCTAGCGTTTGCTGTTGCGGCGCTTGCGGAGCAGTGCGGCGACGTGCCGGATGGTGCGGTCGTCCTCGTTGCCGAACGGGTTGTCCTGCACCAGGTAGGTCCAGGTCGTGTTGGGCCGCTTGAGGCCCGCGTCGGCCAGATCAAGACCGTGCGCCTCGGTGATGTTGGCGGCCTCGAAGGTTTTCGCGCTGCGCTCCCACGCCTCCGACACCAGTTCCTTGAACGCCGGAATCGACAACCGGTGGAACTCGGTCAGCGGATCTTCCCGCGCGAGCGCCTGCAGGTGGATGGTTTCCCTGATGTCGGCCAGGAAAGCGAGATGGTCGACCCAGCAACGGTCCACATGGAACAGTGCGATCAGCCGGGCCGCCTTGATGAGCGTCTCTTCGCTGACCGTCTTTTCCAGTTCCGCGTAGCGGTCCGGGCAGCGCTGCTTCAACTCCGTGAGCGCGGCATCGGAGGTGAGCAGTTTGTCCCGGTGTCGTAGCAGGATCGTGCGCTGCTGTTCGGCGAGCTGGTTGTAGCGCCAGGTGTTGCGGTGGATCTCCAGCTGCACCGCCTCGGCCACCTTCTGCGCGTGCCGCAGATCGGCCTGGGCGCGTTTGCTGGTCAGCTGGCCGTATTCGTCGGTCTCGCCGTCCTGCGCCGGTTCGGTTTCCGGCGCGTAGTGCTGGACGATCTCGTCCTCGATGCTGGTGAAGAACACGCTGCTGCCCGGGTCGCCCTGGCGCCCGGCCCGGCCGCGCAACTGGTCGTCCAGCCTGCTGCTGCTGTGCCTGCCAGTGCCGATCACGACCAGACCGCCGACCTCGGCGACCCGATCGTGCTCCTCCTGGCTGTTCTCGGTGCCGCCCAACCGGATGTCGGTGCCCCGGCCCGCCATCTGGGTGGACACGGTGATCGCCCCGTACGCGCCGGCCTCGGCCACGATCGCGGCCTCGCTGGCATCGTTGCGGGCGTTGAGCACCACACACGACAACCCGCGCCGGGCCAGTCGTTTGGCCAGCCGCTCCGATTCCGCCACGTCCAGGGTGCCGACCAGGACCGGGCGGCCCTCCTCGTGCCGGTCGAAGATGTAGTCGACGATCGCCTCGTCCTTCTGCGGCACCGTCGCGTAGACCCGGTCCGGTTCGTCCTCCCGGATACACGGCACGTTCGGGTCGGCCGTGCGCACGCCGAGTTGGTAGAACTCCTGAAGGTTCTCCACGACCTGGGCCGCCGTGCCGGACATGCCGCACAGCGTCTTGTACCGGCGCAGCAGCGACTGGACGGTCATCTGGTCCAGTACTTCGCCGCCCTCACTGACCTTGACCTGCTCCTTGAGCTCGACCGCGGCCTGCAAGCCGTCCGGCCAGCGCTGCAAGGACGCGACCCGGCCGCGCGAGGAGTTGATCAGCGCGACCTTGCCGTCCTTGACCAGGTAGTCCACGTCGCGGCGGAGCAGCGCGTGCGCGTGCAGGCTCACGTTGACCTGGGCCAGCGTCGAGCCGGCCTCGGCCGCGTACAGGTCGATCCCGCCGAGGGCCTGCTCGATCACGTCGGCGCCGGCCTCGGTGAGGAAGACGTTGCGGCCCTCCTCGTCGATCTCGTAGTGCTCCTCGACCCGCAGCGAGCCGACGATCTTGGTGATCGCCCGGTCCGACTCGTCACCCGCGACCGCACCGGCCAGCACCAGCGGGATCGTGGCCTCGTCGACCAGCACCGAGTCGACCTCGTCGACGACGGCGACGTCCGGTTCGGGCACGATCACGTCGGCCACGTCGGTGGCCATCCGGTCGCGCAGCACGTCGAACCCGACCTCGCTGACCGAGACATAGGTGACATCCGCGGCATACGCGGCGCGGCGCTGCTCGGACGTGGAGTGCTGGCTGAGCCAGCCGACCGAGACCCCCAGCAGTTCGTAGAGCGGGCCCATCCACTCGGCGTCGCGCTGGGCCAGGTAGTCGTTCACGCTGATCACGTGCACCTGGTGGCCCTGGGTGGCATAACCGGCCGCGACCAGCGCGCCGACCAGCGTCTTGCCCTCACCGGTGGCCATCTGCACCACCGAGCCGGACAACATGGCCAGCGTGCCGAGCAACTGCACGTCGAACGGGCGCATGTCCACCGTGCGGCGCGCGGCCTCGCGGCCGAGGCCGCACCATTCGACCCGGTCCCGGTCGCTCCAACCGCCCTCGGCCCGATCACGCAGCGCGATCGCCGCCGCGGTCAGTTCCTCGTCGGTCAGCTTCTCGATGCGTGCCTCTTCCGCGCCCGCCTTGGCCACGAGCCCCTGGTACGCGGCCAGCGTGCCAGGACGCGTCGCGTCCACCATGCGACCGAAACCGGCCCGCAACCGTTGCCACCGGGTAACCACGAAAGCTTGCCCCTTTCGCCGTTTTTCGCCCTCGCGAGTCGACTCACGGCCAACTCACCGCATCGGACAACGCCGGGCCAAGCTGCGTAGTTCCATGACCTACCTCAGCTCGCCGCGCGCGCCTGTTCGATCCAGTCGAGTACGCCGACCGCTCCATTGTCCGCCGCGATCCGATGTGCTTGCGCATAGAGTCGCTCGGCGGCGTCGGTGTCGCCGCGCCGGTCGGCCAGGACCGCCAGCGGGATGATCGCGGAGGCGATCACGCCGGGCGCGGCGTTCGCGTCCTCGCGCAGCCGCAGCGACTCGGCGAAGCGGGTCTCGGCCAAGGCCAGCTCGCCTGCCCTGATCGCGGCGAAGCCGAGATGACGCACCGCTTCCGAGCGGATCAGGTCAAGGTCGAGTTCGGCGGCCAGGTCATAGGAGGCGTGGAAATAGTCCAGCGCGGTGCCCTCGTCGTCCAGTACGACCTGGTGGCAGCAGCCGACCCAGAACAGCGCGTCGGCGAGCTTGGCCCGGTCGCCGACTTTCCCGTACAGCTCAACGGCTTTCTCGAACAGCGGTAACTCACGTTCGTCCCGATTCACCCGGCCGTCCAGAAACCGGGCATGCAGCAGTTTTCCGCGCGCCAGGGCGAGGTCGGCCTCGATCGAGTCCAGTTCGCGTTCGCCCTGGGCGACCAGCTCCGGCCGGCCGCCGAACGTGGCGTCGTCATAGCAGTGGGCAGCACGCAGCTGCCACGAATCCCGTGACAATGTTGATTCCCCCTCTGGCCCCAGTCGGCCGCTGGCGGCCTCTCAGCAGGCTAAGGCGGCTTCGCGCGTTATGTCCACCCCCGACAGATGACGCCGAAAGGGTCTTGTTGGATTGCTCAACAATCCCTACGCTGCGGCTGTTCGCCATGACCAATGGAGGTCGGGGATGCTGGTCCTGATCGGGGTTCTGCTCGTCGTCATCGGGTTCGCGCTGCGGCTGAACCCGCTCATGGTGGTGACCGTCGCCGGCATCGTCACCGGCCTGCTCGGCGGCCTCTCGCCACTGGCGATCCTCAACGCGTTCGGCACCGGATTCGCCAGCAGCCGCTCGGTGTCGGTGTTCATCGTGGTGCTGCCGGTGATCGGCCTGATCGAACGCTTCGGCCTGCAAGAACAGGCCCGGAGAATGATCGCCAAGCTGGCCTCGGCGACGCCCGGCCGGCTGCTCGCCCTCTACCAGCTGGTCCGCCAGGTCACCGCCGCGCTCGGCCTGAACTCGATCGCCGGACCGGCCCAGACCGTGCGGCCGCTGATCTTCCCGATGGCCGAAGGCGCCGCGCTGCGCCGCTACGGCACCGTGTCGCCGAAGATGACCGAACGGATCAAGTGGTTCGCGGCCAGCGCGGACAACGTCGGCGTGTTCTTCGGCGAGGACATCTTCGTCGCCATCGGCTCGATCCTGCTGATCGCCGCGTTCGTGAACTCCGCCTACCACGTCAAACTCGACGCCTTCCAGATCGCCGTCTGGGCCATCCCGACCGCGGTCGTCGCGCTGATCATCCACGGTGGACGATTGCTCTACTTCGACCGGCAACTGGGCAAACTCAACGCTGCCAAGGAAGCTGCCACGGAAGCGGAGGCAGCGGCATGATCAAGGCCGAATGGTTCTACTGGCTGTGCGGGCTGATCTTCGTCGTCATCAGCGGCTTCGTCTTCGTCGACAGGAGCAACGCGAAGCGGATCACCAGCGGCATCTTCTGGGCGTTGCTGGGGATCTCGTTCCCGCTCGGCACGTTCGTCACCAACAAGTCCATGCCGCCGTGGGTACTCGGCATCGTGGTGATCCTGCTCGCCGTGATCGTCAGCACCGGCCGGCTGGGCCGCGGTCAGGCCAAGGGGCCGACCGAGCCCGAGCAGAAGATCGGCGCGGACCGGTTCGGCGGCTGGCTGTTCGTGCCCGCGCTGATCATCCCGGTAGTGACGGTCATCTTCGCCACCGCGATCAAGGCCATCCACGTCGGCGGCAAGCCGCTGCTCGAATCCGGCTCGGAAACCATCATCGGGCTCGGTGTCGCCGCGATCATCGCGGTCGTCGCCGGAGTGCTGATGCTGCGTCCGCCCTCGCCGGCCGCGCCGGTGCACGAGGCGCGCCGGCTGCTGGAGGCGATCGGCTGGGCGGTCGTGCTGCCGCAGATGCTGGCCACCCTCGGCAACCTGTTCACCGCGGCCGGGGTCGGCAAGGCGGTCGGCACCATCACCAAGCACGTGATCCCGAGTGGATCGCTGCTCGGCGCGGTCGTCGTGTACTGCGTCGGGATGGCGCTGTTCACGGTGATCATGGGCAACGCGTTCGCCGCGTTCCCGATCATGACCGCGGCCATCGGCTGGCCGGTGCTGGTGCAGCAGTTCCACGGCAACGCACCAGCCGTGTTCGCGATTGGCATGCTGGCCGGGTTCTGCGGCACGCTGTGCACGCCCATGGCCGCCAACTTCAACATCGTCCCGGCCGCGTTGCTGGAGATGAACGACCGGTACGGCGCGATCAAGGCGCAACTGCCCACCGCGGTTCCGATG
The DNA here is from genome assembly GCA_035248365.1 of Pseudonocardiaceae bacterium. Taxonomy (GTDB): domain Bacteria; phylum Actinomycetota; class Actinomycetes; order Mycobacteriales; family Pseudonocardiaceae; genus CAJCJE01. The sequence goes on along the minus strand of DATFHN010000078.1, from coordinate 14,800 downwards.
CTCATCGCCAACATCGCCCTCATGTACTTCCTCGCGTTCTGACGGTTACCGGTTGGCCAGTTCGGAGAGCTGGTAGGCGATCCGGTGGCGCACCACCGGAATGCTGGTGATGACCGGCACGGCGGCGTTGCGCAGCGCGCGCAGGGCCGGCGAGGACAGGGTGGCCATCCTGGTCATCCGGTCGGTGAAGGACACGACTCCCTGCGCGATCGGGCGGCGGGTGGCCTCGTACTGGTCGAGCACGTCCTCGCCGTTGTGCGCGCGGACGAGCAGCCTGCCCAGCGCGACCGCGTCCTGGATGCCGGTGTTCATGCCCTGCCCACCGGCCGGGCTGTGCACGTGCGCGGCGTCGCCCGCGAGCAGGACGCGGCCGGCACGGAAGGTGTCGGCGACCCGGTGGTGCACGTGGAAGCGCGAACTCCACAGCACCTCGGTGACCTTGATCGTCCCTTCCGGACCGCGCGCGTCCAGGATCGCCTGAATGTCCTCGATGCTCGGGTGCTGCGGCGCCTCCGCGACCGTGGAAACGACGCGGTAGCGGCCGCCGGGCAGCGGCGCGATCACCGTGATGCCCTCAGCGGAAAGGTGCAGGCTCGCCTCGGTGCGCTCGACCGGCCAGGTCATCCGGACGTCGGCGAGCACGAACGACTCGGCGTAGCTGCCGCCGGTGAAACCGATCCCGGCCTGCTCACGGACCACACTGTGCATCCCGTCCGCGCCGATCACGTAGTCGGCGTCGATGGTGTGCTCGGCGCCGTCCTTGCCGGTCGCGGTCACCGTGACGCCGTCCGCGCGATTGTCCACAGTGGTCACCGAGTAGGGCCGGTGCACGTCGCCGCCGAGCGAGCGCAGCTTGGCCAGCAGGGTGGCCTCGGTGGTGTCCTGCGGCACCATCAGGATGAACGGGTAGCGGGTCGGCAGGCTCTCGAAGGTGATCGAGGCGAGCGTGCGGTGCCCGTCGTACATGGTGAACCGGTTCATGACCTCGCCGCGAGCGATCAGCTCATCAGCGACACCGAGTTCGTCGAGCACTTCCAGCGTGCGAGCGTGCACGACCGCGGCGCGCGAGGTGTTCGCGGCTTCGCCGAGCTTGTCGAGCACGACGTGGTCGATCCCGGCCTCGGCGAGCGTGACGGCGGCAGCCAGTCCGGCCGGGCCCGCTCCCACGATCAGAACCGAGGTCCGCTGCGGTAGTCCGGTGTTGTTCATGATCCCTCCCAATCTGGTCAACAACTGTGGGCCAACGTCTGTTGGCATCCAATGTAGGACCGCTCGCCTGGTGTGTCAACAGTCGTTGGCCTACACTTGTTGGCATGCTCAAGCAGGACGAACCCCCGCGCCGCTCGGACGCCACCCGCGCCGCGATCCTCGACGCCGCCCGCCGCCGCTTCGCCACCGACGGCTTCCAGAAAGCGACCATCCGCGCCATCGCCGCCGACGCCGACATCGACCCGTCGATGGTCATGCGCTACTACGGCAACAAAGACGGCCTGTTCGCCGCCGCCGTCGACGTGAACCTCGGCCTCGCCCAGGTCGGCGACGTCGAACCAGGGCAACTCGGCGCGACGCTGCTGCGGCACGCGCTCACCGTCTGGGAGCAGCCGCCGGCCAGTGAGATCCTGCTCACCCTGCTCCGCTCGTCCATCACCGACGACCGCGCCATCGCCAAGCTGCAGGAGATCTTCGCCGGCCAGGTCATGCCCGCCGTCCTGCGCCTCGGCGACCCATCGGACGCCCCCCGTCGCGCCGGGCTGCTGGCCACGCAGGTCCTCGGCATCGCCCTGACCCGCTACATCCTCAAACTGCCGCCGGTCGTCGCGATGACCAAGGAGGAACTGGTCGCGTCCGTCGGCCCCACCCTCCAGCGCTACCTCACCTCCCAGCCGTGACCGCTGCGATAGTTTCTGTATCTGATACTTTTGCAGCATGTCGCTGCGAGCCGAGGCCGCACTGGCCGGTGTCGCCGCCGGTCAATGGGGCCTGTTCACCGCGACCCAGGCCCAGCAGGTCGGCGTCACCCGCGTCCAGCTCACCCGGCTCGTCCAAGCCGGAGTGATCGAACGTCGCAACCACGGCGTCTACCTGATCAGTGGCGCCGGCGGGGACGAACTGCTCGAACTCCGCGCCGCCTGGCTGAACCTCGACCCAGCCCGATCCGCCGCCGACCGGTTCTTCGACGGCCCGGCAGGCGCGGTGATCTCGCACGCGTCGGCCGCGGCGCTGATGGGTTTCGGCGATCTCGACGCCGACCGGCACGAGTTCACCCTCCCGGCGCGCAAACAAACCCGCCGAAACGATGTCGTGCTGCACCGCGCCCAACTCGCTCCGGCCGAGGTCACCATCCGAGGCGGCCTCCCGGTGACCCGCCCGGAACGAACCATCCTCGATCTGCTCGCCGCCGGTCACGATGGCGAGCACGTCGCGGGCGTGCTCGGTGGCGCCGTGCGGGCCCGCGCAATCGATGTGCATGAGGTCGCGCGACGGGCGGGCCCGTTCGCTGCCAAGTACGGCTGCCCGCCCGGCGACGGCGACCGTCTCGTCGACCTACTGCTGAGCCTGGGCAGCGCGCTGGAACACGCGATCGCTGACTGGATGGCAAAACAGTTGCGCACTACTGGCGATGTTCCCGATGTCCCCTTTACGCAGTTGGACATCGTCTATCCCAATGCGCAAATCGTCGTCCGGTTAGACCCGGACCTTCATCACAAGGAGTCTGCTGCTGAACGCGAACGTTCCCGATCGAATGCTGAGTGACTTCCGGACACCCGAAGCGCTCTGGGCCGCGATCGACAGCAGGATCGCCAAGCGAGTCGCGGCCGATCCGAGCCTGAACAAGGCCGTGTTGCAGCGTCAGCTCTGCTACGAACGGTTTCTCGCCCGGATCTTTTCGGTCGAAGGCGACTGGGTACTCAAAGGCGGGACAGCTCTCCTGGTCCGGGCCAGATCCGCGCGGCACAGCAAGGACATCGACCTCTTCCTTCGCCAGGGCGCGGTGACCGAGGCCGTCGCCGAGCTGACTGAGCTGGCCGCGACCGACCTCGGAGATCACTTCCGGTTCGTCGCCGCGCTTCACCAGGTCGGCGAAGAACGGCCGAGAAGTGGTGGTGCACAGGTGGCCACCGTCAGGGTCGATGGATACGTCGGCGCGCGCCGGAAGTTCGAGTTCACCGTGGACACCGTCGTGGGCAGCATCATCACGGCCGAACCGGAGTACTTGGTGCCGGAGCCGATCGTGGAAATCGGCGGGCTGACAACACCGAGGTTTCGGCTTTATCCGATTGTCGATCACATCGCGGACAAGCTGTGTGCCACGTTCGAGCTGTTCGGCAGACGCGGCGGGGCGTCGACGCGGGTTCGCGATCTGGTTGACCTGGTGGTCATCGCCCGCACCCAGTCGGTCGATGCCCTGACCTTGCGCAACGCGATCGAGGCGGAGCGATCGCATAGGGAACTCCAGCCCATCACTGAGTACCGCACACCGGCTGCCTGGCAGAGCACGTATTCGCGGGCGGCGCGCGGTGTCGCCGATTGCGTCGAGCACCAGCGGTATGCGGAGGCGGTCGAGCTGATCCGGCGGTTCCTCGATCCCGTGCTGTCCGGCGCGTTGACCGACGGCGTCTGGCGGCCGGATCGGCTGGCTTGGGATGCCGAGCCGTTTACTCGGCGGCGCGATGTCGGGGGTTCGACGTAGGGTGGGGGCAACAGGCCCCTTCCGAGGTTGTTGTCCCGGGGAGGGGTGTGTTCTGCGTCCACCCTCGCCCGTTTCGTCCCATTCGTAGGGGGATCGACCGTTGTCTGGTTCGCTTTCCGGTCTGCTTCGCGCCGTGCTGCCCGCCGGCGGTCTGCAATCCGTTCTGGAGCAGTCCGACGTGGGGATCTTGCAGTTGGAGGGGCCGCCTGCCGCGCGTCCGCTGGTGGCCGGCGCGCTGGCCGCGCCCGCCGAGCTGGGTGGAGCGGATCGGCCGGTGCTGCTGGTCACCGCGACCGGACGGGAGGTCGAGGAGCTGACCACCGTCCTGGGCGACCTGCTCGGGCGGGACGTGGTGACCTCGTTCCCGTCCTGGGAGACGTTGCCGCACGAACGCCTTTCGCCGCGCGCCGACACCGTTGGTCAGCGGCTCGCGGTGTTGCGCAGGCTCGCGCATCCCGAGGAGCACCCGGCCGGGCGGCTGCGGGTGGTGGTCACCGCGGTGCGCAGCCTGATCCAGCCGATGGCGCCGGGCCTTGGCGAGCTGAAGCCGGTCGATCTGAAGGTCGGCGAGGAGCAGGACTTCGCTGCGCTGGTCGACCGGCTGGTCGAGCTGGCTTACGCGCGCGTGGACATGGTCGAGAAGCGCGGCGAGTTCGCGGTGCGCGGCGGCATCCTGGACCTGTTCCCGCCGACCGCCGAGCACCCGGTCCGGGTCGAGTTCTGGGGCGACGAGGTCAGCGAGATCCGGCCGTTCTCGGTTGCCGATCAGCGCTCGCTGCCGGGCGAGATCACCGAGCTGACCGCGCCGCCGTGCCGGGAACTGCTGCTGACCGACGCGGTCAAGGCGCGCGCGGCGGAGCTGTCCGAGGCGCACCAGAACGACGCGCAACTGGCCGAGCTGCTGGAGAAGCTCGCGCAGGGCATCCCGAGCGAGGGCATGGAGGCGCTGATCCCGGCCTTGTGCCCGGGCGAGATGCAGCTGCTCACCGACGTCGTCCCGGCCGGCACCTCGGTGCTGCTGGCCGACCCGGAGAAGATCCGCGCTCGCGCGCACGACCTGGTGCGGACCGGGCAGGAGTTTCTGGAAGCGTCCTGGATGGCCGCGGCGGGCGGTGGCAAGGCGCCGATCGATCTTGGGGCCTCCGCGTACTGGGAGATCGGCGACGTCGCGGCGCGCGCCCGTGATCATGATCACCAGTGGTGGACGCTCTCGCAGCTGACCGCCGAGGGCGATGACGTGCTGCGGTTGGAGTTGCGGCCGGTCGAGGCCTATCGCGGTGAGGTGCCGCGCGCGTTCGCGGACCTGCGGGCGCACGTCGCCACCGGTGGCACGGCGGTGCTGGTGGTGCCGGGCGCGGGCACCGCGCAGCGCGCGGCCGAGCAGTTGCGCGAGGCGGAGATCCCCGCGGTGCTGGCCGAGAACGGGCTGGACGACGAGCCGCCCGACGCGGGCGTGGTGACCGTGGTGCGCGGCTGCCTCGAAGAAGGCTTCGCCGCGCCGGACATCGGTTACGTGGTGCTCACCGAGACCGATCTGACCGGTGGCCGGGGTGGTGCGTCCACAAAGGACATGCGTACGTCGATGCCGTCGCGGCGGCGCAACGCGGTCGATCCGCTGGCGCTCAAGGCGGGCGACTACGTCGTGCACGAACAGCACGGCATCGGCAAGTACGTGGAGATGGTGCAGCGCACCGTCGCCGGGGCGACTCGCGAATACCTCGTGCTGGAGTACGCGGCGAGCAAGCGCGGCCAGCCCGGCGACCGCCTGTTCGTGCCGACCGACCAGCTCGACGAGGTCTCCCGCTACGTCGGCGGCGAACTCCCTTCGCTCAACCGGCTGGGCGGCTCGGACTGGAAGAACACCAAGGCCAAGGCCAAGAAGGCGGTCAAGCAGATCGCCGCCGAACTGGTGCAGCTCTATGCCGCGCGCCAGGCCGCGCCGGGTTTCGCGTTCGGGCCGGACACGCCGTGGCAGGCCGAACTGGAGGACGCCTTCCCGTTCATCGAGACCCCGGACCAGATGGGCGCGATCGACGAGGTCAAGGCCGACATGATGAAGCCGATCCCGATGGACCGGGTGGTCTGCGGCGACGTCGGCTACGGCAAGACCGAGATCGCGGTGCGCGCTGCGTTCAAGGCGGTACAGGACGGCAAGCAGGTCGTGGTGCTGGTGCCGACCACGCTGCTCGCCCAACAGCACCTGAACACGTTCTCCGATCGCATGCAATCGTTTCCAGTGACGATCAAGGGACTGTCCCGGTTCACCCACGGTGCCGACTCCGAGCAGATCATCGAGGGGCTGGCCGACGGCACGGTCGACATCGTGATCGGCACGCACCGGCTGTTGCAGACCGGCATCCGCTGGAAGGACCTCGGCCTGGTGATCGTGGACGAGGAGCAGCGCTTCGGCGTCGAGCACAAGGAACACATCAAGTCCCTGCGCACCCACGTCGACGTGCTCACCATGTCCGCGACGCCGATTCCGCGCACGCTGGAGATGAGTTTGGCCGGCATCAGGGAGATGTCGACCATTCTCACCCCGCCCGAGGAACGGCACCCGATCCTCACCTATGTCGGCGCCTATGACGACAAACAGGTCGGCGCGGCGATTCGCCGTGAACTCCTTCGCGACGGTCAGGTTTTCTACGTCCACAATCGCGTTTCGAGCATCGAAAAAGCCGCCAAACGATTGCGGGAACTGGTTCCGGAAGCCCGTGTGGTGACCGCGCACGGGCAGATGAACGAGGACCGGCTGGAAAAGCTGATCCAGGGTTTCTGGGAACGCGAGCACGACGTATTGGTCTGCACCACCATCATCGAAACCGGATTGGACATCTCCAACGCCAACACGCTGATCGTGGAACGCGGTGATCTGCTCGGTTTGGCGCAGCTGCACCAGTTGCGCGGCCGGGTCGGCCGGGGCCGGGAACGCGGTTACTCCTACTTCCTGTACCCGCCCGAACAACCGCTCACCGAGACCGCGCACGACCGGCTGGCCACCATCGCGCAGAACACCGAACTGGGCGCGGGCATGGCGGTGGCCATGAAGGACCTGGAGATCCGCGGCGCGGGCAACATCCTGGGCGCGGAGCAGTCCGGGCACATCGCGGGCGTCGGGTTCGACCTGTATCTGCGGCTGGTCGGCGAGGCGGTCGAGGCGTTCCGCACGCACGCGGGCGTCGACGCTGGCGACGAGGACCAGGAGCTGGCCGACGTCCGGGTCGACCTCCCGGTGGACGCGCACATCCCGCACGACTACGTGCCGGGGGAGCGGCTGCGGCTTGAGGCGTATCGCAAGATCGCCGCGGCAGGCGACGAGGAAGCCATGGAGCGGGTGCGGGAGGAGCTGGCCGACCGGTACGGCCCGCTGCCGCTGCCGGTGGAGAACCTGCTGGCCGTGGCCAAGTTCCGGCAGATCTGCCGCGCGCACGGCGTCACCGAGGTGGCCACGCAGGGATCGAGCATCAGGTTCGCGCCGCTGGAACTGCGCGACTCGCAGCTGGTCCGGCTCAAGCGCCTGTACCCCAAGGCGTTGTACAAGGCGACGGTGCACACGGTGTCGGTGCCCAGGCCGACCGAGGGCGGCGCGGGCGGCCGGATCGGCGCTCCGGCACTGCGCGATCAGGAACTGCTCAACTGGTGCGCGCAGCTGCTCACGTCGCTGGCCGGTTCGCCGGTTCCGGTCGGCTGAGTGTCCGATTCAATCGATTGCATCCAGCGTGTTGCGGAGATCGATTGCAGAGGGGAAATTGACGGCATATCGGCTGGTCCCGACAGTGCGTCGAAACCGTGCAACCATGGTCAAGTCCATGGATTCTTGTTCGGAATTTCGAAATGTCGACCCGGCAATGTGGGCCGTCGCGCTAAATTGGTCACTCGGACGTTAACTCACACGGACGACGTCGGCGGCACATTCGGCGGGGGTTAGTCACGCTGCGTGCCGCTAATATCCGGTTTGTTATTATCCCGTGATTGCCTACCGTGTGGAACCTTGCTCCATTCGGGTGGCGCTATGGTCGTCTGGGTGGACCTTCCTGTTTAGCGCTCCAGGCGCCCACTAAGGTCGAAACCGCATCCGTGCAATCACCCTTGGGAGTTCGTGGTGGTCACTTCGCCTGCGCTGGGCGTGGTACGCATCGCGGTGGGACGTCGATAGAGCTGTTGAAGACCAGGACTGAGGCAGAAGGAGTGGGCAACGGGCTCGCCGGTGAGGACGCCGGCGGCCTCGCAGCGATGACCGACTCACGGGACGTGCCGCCGCTATCTCCGGAGGACCCGGAGTTGGCTGCCGCCTGCGCCGCGCTCGGCGAGCGCTGGGCCCAGGCGGTGTATCGCACTGCCTACTCACCCGTCCCGGGCGCCGAACTCGTGCCGATGTTCGAGCGGTTCGTTGCCCAGCTCGTCGATGCCCTGCGCAGCGCGCCCTTCTCGGGCCTCGCCGCCGAAGAGGTCGGCGTCGCGGTCGTCAAGGCCCGCTTCACCGGACCGACCAGCCTGCGGGCCAGCGTCGACGCGCTGAGCAGGCCGCTGCTCGCGATCGGCGCCCAGGCCGGCGTCGAGGACGTCGCCACCAAGGTCGTCTCGCTGCTCGCCGGGCTCTGTGCCGGCTATGCCGCCGCCACCCGGGAATGGCTGTTCGAGCAGCAGGAACAGGTCAAGCAGGCGTTGCTGCGGGCGATGAGCCAGGCGCGCCGCGACCTGGCCATCAGCGAGGCGCGCTTCCGCGAGGTGTTCGCCCGCTCCGCCGTCGGCATCGTGCTGTCCGACCCGAACGGCTCGGTCATCGAGGTCAACCCGAGGATGGCCGAGATCCTCGGCTACGCCACCGAAGACCTCGAAGGCCGCGCCCTCACCGACTTCTTCCACGAAGACGAGGTCGCCGACCTCTCCGCCAGCTATCAGGGCCTGATCGAGCGCGACGGAGAGCGCTTCCGCAAGCGCCGCAGACTTGTCCGATCGGACGGCCAGACCGCCTGGGTCTACCTGCTGGTGTCGGTGCTGCGCGACGCCGAGGAAGGCGCGGGCCTGCACCTGACCATGGTCGAGGACGTCAGCGACCTCCATCTGCTCCAGGGCCGGGTCAGCTTCCAGTCCCTGCACGACGCGCTGACCGGCCTGCCCAACCGCCAGCACCTGCTCAGCCGGCTGGAGAGCATGCTCGGCGAACGCGCCCAGTCCGGCCCGCACACCCAGCACGTCGCCCTCTACCTGCTCGACCTCGACGGCTTCTCGGTGATCAACAACGGCCTGGGCATGGATGAGGGCGACCGGCTACTCAAGGACGTGGCCAAGCGGATGGAGTCGCTGTTCGCGCAGGACAGCGTGGAGAGCGACGACACCCTGGTGGCCAGGGTCGCCGGCGACGAGTTCGCGGTGCTGATCCGCACCGTCGGGCCGCCGGACGTGCTGGCCACGGTCGACCAGATCAACGAGGAGCTGGCCGAACCGCTGCACCTGCCCGATGGCGGCATCGCGGTCTCGGCCAGCATCGGCGTCGCGCATTCGCCGGTCGGCGAGATCACCGCGGCGGAACTGCTGCGCGCCGCCGACGTGACGCTGCGCCGCATCCAGTACACCGGCAAGCGCCAGTGGGCCGTCTACGACCGCTACCGCGACCAGGGCGAGCGCGCCAAGCTGCGGCTGGCCGCCGCACTGCCCGGCGCGCTGGAGTTCGGCGAACTCGTCGCGGAATGGGTGCCGTGGCGGCGGTTGCCCACCAACGACGCGGCGGGCGCGGCCATCCAGCTGCGCTGGAACCACCCGGAACAGGGCCCGATCGGCCACGAGCAGTGCATGGAACTCGCCGAGCAGACCGGCGCGAGCCTGCCGGTCGGCGAGTGGATGCTGGACGCGCTGTGCGAGCAGATCAAGCGCTGGCGCGACCAGTTCGGCAGCGACATCTTCTGCGGTCTCGGCCTGACTCCGTTGCAGGCGGCCGATCCCGACCTGGTCGGCATCGTGGACGCGGCGCTGGCCCGTACCGAACTCGACCCGAACGCCCTGTGGCTGGGCCTTCCGGTGAAGGCGCTCGGCAACGACGAGACCGAGGCCTACGACAACCTCGATCTGCTCTCGGGTTTGGGCGTCGGGATGATGCTCACCGAGGTCGGCTCGATCTCCGGCGACCTGGTCCGGGTCGACGAGCTGCCGGTGAGCGGCATCCAGCTGGCGTCCTGGTTCGTGCGCAAGGTCGCCGCCGCGAGCCCGGATTCGCTGACCCTGCGGGCCGCCGAGAGCATGATCAAGCTGGCCGGTGACGCCGGGTTCGTCACGATCGTGCCGGACATCCGCACCACCGAGGAGGCCGACTACTGGCGCTCGGTCGGTGCCCATGCCGGCAGCGGGCCGCACTTCGGTCTGCCCATGTCCGCCGACGAGGTCGCCAGCCTGATCAAGCCCCACTGAATCGCGCGCCAGGGCAGCGAATAGGGTGTGATCTCGATCTCCCGGGATTCGGCCGATGATCGCCGGATGAGCCTGGCAAGCCACCACGATGCTGTGAGAGGGTTGGCGACTGTGACGATGGTCATTAGCCGTAGCGCCAAACTGCTGGTGACGGGCGCCGTTGGCGCCCTGCTGCTCGCCGGTTGTGCCAGTGGTCCCGGTCAGGCCGGATCTGCCGCGATCGTCAACGGCAGCGCGATCTCGCTGGACACCGTGCAGGCCGAGCTGAACAACCAGCTGGCCCACCAGCCCTCGGCCGGCGCCGGTCAGCAGGCGAACCCGGCCGACGAGGCCCGGTTGATCGTCACCTATGCCGTGCTGCACCAGATCGACAACGCGGCCGTGGCCCAGTACCACCTCAACGTGTCCCCGCAGGCGGTCAACGAGTACACCCAGGAACTCGGCGGCATCGACCATCTGATGCAGGCCACCGGCTACAGCAACAACGAGCTGCAGATGGTGTTGCGCGACAAGGTCGTGCAGATGGCCTACGCGACCCGCTACATCGCCCAGTTCCAGACCACGTTCGACTCGGTGGGCGCGCCGGACCAGAAGAGCGCGACCGCGCTGGCCCAGAAGCTGGCCGCCGACCCGGCGAACGCGCGCTCGATCATGACCAGCGCTGCCGCCGCGGGCAACAGCCAGCCGCAGTTCGGCACCAAGCTGACCGGCGGCCAGATCCTGGCCCAGCAGAACCAGACCAGCCAGCAGGCCCAGCAGAGCGGCGGCGCGCCGTCGCAGAGCATCCTGCCGCTGTTCGCGGCCAAGGCGAACAGCGTGCTGGCCTTCCCGATCGGCCAGGGTCAGTGGGTGGTGCTGGTGGTGCACGGCGCCGACACCAACGGGGCCGCGTCCGACCAGGACAAGCAGGCGATCACCGAAGCCAACCCGGACGACCTCGACAGCGCGGGTTCCTACCTGCTCAGCTCGCTCGCGCAGCAGTTGAGCATCAAGGTCAGCCCGCGCTACGGCGTGTGGGACCCGATCGGCATGGCGGTCGTGCCCAGCGCGGGTCAGGGCGGCGTCGAGTTCCCGGACAAGACGACCCCCGCCGCGTCCTGATGGTGACAGCGTTTGTCTTTAGGCTGAGGGCGTGAACCCGAAGTCCACAGTCGTCCTGCTCGACCTCCACCTCGGCCCGGTCCTGCCCGCCGCCGCTGTTGCGCCGCTGCGCACCGCCGAAGCGGTGTACGTCACCGGTGACCTGCCTGCCGACCTCGGCACGCCCGTCCCGGCCGACCTGCCGGACGCCGAAGTCGTGCTGATCACCGCCGACCTGGCCGATCCGGCCGCCCGGGCCCTGCTCGACGCGGGCGCCCGGCTGATCCGGACCGAAGCGCCGGCTGGCGCGGAACTGCTGGCCGCCGTCGCGGTGATGGACCGGTTGCGCTCGCCGAAGGGCTGCCCGTGGGACGCCGAGCAGACCCACGAGTCGCTGCGCCAGTACCTGGTCGAGGAGACCTACGAACTCCTGGAAGCCATCGACGATGGCGATCGCGTCGCGCTGCGCGAGGAACTCGGCGACGTGCTGTTGCAGGTGCTGTTCCATTCGCGCATCGCGCAGGAGGACTCGGCCGATCCGTTCACCGTGGACGAGGTCGCCGAGGATCTGGTGCGCAAGCTCGTCGGCAGGCACCCGCACGTGTTCGCGGACGGTGATCCGGCGGTGCACGACGCGGCAACGCAAATCGTGCGCTGGGAAGAACTCAAGCAGGCCGAGAAGAAGCGCGAGTCCAGTGTGGACGGTGTGGCACTCGGCGCGCCCGCCGCCGCGCTGGCCGGCAAGCTGATTTCGCGCACCGTCAAGAAGGGATTGCCCGCCGACCTCTGGCCGAGCGCCGACGCTGACGCCGATGATCCGGGCCGCGCCCTGTTCGCCATCGCCGCCGCCGCTGCCGCCCGCGGCGTCGAGCCCGAACTGGAACTGCGCGCGGTCGCGCGGGACTTCGCCCGGGACGTGCGCGCCGCCGAACAGGCGGCCAAGGCCGCCGGGCTCGACCCGGCCGACCTGGATGCCGCCGCCTGGCGGAAATTCTGGCCCAGCCACGGCTGAAGACGCCTAGGTTGGGTGGGTGACCGACCGGCTTGCGGCGCGCGCCAGCTTCGACGACATCGCGGACATCTACGACCGCGTCCGCCCCGGCTATCCGGCCGAGATCATCGCCGAACTCGCCACGCTCACCCGCATCCGGCCCGGCTCGCGCGTGCTGGAAATCGGCTGCGGTACCGGCCAGTTGACCATGCCGCTGCTCGATCTCGGCGCCACCGTCACCGCGGTCGAACTCGGCCCGCACCTGGCCAAGATCGCCGCGGCCAAAACGGGTCCTCGGGCCGAGATCGTCGTCGCCGATTTCGACACCTGGACCGGGCCCCGCGAAACGTTCGACGTGGTCGTGTCGGCAACCGCGTTCCACTGGCTCGACCCTGAGACCCGGCTCACCCGCATCGCCGAGTTGCTGCGCCCCGGCGGCGCGCTGGCCACCATCGCCACCTACCACGTCTTCGGTGGCACCGAAGCGTTCTTCGCGCAGGCCCAGCGCGAGGTCTACCCGCACTGGTATCCCAGCGTGGATCCGGACGAACCCCGGCCCCAGCCCGAGGAAATCGGCTTCGACCGCGACCTCGAACGCGGCGGTCTGTTCGGCCCGATCGCGTTTCGCCGTCGCACCTGGGACGCGGGCTACGCCACCGCCGACTACCTCGATCTGCTGCGCACCTACTCGACGACGCTCGCGCTCGCGCCGCGCACCCGGCACGGATTCCTGCACCACATCGGCACGATCATCGATCGCGAGCACGGCGGGCGGATCACCAAGCGGTATATGACCGAACTGCGCGTTGCGGTGTGCGCCGAATGAACCCACTGTGTGGGGGAATCGGCCGAAAGCGTTCACGTTTTCCGCCAACCAGTAGCCTGGCCGCGTGGCAGGCCAACACGCGCTCGACGATCACGAGGACGAACGCGAGGACCACGAAGGTTCCGCGTTCGACTCGATGATGTCCTCCTCGGACGAGTCCGAGGAGGCGTACGACGACGAGGAATCGCGGCCGCGCAGGCGCAGAAGAAGGCCGATGTGGGGCGGCTGGGCGTTGCTCGCGGTGCTGGTGCTGCTGCTGGCCGGCGGCGGGGTGTGGCTGCACGACCTGGTGACCAAGCCGCCGCCGAAAGCGGCGCCCTCCGCGCCCACGTTCACGATCCTGCCGCTCAACGTGAATCCGGGCGACTCGGTGCCCAGCGCGCCCGCGCCGTTCCCGGCTTCGGTGCCGGGCCCCAAGGATCCGCAGACCGCGTGGATCACCAGGCTGTCCACCGAAACGTACCTGCCCAGCCGTGCGCTCACCGCGTACATGACCGCGCAAACCCTGCTGGCGCAACGGGATCCGGGCTGCGGCATCAACTGGACGACGCTGGCCGGGATCGGCTGGGTCGAGTCACATCACGGCCAGTACGGCGGCGGGTCCATCGGCCCGGACAACCGCGAGACCCGCCCGATCATCGGCCCCGCTCTGGACGGCACCAACGGGACGCAGCGCATCCCGGACACCGACCACGGCGCCCTCGACGGCGACACCCAGTGGGACCGCGCGCTCGGGCCGATGCAGTTCTTGCCCACCACCTGGCGGGAGTGGGGCCAGCGCGCCTCCGGTGACGGTCAGGCTCCCGATCCGCAGAACATCGCGGACGCGGCGCTCACCGCCGGCAACTACCTGTGCCGCTCGGTCGGCGATATGACCACGCCCGCCAACTGGTGGAAAGCCGTCTACATCTACAACAACTCGGACGAATACGGCGTCGAGGTGTACAGCGCCGCGCAGGCCTACTCGGACGCGACCCGCTAGTCGGCGCCAGGCGGCGCTAGTCCTCGCCCGCCGGTTCGCCGTTGCGCGCCTCCAGCACCGCGAGTCGCGCGCTGACCTCGCCGAGCGCCTCCTGGTACTCGGGCAGCGGGTTCATCGCGGTCGCCAGCCGCAGCTGGGTCTTGGCTTCTGCCAACCGGCCCTGTCGTTGCAAGGTGCGACCGAGAGCGAACCGGGCGTAGTGATCGGCCGGGTCCAGCTCGATGACGCGCAGAAATGCCGACTCCGCCCGATGGAGCTGGGCGGAGCCGAGGTACGCGCGGCCGGCGAGTAGTTGCACGCTCGGCGTGTCGGGCGCCTCCTCGACGACGGCGGCCAGTTCGCGCAGCGCTTCGAGCGGCCTGCGCTGGGAAAGCAGCGTCTCCGCCCGGCGGAAGGATTCGAAGGTGCCGTCAGTCATGGTCCGTCCAACGCTACCCACCGTTCGCCTGTTCCTCGACCCGCCGACCCGGTGATCACGGACTGTTTCCGATCCGGGGCGTGTGCCTCCACCGGGTGATAACCGCAGCCCGCTAGGCTCGTCATGAGCCAAAACATGACTGGATACTCTGTTTCGGAAAGCATTCAGTATCCGAAGCCGTCGCCAAGTGGTGGCGAATTGTGAACTAGGGAGCGTACGTGGCGGTCATCGAGCAGGTTGGCGCGCGCGAAATCCTGGACTCGCGTGGTAACCCAACCGTTGAGGTCGAGGTCGCGCTGGACGACGGCACGCTGTCGAGGGCCGCGGTGCCCTCCGGCGCGTCCACCGGCGAACACGAAGCGGTCGAGCTGCGGGACGGGGACCCGAAGCGGTTCGGCGGCAAGGGC
>DATFHN010000077.1:0-8313 GCA_035248365.1 Pseudonocardiaceae bacterium | reverse complement strand
GCAGGAGGGCACGCCGACGCCGGACCTGAACGCGGCGCTGGGCGACGCGTCCTGGCTGACCGGCCTGGAACGCAACTCCGACCTGGTCACCCAGGAGGCGTACGCGCCGATGCTGGTCAACGTGCACAACGTGGCCTGGCGCACCAACCTGATCGGGTTCGACGCGCTGTCCAGCTACGGTTCGCCGAGTTACTGGGCGCAGCAGATGCTCGGGAACGACCACGGCGATCAGGTCGTATCGGCCGGGTATGCCGGAGTGGGCGGGTTGAACGTGGTGGCCACCCGGGACAGCCGGACCGGGCGGATCTATGTGACCATCGTCAACCCGGGCGGCAACGCCCAACCGGTGTCGGTCGCGATCGACGGAGCGCGCGTGCCGAACCGGGGCCGGATGACGGTCCTGACGTCGGCGAAACCGAGTGACACCAACACGATCGACCAGCCGGGCACCGTGGTGCCCAGAACGTCGACGGTCACCGGGCTGGGCAACGGCTTCACCCAGACCGTGCCCGCGTATTCGTTGACCGTGCTGACGCTCGGCTGAGCGTGGGGCACGCCCGCCGCCACCCGTCGGCGGGCGTGCCCGTTCGTGAGTAGGTTGTCGACTATGGAGAATGGCGGACCCAGCCGGACAGCGCTCGCCACCGCGTACGCCCGCGCCTATCACCAGGTCGCTGACCAGCCACAGATCTTCACCGACCCGCTGGCCGCCCGTCTGCTCGGCATCACCGCGGACGAGCCGACGGAACTGGACATCGCGGCCAACGACCGGCCCCGCCGCCTGTTCTTCGCCGCCCGT
Organism: Pseudonocardiaceae bacterium; assembly: GCA_035248365.1. GTDB lineage: Bacteria > Actinomycetota > Actinomycetes > Mycobacteriales > Pseudonocardiaceae > CAJCJE01. Next base: position 7,514 of record DATFHN010000077.1, on the reverse strand, counting down.
TCCCGCTTCGCCGAGGACGCCGTGGCCGCGGCCGTCGCCGCCGGTGTGCGGCAGGTCGTGATCCTCGGTGCGGGCCTGGACACCTTCGCCTATCGCAATCCGTACCCGGATGTGCGCGTCTTCGAGGTCGACCACCCCGCCACCCAGGCCTGGAAACGCGAACGCCTGGCGACGGCAGGCATCGACCGCCCCGAGACGCTGACCTTCGTGCCGGTCGATTTCGAAACCCAGACGCTGGCCGCCGGCTTGGAATCCGCCGGGTTTGATCGCAGCGCCCCCGCCGTCTTCGTCTGGCTCGGCGTCGTCTTCTACCTGACCCCGAGTGCCGCGCACACCACCCTCGAATACATCGCCGGTCAAGCCCAGCCGGTCGAGGTGGTCTTCGACTACCTCCAGCCCGCGGCCACCGAGGAGGACCGCGCACACCAGCAGGCCCGGTCCGTCCAGCTGGCCGGTGCGGGCGAACCGGTGTTCAGCTACTCCACCCCCGACGAGATCGCCGCCCAGCTGCGCGACCTCGGCTTCACCGGAATCGAAGACCACTCCGCCCCCGACCTCATCGCCCGCTACCTCGACGGTTCCCCGGGATTCGAGGGCGAAACCCCCCGAGCGTTGCGGGCAAGCCGCATGCTGCGCGCCAGCCGCTGACCATTTCGCCACAACCGGTGCGCAGCACCCGGCCGGAGCCGCCGATCACCAGCGACAACGCTGCCACGAATCCGGCCGAATAGACGCCGAGAACGGTGCGCCGGACAGGCCCCATGGCTGTGGCATCGCTACCCCCTATAGCCCAACATTCCCGCAGGCGAAAGGATCCGATCGGGTTGCCGAGCGTGATCCCGTCCGGGATACCGAATATCCGCCGCGCTGTCTGCCTTACCGAGTAACGGCCAGGGGTCGCTCGCGTATATAAAACATTGGGCCCAGAACGCAAATCCAAGCGGCAGAATTCCACCCTTTATCGGAAAGCGAAGACTGCTTATGACCGAGAACACGAGCACCCCGCATGTGACGACGCCCGTACCTGTTGACGTAGCGGCCACCGACGTGGCCGAGGCTGGGGTCCTGCTCAACCAGTGGCTCGGCGCGATCGAGAGCGTTTCCTCCGATCTCAGGGAGGCCTTTCGGTCCCAGGTGAACGGGATCGTCGACGCGCTCAAGCTTGTCGTGCAGCAGAAGTTCGGCTATCAGACCTGTGTCGGCAAGATCGTGGTGACGGGCGACAGCCAGTCTTACTCGATCTTTTTTCACTATCAGATCCCGCTTGTCAGTTCCTCGGACCGGCGGCCCAAGGCCGACACCGCCGCGAAGCTGGCTGGGATCGTCAAGGACCCGAGGGCGACCACGAGTACCCCACCGGCGACCATGCTGGCCGTCCACATGTTCATAGCAGGTAAAGCCACCGGTCGGACGGTGCAGCTTCAGGCTGACACCCCAGGTTTGATCAAGTACTACGAGAAGTTCGGCTACACGGTGGACGAGGGCCAGAGTGGCGTCCAGAAGCCGACGATGACGGCCACTCTCGACGCGATGTCGCTCTCGAACGCGGCGAAGTCGAAGTAGGCCAACTCCGTCAGTTCCCAGCCCGCCGGCGATCGCGCGATCCGGACGCCTTGTCCAGGACCGCGCGATCTTGCCGCCCGGTCAGGAGCCGATCCGTACGACGTAGGTGAAGCTTTCCCATTCCGGCCCGGCGAAGTCGTCCGGAACCGCGGCCACCACCTCGTGGCCGCAGTGCGTGAGCAAGGCCGTGACCAGTTCGATGGTCATCGCGTGCATCTCCATGCCGCCGACGACGGTCCCTTCGTCGCCGGGCTCCTGCACTTCGGGAGAATCCTGCTCGGCGGAGGGTTGCGCGGGGGCGTCGAGCACTCGGATCTCGCGCGAGACCGGTTGGGTGCCTGAGTCCACCCACCAGCCGACGAAGTCCTGCACCATGTCCAGTTCCAGCCGGTACTCTCCCGCGGCCGATGGGGCGTTCACCGTGAGCTTCAGCTCGACGGTCTCGCCCGGCGCGACGTCGTGCGGCAGATCCGCGCGGGCGTCGTCCCACCGCACCACAGTGTCGCCGCGGTACCAGTGATTCCCCAGCTTGATCTGGCGTCCGGCCGGCCACACCCGGTCGCTCTGGTTGGTCACCTCCGTCAGGATGACGCTGGTGCCCTGGACCGGCAGTTCGGTCAGCTCGGAGCGCCAGTCGATGCCGGCACGGCGGGCCGCTTCGTCCAGTGGCTCGACCGGGACGGCACGACTCGGCAGCTGGAAGATCAGCAACCCGCCCGGCCGGACCACACGCTGCAACTGCATCAGCGCGGTCACCTGAACCCGTGGCGGGCAGTGCTGCAGGACGATCAACGTGACCGCCGCATCGAACGAATTGTCCGGGAAGGGCAATTCATTACCGTCATACGCGACGAACCGCAGCCGATCCCGATGCGAGTTCAGTTCCTCGGCCTGTTCGATCATGGACGCCGCGATGTCGATGCCGACCACATCGAGGCCCTGTTCGGCCAGCGCATTGCTGATCCGGCCGACGCCGCACCCGAAATCCAGCACCCGGCCATCGAGGGGCATCCCGTGGGTTCGAGCCGTGTCGATCAGGTAGCGAACGGACTGCTCTCCGGTGGCCATGAACTCGCCCAGGTCCCAGCCGCCATAACGGCGCTCGGGGTCGCTCATGATGGCCCAGAGAGGATCGATCCGACCGAGGTTCTCCCAGACCGCCTTCAACTCTCCGGCGGCCGCCTGGGACATCCTGCTCGGCACCGCCTCGTGAGATGGCTCCACGTCACGCAACCTTCGTTCGCTCATTCGGCATCCGGCAATACGCCGGGCAAACCGATCATCGGTAGGTCAGGTTGGTTCGTTAGCCGGAATCCGGTGTTGGTTGTCAACGCTGGTCACGAAAGCTATCCAAGCTATGTAGTATGTATCGGTGATAGTCATTAAAGTTGACTTTATGAAGGGTTCGCGATGAACATCACTACTCCGCCCAGCGAGGTTCGCGACCACGAGGCTGTCTTCGAGCAGGCCTGGGCCGATCCGGGGACGACCTCGGTGCGGCTGCCGCCGGTGCCGGTCAACCAGGTGCTTCGCGACCGCTACGTCGTAGCGCCGCCCTTCCGGTACACCGGGGCGCAGTTGTGGGACATGGAGGTGCGCAAGGCCGCCGCGCCGGACAAGTACATCCCGACCGTCGTGACGGCGGGAAGCGCCGAGAAGTTCCCGAGCGTGCGCCACGGCAGGTTCGAGGACTTCACCCGCGTTTCCGAGCAGCGCCTGTGGGCGGACCCCAGCCAGTTGGCGACCGTGATCGAGCACGTGCGGCTCGACCACGACAACCGGCGTGCCGTGTTCATCGGCGCCGAGCGGTTCACGGCACCGGACGGGCGCGAGTTCGTCGCGGGGGCCGGGCAGCCGATCTTCCACGTCGAGCATTCGGTCGCGGGCTCCGAGGAGGACCCGCTGAACCAGTGGCGCATCGTGCTGCTGACCGAGCGCCCCGATCCGGCATTGGCGGCGGCATTCGACGAACTGGCCCAGGACCCCTACCTCCGCGACTTCATCGAGGTGCACTTACGCGAGGATCTCGGCCGCCGGCTGCAACGGCGTCCGCTTGATCGGCGTTAACCTTTGGCCAGCGCGTCGGGGTCGACGGGCCGGCCGGAGGTGATCAACTCCTTGATCGAGTCGGTGACGTCCCAGATGTTGACGTTCATCCCGGCCAGGACCCGGTTGTCCTTGAGCCAGAACGCGATGAACTCGCGGGCGGCCAGATCGCCCCGGACCACGATCCGGTCGTAGTCGCCGGGTTCGGCGTGGCCGAGGTACTCCATGCCGAGGTCGTACTGGTCGGTGAAGAAATAGGGCAGTTCCTCGTAACGGGCTTCCTGGCCGAGCATGGCGGCGGCCGCGGTGGCGGGCTGGTTGAGCGCGTTGGCCCAGTGCTCGACGCGAACGCGACGGCCCAGCACCGGGTGGAAGGCGTTGGCGACGTCACCGGCCGCGAAGATGTCCGGGTCGCTGCTGCGCAGGGCGGCGTCGACCACGATGCCGTTGTCCACGGTCAGACCGGCCTGTTCGGCCAGGGCGGTGCTGGGCGCGGCGCCGATGCCGACGACGATCGCGTCCGCCGCGATGTGGGTGCCATCGGCCAGCCGGACACCGGAACTTCCATCGACCTCCTCCACCTTGACGCCCAAGCGCAGGTCAACGCCGTTGGCGCGGTGCAGATCGGCGAAGACCTGCGCGATCTCGGTGCCGAGGATCCGCAGCAGCGGCAGTTCCATCGCCTCCAGCACGGTCACCCGCAACCCGGCCTGCCGGGCGGCCGCGGCGACCTCAAGCCCGATCCAGCCCGCGCCGATCACGACCAGGTGGCCGTCACCGGCGAGCAGTTGCTTGATCTCCTCGGCATCCTCGAACCGTCGCAGGTAGTGCACGCCCGTGGCGCCGGGCAGCGTGCGCGGCTGGGAGCCGGTGGCCAGCAGGAGCTTGTCGTAGGTGACGCGGGTGCCGTCGGCCAGTTCGACCTCGTGCGCGGCGCGGTCGATCGCGGTGACCGCGACGCCGAGGCGCAGGTCGACCGCGTGTTCGGCGTACCAGGATTCCTCGTGCACGAAGGCGCTGTCCCGCTCGGCCTTGCCGGCGAGGTAGTCCTTGGACAGCGGCGGGCGTTCGTAGGGCCGGTGCCGCTCTTCACCGATCAGGGTGATCGATCCGTCGAAACCCTGGTCGCGCAATGCTTCCGCGGCCTTGGCACCGGCGAGGCCCGCGCCGACGATGACGATCCTGTTCGTTGCCACGATGGTGCTGCTCCTTGTTCATGATGAATGGGTTGGCCGGGTCAGACGCCGAGCGCGCTCAACAGGACCAGCACCACCGTGGCCACCGCGAACAGGCCGTGCGCGCCGACCACCACGACCGGGAAGTGCTGCTCGGCCGGGGCGGTTTCGGCGGTGGTCGCGGCACCCGGTCCACCGGCACCCGCGGCGACCGTTCGGCGTGCCTGGTAGCTGGGAATCCAGCGCAGGAACATGGTGAAGCCCAGCACCGCGACCAGGACCAGCAGCCCCAACGCGATCCAGGCCAGCAGTGCGCTGTCCAGGACCAGATAGACGATCCAGACGACCAGACCGGCCGCGGCCAGCGCGAAGTGCCCGAAGATCACCGCGGGCGGGAAGTGGCTGGTGCGCGGGGCGCGGAGGCCGCCTTTCGCGATCCAGGTGCCGAGCAGGACGAAGCCGCCGCCTGCGGCGACAACCCAGGCGATCAGTGCGGCGATGGACATGATCAACCTCCTCGAAATGTGGTGGGTGTGCGGTTGAATCAGCGGGTGGGCTGGTAGCCCTCGGCCTGGGTGGCCTCCTCGGCGACGCGCACGCCGTAGCGGTAGGCGAGTTTCCCGCCGAGGTAGCCGGACAGGGCGAGAGCGGCCAGGCTGAGTACGGACAACACCAGCGGGCCGATGGCGACCGGGCCGGAGTGGTCGTAGCCGGCCTGCCGCCAGAAGAAGTTGCCGACGTAGGCGCCGGTGACGAGCAGGTTGAGACTCATGTGCACCAGGCCGGTACGGAACGCGCGAGTTCCGGTCGGGATGGCCATCAGGTCGAGGAACCCGATCATCGCGGCCGCCAGCGCGCCGACCACGCCGATCGCGACCAGCCACACCGAGCCCTTGGCCAGGAAAGCCGGGTCGCCGACGATGCGCGAGCCGATGTCGAACACCAGGCTGGCCACCCACGCGCCGATCGGCACCGTGACCAGGATCGGGTGGAACGGGTGGCCGTACGGGCCGGCCAGGGCCGCGCTCACCGGTTGCTTCGCTTGCCGGACGTCAGTGGTCACAATCCTCGCCACCTCTCGCATGAATCACCAAAAAAGCTTGGTCTTATTATCCGGCGGAGTCAAGACGAGCTGATGTCGTGTCTTCGAGACGGGGCATGAGAACACGCATTGGTGTTATCGTCGCCTGGTGACGCGCGATGCGAAGATCAGGGCCATCGCGGCGCTGGACGACGACCTGCGCGGCGGCATGTACGCGTTCATCCGGGCCGCCCGCCGCCCGGTCACCCGCGACGAAGCCGCCGCCGCCGTCGGCATCTCGCGCAAACTGGCCGCGTTCCACCTGGACAAGCTCGTTGACGCCGGGGTCCTGCAAGCCGACTACCAGCCGGTTTCCGGAATCCGCAAAGCGGGCCGGGCGCCGAAGGTCTACCAGCCGGTCGACGCCGACATCCGGATCAGCATCCCGTCCCGCCAGCCCGACCTGCTCGCCGACATCCTGCTCGACGCCGTACTCGACGGCGAGGACGCTGCGCAGGCGGCGCTGCGGGTCGCGGAAGAACGCGGCCACCAGATCGGCGCGGACGAACGCGAACGAACCCGGCCCGGACGGCTGGGCGCCGAACGCGCCCTGACCATGACCGAAGCCGTGCTGCACCGGCACGGGTTCGAGCCGCAGCGCGCGTCGGCAACCTGCGTACGGCTGGGAGCCTGCCCGTTCCACCCTCTGGCGACCAGGGCACCCGAGATGGTGTGCGGCATCAACCACGCCTTTCTCGCCGGTCTGCTCGGCGGGCTCGGCGCGGAGACCGTCGAGGCCGTGCTCGACCCCGGCGCGGGTGAATGCTGCGTCGAAATGCGCGGTTGCCGCTGACGAGCGGTGTCGTAGTCTGCCTCCTGGCCTGCTGCGTGACCGGAGGAGTCGATGGGGGATGACGGTGCCAACACGGGACGACGTGCTCGGCTACTTCGACACGCTGTCGAACTGGGGACGGTGGGGCGCCGATGACGAACGCGGCACCCTGAACCACATCACCGACGACGTCCGGCTGGCGGCGGCGCAGGCCGTGCGGCACGGCAGGAGCGTGTCGTGCGGGTGGGAAGTTGCCGTACCGCAGGACATGGAGCGGTCCACGACGGCGTGCCCGTGCTCGGCCGACATGCCGGGGGCCGAGAACATGCCGCTGCCCGGGTTTCGCAACGACCGGCGCTGGGGCTATTCCTCGGAGCGGCTCGGCATCACGTTCCACGGCAACACCGTCACCCACGTCGACTCGCCGTGCCACATCTTCTGGGACGGCACGATGTACAACGGGCGGTCGCACTCGTTGGTCGACGCCGCAACGGGATCGGCGTGGGGCGCCGTCACGGCGGCGGCGAACGGGATCGTCACGCGTGGTGTCCTGCTGGACATCGCGAGGGTCCGCGATGTGCCGTGGCTGGAACCAGGAGCGGGTGTGTTTCCCGACGACCTCGAGGAGGCGGAGCGTCGCCAAGGTGTGCGAGTGGGAACCGGTGATGCCGTGCTCATTCGGACCGGCTATGGCCGCGCCCGGCACGAGACCGGTCCGTCCGGCGGCGTCACCCAAGCCGGCTGGCACGCGTCCTGCCTGCCGTGGCTGCAGGAACGGGAGGTCGCGCTGATCGGCGCTGACACCCCCCAGGACGTCCAGCCGTCGGGGTACGAGGACGTGTTGATGCCGGTTCACGCCGTGGGCCTGGTGGCGATG
>DATFHN010000076.1:0-19466 GCA_035248365.1 Pseudonocardiaceae bacterium | reverse complement strand
TCGCCACCTTCCCGGCCGACTTCTACCAGGTGTACGGGATGACCGAGGCGTCCGGCGCGGTCACCGTCCTCGGACCGGAGGCGCACCGCGACACCGCCAACGAGCACCGGCTGATCTCGGCCGGGGTGCCGTTGAAGGGCGTGGAGATCGTCGCGGCGGACCCGGCGACCGGTGCGCCGCTCGGGCCGGGCGAGGTCGGCGAGATCATGGTGCGCACCGAGCAGCTGATGGCCGGGTACTGGGGCAAGCCGGAGGAGTCCGAGCAGGCCATCACCGACGGCTGGCTGCACTCCGGCGACGCCGGCTACGTGGACGCGGACGGCTACATCTTCATCTCCGACCGGGTCAAGGACATGATCATCAGCGGCGGGGAGAACATCTACCCGGCCGAGATCGAGCGGGTGCTGGGCGAGCACCCGAGCGTGGCCGACGTGGCCGTGATCGGCGTGCCGGACGAGAAGTGGGGCGAGGTCGGCAAGGCCATCGTGACCCTCGCGCCCGGTGCGGCGGTCGAGCCGGAGGAGCTGATCGCGCTGGCCAAGCAGCAGCTGGCCTCGTTCAAGGTGCCGAAGTCGGTCGAGGTGATCGGCGAGATGCCGCGCAACGCGACGGGCAAAATCCTCAAGAAGGACCTCCGCGCGCCATACTGGGCAGGCCGGTCACGGGCGGTCTGATGCGCGGCTACCTGGATGGGCTGGCCACCAGCCGTCGGAGACGCTAGCCTAACTCAATCCGGGAACGCTACGTGTTTGATTGTGTGCGGTCCGTACAGATTCCGGTGAAATCTCCCACAAATCCGCACGAAACCGCACGGGCGAGCTACGCTATCCGTATGACGGTGGCTCTGGAGAAGGTTCTGGCCAACGCGGGCCTGCGGGTCTCGCCAACCGAGTTCCTCGCCCACGTGGAGGACGCGGCCCGCAGGCTGAGCCCGCCCAACACCGAGCCCGCCACGCAGTTCACCGCGTCCGAGCGGGAAGCCCTCGCCGACGTCGGACTGGACCTGCGCCCGCGCCGTGACAACGAGGCCGACGGGCGCGCCCGCGCCGTCGCCGAGCAGGCCGTACTGCACGATTCCGCGCTCACCGTCGGCGAAGCCGCCTCGACCATCGGCGTGGACACCAGCCGGGTGCGGCACCGTCTCGCCGACGGTTCGCTGATGGGCTGGAAGGACCGCGGCGGCTGGCGGCTGCCCGCCTGGCAGTTCACCGAGCGGGGCGTGCTCCCCGGTCTCGACGTGGTACTCGCCGCGATCCCGAGCGACCAGCCCGCGCTGGTCGTGGCCGCGTTCATGACCACGGTCCAGGAGGACCTGCTGGCCGGCACCCGATCGGTGAGCCCGCATGAATGGCTGGCCGCCGGTGGCGATCCCCAGCGCGTGGCGCGCCTCGCTGCCATGCTGGGCACACCGGCCTAAGAGGTGCCAACACCATGCCTGTTCGGCTCGCGACGCCCAGGCACGCGATCTGCCGCGTTGTCGTCGGTCAACATGACTCCGTCATGCCTCCCTCGCTCGACACGACCCCTGCCAGACATCTCACGCACCTGACCGCCGCTCCCTGAGCGAACAACACTCTGTTGGCACCTCTGAGCCCACCCGAGACTGGAGACGACTGGACCCGCATGGCACGGCTTCCCCAGCCGCCGGAACCCGCTGAACTCGCGGCCCTGCTGCGCCCAGAAGAGGACATCGTGGCCGTGCACCCGGCCACCCGCCTGGTGCGCGTGTTCACCGTCGCCGGCAGGCACCCCCAGCAGTGGAACACGTTCCGCCGGGCAGGACCCCTCCCGCACGCGCGGTTCGACCCGCACCCGCCCGGCCCGCGCGGCCGGCCAACCGACGCACCCGGCCACGGCGTGCTCTACTTCGGACTGTCGGTGCGCACCAGCATCGCCGAGGTCTTCCAGGACACGTCCGTTGTGGACCGCATCACCCGCAGGCCGTTCCTGGTGGTGTTCCGGCCGACCCGGACACTGCGGCTGCTCGACCTGGTCGGACTGTGGCCAACCCGGGCCGGAGCGTCCCAGGAGATCAGCAGCGGGCCACGCGACCGCACCCAGGAATGGGCCCGCGCGATTCGATTGGCCCATCCCGACCTGGACGGCCTGTGGTACCGGTCCTCAATGGACTCCGGCAATCCCGCGGTGTGCCTGTGGGATCCGCCCGCCGGGGACGCCATGCCGGTCACACCGGACGTGCTCGTGCAGCTCGACCATCCCGGTCTGGATCTGCCGCTGGCGCGGATCTGCGAGGAGTTGAACTACACCCTGTTGGGGTAACGAAAGCGGGGCCGGTCACGACCGGCCCCGCTTTTCCGTTGCTGTTTACGGTGCGGGCGGTAGCGCGGGCACCGGCAGCGCGGCGGGCAGGCAGCTGTCGGTGTTGACGCCGGTCACCGAGGTGGCCAGCGAGCTGAGCGCGCTGGTCACGCCGGTCGGGCTCGGCGGGCTGGCCAGCGCGGCGCTGACCAGGTTCAGCGCGGAGGACAGCAGCGAGACCGCGTCGGACTGGCAGTTGGCGGCGGCCGGAGGCGCAACCGGTGCGCTCGCCGGAGTCGAGGTGCCCGACGAGGATGGCAGCGCGGGCAGGCAACCCGCCTTCTGCGCGGCGATGATCGCGTTGAACAGGTCACCGGCGACCGGGGCGAGCTTGGCCGGGTCCGGCGTTGGCGTCAGCGCGCTCTGGACGTTCGTCAACGCGGTGGACAACGCGCTGACCGAGGGCGTGCTGGACGTACAGGCCGGCGCGGTGTCGGCACGCGCCGCGGCGGCCGACGACACGACCGAGGGCAGCACGACCGCGGCGGCCACCAAGGTGATGGCCGACAGCGGCAGCGCGAAGGCCCATTTGCGGAACATGAATCCTCCTGGCACTGAAGGCAATTAGTGCCGATGGTAAGCACCACTGCGGGCACCGTCGCCTGATCAAACCAGCGCATTCACCCGTTAGAGCGGGCGCGTGTAGCGCAATTCCGCAATCACCGCGCCCATGATCTCGTCGTCGCGCGTGATCCCGTTCGGCGCCCAGCCCTGGGCGGCGTAGAAGGCGCGGGCGCGCTCGTTCGCGGCGAACACCCACAACCCGGCCTGCTCGAAATCGGACTCGCGCAGCCAGGCGATCGCGGCGTCGTGCACGGCGCGTCCCGCGCCCGTCCGGTACCGCGCCGGGTCCACATAGATCGACATCAGTTCGGCGCTGTCCTGCGCACCGAGCGAGCAGTACCCGGCGAGCGCGTCGTCCGCGTCCAGAGCGAGGAACGTGGCGTACGGGCCAGGCGTGCTCAGGATCTGCTGCCAGCGCTGGGTCCGCTGCTCCGTGGTCATCGCGCTCAGGTATTCGTCGGGCACGATGCCGGCGTAAGCGGATCGCCATGCTGCCACGTTGATCCGGGCGATCGATAGCGCGTCCTCGACCACGGCCCGGCGAACCTGCCAGCCGGTCACACCGGCAACCACTTCGCCCACCAGTCGAGCACCGCCCGCATCCGCTGGGCCCGGTGGCGCGGGCGGCCGGAGCGGCTCAGTTCGTGGCCCTCGCCGGGGAACAGCAGCATCTGCGTTTCGGTGCCGTTCGCCCGCAGCGCCACGAACATCCGCTCGGCCTGTTCCAGCGGGCAGCGCCAGTCCTGTTCGGAGTGCACGACCATGAACGGCTTGGTGATCTTCTCGACGTGGGCCAGCGGGCTGCGGTCGCGCAGTTCGTCGACGTCGGTGCCGAGGTAGATCTCGGTGAAGTACCAGCCGATGTCGGACGTGCCGTACAGCGACTCCCACGAGTTGACCGCGCGCTCGGACCAGGCGGCCACGAACCGGTCCGGGTGATGCGAGGCGAGCCAGCCGGTCATGAAACCGCCGTACGAGCCGCCCATCACGCCGACCCGCGCCGCGTCGCAGTCCGGCCGGGTCAGCGCGGCGTCGAGCAGGGCGAGCAGATCGTCGACGTCAACGGTGCCCATGGCCTTCAGCACGGCCCGGCCGTGCGCCTGGCCATAGCCCATGGAACCACGCGGGTTGCCGAGCACGACGGCATAACCGGCCGACGCGTAGACCTGTGCCTCGTCGAAGAAACCGCGCACGTGCTGAGCGAAGGGACCACCGTGTACATGCAGCAGCACCGGATGCGGGCCAGGACCGTCCGGCAGGACCACGAAGCCGTGCACCGGGTAGCCATCCGGCGCGGTGGTGTCGATCTCCACCAATCGACACAGCCCGGTCGCTTTCAGTTCCGTTCCGGCGTCGGTCAGCGTGCCCGGTCCGGCGTCGCCGAGCAGGACCACCTCGCCCGGATCATCCACAGTGGACACAACCGCGACCGCGCGGCCGTTGTGCGCGGCGAACGCGCTGACCGTGCCCTCCGCGCCGGCCAGCACCGGCAGCTTGGCCAGCGGCGCGGCGTCGGCGTCCAGCGGCACCGCGACCAGTTGCACCGTGCCGCGATGGTCGACCGCGACCAGGGCGCAACCGTTGTGCACGACCGTGGTGCGGCTGATCCCGTCGATCGCGACGGTCTCCTCGTCGGTGAGCCTGCGCGGTTCGCCGGGCGCGGTCAGGTTCAGCGGCAGCGACCAGAGGCCGTTGTTGCGCGGCTCGTCCTGGTAGCGCGCGAACGCCGCGCTGACGAACAGGATCGTGCCGTCCTCGGCGATGCCGAGCCCGCGGGCCGCGGCCGGGCATTGGGCCAGCAGCACCGGTTCACCGCCTGCGGCCGGGATCGCGCGGAGGTCGCTGTGGTGCGTCTCGCGAACGCCGAGATCGCGCGGGGTGATCACGACGACGTGGCTGCCGTCCGGGGTCCATTGCGGTTCCTGCACATCGCAACGCCCGTCGGTCAGTTCGAGGGGATCGTCATCGGTGTCCGCGTCGACCACGAACAACCGGTAGTGCCGGTCGCCGAGAAAACCGACGTTGTCCAGGCGATAGTCCAGGCGGGTGATCAGCCGCGGCGCCTCCGCCTCCGGCTTCGGTGCTTCCCCGCCGTCGGCCGGTGGCGTCCCGTACCGGCCCGGCTCGGGAATGCGCGCCACGAAGGCGATCCGGCGCGAATCCGGCGCGAACGCGGGCTCGGCGACCCCGAGCGGCAGATCGGTGAGCTTGCGCGGTTCGCCGCCGCGCGCGGGCATCACGTAGAGCTGCGCCTTGCCGTCGACGGTGCGCAGAAACGCGACCCTGCTGCCGTCCGGGGAGATGACCGGGCAGGTGTCCTGCTCGCCTTCGGTCCACCGGGTGCGGCCGGAACCGTCGAGCGCGATCCGCCAGATCGACCCGGTGTAGCGGTCGCGCACGAGATCTGGCGCGGTGAACGCGGCGAGCAACAGATCGTCGTGCAGGGCGGGCACGCCGGGCACCTGGATGAGCGCAAGATCCTCTGGACGCACCTTCGCCACCATACCCGAGTCAAGCCAACAGATCCGCTGTTCAGCTCGCGCTTTCCCGCCGCGCCTCGTGCCGGGTCTTCACCAGGCTGGCGAGCACCGTGATGGCCAGTACCCCGACGACCACCCCGAGCGAGATCCCCGGTCCGATCACCGGAACGTCGATGCGCTGCGCGCCGGGCACGAACGGCAGCGAGTCGGTGTGCAGCACTTCCAGGATCAGCTTGGCGCCGATGAACAACAGCAGCACGGCCAGCCCGAGCGGGAGGTAGACCAGCTTGTTGAGCAGCCCGCCGATCAGGAAGTACAGCTGGCGCAGGCCCATCAGGGCGAACGCGTTGACCGCGAAGACCAGGAACGGCTGCCGGGTGAGCCCGAAGACGGCCGGGATCGAGTCGAGCGCAAAGAGCAGGTCGGTGGTGCCGATCGCGATGATCACCACCAGCATCGGCGTGACCGCGCGTTTGCCGTTGTCCCGCACGAAGGATCGGGCGCCCCGGTAGTCGTTGGTGACCGGGACGATCTTGCGCAGCCAGCGCAGCACCGCGTTCTCCGAATAGCTCTCGTCCTCGGGTTTGTCGAACCCGCGCACCAGCCGGTAGGCGGTGAAGATCAGGAAGGCTCCGAAGACGTAGAAGATCGCGAAGAACTTGGAGATGAGCAGGCTGCCGCCCATGATCAGCACGCTGCGCAGCACCAGCGCGATCACGATGCCGATCAGCAGCACGCGGTGCTGGTGGATGGTGGGCACCTTGAACGCGGTCATGATCACCAGGAACACGAACAGGTTGTCCACCGACAGCGAGTACTCGGTCAGGTAACCGGAGAAGAACTCGCCGGCGAACTTGCCCCCGGCCAGCAGCCAGACCAGCAGGCCGAACACGACCGCGCAGGCCACGTAGAGGGTCACCCAGCGGCCGGCTTCCCAGGCGGTCACCTTGTGCGGTTTGCGGTCGACGATGACGAGGTCCAACGCGAGTAAGGCGACCAGCCCGATAGTCGTGGCCAACCATGCCCACACTGGCACGTACATCATCAAGCCGACCTCCGGATCTGGGCGCATGCCACCGTCCGGAGGTCTCTTCCGCCAGCACCGGGCCGACCGACGGCACCGGGAGCGTCAGGACGCTCCGTGTTGACGACACCGCCGCGAAGGAATACTCCCCTCCACGCTGTGCCGTCATTCTTACTCATCGCTCGTCCGTCCCACGAAGCGGCCCACCGCTGAGAGATTCTCAGCTTGGATCACATACTGTCGACCTCGTGCCCCGATCACGCCTGAATAGAGGCCTGGTCGCGCTGTGCGTTCTCGTGCTCATCGGCGCCGTGATCGGCGTCGTGGTCGCGGTGCACAACTCGACCAAGCCTGCCGCCGTGCGCAGCCAGAACCTGGTCATCCCGGTGCTGGACGGTCCCGGGCGCGACCAGCGGGTGAGCATCGACGCCACCGTCTACTACCCGGCGACAACCCCCGCACCGGCCATTCTCGTCTCGCCCGGCTTCGGGGACACCAAAGACTCGCTGGTCACCGACGCGACCGAGTTCGCCCAGCGCGGGTTCGTGGTGCTCGCGTACACGCCGCGTGGTTTCGGTCACAGCACCGGCCAGATCGCGCTCAACTCGCCCGACTACGAGGTCGCGGACGCCAAGCAGTTGATCGACTGGCTCGGCCGCTCCCCCGCCGTCCGACAGGACGGCCCCGGCGACCCGCACGTCGGCGTGACCGGCGGATCGTATGGCGGCGCGCTGTCGCTGATGCTCGCCGGCAGCGACAAGCGGGTCGACGCGATCGCCCCGCTCATCACCTACAACGACCTCTCCCAGGCGCTGATCCCCAACGCCGCGACCGCTTCCGCGCTCGGCGCGAGCACTCCGGCCGTTGGCGCCTTCGCCCCGAACGGCGTGTTCAAGAAGTCGTGGGCCAGCCTGTTCTTCGCCGAGGGGCTGGGCGGCGGGTCGAGCGTGTGCGGCCGGTTCATCCCGCAGGTCTGCCAGGCCTACGAGGAACTCGCCACCACCGGCCAGGCCAGCCAGCAGACCATCAACCTGCTCCGCGCCGACTCACCGGTCAGCGTCACCCGCAACATCAAGATCCCCGCACTGCTGGTGCAGGGCGAGCACGACACCCTGTTCGGCCTGGACCAGGCCGACGCGAACGCGCGGCAGATCACCGCGGCGGGCGGCCAGGCCAAGGTCATCTGGTACAACGGCGGCCACGACGGCGGCCAGCCCGACGCGGACCTGCGCGCCGAGATCGGCCAGTTCTTCGACTACCACCTGCGCGGCCAGGGCACCGATCCCGGCACCGGCTTCGAATACGCGGTCCAGGGCTCCTTCAACGACGCGGGCGAACCCTCGGTCCGGACGGTCACCTCGCCCGCCTATCCCGGCCTCACCACCGGCAACACGCAACGCGACAACCTGAAGCTGTCCGGTCCGCCCGCGACCGTGATCAACCCGGCCGGTGGCTCCCCCGCCGCGATGAGCAGCCTGCCCGGCATCGGCGGCAACCTCGGCCCGGCGGCGGGACGACTCACCACCGACATCCCCGGCGAATTCGCCACGTTCGACACCGCGCCGCTGAGCAGCCAGGTGCTGATCGCCGGATCGTCGCAGGTCACACTGAACGTGGCCGGCCAGCCGGGCACCGGCGCCGTGTTGTTCGCGAAGCTCTACGACGTCGCGCCGAGCGGCACCCGCACTCTCCCCGGTGCCGGCGTCGCGCCGATCCGCGTCGCGTCGCTGCCCGCGCGGGTCACCGTGACCCTGCCCGGCATCGTGCAACCGGTCCAGGCCGGTCATCACCTCCAACTGGTGGTGTCCACAACGGACTCCAGCTACGCCGACCAGCCCCAACCGGCCGCCTACCAGATCACCCTGGCCGACAGCTCTCTCGCGGTTCCGGTCGTGCCCGGCCGCACCAGCGCGACCCCGCTGCCGGTCGGCCAGCTGATCGCCATCGGCGTGGTGCTGCTGCTGGTCGTCGCCGCGGCCATCGTGTTGTGGCTGCGCCGCAGGCGAGGCGCGGACGTCGACGCCGCGCTGGCCGACGTGCCGCTGGCCATGTCCGAGCTGACCAAGTCCTATCCGGGCGGCGTTGTCGCGGTCGACTCGTTGAGCTTCCGGGTCGAACACGGTCAGGTCGTCGGTTTGCTCGGCCCCAACGGCGCGGGCAAGACCACCGCGCTGCGCATGATGATGGGCCTCGTCCAGCCCTCCGGCGGCGAGATCCGCGTGTTCGGCCAGAAGATCCGGCCCGGCGCGCCAGTGCTCTCCCGGATCGGTTCGTTCGTGGAGGGTTCCGGTTTCCTGCCGCACCTGTCCGGCACCGCCAACCTGCACCTGTACTGGGCGTCCACCGGTCGCCCGGTCGAGGACGCGCGGTTCGACGAAGCGCTGGAGATCGCCGGGCTCGGCGACGCGGTCAGCCGCAAGGTCGGCACGTACAGCCAGGGCATGCGACAGCGGCTGGCCATCGCCCAGTCCATGCTCGGCCTGCCGGACCTGCTGGTACTCGACGAACCCACCAACGGGCTCGACCCGCCCCAGATCCGCGACATGCGCGACGTGCTGCGCCGCTACGCGGCGGGCGGGCGCACCGTGCTGGTCTCATCGCACCTGCTCACCGAGGTCGAGCAGACCTGCACCCACGTCGTGGTCATGCACCACGGCAAGCTGGTCGCCACCGGCGAGGTCGGCGACATCGTCAGCGGCAACGGCGAGACCACGTTCACCGTCGACGACGCGCCGCAGGCGCGACGTGTGCTCGGCGACCTGGACGGCGTCAAGCTGCTCGACGCGCCCGACGACAAACCGGACGCCGTGTACGCGCACCTCAACGGCACGCCACGCGCCGAAGCGGTGACGGCGCTCGTCAACGCCGGTGTCGCGGTCGATGCGGTCGGCCCGCGCGGACGCCTGGAAGACGTGTTCCTGCAACTGGTCGGCGGCGGGGAGAACTGATGAGCACCACAACCCTCGGCGCGGCCAACGGTTACCGGCCCGGCCGCACCATGCCCATCCGGGTCGAACTACGGCGGCAGATCAGGCGCAGGCGAACCCAGATCGCCCTCGGTTTCCTGGCCATCCTGCCGTTCCTGCTGCTGATCGCGTTCAAGATCGGCAACGGTTCGAGCAACCGCAGCTCCGGCCAGTTCGTCGACCTGGCCACCAGCAGCGGCACCAACTTCACCGCGTTCGGCCTGTTCGCGTCGGCCAGCTTCCTGCTGATCGTGGTGGTTGCGCTGTTCTTCGGCGACACGGTGGCCAGCGAGGCGTCGTGGTCGAGCCTGAAATACCTGCTGGCGATCCCGATCCCGCGCGGGCGGCTGCTGCGCCAGAAGGCGATCGTGTCCGGCCTGCTGTCCGTCGCAGGCCTGATCATCCTGCCCGCGATCTCGCTGATCGTCGGCGTCATCGCCTACGGCGGCGGCGACATGGTCAGCCCGACCGGCGAAGCCCTCCCCTTCGGCCTCGCCGTCGGCCGGATCGCGCTCGGCGTGCTCTACCTTGCCCTGCAACTGATCTGGGTCGCCGGCCTCGCCCTGCTGCTGTCGGTGTCCACCAACGCCCCGCTCGGCGCGGTCGGCGGCGCGGTGCTCGCGTCGATCCTGTCCGAGATCCTCGACTCGATCACCGCCCTCGGCGGCCTGCGCGAGTACCTGCCGACGCACTACGCGTTCTCCTGGGCGGATCTGCTGAGCACCGACGTCGACTGGGGCAACATGGTGCGCGGCGTGCTGTCCGCGTTGATCTACGGCGTCATCTTCTTCGCGCTCGCCGCCCGCCGCTTCGCCCGCAAGGACATCACGAGCTGAGTTCGTCGATCCACAGGCGTAGCGCGACTTCGGCGTCCCGCAAGACCTGAGCGGGCTCGCCGAGACCGGTCAACGCCATCCGGCGACGCTCCAGTTCGGCGCTGCGGTAGCGGGGAAACGCGAGCTTGAGCGCGACGTCGATCAGTTCGGCGTGATAGTGCAACAACTGGGTGATCCGATGCGGCAGCGAGTCGACCGGATCGTTGCCGCACAGATCCATCGCCCAGCCGTACAACCGGCAGTAGTCCGCGGCGACCCGTTGCCCCCGGCGCGCGATCACACTGGAGGTCTCACTCGGTGCGGCGCAGGCCGCGAGCACCTCGTCGGCCTCCGGCTGAAGGGCCACCGCGCGGAGCACGACCGCGAGCAGTGAGCGCAACCTCAGCGCCTCGGCGGCATCAGCATCCAGCCGGACGCCCGTTGGCTCGCCAGGCCCCTTCCGACGCATCCATCGCCGGATGAACACACTTGATCGTAGCGTTCTCCGCTAATCTCGGTGGTACGCGCCATACGGCGACCGGGGGGTCAGCGATGCCATTCTTACCGAGCAACGACCCGGTCAGACGCGCCGCGCTGGGCATCGCCTCGATCGCGTTCGGGATGCTCATGCGCGAACTCGCCGACCGCCGCCGCGCCGCCGCCCAGCAACCGCAACCAGCAACGCCAGCCCCACCCGCACCGGCACCACCGGCCGATCCCGAACCGGCGCCGCAGGCGGTCCCCAAGATCGTCATTCGACCAGAGCGTCCGCTGCATCCCCGGCCCCAGCCACGCCCGGCCGACCCCCGTCGAATCAAGCAACGCCAGCTCCGGCCACGTCGGCCCGAGCCGCCCGCCCGCGAGGGCGGCCTGATGACCCGGACCGTCACGTGGGGCGGCTGGACGTTCTATCTGCTCGCGCGACTGTCGTTGGTCACGGTCGCCACCCTCCTCCTGGACATCTCCTCGACCACCCAGGTTCGGAGCTACTTCTACCTCGCGCTGTTACCAGGCATCGGGGCACTGCTGATCCCGTATGGCAAGCCACGCCAATATCGCAACCCCATCGAAGGTCCGGGCGCCCTGACCGTGTGCAGCGCCGTGCTGGCCATCGCGATCTGGCCGTGGTACTTCTACGGGAGCGCGACGGCGCCACTCAATCCGGTCACCATCATCTCGACGGAGAGCTTCAGCCTCCCGTCGCGAGCCCTCAATCATGGCTGCGTCAGCCTGCTCGACACCCAGCAGCACACGTGGTACATCGACCAGAGAGCGCTCGGCTCCATCAAGGACAACCAGATCGTCCTCTACCAGACCACCTTCGGCTGGATCTCGGACAAACAAGCCACGCAGTCACCGTCGCCGTTCTTCGGTGTCCCACACCTCAACGAGGCCGCCTACAGCCTCACACCCCGGGGATCACGCTCGACGGCGGTCTGCATGGTCTACGACGGATCCGGCGGTCACTGAGGTTCGCCGAGTTCGACGAGGTTCAGATCGGTGTGCGTGAAGTCCTTACCTACGAACAACAATGGCTCTCGTGCCACAAACGCCGTTGCGTAGGTGTAACAATCACCCATGTTCAACCCAGCCTTGTGGCGCCCCTTGCCGAAGCGGTTGAACGCATCGGCGGCGATCTCCGCGTGCTGGTCGGTAAATGAGGTGATCGCAATCTTCTGGTCTTGAATAATTCGCCCGAGCAGGGTCGTACCCCGATGCCCCCAGCGAGCCAACGCGACCATCGAGGCTTCAACGTAAGTGGGAGCGCCTACTCTGACCACGTCAGCTCTCAGCATGGCGTCAGAGAGCAGCTCATGAACTGGTTCGCGGTTGATGATGGCGATCAGCGCGGAAGTGTCGACGATCATACGCCATCCGGCCCAATACCCAGGATTTCCTCTTCCTGCTCCTTCGTGAACGGCTTCCCCAACTGATCTTCTGGGATCAACGGCCAGATCTCCTCTTCCAAGAACCGTCGAAACCTGGCTCGACGCTGCTCAAAGTCATCCTGGGCGACGAGCCTGTCCCGTTCGGCACGCAAAGCGTTACGAATCGCACCGGTCTTTGTCTCCCCGGTGAGGGCGGCAACTTCGGCGGCGAGCCGCTCCGTCTCTGGATCTTTGATGTTCAACGCCATGGTGTAATGATATCAACGATGGTGTAATGGTGCCAGTCGATAGGCTACTTCACGCCTGCTGCGTCCATGCCGCGCAGTTCCTTCTTCAGGTCCTGGATCTCGTCGCGCAGCCGGGCCGCCAGTTCGAACTGGAGTTCGCGGGCGGCGTTCATCATCTGGTCGGTCAGCTGCTGGACGAGGTCGGCCAGTTCGGCGCGGGCCATGCCCTTGACGTTCTTGTCGGCCAGCACGCCCGAGCTGCGGCCGGAGCGGCCGGGTTCGGTGTTGGCGCGCTTGCCTCGGGAGGCGTTGCGACCGGAACCGCCGACCGGGACCTCCTGCTCGGAATCCTCGGCTTCGGCGTAGACCCGGTCCAGGATGTCCGCGATCTTCTTGCGCAGCGGCTGCGGGTCGAGGCCGCGTTCCTTGTTGTACTCCTCCTGCTTGGCGCGCCGCCGGTTCGTCTCGTCGATGGCGTGCCGCATGGAGTCGGTGATCTTGTCGGCGTACATGTGCACCTCGCCCGAGACGTTCCGGGCGGCGCGGCCGATGGTCTGGATCAGCGAGGTACCGCTACGCAGGAAGCCCTCCTTGTCGGCGTCCAAAATAGACACCAGGGAGACCTCGGGCAGGTCGAGACCTTCGCGGAGCAGGTTGATGCCGACCAGCACGTCGAACTCGCCCAGCCGCAGCTGGCGCAGCAGCTCGACCCGGCGCAGCGTGTCCACCTCGGAGTGCAGGTAGCGCACCCGGATGCCCAGCTCCAGCAGGTAGTCGGTGAGGTCCTCGGCCATCTTCTTGGTCAGCGTGGTCACCAGCACGCGCTCGTCGCGTTCGGCGCGGACGCGGATCTCGTGCACCAGGTCGTCGATCTGGCCCTCGGTCGGCTTGATGACGACCTCCGGGTCGAGCAGGCCGGTCGGGCGGATGACCTGTTCGACGAACTCGCCGCCGGTCTGGCCCATCTCGTACGGGCCCGGCGTTGCCGAGAGGTAGACCGTCTGACCGATCCGGTCGCCGAACTCCTCCCAGGTCAGCGGCCGGTTGTCCAGCGCACTGGGCAGACGGAAGCCGTGCTCGACCAGCGTTCGCTTGCGCGAGGCGTCGCCTTCGTACATGCCGCCGATCTGCGGCACCGTCACGTGCGACTCGTCGATGACCAGCAGGAAGTCGTCCGGGAAGTAGTCGATCAGGGTGGCGGGCGCGGTGCCCGCGCCACGGTCGTCGATGTGCCGCGAGTAGTTCTCGATACCCGAGCAGAACCCGACCTGGCGCATCATCTCGATGTCGTAGGCGGTGCGCATGCGCAGCCGCTGCGCCTCCAGCAGCTTGCCCTGCTTCTCGAACGTGGCCAGCTGCTCCTCCATCTCGGCCTCGATGCCGCGGATGGCCCGCTCCATCCGCTCCGGCCCGGCGACGTAGTGCGTGGCCGGGAAGATGCGCAGGCTCTCGACCTCGCGGACGACCTCGCCGGTGAGCGGGTGCAGGTAGTAGAGGGACTCGATCTCGTCGCCGAACAGTTCCACCCGCACGGCCAGTTCCTCGTAGGCCGGAATGATCTCGACCGTGTCGCCGCGCACCCGGAAGGTGCCCCGGCTGAACGCGATGTCGTTGCGGGTGTACTGGATGTCGACCAGGGCGCGCAGCAGCAGGTCGCGGTCGACGCTGCCACCGACCTCCAGCTCGATCGAGCGGTCCAGGTAGGACTGCGGCGTGCCAAGACCGTAGATGCAGGACACCGAGGCGACCACGATCACGTCGCGCCGGGAGAGCAGGCTCATGGTGGCCGAGTGGCGCAGCCGCTCCACGTCGTCGTTGACCGAGGAGTCCTTCTCGATGTAGGTGTCGGTCTGCGGGACGTAGGCCTCGGGCTGGTAGTAGTCGTAGTAGCTGACGAAGTACTCGACCGCGTTGTTCGGGAAGAACCCGCGCAGCTCGTTGGCCAGCTGGGCGGCCAGCGTCTTGTTCGGCGCCATGACCAGCGTGGGCCGTTGCACCTTCTCTATCAGCCAGGCGGTGGTGGCGGACTTGCCGGTACCGGTGGCGCCGAGCAGCACCACGTCCTTCTCCCCCGCGTTGATCCGCTGTTCCAGCTCGGCGATGGCCTGCGGCTGGTCGCCGGAGGGCTGGTAGTCGGCGACGACGCGGAACTCGCCGTCGGTGCGGGGGATGTCGCCAATGGGCCGGAACTCGGAGTGCGCGGTAACGGGGTGTTCGGTCGCGAATGCCACGTATTTCAGAGTAGGCCTCCCCACCGACAAACCCGTTCTAGTGGACCCTGCGTGAACGACCGCTCGCGGCGCGCCCTCGAACTCGTGGCGATCTTCATTCTTTAGGGTGATACCCGTTCGGAGGATCGGACCAGGGTCGATTCGCAGGCACTATGGCGACATGAGCGCCGACCCGTTTCTGCTGCCACAGCGTGGGCCGAATCAGGCGCCGGATGCCGTCGACGTGCATCCGCCCAAGGTCGAGTACTTCGACGTGCCGGCCATGACCAA
Organism: Pseudonocardiaceae bacterium; assembly: GCA_035248365.1. GTDB lineage: Bacteria > Actinomycetota > Actinomycetes > Mycobacteriales > Pseudonocardiaceae > CAJCJE01. Next base: position 4,681 of record DATFHN010000076.1, on the reverse strand, counting down.
CACCGACAACAAGGGCTTCGTGCGCACGGTCGACGAGTACCGCGTGGAGCCGTTCGGGTTGTACATGGCACGCCCGGTACCGGGCCGTCCGAAGGTCGAATACCTGGAATCGTGGCTGCTGCCCGACCTCGGCCTGCGGATCAGCGACTGGCACTTCACCAAGGGCAACGAACGGGACCAGGACTTCTACCTCGACATCGCCCGGATCGAACCAGGCCCTGAGGTGTGGCGGGCGACCGACCTGTACCTGGACATCGTGCTGCGGACGGGCCGTGACTTCGAGGTGCTGGACACCGACGAGCTGCTCGCCGCGATGGGCGCCGGCCTGCTCGACCGGTACAGCGCGCAGACCGCGTTCGAAACCACCTACCGCAGCATCGAGGCGCTCGGCCGCTACGGCAACGATCTCGACCACTGGCTGGATGACCTGGGCATTAAGCTCACCTGGCTGCGCAAATAGGCTCGCATTAGCCGATGCGGGGGCCGATCACAACAGCCATTCGATCACTCCTGCCGTGAGTGTTAATTCGGTATGAAGTCGTCCCCAACTCGTGATGTAACGAATCGACCCCGCACATCACCAGGCGCACACGCGCGGCTACTCTCGGGCTGGTGGGAACGGTCATCACACCCCAGCTGGTTGACATCGTCGACACCTTTACGGCTGAGCGAAGCTACTCATCCGGTATGTCTCATCGGCTGACCTTCTGTCAGGTCGAGTCCTGGGGCTTGCGGATGGAGTACGCGACTCCGGATGACCCGTTCATGGACAGTGAGGTCACCTGGCTGCTGCCCGCCGTCGGCCTGCGCCTGACCCACAAGCGCCCGCGCTCGCGGCATGCCCGCTCCGGTCCGAGCAGCCTCACCGCCGTCCGGATCCAGCACGACAGCCGCGCCTGGCGCACCACCGACCTGCTGCTCGGCCTGTCCGTGCCGGGCGGGACGACCGCCCGCATCGTCGGCGCCGAGGAGTTCGCCGCCGCGGTGTCCGGCCGGGTGCTGCGTCCCGGCGATGCCGACCTGGCCTTGCACACGGTGCACCGCACGCTGGAAGAACTCAGCCGCTGCTACCACGATCTGGAGCCCTGGTTGTCCTACCAGCGCATCACGACCCCGTGGCCACCTTTGTAGGGCAGTCCGTTTGTACGGTTCAAATGGACTCGACGGAAAACCGTTCTGCCGCAATCGATCGCATGCGGACAACGCCCCGCCCCGGCTAAGTTACGGCCATGACACACAACGTGTTGCCCGATCCCAGCACCCCCTTCGGCGAGCGAGCCATCAACCGGCTCAACTCCGAGTTGGTCATCTGGCTGACCACCGTGGGCAAGGACGGCACTCCCCAGCCGAACCCGGTGTGGTTCCTCCTCGACAACGACAGCCTGTTGATCTACAACCGGCCCGACGCGAACCGGCTCAACCACATCAAGGACCGGCCACAGGTCGCACTGAACCTCGACGGCAACGGCCAGGGCGGCGACATCATCGTCGTCACCGGCACCGCGTCGCTGGTCGACGACGTGCCGCCGTGCAGCGAACTGCCCGCCTACCTGGCCAAGTACAGCGACAACATGACCAGGGTCGCGGGCAGTCCGGAGAACTTCAGCAAGGCGTACCCGGTGGCCATGCGCATCGCCATCGGCAAGGTCCGCGGCCACTGAGTGGGAACGGGGAGAACCGTTAGTTAGGCGTACTAGATTGTTGGTATGACGAACAGTGTTCTCCCCGATCCCGCGACCCCGTTCGGCCAGCGCGTCCGCGACCGGCTGGCCAACGAGCAGATCATCTGGCTGACCACGATCGGCAAGGACGGCACCCCGCAGCCGAACCCGATCTGGTTCGTCCACTCCGATGACCACGTCCTGGTCTACAACGGCGGCGGCGTGAAGCGGATCGCGCACATCGCCGCGAACCCGCGCGTCGCGCTCAACTTCGACGGCGACGGCAAGGGCGCCGACATCATCGTGATCACCGGCATCGCCAGTGTCGTCGAGGACGTGCCCGTGCCGCACGAGAACCCGGCCTTCGTCGCGAAGTACCGCGCCGGAATGGAACGGATGTACGGCACCGTCGAGCACTTCACCGAGACCCACCCGGTCGCGATCCGGGTCGATTTCGGCAAGGTGCGCGGCTTCTAGTCCGCGCTGACCTCCGGCGGGGTCCAGCCTGCGCGCTCGGCCCACGCCTGCGCGCGCGGTTGTGCACGGTCCAGCCACGCGTTCTTGGCCGCGTCGTAGGCGCTTACGGTCTGATCGTGGTGGTCGGCCGAGAGCGCGCGCTTGGCCTGTTCGTACTCGGCCCGCGCCGACTCGTCCGCGCGCAGCCAGTCCCGGCACAGCAAGGCGAACCGCCAGCCCGCGCTGCCCGCCACCCGCACGTGCAGGTCGGCCCACCGGGCCGGGTCGGCGCTGACGTGGGTGCGCTTGGCCCAGTGGTCCAGGTCGGGGTCGCCGGGCAGCGGATGGTCGAGCGTCGCCCCGGGCAGTTCCGGGAAACCGGCGGCGGCCAGCGACTGGGCCAGATCGTCGGCATCGGCCAGTGACCCCACGCTGATCTGCAGATCGAGCACGTCCTGGGCGGCCAGGCCGGGCACCGCGGTCGATCCGATGTGGTCGACCCCCAGCGCCAGCGCGCCCGCGGCGAGCCGGATCCGCGCGGCCAGCCGCTCCGCCTGGGCAGGCCAGTCCGGGTGATAAGCGACGATCCTGGGCGCGCCGCGTTCGGCGAAACGTTGCAGGCGGACGTTCGCCTCGAACGGGATCAGCCGATCCGACCAGAGCGCGTCCACCGCGGCCAGCACCTGGTCCGGGGTGCCGCTGTTGTCCAGCCACACATCCGCGACCGCCCGCCGCCGCGCCTCGTCCGCCTGCGCGTCGATCCGGGCCCAGACCTCCTCCTCAGTCATCCCGCGCCCGTGCACCAGCCGGGCGATCCGGTCCGGAATGGGCGCGTCGACCACGACGACCAGGTGATACATCGGCGCGAGACCGTTCTCCACCAGCAGCGGCACGTCGTGCACGAGCACGGCGTCCCTGGGCGCGGCCGAGGTCAGCTCGGCGGTGCGGGTGCCGATCAGCGGGTGCACGATCCCGTTGAGCTTGTGCCGGGCCGCGTTGTCCGCGAACACCACCTTGGCCAGCGCCGCCCGATCCAGCGCCCCGTCCGACCCGATCACGCCGTCGCCGAACGCGTCGGTCACCTTGGCCAGCCCGGCCGATCCGGGTTCGACGACCTCCCTGGCGATCCGGTCCGCGTCGATGATGGTCGCGCCGTGCTCGGCCAACCGGCCGGACACCGTCGATTTGCCGGAGCCGATCCCGCCGGTCAGGCCTACCCGAAGCATGGGACGAATTCTGTCAGGATCTTCCCCCGTCCGACACGACCGTCCAACGGGCGCGTCGGTGAAATCGACGCAGCGTCAGAACCGGACACGCCGAGCCGGGGATGCGCGTTTTCGCACGTCATGTACTTATCCTTGAGCAAGTTTCGCGCGAGGAGCAGGGATGGCAGGCAACAATTCGGGACGGCACCGGCTCGGGCGGCCGGGTCTGGTGCACTGCGTGACCCATCGACAGGTCGCGGACGCGCTCGGAAGCGAGCGACCGTGGTGGCAGCGGAGCAGACACAGCCTGGCCGGGCTGCGCAGGCGCGCGGTGGTCGTGGCGATGGAGCGGGCCTGGGTGCCCGGTGTCGCGATGGGGAACGCCGCCTAGGCGTGTTGTGAGGCGGTGAGGGCCTTGCCTGCCAGCGCGATGAGCGGCGGGCCGGCCTTGCCTGCCTGCACGACGCTGTTGGCCGCGGTGACCAGCACCGTGATCGTGCCGGCCGAGAGCACGACCTCCTGGTTCTGCTGACCGGCCAGCAAGACCGCGTTCTGGCCGTTGACCAGCACGTTGCTCGACTGGTAACCGGTGTCGCGGGCCTGGTTGATCGTTTCCAGGACGCGGTGGGCCGCGTCGGCCGGGTTGTCGTAGCCGCCGATGCCGATGGACACGACGCCGGCCACGGCGGCCTGGTTCGGCGGGATGCCGTAGTAGCAGTCCAGCCGCGCGGTCCGGCCGATCGCGGTCTCCGGGATGCCCTTGATGCCGTTGGACGTGCCGGTGAGCGGGTGGCCGAGGATCGTGTTCACCTCACCCTCGGTGGCGACCGGGTCGCAGGAGGCCGGGACCTGGCCGACGAAGGGCGGGGCACTGGTCGTCGGCGCGGCCTTGCTGCTGGGCGTGGTTGTCCTGGTCGCGCTGCTCGGCGGCGAAGAGCTGCCGCACGCGGCGAGGACGCCGACGAGCCCGACTGCCGCAATCGACACACCAGCCGACCACCATCGACGGTCCATACCGCGCACGGTAATCCGCCGACCCCGAAACGACGAGGATCCCGCGCCGAAACCGGCGCGGGATCCCCCTATCGGAGTCGTTCAGCCCCTAACGAGCGGGACAGTCCCGATCAGACACCACCGGAGAGCTTCTCGCGCAGGGCGGCGAGCTGCTCGTCGCTGGCGAGGGAGCCGCCACCCTGGGACGGCGCCTCGGTGGAGCCGGAGGAGTAGTTGGTCTCCCCCTGCGCCTCGGCGTCGGCCTCGGCGGCCTTGGCGATCTGCTTCATGTGGGCCTCGGCGTACTGCCGCTCCCACTCCTCGCGCTGCTTGTCGAAGCCTTCCTGCCACTCCTGTGTGTCCGGG
>DATFHN010000075.1:0-59374 GCA_035248365.1 Pseudonocardiaceae bacterium | reverse complement strand
GCGGACAAGGTCATCATCACCACCGCGGTGACGGGCTCGGTCAACGTGCCGTCCCAGAGCCCCCATCTCCCGTTGTCCACCGCCCAGGTGGCCGAGGCCGCGGTGGAGGCGATCGAAGCAGGCTCGGCCATCGTGCACCTGCACGCCCGGCACCCGGACGGACGGCCCAGCTTCGAACCCGAGGCATTCGAGGAGATCATCAAGCCCATCGCGGCGAACACCGACGCCGTCATCAACATCACCACCGGCGGCGCCTCCTCGATGACGATGGAACAGCGACTGGCCGCGGCGGTCGCGCTGCGGCCCGAGCTTGCCTCGCTGAACATGGGCTCGATGAACTTCGTCTTCTCCCAGATCGCCGACAAGGTGACCGAGTGGCGGTACGACTGGGAGAAGCCGTACGTGCTCAGCACCTACTCGCACCCGTTCATCAACACCTTCGACCGGATCGAGGACACGCTGCGCACCCTGGGCGCGGCCGGGACCCGGTTCGAGTACGAGTGTTACGACATCGGGCACCTGTACTCGCTGGCCCACTTCGTCGACAAAGGGCTGGCGAAGCCGCCGCTGCTGATCCAGGGCGTGTTCGGTGTGCTCGGCGGGATCGGCGCCGACCATGCGAACCTGGAACACATGGTGCGCATCGCGGACAAGCTGTTCGGTGACGCCTACTACTTCTCCGCGTTCGCCGGTGGTCGCGACCAGATGGCCTTCGGCACGCACAGCGCCTGGCTCGGCGGCCATGTCCGGGTGGGCCTTGAGGACAGCCTGTGGATCGGCCGGGGCCGGCTCGCGGAGAGCAACGCCCAGCAGGTCCGCAAGATCCGGTCCGTGGTCGAGGACCTCGGCAAACGGATCGCCACCCCGGCCGACGCCCGCGCGATGCTCGCGCTGCGCGGCCACGAGGCCGAACAGAGGACGCTGTCATGAGCGGACAGCTCGCAGGCAAAACCATTCTCGTGATCGGCGCGAGCGCGGGCATCGGTGCCGACGCCGCCCGGGAGTTCGCTTCGGACGGCGCGTCGCTCATGCTGGTCGCCCGGTCCAGGCAGCCCCTGGCCGACCTCACCGACGAACTGACCGCCGCCGGACACGAAGTCGGCTACGCTCCCGGCGACATCTCGGTCGCCCGCGATGTCGCCGCCGTCGTCGAGGCCACCGTCGCGCGTTTCGGCCGGCTCGACGGGGCGTTCAACAACGCCGCGATGGCTCAGGGCGGACGGCTCGATGCGGTGTCCGAAGCGGACTTCGACCGGATCATGGCGGTGAACGTCAAGGGCACCTGGCTGTGCATCCGCGAGGAGATCCGGGTGATGGAAGGCCAGGGACACGGCTCGATCGTCAACGTGAGCAGCATCGGCGGCGTCCGCGGCAGTTCCGGCATGGGCGCCTACCAGGCCACCAAACACGCGGTCATCGGCCTGACCCGCACGGCCGCCCACGACTTCGGGCCGCTGGGCATCCGGGTGAACGTGATCGCCCCCGGCCCCACCGAGACCCCGATGCTCGCCCAGACCCGGCTGGCCATCCCCGGCGGCGTGGAGGCCCGGATCGCGGCCACCCCGCTGCGCAAGGCCGGCACCGGCCAGGAGGTCGCCGCGACGGCGTCCTTCCTCCTCAGCGACCGGGCAAGCCACCTCAGCGGAGTCGTCCTTCCGGTAGACGGAGGCTTCACCGCCTGACCAACAACGCCACCACCGACCAGGCCCCGGCCGCTGCCCGCCTCCCCCGGTCTCGAACTCGCAGGTTGGCCCTGCTCACGAGGCCTTCTGGCCCTTCCCGTGCGCGCGGTGCGAAGCGACAATGAACCCGCAGGACGCACCGACGGCAAATCGGGAGGGAACATGCGCGCGCACCCCGGTGACTGGCTGGTCGTGGAAACCTCCACTTTGGACCGGCACAGCGTTCGTGGCCGGATCGAGGAGGTCACCGGTCAGAACGGTGAACCGCCGTTCCGGGTCCGCTGGGCCGATGACGACCACGTCAGCGTCGTCTTCCCCGGCCCGGACGCCCGAGTGGTCACCGAGCAGGAACTCGCCGAACTCGACCGGCACCGCACCGAACGCTTCGGCACGCATGCCACCCACCTGGGCGATCCGTAACCAGCGAGATCATCCAGGAACAAACGCCGCCGATCAGGCACCAGTCAGTGCCGGTCAGTGCCGGTCACTGGAAATGGCTCACACCGGCGTAGCCGAGCGTGCGAGCCGGTTCGTCGAGTTCGGCGGGGGTGTCGTTGCGCCACAACGGCATCTCCACCACCCCCGGCTCCACCAGATCGGTGCCGTCGAACCAGGCAGTGACCTCGGCGCGGGTACGTGGGTAGAGCGGCTCACCCAGCCCTCGGTAGAGGCTGAGCATGGCGGCCAGGTCCGCCCGGAGCGGGGGCGGTGCGGGTTCGTCGGTGAGCGTGGAGATCGCGAGGTAGCCACCGCCGGTCAGATGCCGGCGATAGGCAGCGATCATCTCGCTGACGGCGGCGTGGTCGGGGAAGTAGAGCAGCACGCCGACAATCAGCAACCCGACCGGCTCGGTGAAGTCGAGCAGACGTTGCGTGTCGGGGTGGGTGAGCACGCCGGTGACGTCGCGCATGTCGGCGTGCAGGATGGTGGTGTCGGTCCGGTCCGCGAGCATGGTCTGGGCGTGGTGGTAGGCGACCGGTTCGTTGTCCACGTACACGGTGCGCGCGCTGATGCCGAGGCGCCCGGCGACCTGGTGCGTGTTGCCCACGGTCGGGATACCCGAGCCAAGGTCCAGGAACTGGCGCACGCCCTGGTTGAGCAGGAACTGCACGGAGCGGCGCAGGAACGACCGGTTCAGCGCCATCAGCGGCACCGTGAACGGGGCGATCAGCTTCACCTGGTCGGCGAACTCCCGGTCGGCGGCGAAGTTGGACGAGCCGCCGAGGTAATAGTCGTAGGCGCGCGCGGCCGAAGGCTGGGTCGGGTCGATCGTGGGCGGTAGCGGGGCGTCCTCGAACTGGCTCATCGTGCTGGCTGTCCTTTACTCGCGGAGACGGCGTGGGGACTGTCGGGATGAGCTTCAGAGCGTAGCCGGGCCGATCACCGCCGTGTCAGCGCCGCAGAACTTTGGCTCGCGTCCTGGCAGACTATGACGCTGCGTTGGAATACCGCTCAGTGGCCAGTCGCCGACGACGTGGAGTGATGATGACCGACGAGATCGCGGTGGAGAGTTGGGTTCCGGCGGGCGTCGATCCGAATGTGCCCAGCGTGGCGCGTATCTACGATTTCCTGCTCGGCGGTGCGCACAACTTCGACGTCGATCGCCAGCTGGTTACGAAATTGCTCGCGGTACAACCCAACGTCCGGAAGATAGCACTGCGCAATCGAGCATTTCTCCGGCGCGTGGTTCGATTCCTGGTCGACAGCGGCATCCGCCAGTTCCTCGACCTCGGCTCCGGGATCCCCACCGTCGGTAACGTGCACGAGATCGCGCAGGCGATGGCGCCGCGGTCGCGCGTCGTGTACGTGGACTACGAGGCGGTCGCGGTCGCGCACAGCCAGTTGATCCTTCGCGACAACGATCACGCCGACGTCATCTGCGCGGACGTGACCCATCCAGCGGACGTGCTGGAGGCTCCGGCGACCCGGCGGCTGCTCGATTTCAATGAGCCGGTGGGAATCCTGGCGGTGACGCTGGGGCACTACCTGCCGCCCCAGTCACGACCGGTCGAGATGTTCGCGCAGTACCGCGACGCGATCGCGCCCGGCAGCTACCTGGCACTGACCCATCTCACCGACGACTTCGAATCCGTCAACGGAGCCGAAATCGTGGAGACGATGCGGGCGACGCGGGACAACGTGTTCCCACGTACCCGGGCCGAGATCCTGGCAATGTTCGAAGGTTTCGAGCTGGTGGAACCTGGGCTGACGACGACCTCGCAATGGCGCCCCGAACCTGGAATTTCGGCGATCGATCCCGCGGAGGACGGACTGTACGCGGGAGTCGCACGCCGGACGTGAACCAGCAGGATCGGCACACGGAATGGAGGTACTGGGAAATGAGAACCCTGCACATCGGGCTGCGGGTGACCGATCTCGACCGGTCACTGGCGTTCTACGCCGCCGTTGGCTACGAGGTCGTCGGCAGCGTGCCCGAAACGCCGATCGGCCGGCTGACCATGCTCAAGCTCCCCGACGACGACTTCGTCACCGTCGAACTCGTTCACGACGGCAAGCCGGTCGACCGTGGCACCGACGTGAGCCACCTCGTCGTGCAGGTCGAGTCGATGGCCGGCACACTCGACGCGCTGGCCGCCCACGGGATCGCGCCGGTCGGCTCGGTGCAGGAACACGACGGCGACATGAAGACCGCGTTCATCGCAGACCCGGATGGTCGTCGGATCGAACTCGTCCAGTGGCCCGCAGGCCACGCCGACGGAATGACCGCCGCAGACTGGCCAGCGGAAGAGAATTGACAGAATCTGCAATCTCAACGGGACCGCCGATGTCGTTGCCGACGTCTCCGGCTAGAACGATTGGCAGGCTGGCCCATGTGGATCAACGAGTATCCGGCTGCCCCACTGACGCCGCCGACTCTGCAGGCATTGACGCCAGCACCCCAACCATCCCCGCCGTCGCTGTCGGTTGGTGCCGCCGGATCCGGGCCGAACGGACGGCCTGGGTAGCGGCGGTCACGAGCGCGCCGAGGAGAGCCAGCGCGGTGACGTCGAGCAAGTAGGCGGCCAGCCAGGTGTGCTTGGCGATCTCGAAGTAGCCATCGCCCAGCACCGCGAAGGTGGCCAGCCCGACCGCCGACAGCGCGGTCACACCGGCGAGCCGGGCACACGACGACCACAGGCGGGTCCGCCGGATCGTTCCGGCGATACCGACGGCGACACCGAGTGCGGCGAGGACCGCAGGCCACCACGGGAAGGTCAGACCGTCGAGCCACGCCCGCAGGGTGGGTCCGCTGGCGCCCTGCTCGCCGTAGATCGTGCCGAGTTTCACCGGCGTCGTGCTCGGCGTCCACTCGGCCGAGGGCAGGTAGGCCAACCCACGGCCCTCGGTAGCCTCCATGGCGACACCGACCGAGCGCAGCAGGGCCGCTGGGTGCTCGGCCAACTGTTGCCAGTCGGTGTGCTGTGCCCGAGTCGGGTCAGCCAGGACAATCGCGGCGCCGGGTACGTCCTGCGGCGCCGGTGTCAGATAGTACGAGTCGCCGGCGTGCTCAGCGGCCGAGCCGGGCAGGCCCAGAGCGGTAGTGGCGTCCGGAATCTCGGTGAGCACTGTGGTGAAGGTCAGGTCGTAGGCGTTCACGCCGGGGTAGCCACGCGACTGCCAGCTCAACGCGGCCGAGAGCGGGGCGATGACCGCCACCACAGCCAGCACGCCGATGACCGGGCCGACGAGCCGATCGGACCAGCGCGGGCCGCCACGGCGCACCGCAACCGCAACCACAGCGCAGACCACGAACGCGGTCACCAGGAGTGGGGCGTAGGCGGCCTTCGCTGTGGTGGCGAGCAAGCCGCCGCCAGCCACCAACACCAGGCCGATCAGCCGTTCGGCTCGATGAACGCGGCCGGTCACCGCGATCACGGCGACCCCGCAGACGAGGACGAACGCGCCGAGCAGGCCGGCCGGTTCGGAGTAGGTGGACAGGAAGAACCGGGCGAAGTCCGGTTCGGCCAGCGGGACCAGGATCGGGAGCAGCACGAGTGCGCGGGCCAACCCGGCGCCGGTGGCGGCGAAGGCGGCGAGGGCGGTGGCCGCGGCGGCGAGTAGGGCGTAGAGCCAGCCGAGCCGGGTCAGCGACCAGCCGCTGCCCGACCCGTAGGCGGCCGCGCGCAGGATCGGCTCCGCCGAGGAGGGCATCGGATCCGAGCACCGGGCGTCGCGGTCGAACCGCATGACCACGCCGCCTTTCCAGTTCGAGTTCCGGTCCGGGGTCGCCGGCACTAGGCCGACGCCGCAATACAGCCGGCTTCCGTCGCCGTTGTCTCCGGCGCCTACCGGTCTGCCGACCAGTAGGCCGGTCGCGGTCAGGACGGCCAGCAGGCACAGCACGCCCGCGACCAGCGCGACGGCGACACGGCGCAGGGCCGGCGGTCTGTGCACCCCGGATATCGAAATCGGCTCCCCCTCGGACACGACGCCGATCCTTTCATCTGTCCGAGCGCGCCGAGCTAGGTAGTCCTGTAATGGGCTCGTGGCGTAGTCATGTCGACCGTTGGCCCTGGTGCGGCCGGTGATCCTTGAAGCAGGTTGCGGGCGGTCTGCGCGATCGCGATCGCGGACCGCGTGAACAACGCCGGCGCTCGCGGTGGCCGGGCCGTCCTGGCTGTGGCGGCGCAACGTGTTCACGATGCCCGCCGCGACGAGCACTGATCACAACGCCGGTCAACCAGACGTGCGGCCTTGGCACAGCGGCTTGTACATGATGCCCAGGCCGATGAGTACCCCGACGGCGAACATGCCGAGAGCGGCCACCATGATGCCGACGAGTACGGCAATGACGGGCAGCATGGCCAGTGTTGTTCGTAGATTCGCCGGCGAGCCCCGCAGCGCCCGTTCGGCAAGACACAGAAAGGATCGCCGGTGTCGGCGATGGGCGCCGGGACCGGCGGACCACGCGGGATTCGAAAGAATCCGGTTGGCCTGAGCGGGAAAAACATTGCGGTCCAACCGGACCTGGCGTCGTACGAGCGGCCGGTCAGGACCTGGAAGAGCGCGAATGACCTGATCGCGTGATCGACCTGATATCGGAATTGCTGGAATGTCGAGGTCAGCAGTCGTTAAACTGGTCATGGTTGGCGCGTCCTTGGATATCGCTCTTTGAACAGATTCGTATCGCGGTATTCCGGTTTCCGGAATACCGCGGCGGTCTGTTGTCCGGTTGCGATCGTCGGCGGCGTGCGCCGGCGCGCCGAACGTTAGCGCATCGTCGATACGGATGGATCGGGTAAATCGACGATTCCGCCTCGCCGAAGAAGTACTTTCTGTTCAACCGGCAGGCGCGATCTCGTCCCATCGAGTGAAGATCGCGCGATCCGGCAGGAAGCCATCGGCTACAGACGAGCCCAACGTCCGATTCGGCGCCGCCGACAGGACAACAGCGCTACACGATCGCGTGAATTGATCAATCGTGGTTCGGCGCGCAAATCTACCGACCGTCTATGTGTCCTGAATCACAAGAATTCCGTGCACGTGCGAATTCGCATGCAGCCGCACTTTCATCTGCAACCGCATTTGCACTGGTGGAGGTCGATTCAGTCAGCGAATCGGGAGCACATCCAGTGGCACGTCCCGCGCCGATTACGTCCGTGGCTTTCGGCCACGATGGTGACCAGCAAGTATCTGAGAAGCTGACCGTGGACTACACACGGTACTTATTGAATGAATTCGTCGATCAGATGCTGGACGTCAACCAACGCGTGGTGCCCGGCGCCACTGGCATCCAGAAACCGCTCGTCCCACTACGCCGGAGCTTGACGTCTGCCGAGTGGTCCTGCGCCGAGTCAGGGAGCTGTCCATGGGAAAGCCGGAGCAACTCGGCCAGCACCTCGGGCGCCGATCCTGAGGTCTCCCACAGCACCGTGCTGGGCGCCAGCACGTCCTTCTCGTCGCTCGGCAGCCTCATGGCCTTCGCGTCACTCTCACTGGACAGCACCAGGACGTCCGCGAAGCCGTCGTGTGCGCACACACCGACCACAGCCGACACCTCACCGTTGGTGCCGCGGGGGTGCACGAATCGGAAGCCGAGTGTGACCAGTTCGCGGAGTTGAGCCTCGACCGTGCCGAGTGAATCAGTTGAGGTCACCGTCGAACTCACCGCCCTTGACCGAGGTGACAAACGCCGCCATCTGGTGCCAGGTGTAGATCAGAGCCGGACCGTCGGGGTTGCGGGAGTTGCGCACCGCGACGTCACCACCGCCGGCGACCGGTGCGAGTTCCACGCAGTTGCCGACCGCACCGCTGTAACTGCTCTTGTGCCAGAGCGCCTCGGTGATATGCCGCGCCGACATGCCGTTGCGAATGTGGCCCGCCATGAGCCCCGACCTCCAAGCCAACCGTGCGTCTGCACGTGCATTTGATCTGTGCACAAACGCTAGCACGGGACGCTGCAAGAGTAAATGCACGTGCAGATGCGTGTGTCGCGGAGCCTGGATCAGCGCACAGAGCAGGGCGGATCAGATTTGATGAGACGGATTCAGATCAGATCTCGGCACGCAGCTTGGACAACATCTGCCGGCTGTGGTCGGGCGTCTCGGCATCGATCGCGAGGTGGTCGAGTGCGCGACTGTAGACCTCGATCTCGTCCGGCTTCTCCAGATACAGCGCACCGGTCAGATACTCGATGTACGCGATGTTCGGAAGTTCCGGTTCGGCGAACCTCAACAATGTGAACGCGCCCTCGGCCGCATATCCGCTTATCCGATAAGGCACGATTTGCAAAGTAATGTGCGACATAGTGGTCAGTTCGAGCAAATGATCGATCTGTGCCCGCAGCACCCGGCGACCGCCCAACGGACGATGCAGAACGGACTCATCGACGATTGCCCATACCTTTGGCGCCTGCGGTCCGAGCAGCACTCTCTGCCGCTGCAAACGCAACGCCACGCGCCGCTCAACATCCTCGTTGACGGTCTGAGGACGTCCGTGGCTGGCGATCGTCCGCGCATACGCCTCGGTCTGGAGCAGACCGGGCACGAACTGCAGCTCGTAGGTCTGAACCCGGTTGGCCGCCTCTTCCAGGCCGACGAAGTCCTCGAACCACCGTGGGATCAGGTCGCCGTAGCTGTGCCACCAGCCTGGCTGGTTGGACTGCTTGACCAGGTTGAGGAACTGATCGCGGTCGTCGGTCTCGGTGACGCCGTACAGCGTGAGCAGATCGAGGACGTCTCGCTCCTTGAAGCCGACCCGGCCAAGTTCGAGCCTGCTGATCTTCGATTCGGACGCCCGGATGCTGTAGCCGGCCTCGGCCCGGCTAAGTTCGGCGCGCTCCCGCAGTCGCCGCAGCTGGCTGCCGAGGATCATCCGCCGAACGGTGGGACCAGGGCTCTGCTCCGTGCTTGGCCCGCCGACCGTCGCCATCCCCGCGCCTTCCCATGACCTATGCCGACATACCAGGTTCGCAACGCTACCGCAGACCAAACATACAGCGGCCGGGGTGCACCCGATCGGAGTACGCCAACTTTCCCTCCTTTTACTGTGATCGCAGCAACCCCTACGCTGGGTGTGCCTACTCACCTCCCCCAATTCTCGCGGAGACAGCGATGCCTGACAGTGTTGCCGCCAAGTCCGACCGCAAGGTGCCCGTTGGCGTCGACCCCACACGAGCGAGTATCGCCAGGGTTTATGACGCCTTCCTCAACGGCAAGGACAACTACGAGATCGACCGGGAGGTGCTGCGCGGCGTTCAGAAAGCCGCACCGGAGGCGCAGGAACTGGCAACAGAAAACCGAGGTTTCCTGATCAGGGCAACTCGGTTCCTGGCGACCCAGACCGGCATCACCCAATTTCTCGACTGCGGGTCCGGCCTGCCGACCGCCGAGAACACCCACCAGGTCGTGCAGCGGATCAATCCCGACGCCACCGTGGTGTACGTCGACAACGACCCCGTAGTCCTCGCCCACGGGCGAGCGCTGTTGGAGGAGAACGACCGGACGCACTTCGTTTCGGCCGACATCTTCCAACCACAGGAGATCCTCGAGAACGAGCTGATCCGCAAGCACATCGACTTCACCCAGCCGGTGGCCTTCCTCCAAATGGGCACGTTGCACCACTATGACGGCCCGCGCGAACGGCCTGCTGAGATCATGCGCGAGTACATCAGTGCGCTGCCCTCCGGCTCTTTCGTGGCGCTCAGCCACTTCCTGGATCCGGAAGACGAACACTCTGAGGTCGCACGCAAGATGGAGCACATGTTCCTGCACAGCCCGATGGGCTCAGGAACCTTCCGCACCCGCTCGGAACTGGCCGAACTGTTCAACGGACTCGAGATGGTGGAACCGGGGCTCGTCCTGTGCGCGGACTGGTGGCCGGACGGCCCTCGCCTGCGGCCGCTCAACCAGGTCCAGTACTGCATCGCGGGCGGGGTCGGCCGCAAACCGTAACAGCACGGTGCTGAAGCGGCAGGGCGCGGGCACCACCGCGCCCTGCCCACCCTTGCTCGGGGACCGGATCGCGTCGGGGTCAGCGGTCGAGCCGGAGTTACCGGGAAGCCGGCGACGGTGCGGAGTTCGTCCAGATCGGTGTCCTTTGTGGTCACGGCGTTCGCGAGGAATAGTCAGCGTGCGGAAAGCTCCTCGACAATGTCGAGCAGGGCGTCGCGATTGGGGTCGTCGACGTCCTTCAGGCAGGCGAGTGCACACGTGGAGGCCGGCAGGTCACGCAGCGGGATGGCGACCACATCGGGGTGCTGGAAGTGCTCCGCGAACGGCGCCACCGTCGGGTGCACGAGACGGCCTCGCGCCAGCAGGTAGAGAAGCTCGGCATTGTCGTCGACCGGCGCGTCGACGAACCGGATCCGCCGCCCGGACGGTGTCCGGGCCGGGCAGGTCGCCTCGGCCTGCTCCACGGTGAGCCCATAGGGTCGCCTGACGTCGTGGTCAGCGAGGTCTTCGACGGACAGTTCGGCGCGATCGGCGAGCGGATGAGCCCGGCCGACCATCACCACCCGCTGGTCCGCAGCGCTGAGCACCGGGACGACGACGATGTCCGGCTGGTCGAGAGGCAGGCGCGTCACGGCGAGGTCGACCTCGCGACGGCGGAGAGGGCCGAGGCGGTCGTCGAACGGCGTGGTGCTCAGCTGCACCGTGGCACCGGCGTACATCGTCTCGAAGCGCTCGATGGCCCGGCTCAGGACGTCCACTCCCGCGGAGGCATTCAGCAGCCCCACGCGAACCACCCCCGGCCCCGAGCCCCGAAACGTGGCCATCCGCAGCACTCGGTCGAGCCCGGCCACCGCAGGGACGAGTTCGGCCCGCAGTACCTGCCCGGCCTCGGTCAGTCCGACCACGCGGCTCGTACGGCGGAACAGCCGATCGCCCAGCTTCCGCTCCAGCGCCCGCACGGTCTGGCTGACACGCGAGGTGGTCAGACCAAGGCGTTCGGCCGCACGCCCGAAGTGCAGTTCCTCCGCGAGAACGAGGAACACGCGCAGCTCACGCAATTCAACGTCCGGCATCGTTAAGCGATGCTACACGTTCCGTGCAGAAGATCGCTGTTGATGCTGCCCGTACACGCGGCGAAGGTTGAGCCATGAACTCCGGAGAAACGCTCACAGTGGGCGTGCTCACGCCGCACGCGGCGCCTGGTCCGGACATCGAGATGCCGGACATGGCGCCGGGTCAGATCCGTGTTGAAGTCGCGAGGACCTGGAACACGGTGTCCCGTACCTCTCGTCATGCCGGGTCGACCTCAGCGGACGGTTTGCGCACCCAGGCGGGAGCGGCGGTCCTCGACGAGGCGGCATCGGCTCTGCTGCCCGCCGCGGACGTGATCGCCTTCGCGTCCACGGGCTCCGGATACGCCTTGGGCTACGACGAGGAGCTTGCGCTCGTCACGCGACTCCGGGACCGGTGGGGCGTACCGGTGTGCGCCACTTCCCTGTCCGCGGTGGCGGCCCTGCGGTCCCGGCAGATCAAGCGAATCAGTCTCGTCCACCCGCCGTGGTTCGGGCGCTCGCTCAACGAGGCCGGCGCCGAGTACTTCCGCAGTCAGGGCTTCGACGTCATCGATGCCCGGCTGGCGGACCTTCCCGAAGACCCGGCTCAGATCCGGCCGGCCATGGTCGTCGAGTGGGTCGCGCAGCACCTCTGCCATCGCGCCGAAGCCGTCTTCCTCGGCGGGAACGGCTTCCGAGCCGCTCGCGCCATCCGCCGCCTGGAGAGCAGGACCGGACGCCTCGTCCTGCAGGCGAACCAAGTCCTGCTGTGGTCCGTGCTCGAAAGCACGAGCGAGCCGGTCGCCGTCCAAGGTTTCGGGATGTTGTTCGACGATCGGCGACTCGACAGCAACAACACTAAGGAGAGATAGGAAATGCGAGACGTCATTCCGTACATGTCGATGTCGCTGGACGGGTTCGTGCGCATCCCGGGGTCGCGATCCCGAGGGCGGCGAACCTGATCGACGAATACCGCCTCCTGGTCCGGCCATTGGTGCTGGGGCAAGGAACCTCGTCGACGCCTTATCGTTTCCCAGCACACCTGAGGAGGGCAAGCACCATGGGCAAAGTAGTGGCGCAAGCGATCATGTCGTTGGACGGGTACGTCGCCAAGCAGGACAACACGATCGGCCGGTTGTTCGACTGGTTGCAAAACGGCGAGGTCGAGATCCCGACTCCCGCTGGGGACTTCGACGTCCACCTGACACCGTCGAGTTCGCAACACTGGCAGCGGTGGGTAGCGTCTGTTGGCGCATTGGTATGTGGCCGGACGCTCTTTGAGGTGGCGGAGGGCTGGCAGGGTCGCCACACGCTGGACGTCCCCGTCGTCGTTGTGACGCACCGCGTCCCTTCGGATTGGATCGAAGCGCACCCCGATGCACCGTTCACCTTCGTGACCGACGGCGTCGCGGCCGCGGTCGCTCATGCACAGACACTCGCCGGCGACCGCATCGTCGCGGTCACCGGCGGCACCATCGCCCGGCAGTGCCTTGAACTGGGGCTGCTCGACGAGGTGGCCGTCGATCTGGTCCCGGTCGTGATGGGCCAGGGCAACCGCCCCTTCTTCGGTGACCTCTCGACAGAGGACGTCATGCTCGACAACCCCACCGTCTGTGTCCAGGGCGACCGGGTCACCCATCTGGTGTTCCCCGTGGTGCGGTGACCATCACCCGCACTGAACAGAAGTTGATCCTGGGTGCTCGCCCCGCCCCGCACCCCACCCGAGGTCACCGCGTCCGGCCGTCCGGGTGCCGACACCGGGGAAGACTCGGATGCGATCTGCCGGGTGCGGTCCGCAGGATGGTGGCGGCCAGCCGGCGCAGACAGGAGCACCACCATGCGTTACCGCACGCTCGGCCGCTCGGGCATCGAGGTCAGCGAGTTCGCCTTGGGCGCACTGAACTTCGGCCTGCCCGGCACCCGGGACGAGAGCGCGGCGACCCAACTGATCCGACGTGCTCTCGACAGCGGCATCAACCTGATCGACACCGCCGACGTCTACGGCCTTGGCGACTCGGAACGGGCGGTGGGGCGCGCTATCAAGGGCCGTCGCGACGATGTCGTCGTGGCTACCAAGTTCGGCCTGCCGATGGGCAAGGACGTCAACTGTTCCGGCGGCTCGGCCCGCTGGATCAGGCGTGCTGTCGAGGACAGCCTGCGCAGGCTGGACACCGACCACATCGACCTCTACCAGTTGCACCGGCCGGACTACGCGACGGACCTTGACGAAACCCTCGGCGCGCTGACCGATCTGGTCCGGGCGGGCAAGGTCCGGCTGATCGGGACGTCGACATTTCCGGCCGAGTGGATCGTCGAGGCGCAGTGGGTGGCGCAGCGTGGCGGGCACCGCCGGTTCCGCACCGAGCAACCGCGCTACTCCATCGTCAACCGCACCCCCGAGTCGCACGTGTTCCCGACCGCGCAACGGCACGGCATGGGCGTGCTGACCTATGGGTCGCTGGCCAGCGGCTGGCTGTCCGGCCGGGCGAACCCGGCCGAGGGTGCCAGGGCAGCCATCGACGCGCGGACGTTCGACCTGTCCTCACCAGGCAACCAGGCGAAGCTCGCGGCCGTGGCCGAACTTCAGAAGCTGGCCGGCTCGGCCGGGATCTCCCTTTCCCATCTGGCTCTGGCTTTCGCCAGGGCACATCCCGCGGTGAGCACCGTCCTGATCGGACCACGAACGCCGGCCCAACTCGACGCCCTGCTCGACGGCGTGGATGTCACGCTGAGCGAGGACGTACTGGACCGCATCGACGCGATCGTCCCGCCGGGATCCGAACTCAACATCGACGACAATTACCGAGCCGACCCGCCCGCGCTCATCGACGCCAGCCTGCGACGCCGCCGCTGATCGTAGCTACGGCGACCTACGCGCGACGACTTGTCAGGCATTGCCTGACGGCGCTAGACTCCCGATCTGTCAGGAGATGCCTGACAAGGTGGTATGGGAGGCGACGTGACGGCTTCGGCCAAAACGGAAACGGTGAAACGCTGTTCCTTCTGCGGCAAGGAAAGCACCGAGGTGACGAAGATGGTCGCCGGGCCTGGCGTGTACATCTGCGACGTATGCGTCGGGCTCTGTACCACCGTCATCGACAACGAGGCCGTCAAGGGCTCGGAAGCTCACGTGCCCCCGCAGAGCCTGACCGACGAGCAGATCCTCGAGTTCATTCCGCGTATCGCCGCGGTCGAGGACCAGGTCGAGGAGAGCCTGCGCGAATGGGTCGGCCGACTGCGCGACCGCGGTGTCACCTGGGAGCGCATCGGCGCCTCGCTCGGCATGACCCGGCAGTCCGCCTGGGGACGCTTCTCCGGCGAGCAGTAGACGGCCGACATCGGCGGGCCCGGAGATCGGCTGGAATTCGCCGGACCAGTGAAGAAATGCCACGAACCCGGCTTGTCGGTGCTCGGACCTAGGATGCCGAGCATGACACAGTATGTGGACGAGGATCTGCACGGTTCGGAGTTCCGCGAGTGCGATCTGACCGGGGCGCGCCTGATCGGCGTAGTCATGCAGGATGCCGTGATCGACGGGTTCGTCACCAACCTCGTGGTGAACGGTGTCGAGGTCACCGAGTACGTCGAGGCAGAACTCGACCGGCGTCACCCGGTGCGGGTGCTGATCCGCTCCGAGGACCTTGCCGATCTGCGCGAGGCATCGCGTCAGCTTCATGCCGGCTGGACCGCCACGATCGAGCGAATCCGTCGTATGCCCGGCATCGAGCGGCGCAGCGTGAACGACGAGTGGTCGGCGGTGCAGACAATGCGCCACCTGGTCTTCGTCCACGACTCGTGGTTCCGCCGCTGCTGCCTTGGCTCGACGGAGCTGTTCACGCCGATGGGCATCGGCCCGACCGTCGAGCCCTACCGTGGAGCGCACGGGCTTGACCTCTCGCTCGATCCGGCCCTCGAGGAGATCGTGAGCGTGCGTGACGCACAGGCCGCCGAACTCGATGCCTGGCTCGACAAGGTCACCACCGATCAGCTCGCGGCGCGAGCGCCGGTGCCCGACGATGATGTCTGGCCGCCGTACGCCCGGGGCCGCTCGGTGCGCCAATGCCTCGGCACGGTGCTCAACGAGACCTTCGAGCACCACCGCTTCTGCGTCCGCGACCTCGACCTGATTTCAGCTGAGTAGGGCCGGCAACGGACTTGCGCGGTGTCAGGAATCGGTGTCGAGGACCGAGGTTTCGATGAAGAACTTGGCAACGTCCGGGCGGATGATGTCCCATCTGGCCTCAGCGAGTTGGCCGTTGACCAACCAGGTCTCGCGTCGCAGCCGGAGCACCGGCGTGCCGGCCGCGCAGCGCAGCAAATCCGCGTTGTCCTGGTCGAGCACGTCGGGCTCGATGTACATCCGCGAGGTCGAGACCGGAATACCCGTTCGGTGGAAGTAGTGCAGGAAGGTGAGTTGTTCCAGGTCTTCATCGAAAAGGCGCGGGGCGAGCGCGAAGGGAACAGCGCTGTGTTCAAGGCCGTGCGGGCTGCCGTGCTCGTCGTACTTGATGCGCCGCAGCTGGTTGACGGGCGCGTCGTCAGCGATGCCGGGCATCGCGACGCCCGCGTCGCGGGCCGGGACGACGCGGGCGGACAGAACGACGTGGGGGCCGTGCACTTCCGGCCCGGTCTGCCGGGTGTCGACGAAGCGCAGCAGGTTCGTCTGCTCGGAGCCGGTGGCGACGAACGTGCCGCGCCGCCGGTAGCGTACGACCAGTCCGGCGCGCGCCAGGTCGTCCAGCGTCCGCTGCGCGGTAGCGCGGCTCACCCCGTACCGCTCCTGGAGTTCGACCTCGGTGGGCAGTTTTGCCCCCGGTGGCAACTCGTTCGAGCGGATCCGGGCTTCGAGGTCGGCCCGGATCTGTTGGTACTTGGGAGCGCTCACCGAATAGGTTATACCATTCTGTAATTGACCGGTCAAAGATCGGTCAAGCCTTGGCTCCCAGGTGAAAGCTGTCCACCGCCAGACGACGTACGTGTGGCTCGTCGACCTGCACGCCCAGCCCGGCCGCGGCAGGCAGGTGCACAACGCCGTCGCGCACGAACGACGAGAAGTCCGTCGGGTCCTGCGCCATGCGCAGTGTCGACATGAAAGCGTGCCCGGCCTCGACGAGATTGCCGATCGTCACAGCGTGCTGGAGCGAGGCGGCTTGGGTGATGCCGAACTCGAGCATCGAGTTCAGGTAGCAGCGGATCCCGAAGGCCTCCGCTACCGCGGCGATGCTCTGTGCCCGCAACGGCCCGCCGTTTTTGCTGCTCTTGATGCTGACGATGTCGGCCGCGCGGAGCGTGGCGATACGAGCGGCATCGGCCAACCCGATCACCGATTCGTCGGCCGAGATGGGCACCGGGCTCGCGTCGACCAACTCCGCCATGCCTTCCAGGTCGTCCTTTCGCACCGGCTGCTCGCAGAACACAAGGTCGGCAGCGCCTACTCCGGCCAGGAACTCGTGGGCTTCGGCGCGACTCCACCCCTGGTTGGCGTCCGCGATCAGCAGGAAACGGCTCCCGTAGCGGTCTCTGAGGGCCGCGACCCGATGCAGTTCCTCGCGTACCGGTGCCACGCCCATCTTCAGCATGAAACTCGAGAAGCCCTGGGCGGCCCGCTGCTCGATCACCCGGATGTCGTCCTCGGCGCTGCCGCAACCAAGCGGCCACAAGACCGGCAGTGACGTACGAACGGCGCCACCCAACAGCGTTGCGACGGGGACGCGCAGCCGCTTGCCGAGGATGTCGAGCAACGCCATGGTCACCGCGCCCTTGGCGGACAGGTGTTTCGGGACCAGAGTGTCGAGCAGCGCATCGACATAGCGCGGCGCCGCGTTTTCCGCGCTGAGGACCGCAGGCAGCAGGGTCTCCTTCAGCGCGCGTACCTCGTCGCCGGTCGATTCGCCGCTCCAGGTCGCGCCGGGATTGGCCTCTCCCCAGCCTTCGACTCCACCAGCGTCGATCAGCTTGACTAGTACGGCGCGGGCCGTGGCCTCGGTACCGTGCGAAAGCTTGTACGGGGTGGCGAGCGCTACCTCGATCTCGAACACCTCGGCCGTGACCACGGAGGCCATCGCGGTATTGCTTGGCGTGTCAGTCATTGCGGAATTCCTCATTGGACTCTTTCCGGTGTGCGGTCACTGGTTGCCCGGAAGTCGCGCCGGGGACAGGAGTTCGAAGGCGGCCGGGTCGGCGGAGGTGAGCCGGTCGGGTGCGAACCGGTCCAGCAGCGGCGAACGCCGGCTGGACAGGATTTCCTCGGCAGCCAGCCGACCGAGCAGCGGGCCGAGGGTGATGCCGCTGTGGGTTGCCAGCGTGTAGACCGGCGTTTCGGTCGGGAGAAACCCGGCAACGGTGAGGCCGTCGGCGGGCAGGGCGCGCTGCCCCACGCGCAGTGACTCCAGGCGCGCACCGGCCGCGCCGTGCAGCAGTTCCGTGAGGTGATCGAGGAGAGCGCGGGCGATCGGGCCGTTCGTCGCGGGCGGGTTGCCCGGGTCGGCGGCGGCGTCGAGTTGCAAACTCTGGATGACCAGGCGTCCGCCACCGTCCGGCCGGACATTGAGGCGTGGCGTGATCAGCACGCGGTCCAGCCGGGTGGGCACCGGCCCGGTGAAGCCGAGGAACCCGACGGTTGCGGAGCCGGGCAGGTCGGGATCGGCCATCGGCACGGGCAAACCGGCGGCCGCGGTCACGCTCCCGGTCCAGCGGCCGACGGCAGTGACAGCCACATCGAACGTCTCGGCGGAGCCGTCGGTCGCGTGCAGGAGAACGCGGCCGTTCGCGGCGGGCAGCAGTTCGGTCACTTCAGCGGGGAAGCGCAGCTGGGCACCGTGGTCGCGGGCTTCGCCCCAGAGCCGGGACAGCAGCAGATGGGGCAGCGCATGGCCTTCCATCGGGAAGTACGCGACGCGGTTCACGGCGGCCGGCACGCGCAGGTCGGGCACGAGGTCGCATGCCTGCCGGGGAGTGAGCCACACAGCCGGGTAACCGCGGCCGGTCAGGCGATCCACGGCTTTCTCCAGAGTGCGGTCGCCATCGGGATCCTCGGCCCACTCGAGGTTTCCGGTGGGGTAGAACCAGTCGAGCCCCGGTCCCTTGGCCGCGTGCAGCACATGGTGTTCGAGGATGCCCGCGGAGTTGAGGTCGTGGTAAGCCGCTGGCTCCTTGATGTGGGAGTTGACCCAGGCGAACGAGGCCGTGCTGGTGCCGGCACCGATCGCGGTGCGCTCGTACAGGACCACCTGCGCACCGCCAAGGGCGAGCGAGCGAGCGGTTGCCGTGCCGACCACTCCGGCCCCGATGACCGCGACGCGGGGAGTTGCGTTGGTAGCGGGCGCGATGCGGCTCATGCTTCGGCTGTTCCTTCCAGTTGGGGCTCGACGCGGGCGGGGCGGCGAGCCGCGGGAGTGCGGGCGGCGAAGGCCAGCAACACGACGGTGGAGGCGGCGATGCCGTACAGGGCATAGGGAATTGTCGTGTTCAGCGCTTGTGCGACGCCACAGCCGGTGAGACCCGCGGCCATCGACGCGAGGGCGGCGACCGGGGTCAGGCAACCTCGACGGTGCAGCAGGTAGCCGAGGAAGATCGGTGCGGCGAGCGCTGCCGCGGAATAGGCGTAGGTGTCGACGAGCCACGTGAGCGCATTGGGCACCGCGATGGCCAGGGCGACCGCGACCGCGGCGACCGCCGCGCTGCAGATGCGGGAAGCGGCCACCAGCCGTCTCCCGTCGGTGCCGCGCTGCTTAGCCGCCGAGCCGGACAGGTCGTGTACGAGGTTGGTGACCACCGACTGCAGGCAGCTTCCGCTGGCAGAGACGATGGTGGCGACGAGGAAGGCGCCGTAGATGACCAGCAGTGCTGAGGGAAGCTGGGTGATCAGCCAGCCTGCGGCCTGCTGGGAGTTGGCAAGTCCGGGGTGGGCGGCGCGCACCGAGAGACCGATCGCGCTGGCGTAGACGCCGGCGATCAGGATGGTCAGGCCGGAGAGGACGAGGCCGCGGCGGGCGTCTCCGACGTTCTTGGTGGCGAACACGCGTTGGTAATACTGCTGGTTGGTGAGCGTGCCGGGCAGGACAGCGGCGGCCCACAGCCAGATCTGGCTGCCGCCGACCGCGACGATTCCTTGCGGCTTCCACAGGCGGGCCGGGACGTGGCTGGTGATTCCGTGCCAGCCGCCCGCGAAATGGATCGCGTAGGCGGCGATGACCAGGGACATGATGATCTTGAAGATGCCGAAGACGAAGTCCGTCCAGGCTACTGAGGTCAGGCCGCCGGGCAGGACAAAGGTCAGTGCCGCGACGGCCATGACGAGCACGAGTACGGGTGCCGAGAGGCCGGTGAGCTGCCCGAACAGCTCGGCGAAGCCGACGAACTGAGTGGTCAGCGCGCCGAAGGGCACGATCAGCGCGCACAGCCCCGCGACAACCTCGATGGTGCGACTGCGCCCGAACAGGCGGTGCACGATGTCGGGGATGGTGCCGAAGCCCTGGGCTCGCAACCAGGGCGCGATCAGCGAAAGCAGTACGAAGCCCACGACGATGCAGAACTCGTAGGCGAAGATCGACCACCCGGAGGCGTAGGCGATCCCGACGTGGGCGACCAGGACCCCGCCGCCGACCGCCGTGGCGAACTGGGTGATGACCACGACGATCAGGGGCAGCGAACCGGGCGCGGACAGCCAGTCGGCCGCGCCTTTGGCCCGCCGGCCGTAGTAGATCGACAACGCGGCGCCGATGACGACGATCGCGAGGCCGGCGAGCACGATCGCGACGATCTGTGATGGTGAGCCATGTGTTGACATGCGGCGACTCTCAGCGGTCTTGAGCGGGGACGAGGGAGGTGGCAGCGCTCGCCGGCGTGGCAGGTGCGACGCCGCCGTACGACACCCGTCGGGACCGACGCGTGCCAGGGTCTTCCGGGCCGCTGCGCGCTGGCGCGGCTGACCTCGTGGTGCTCTCAGAGTTCGGCCTCGGTGAGGAGTGTCGCTCCGGCGCCGCATCCGGGATCCGTTCCAGTTCCGGATGGCTGACGCGTATTAGAGTGAACCATTCGTTAATGGACCGGTCAATAGCTGACAGCCACCGGCTAGCGCGGTACCCGGCTGCGGGTGCCGCGCGAGCCGATCCAGGACGCGATACCGGTGCTCAAAGGTGGGAAGACTCCGGCAGCGTGAATGGTTGCGGCTGACATGAGCGAACTCGCCGACCGCACGATCGCGGCCCTTCACGCCGAGCACGACACCCTCGTGGCCCTGCTTGCCGATGTCAACGAAGACCAGCTGAACAAGCCCAGCGGAGCAGGCGACTGGACGGTGGCCCAGGTTCTCTCGCATCTGGGCAGCGGCGCCGAGATCGGCCGGGCGCCGATCGCGAGAGCCGCCGGAGAATCGGTCGAAGCCGTTGACAACCAGACAATCTGGGCGCGCTGGGATGCGGCCAGCCCGGCCGATCAGGCCACCGGTTTCGTGCGGCACAACACGCGCTGGCTCGACACCGTCGATGCCCTCACCCCCGAGCAACGATCCTCGCTGACCGTCGACCTCGGCTTCCTGCCCGAGCCCGTGCCCCTGGTCACCGCGCTGGGCATGCGCCTCAACGAGGTCGCCAACCACGTCTGGGACGCCCGAGTCACCTTCGACCCCGGCGCCGAGGTGAACGCCGACTCGGCCGCCGTGCTGGTCGACCTGTTCACCGGCTCGCTCAGCTTCCTGCTCGGCTTCACCGCCAAGCCTGGCGAAGTGTCCGAACCGGTCTCCCTCGCGGCACCGGGCGCGGGCCTGGTGATCGACGACGCGGCAACGGTGCGCGGCGACGTGACGTCGCCGACGGCGACATTCCACGGTTCGGCCGGGGCGTTCATCAGGTTGCTCACCGGCCGCCTGAAGGACCCGTACGCCACGGACGTCACGGTCGAGGGCAACGTGACCCTCGACGATCTGCGCCGGGTATTCCCCGGCTACTGACGCCACCGGCGACGCGCCCGCACGGCGCGGTGGACATCAACGACGAACGAAGCCTCTCAGCCAGGCACCGTTGATCGGTAGTCGGCGGCGTTCGCCGAGCAGCTGCGCGGCCGGCGGTTCGGCTGCCTTCCGCTGCCCACGAATGGGACAATAGCCACATCGCGGTTCTCCGTGGATGCCTCACCGGGGGTCGAGGTGCTCCTCTGACATGTCCCGGCACCGATGAGTTCTCCCCCGCCGCGTGGTCATAACTGGCATGACCGAGACAGGGACACCCAAGAGCGCACCGACCACCTCACTCGACTCCCGGTTCAGCGAGCCGGGCGCCACACCGACCTCCTGGGACGACACGATGCAGGTGATCGAGACCGCGCAGCTGTTCTGGATCACCACCGTCCGCGCCGACGGACGGCCACACGTCACCCCGCTCCCGGCCATCTGGCTCGACGGCGCCCTCCACTTCAGCACCGGCGCCGCCGAACAGAAGGCCGTCAACCTGCGCGCGAACCCGCACGTCGCCCTCACCACCGGGCGCAATGACTGGGACCGCGGCCTGGACGTCGTCGTCGAGGGCGACGCCGTCCAGGTCACCGACGACGCCACGCTGCACCGCCTCGCCGCCGCGTGGCGCACGAAGTGGGACGGATCCTGGCAGTTCGAGGTCCGCGACGGCGCCTTCCACCACGACGGCGGCGGCGAAGCGCTGGTGTTCGCCGTGGCCCCGGCCAAAGTCCTCGCCTTCGGCAAAGGCACGTTCTCCCACACCCGGCACCGCTTCTGACCCAGCAACCGCTCGGCTCATTCGGCAAAGCATGGAATTCGGCGGCTGGCGCGCTCCTGATTCAGCCGCATCGTACGCGGGTAGGCATCTCGACCGCCGCAGTCACGCTGTCGCAGCAGGAAATCGCCCCGCGCGGGGACGTACGGCACTGACCCGCGAAAGCAACCCGCCCACATTGCCGTGAGTTCATCGCCAAAACCATTGGCGCAACTCCCGAACCCGGTTTCGGCCACACCGGAACATTTCTCCAATACAGCCGACAGCACGGCTGCGACGCTGTGCGTCACGCCTGATCATGAAGGAGAAACCGTCATGTGGTCCAAACGCTGTATCCCTCTGATCGCCGCCGCGCTGATCGGAGTCGCCATCTCCCCGCCCGCGCACGCGACCGACACGCCCTCCCCCGATAGTCTGCGCGCGGAGATCCAGAACCTGGTCAACGTCGACGGAGTTCCCGGCGTCGTCGCGGTCACCAGCGACGCGGGGCAGCCCATGCGGCGAATCGCCGCCGGCCTCGCGGACATCCCAGCAGCGCTGCCGATGCGACCCAACGACCAGTTCCGGGTCGCCTCCATCACCAAGACCTTCGTGGCAGCGGTCGTACTTCAGCTCGTCACCGAGCACCGGCTCGCGCTCGACCAGCCGATAGCCAACCTACTGCCGGAACCGGTACCGGACGCCGACCAGATCACCGTACGGGAACTGCTCAACCACACCAGCGGACTCTTCGACTACTCGGACAATCCACGCTTCGACCCCAGTTCCCCCTACACCCCGGCTCAGCTCATCGCGTTGGGCGTCGAGCATTCGCCGTACTTCCCGCCCGGGACCGGCTTCCGCTACTCGAGCACCAACTACATCGTGCTCGGCGAGATCGTCCATCAGGCCACCGGCCACGCGATCCAGGACGAAGTACGAACACGTCTGATCCGCACCCTCCACCTCAGCAGCACAACCTTCCCCACCACGACGACCGTCGGACCACGGCAGGCACGCGGTTACGACTTCGCCGCTCCGCTGCCGCCTCGTTCCGGTCCCGCGCTCGACGTGACCACCCGGACAAGTGCCAGCGCGGCCGGGGCGGCAGCAGCGATGGTGTCGACCGGCGCGGACGTCGACCGCTTCCTCGGCGCCCTGCTCGGCGGCGAACTCGTCCCGCAGCACCTGCTCACGCAGATGGAGCAGCGGACTCCAGGAGCCGACGCGTTCTTCACCGCCGCAGGCATTCCCGGTATCAGCTACGGCCTCGGCCTGATGATCGTCTCCACTCCGTGTGGAACAGCCTACGGCTCCCTTGGCGACATCGACGGCTACACCTCCAGCGTGATGCAGCTCGGCCATCGCGGGGTCGCGCTGCTGATGAACACCGACTCGCTACAACCGTCGCTGCGCCAGCAGATGCTCTCCGCAGCAGAGCAGCAACTCTGCCGCACCAGCGACAGTTGACCTACCGCGTCCGGCGGTCCAGCGCGGTTGCAATGACCAGTGAATCTGCGCGGAGTACACCATCGGCGCCAGCTGGCACGTCGAGGCTGTGGAACAGAAACAGAAAGAATTTCTGGCTAAAGATTTCGAGAAGGCATCCGGCACGCCCAGCAGCGAATGCTCAGCGCACACTAGTGGGTCAGACCTCCCGTTATGGCGATAGGTCCGATCTGAGCGCCCCGGCGACGACGCAACTGTTCCCAGCTGTTTCCCTGCCTGGCTGCACGTTTCTCGAAATGCGATCGTATCGAGTGGTCTTCGCCCCAGATCGACGACTTCGGTCCTCCATTTGCCAAAGATCCGCCAAACGCGATAGGAACGGCACAGGATACAAGGTAGGTATGTGCTCCGACTGGAGAAATGGGCATGGCCGAATCGAACACTCAACCCGTCGCGGCTAAAGCCGACGAAGCCATGGCGGCGACACTCCGAGGTCGCATCGACGTAGTGACCCAGGTGTAGGAGGACGCGACCCCGATCCCCGGCGAAGCGTCCTCAAGGGACGGTTCGCGTTGTCGTCGCGAGAACGGATGTGTTGCGGGGGAGCAGGCGCGCTGGGCTGGGTGCCATGTTCGCCGGCGTGTGCGAACCTGACGTGCTGGTGACCGGGAGCCCAGGTGCCCCCAGCTCGACCGACCTGACCGGCCTGCCCGACCGTGGCTCTAGCCGCCGGCGCCGCACCACGTCGCGCCTGAGCCACCCGCGTCCCCGCACGGCCACTCCAGAGCGGCTGATGCCCGACCGCGAAACCGACCAGGATGGCTGGTCCTTCTCCGAAGAAAGTCCGAGGTAACCACTCGTGGGTTTGGTTCTGCCAGGTGCGCTCACCTGGGTACTGGACATGATCGGCATCGACTGGCCCAACATCGACGAGGACGAGCTGCGCTCGGTCGGCGACGAACTCCGTCAGATCGCGGGCGACATGACGGGCACCGGCGACAAGGCCAAGTCCGACATCGAGCAGATGCTCTCCAGCAACTCCTCCCAGTCGCTCGACCTGTTCAACGCGCTGTGGTCCAAGGTCGCCGGCTCTCACCTGCCTCAGCTGGCCGAGGCGTTGAAGGCGTTCGCAGGAGTGCTCGACGCAGCCGCAGTGGTCGTGGTCGGGATGAAAGCGGCAGCCATTGCGCAGCTAGCTATCCTTGCCGCCGAGATCATCTCTGACCAGGCCGAGGTCGTGGTCACCTTCGGCGCCTCCGAAGCCGAGATCCCACTCCAAGTCGCGGCCACCCGCGGGATCGTCAAGGAAATCTTCGACCAGGCCATCAAGCAGTTCGAGCAGCAGCTCATCCAGGCCGTCGAGGGTCCGATCTTCGACGCGCTGGGCAGCGCGGCCGAGGAGATGGCGGGCCAACTCCTGGGTGACGCGCTCGGCACGGGCAGCGGGCTCGATTTGGGCGCGGTCGCCTCAGCCGCGGGCGGCGGCTTCCAGCAGGGCGTGGACAGCGTCGCCTCCGACCCGGCCGGCACGCTCGGCCTCACCACGGGAGCGTCCCTGTGACCCACGGCAGCGGTGACAGCATCAAGCTCAATCCCGAGGAGGTGCACTCGGGTGCCAGCTCGATCGGCGAATTCGGCGAGAGCATGGCCGCACACCAGAGCACCACGAGCAGCAGCACCAGCAGGCTCAAATCCGGAGTGAGCAGCGATCGATCGGGGATGGGCAAGGTTCTGATCGAGGGAACCCAGAAAATCGAGGAGGTCGCGACCAAGGCCAGCTCGCAAATGTCGCGGCTGGGTGCCGCGATGAAACAGCGCCTCGACAAAGGCATGGATGCCCACGTCGCCAATGAGGAACAGCAGGTGCGTACCTTCGGCAACATTCACCCCGAGGAGAAAACGCCTACACCGCACTCGGAAACGCACGACCCGACTTCCGCGGATACTTCCGGCACGCCGAGGCCGAGCCGACCGCCGACGCCACACGCGAGCGATTCACCCGCCGGAGGAAACTCCACGTCCAGCACGCTTCCGCCGGAGAACTACAAGGCGGCCGCCGATCAG
Source organism: Pseudonocardiaceae bacterium (assembly GCA_035248365.1). GTDB lineage: Bacteria > Actinomycetota > Actinomycetes > Mycobacteriales > Pseudonocardiaceae > CAJCJE01. The sequence continues at coordinate 34,028 of DATFHN010000075.1, read as the reverse complement.
CCGCCGACGATACATCCCAACGGAATCGTCAGCACCCCGGTCAGCTCATTCCACGGATTCCATGGCCAAGCGGGCGACTACCAGCACTACAAAGGGAACCTGGACGGCGTCAAAAGGCCAACCGGAGACAAGGGCCAGGGCAACGGCGAGCCGGACTGGCAGGGCTGGTATCTCGCAGAGGATAAACACCATGCGGCGGGTTACGCCGTGGACGACAACGCCCCGATGACCGGCGGCGGGATCATGCACTACAACTTCCCCGAAGGCACCACCGTCCACGACATCCCGACCAGCATGTACACAGACGTGGACAAATTGAAACAGCACTTCGGCATCGATAACGACACTCCGCTCGTCGACGGCGTTGGCAAGCAAAACGGAGTCCTCAGGCTGCCGATCGACGACGAGGCGAGTGACCACGAGGTCATCGTCCCGTGGAACCTCGCGCCCAAAGGCACGGCCACCCACGTGGGCATGTGGAACGTCAAGAACAACGAGTACAGCGACGGACTACCGCCCAAAAACCATCCATGGTCGACGACCTGGTCCCTGTGAACTCCTGCGCTCTGGGGACTACTCAGGTAGCTCGGCCGGTCGCTCATCCGCGCACGACCCAGCGAGCCGCCGATTCGTGAGAGAGGGCCCCGCCAATTTGGCGGGGCCCTGTCTTCGTTGGACAAGATCGAACCACTGAACGAAAGAAGCCCCTTGGCCTGGGTATCGACCCAAGCCAAGAGGCTTCTTCTGCACTGTCGGGACGACAGGATTTGAACCTGCGACCCCTTGACCCCCAGTCAAGTGCGCTACCAAACTGCGCCACGTCCCGGCTTGCACCGGCTTCCTGAGTGCGAGTTAGAGCTTAGCGCAGGATGCCGCCGGCCTGTCGGCGGGGTGACCTTGAAACAGGGGCTGGACGTACAACAGGGGCCCGCTGGTCAGCGGGCCCCTGTAATTCCCTCGGTCCGAGGCACCTCCCGATGCCCACCCGGGACAACTGTCCTGCATCGTGGCTCAGGTGGGTACCGCCGATCGTCGATCGGGCAGTACCTACTTTCGGAGGTGGTCGGTTGACCACCTCGGCGACGTCAGCCGCGGAGGGGTTGGCCGCGCAGCGGCAGGCGCGCGCGGACGGTGAACAGGCCGTCGTCGCCGCGTTCGATGTGGAGGGTGCCACCAGCGGTTCTGGCGCGCTCGGCCATCCCGGCCAGACCCATGCCGCCGCTTTCCGGCGCGGCCTGCACCGGGATGACCGGAGGGCCACTGCTCACCGAGACGGTCAGCTGCGCACCGTCCTGGGCGAGTTTGACGCGGATCAGCGAGCCAGGTGCGTATTTTGTCGCGTTGGTCAGGGATTCCTGGACGATCCGGAACACCGCGCGGCCGACGACTGGGGCGAGGCCGCCGGTGGGCAGCGCCTCGGACTCCTCGAAGTCGATGTCGACGCCGGCCTGGCGGGCGCGGCCGAGCAGGGCGGGTAGGTCGGCGAAGCCGGTCCCTGCTTCCTGGGGTTCGTCGGCGAGGCCGAGGGCGGCGCGCATTTCGCTCAGGGACTCCTTGGCCAGCGCGCGAACTCGCTGGGCGACGCGGCGGGTTTCGTCGGCGTCGGTGGTGGAGGCGAGAGCGGCCGCCTCGACGGCGATCAGGGTGGCGTGATGGCCGACGGCGTCGTGGATTTCCTGGCCGATGCGGGTGCGTTCCTGTGCGCGCGCCTGTTCCTCGCGCGCCTCGAGTTCGGCTTGGCGGGCGCGCCGGAGTTCGGCGAGGCTCGCCGTGAGTTCCTGCCTGGTCGTGATGAGGATTCCGGCCGCGGAGGGCGCGGTCATCCACAGGATCGAGAAGGCGACGGTGAGCGTGGCATCGCCCCAGCTCAGCTGGGGCTGGGTGATCAGCACGGGCAGCGCGCTGGCCAGCACGGCGGCGATGGCCCAGGCCAGCGTGATGGGTGCGCGTTCGCAGCGGCCGATTCGGTAGAGGCCGGCGATGGCGGGCGCGAGGCCGAGGCCACCGGCGACGGCCACCAGGCAGGCGAGCATGGCCAGCCACGGCCAGCGCAATCGCAGCGGCAACGCCAGGCAGGCGATGATCGCGGTGGGCGTGCCCCAGGCGAACGTGGACGGGTGGGCCAGCAGCACGCAGCCGAGGCTGGCCGCGACGACGAGGACTTCCTCGATGGTGATGCGCAGCGGGTGCGGGATGCGCAGTACGGCGTCCCGGATGGCGGCCAGGTCGGGGCGGATGCGTGAGCCTCGCCGCGCGGAGGTGGTCGGCACAGCGGTCATTGGCGCCGCCCGGATGTCGCAGGCAGAGCGGTGGACTTGGTGGCGGGAGCAGCGATCATCACGGGCGCCGCCCGTGGTGTGCCGAGCGACGCTGGCGCACTTGACTGGGGGGCAAGGGGTCGCGCGTCATGTGAACCAGTCTCCGGTGCCGCCGCGCTGGGCGGCCAAGGCTGCTTGGACTCGGTTTTGGACGCCTAGTTTGTTCAGCACGGTCGATACGTAGCTTTTGACCGTTGCTTCGGTCAAGCCGAGCCTGGCCGCGATCGCGGCGTTGGAGCGGCCGCCGGAGAGCAGGTCGAGGACCTGGCGTTCGCGGGCGCTCAACGTGCCCATGGCGCGGGCCATGCGGAGTTGGCCGCCGCTGGCGCGCAGGGCCGGGAGCAGCCGGGCGGTGATGCGCGGGTCCAGGACGGCGCCGCCCGCTGCCAGGTCGAGTACCGCTCTGACCAGGGCTTCTGGCTCGGCGTCCTTCAACAGGAAGCCGTGGGCGCCTAGTTCGAGGGCTTCCGCGACGTATTCGTCGATGTCGAAGGTGGTGAGGATGGCGGTGGCGGGCTGGTGCGGGAGGGACTGGATCTGGCGGAGGGCGTAGAGGCCATCGGTGCCGGGCATCTGGACGTCGATCAGGGCCACGTCCGGGCGGTGTTCGACGATGGCGCTGATCAGGTCGGCGCCATCGGAGGCCTCGCCGACGACCTTCACCCGGCCGTCGGCTTCCAGCAGCACCCGCAGACCGCGCCTGAGCAGGGCCTCGTCGTCCGCTAGGACGAGGCGCACCGGGGCGCTGGGCTCCGCCCCGTTGACGGGGCCGTTGTCACGGTTGGCCACGCGGTACCTCTCGCATCGGGCCGGCTGGTACCAGGCAGGGTGTGAGCAGCGTATCCGGTTTGGGCCGGGCCCGGCCGGTCGTGCCGGTCGGGCGGGGTAGCACCGCTATTTCTTGCGTTGTTTCTTTTCGCGCACGCGGACCGAGATCCGCACGGGGCTGCCTTTGAAACCGAAGGTTTCGCGGAATTTGCGTTCGATGAAGCGGCGGTAGCCCGCTTCCAGGAAACCGGTGGTGAACAGGACGATCGTCGGCGGCCGGGTCTGGGCCTGGGTGGCGAACAGGACCTTGGGCTGCTTGCCGCTGCGCACCGGCGGCGGGGTCGCCGCGATGAGGTCCGAGAGCCAGGAGTTGAGGGCGCCGGTCGGCACCCGCTGGTCCCACGACTCCAGCGCGGTGCGCAGGGCCGGGGCCAGTTTCGCGACGGAGCGGCCGGTGAGGGCGGAGACGTTGATGCGCTCGGCCCACGGCAAACGGCTCAGCTCGCGGTCGAGTTCCTTGTCGAGCTGGTAGCGGCGGTCCTCGTCGACCAGGTCCCACTTGTTGAAGGCGAACACGACCGCTTTGCCGGAGTCGATGACCATGCTGATCACGCGCAGGTCCTGGTCGCTGATGGTCTCGCTCGCGTCGAGCAGGACGATCGCGACTTCGGCCGCGTCGATGGCGGCCTTGGTGCGCAGCGACGCGTAGTACTCCATGCCGCTGGCGGTGTTGACCTTTTTGCGTAGACCGGCGGTATCGACGAAACGCCAGATCTCACCGTCGAGTTCTACGAGGGAGTCGACCGGGTCGACTGTTGTGCCCGCGACTTTGTCCACTACGGAGCGTTGTTCGCCGACCAGGCGGTTGAGCAGGCTGGATTTGCCTACGTTGGGCTTGCCGATAAGGGCTACCCGGCGCGGGCCGCCCTTCGGGCCGAAGGTGTCGCGCGGGGTTTCCGGGAGCGCTTCGAGGATGGCGTCCAGGAGGTCGCCGGAGCCCCGGCCGTGCAGGGCACTGATCGGGTACGGCTCGCCCAGGCCGAGCGACCAGAGGCTGGCGACATCGGAGAGCCTGCGCTCGTCGTCGACCTTGTTGGCGGCGAGCAGGACCGGGCGCTTGGAGCGACGCAGGACGCGGGCCACCGCTTCGTCTGTCGCGGTCGGGCCGACCACGGAGTCGACGACGAGCAGGACCGCGTCCGCGGTGCGCATGGCCACCTCGGCCTGGGCGGCGACCTCGCCCTGCAGGCCCTTGGCCGAGGGTTCCCAGCCGCCCGTGTCGACGACGGTGAACTTGCGGCCGTTCCACAGCGCGTCGTAGGTGATCCGGTCCCGGGTCACGCCCGGAACGTCCTGGACAACCGCTTCGCGGCGGCCCAGGATGCGGTTCACCAGGGTCGATTTGCCCACGTTGGGCCGGCCGACGACGGCGAGCACCGGCTGGGCGACCTGGGCCTCCGGCTCGTCGGCACCGTCCAGGCCTTCGGCGGCGGCCCATTCGGCCTCATCGGACCAGGTGCCGTCCAACTCAGTCACTGCTGCTACTCACTCTCGATCGGGGATCGGTCACCGCGCGCCTCGTCCAGTTCGACGACGAGGTCAGCCAGGGCGACTCGGATCTGTTCGGTGGCGGCGGTCACTGCCGCGCGGCCACGCTGGTTGGGCAAGGTCAACGGCTTGCCGACCAGAACGTCCACTCTAGGCCGGAACCGGCGTCGCGTGCCGGGCGCGCGGTAGGTGCCGCGGCAGGCGACCGGGAGCACGGTCGCGCCGGTCGACGTGGCCAGCCAGGCCGCGCCGTTCTGCGCGGAGGCCATGACACCGTCGCCGCGGCGACCCTCCGGGAAGATGCCGATCACGCCACCGGCCCGCAGGATGCGCTGCGCTTCCATCAGCGGCGCGCGGTCGACCGCGTCGCGATTCAGTGCCAGCTGGCCCATTTTCGGCAGGATCCAGCGCAATGGACCGGCGAAGATCTCGCGCTTGATCAGGAAGACGGTGCCGCGCGGGAGGGCGCCGAGCACGAGCGGGCCTTCCGCGTAGGTGGAGTGGTTGACCACCACGACCAGCGGGCCGGTGAGCGGGGTGTGCTCGACTCCGTCGACGTGCAGGCGGTACGGAATGTGATAGAGCCAACTCGCGGTCCAGCGGGCGAAAGCGACCCAGCGGCGCGCGCTCCCCGCCGGGAACAGGGCGGGATCGAACGTGGTCATGGCCCGGTCCGTTCGGGCACGTCGCGCATGCTGCGATCGTCCACCATGGACAGTAAGGCGGCGATGACGCCGTTCACGTCCAGGTTGGTGGTGTCGAGTTCGACCGCGTCGGGCGCGGGGCGAAGCGGCGTCGTGCGGGCGTCGATGCCGTCACGGCGGTCCACATCGGCCCGTGTCGCGTCCACTGTGGTCATTCGGCCGGCCGCGGTGTCCTGGCGGGTACGGCGTTTGGCGCGCGCCTCGGGGCTGGCGTCGAGGTAGACCTTGAGACCGGCGTCGGGCGCGACGACCGAACCGATGTCGCGGCCTTCGACCACGATGCCGCCGCCCGCGTTGAGCGCGTCCGCGATGATCTTCTGCTGCGCGTTGATCAGGATCTTGCGCACCTCGGGCACGCCCGCGATGGCCGAGACCGACGTGGTGATGCGCTGGGCGCGGATGTCGGTCGCGATGTCGGCGCCCGCGAGGTGGACGGCGGGCGCGGCCGGGTCGGTGCCGATGACCAGGTCGAGGGCGGGCGTGAGGTCGGCGACGGCGGCCGAGTCGGCCGGGTCGATACCGGCGTCGAGCACGGCCAGCGTGACCGCGCGGTACATGGCGCCGGTGTCCAGGTACCGGGCGCGCAACGCGACGGCCAGCCGCTTGGCCACGGTGGACTTGCCGGTGCCCGACGGTCCGTCCAGTGCGACAACGCCTCGCAGCTCCCCGCGGGTCACCTGATCTCCCCTGTCGAACGTAGTGTTGAACGCAATCATTGTGCCTGGCCCCCTCCGCAGGTCAGGTGGTGAGGTCGGCGAGGAACAGCCCGCTGCGTGGTTTCGGGGTGAAGTAGGTGCTCTTGCGCGGCATCCGCCTGCCCTGTTCGTGCACGCGCAGCACGTCGGCGAACGGGACGGGGGCGATGCGCAGGATCGCGTCGTAGCCGGGCGCCGGGGTGCGGCCCGCGGTGAGCGGGCGCAGGTGGGGGCCTTCCGGGTCGATGCCGAGGGCGGTCTGGACGAGCAGGGTTTCCACCACGCCGTGATCGATGCGGGGCTGCGGTTCGCCGGGATCGGGCGCGGGGAGGTCGACGGAGATGGCGCCGGCCGGGGTTTCGACGAGGACGGTGCCGGGGCGGGGTGGCTCGGGGGCGCGGGTGCGCAGGCCGATGCGGTGCCAGGCGGCTCGCAGGTCGGGCAGGGTGCGGCCGGTGTCGTGCAGGGTGCGGTCGATGGCGCCGACATGCAGATCGGGGCCCGCGGTGACCAGCGCGAGCAGGCTGGGGAGGTGGCTGGCGGCGGCGACGCGGTGGTTGCCGTCGGCGACCAGCAGTGGGTGGCGTTGCACGGCGGCGAGGAGGGTGTCCTGGATGTTGCCGGGGCCGATCGGCCAGAGGTCGTGGCGACGGCCGGATGAGTCCGTTGTGGACACAGCGGGGGCGCCGATGCCGGTGATGGTGGCGCGGATCAGGTCGGTGAGCGAGGCGCCTTCGGCGACCGGGAGCAGCATCGCGGCGCTGGTCGCGGTGCCAAGACCGGCGAGCACGGCGGCGCGTTCCTCGACCACCTCGGGATAGACCTGCTCGCTGTGCCGGACGCGCGCCATGCCGTTCGCGTCCACCGCGGCCGGATCGATCAGGCACAACACGCCGAGCGCGGTGCCGTCCGGACCGGTCACGCGGTAGGCGGCGATGACGTCGTCGGCCTGCTCGTATGCGGTGTCGCGGAGGTGGTCGAGGGTGCGGCGGGCGGCAGGCAGGGCCTCGGCGAGGGGCAGGGCGGCCGGGGTCTGGTTGGGGTGCTGGACGGCCAGCAGGGTGCCTTCCGCCGCTCCCGGGCGGGCCAGGGCGGCGATGACCTGGTCGGCCTCGGCGAACTCGTCGACGTCCGGCCCGGGCACCTCGCCCCGTACGAACCAGCCTCGCCGTACCGGCCACGCCCAGTTGGTCAACGGGTCGGCCACGCCCCACCGTTGACGTTCAACGTCTGCGCCGTGATCTGCCGGGCCGCGGGCGAGGCGAGGAAGTGCACGGTGCCCGCGATGTCCTCGACGGTGCCGGGGCGACCGGTCCTGGTGTCGGCGACGAGCTGGGTGCGGCGGCTGTCGCTGAGGCGGTCGCGGAAGAACTCGGTGGCCTCGATGTAGCCGCAGGAGACCACGTTCGCGGTGATGCCGCGCGGGCCGAGTTCGGCCGCGAGACCAACGTTCCAGCTGGCCAGGCCGGCTTTGGCCGCGCCGTAGGCGCCAGCGCCCTTGTCCGCGGCGATCGACCCGATGTGCACCACCGCTCCCCCGGCGGCGAGGCGGTCGGCGACGGCGCGGGTAGTGAGGGCCGCGCTGAGCAGGTTGGCGTCGAGGTTGGCCCGCCAGGCGGCCGCGTAGGCGGCGAGGTCGTCCGCGCCGGACGACGCGTCGAAGTCGGTGTTGCCGCCCGCGTTGTTGACCAGCACGTCGAGCTGAGCCGGGAGTTGGCTGAGCAGGGCGGTGACCTGGTCGGGGTCGGTGTGGTCGCAGGTGATCGGCGTCGCGTTGATCGCGGTCGCGGTGTGTTTGAGCAACTCGGCGCGGCGGCCGGTGATGTACACGGCGTCGCCGTCCTGGGCGAAGCGGGCCGCTATGGCGGCGCCGATGCCGGTTCCTCCGCCGGTGACCAGCACGGTTCGGGTCATCGCCGACCTCCCTGGGACTAGAGACCGACCGAGGAGAACAGCGAGCCGATCTCGGGACGGTTCAACGGGCGCATCGTGCCCGCCTTCTGGTTGCCGAGCCGCACCTCGCCGATGGCGGTGCGGACCAGGCGGAAGACCGGGAAGCCGACCTCGGCCAGGAGCCGCCGCACGACGTGGTTGCGGCCCTCGTGCAGGACCAGCTCGACCAGGGCCTGGCCGGGCAGGGCGTCGACCAGCTTGAACGAGTCGACCTTGGCGATGCCGTCCTCCAGTTCGACGCCGGCGCGCAGCCGCTTGCCGAGATCCTTCGGGACCGGGCCGGGCACGTCGGCCAGGTAGGTCTTGGGCACCTCATAGGAGGGGTGCGTGAGGCGGTGGGCCAGCTCGCCGTCGTTGGTGAGCAGCAGCAGGCCCTCGGTCTCGACGTCCAGCCTGCCGACGTGGAACAGGCGCGGCCCGCTCTCGTGCAGGTAGTCGCCGATGGACAGCCGGCCCTGGTCGTCGTGCATGGTGCTGTGCACGCCGATCGGCTTGTGGAAGGCGAGGTAGGTCAGGTCCTCGCGGGTCACCACGCGCACGCCGTCCACGTGGATGACGGCCGTGTCCGGGTCGACCCGGCGGCCCTGCTCCTTGACGACCTTGCCGTTGACCTTGACCCGGCCCTGGTCGATCATTTCCTCGGCGGCACGCCGCGAGGCAATGCCCGCTTGGGCCAGGACCTTCTGCAGCCGAACCCCTTCTGGGCTCGTTCCCGCACGGTCAGACATCTTCGATCGCATCCACTTCCGGCAACAGCGGAGCGATCGGCGGCAGATCCTCCAAAGAGGACAGCCCCAACCGCTCCAAGAACAGTTCGGTGGTCCGGTACAGCAAACCGCCGGTTTCGGGGTCGGTACCGGTCTCCTCGATCAACCCGCGCAGCACGAGCGTACGGATCACGCCATCGACGTTGACCCCGCGCACGGCCGCGATGCGGGCCCTGGTGACCGGTTGGCGATACGCGATCACCGCGAGCGTTTCCAGCGCGGCCCTGGTCAACCGGGCGCGCTGGCCGTCGAGGAGAAGTTTCTCTACGTAGGGCGCGTACCGATCGCGAGTGAAGAACCGCCAGCCGTCACCCATTTTTCGCAGATCGATCCCGCGCCCCTGCTCAGTATAGTCGGCGGCCATTTTGGCCAGCGCGGCGCTGACCCGCTCGACGGAGACGTCGAGCGCGGTGGCCAGGGTGTCCGCCGGGGCGGGCGCGTCCACCACGAGCAGGAGGGCTTCCAGGGCGGGGATCAGGGTGTCGTCGTCGATGCTGGGCAGTTCCGGAATCTCGACGCCCTCGTCGCCGTCCTCGGCTTCCGGGACTTCTGCAGCTTCCGGCGCTTCCGGCGCTTCCGGGGCCGCCTCCGGTGCTTCCGGCGGTTCCGGGGCTTCCGGGGCTTCCGATGTGGGGGTTTCGTCGGTCGGCGGGGGGTCTTCGGCCTGGAGCGCGTCGAGATCGGCCGGAGTGTCACTCACTGGTATTCCTCTTCTTCCTGGCTGGCCAGGTCGGTCTCGGATGCCGCCTTTGCCTCTTCCACGCTGCCACCGGCCCAGGTGACCGTCAGTTCCTCCAACGCGGCGGGTTGCTCGAACAAAATGGTCTGCTGCCGGTACAACTCAAGCAATGCCAGGAACCGGGCAACCACCTGAAGGGTGTGCTCGCAATCGGATACCAGGTCGGAAAACGTCGCGGAACCGGACTCGGCCAGGCGCACCCGCAGCATGGCGGCGTGCTCGCGGACCGAGACCTTGGCGACGTGCAGGTGGGCCAGGGAGATCGTGGGCGGCGGCTTGGGCCGGAACGCGACCGCGGCGATCTGCGCGAACGTGGCCGGGTCGACGCCGAGCATGACCTCGGGCAGCAACTGGGCGAACCGGTCCTCCAGCGCGACCGAGCGCGGATAGCGGCGCAGCGCGGCCGCCTCCAGCTCGCTGAACAGCGCGGCGACCTGCTTGTAGGCCCGATATTGCAACAGCCGCGCGAACAGCAGGTCGCGGGCTTCGAGCAGGGCCAGATCGTCCTCGTCCTCGACTTCGGCGGCGGGCAGCAGCCGTGCGGCCTTGAGGTCGAGCAGGGTCGCGGCGATGACCAGGAACTCGGTGGTCTCGTCGAGGTTCCAGTCCTCCCCCATGCCCCTGATGTGCGCGATGAAGTCGTCGGTGACGCGGTGCAGCGCGACCTCGGTGACATCGAGTTCGTGCTGGGAGATCAGCTGCAGCAACAGGTCGAACGGGCCCTCGAAGTTCGAAAGGCGGACCCGGAACTTGCCGTCGTCAGGCGTGGGTGACGCCTCGGCGTCGGGCGGCCGTGGCGTCTCGTCCACGGTGATCACCGTTCCGATTCCCGGCGGAGCCTGCGTACCAGCATGGACTCCTCACCGTGCTCCTCGAAGTCGGCGAGCAAGACGGCGACCGCCTCGCGCACGATCCGGCCCCGGTCGGCGACCAGGCCGTGCTTGGCGCGGGCGACCAGGCGGGCGTGTTCCAGCGCGTACAGCTCGTCCTCGGAGATGTAGACGGTGATCTTGGACTCGTGCTTGCGACGCCCGGAGCTGGCCGTTTCCAGCGGTTCCGGGAGCTGATGGGACTGTGCTGGCGGGACAACGGGCACCGTGGGCCGGAACAGTTCAGCCGCACCAGGCAAGGATGGGCGGCGGTTCAACCGAGCAACCGCCTCAATCCAGACGACATCATCTTGCGATCACCTCTCGGGCCAGTTCTCGGTAGGCCTTGGCACCGGCCGAGCGGGGCGCCCAGCGGGTGATCGGCTCACCGGCGACGGTCGTTTCCGGGAAGCGGACGGTCCGGTTGATGACCGCGTCGAACACGGTGTCGCCGAAGGCCTCGACGACCCTGGCCATGACCTCGCGGCAGTGCAGTGTCCTCGGGTCGAACATGGTCGGCAGGATGCCGGTGATCTCCAGCTTCGGGTTCAGCCGCTCGCGCACCTTCTCGATGGTGTCGATGAGCAGCGCGACCCCGCGCAGGCTGAAGAACTCGCACTCCAGCGGGATGATCACGCCGTCGGCGGCGGCGAGCGCGTTGACCGTGAGCAGGCCGAGCGATGGCTGGCAGTCGACCAGGATGTAGTCGTACTTGTCGATCAGCGGCCGCAACACCCTGACCAGCGTGTGCTCCCGGCCGACCTCGGCGACCAGCTGCACTTCGGCGGCGGAGAGGTCGATGTTGCTGGGCAGCAGGTCCATGTCGTCGACGCTGGTGCGCATCACCACGTCCTCGACCCCGACGTCGCGTTCCATGATCGCGTTGTAGATGGTCTGTTCGAGGTGGTGCGGGTGCACGCCGAGCCCGACGGAGAGCGCACCCTGCGGGTCGAAATCGACGAGCAGCACGCGGCGGCCGTATTCGGCCAGCGCCGCGCCCAGATTGATGGTCGACGTGGTCTTGCCGACCCCGCCCTTCTGGTTGCACAGGGCGAGGATCTTGGCTGGGCCGTGATGGGCGATCAGCGCCGGTTCCGGAGTTCGTCTTTTCGCTCGCCCGGTCGCGCTGATGGTCGCGTTCGACGTGTCCGGCTCGTCCTCGTCGACGGCGGGCGGCGGGGCCAGGTTCAGCTCGACCGAACTACCGCCAGGCAACCGCGGAGCGGATGGCTGCGGTGTCGACATGGCGAACTGACTCCTCGCTGGTGCGGGCCTTGACCGTCTGGCGCAGCCTATGCGGCGTCCCCAAGACCGGCAACGCGCCTCGCCGGTTAACGCTATTTCCGCTGCTGACCGGGTGGATTTTGCTCCTGCGCCGGATCCTGCGCCGGATCCTCGGGCAGACCCTCGATCTGGCGGATCCGGTCGACGATCTCCTTGACCGTGTCCACGCTGGCCGGGGTGAGGTCGGCGATGCGCAGCGCGACACTGCGCACATTGCTGTCCCGCAACGCCCTGACCAGGCCGAGTTCCCGTTCGATCTGGTCGGCGACCGCGTCGTCGAAGAAGTAGGACACCGGCACGCCGAAGAACGCGGCGAGACCTTCCAGGTGCCGCTTGGTCGGGTTGGTGCGCGCGCCACGGCGCAGCTGCCACACGTACGTGTGCGAAATCGCGATGCCGAGTTCCCGGATTCCCTCGGCTACCTCCTGATAGCTGTACTCCCCCTGCCGTCCTGGTGGCCGGACGGTGCGGAGCAGGTAGTCCAGCTTCCGCGCCATCGAGTCGTCTTCGGGCTCCTCACCCATGGGTCACCCGCCGATCCGCCGCATCAACTGGTGTTGCGGATCATACCTCCGCCGATTGTCGCTGGTTGACGACCGCGCGAGCCATAAACTCATGTTGACAACAAACAAGATCTTGCAAGCGGACGTTGACATCGCACCGCGCCGCCCCTTATCGTTCTGCCCGTAAACATGAGTTGATGATCCAGAACTGTGGTCAACCATTGTTTACGTCGTGGCCTGCGGGCCAAATCCAGCAAGGGGGTTTGTTTGTCATGCGCGAAAAGAGATCGATGTTCATGCGGGTGATCTGCGGCGTGCTACCGCTCGCCGTCGCGTCGTTCGGCATGGTGTTCCTCGGCTCGGCTCCGGCCAACGCCACCACGGCCGACCAGATCGTGTCCGTGGCCCGGAGCCAGATCGGGGTCCAGGGCCGGGCCAACGAATGCAACAACTACGGCCCTTGCGCCGACTGGTGCGCGTTCTTCGCGGAATGGGTCTGGCGAACCGCGGGCGTGTCACCGGTGCCGACCACCGGCTTCGCCAGGGGCGTCGGCGCATGGGGGGTGGACAACGGATCGTTCATCGCGGTGGGCGGCGCGCCGCCCGAACCGGGCGATCTGGTCGTCTACGGTCCACCGCAGAACGTGTCAGGCGGGCACGTTGCCGTCGTCGAGGCCAACAACGGCGACGGCACGATCGAGACGATCGACGGCAACGACGGCAACGCAGTGAAAGAGAACCCGCGCGTGAGCATCAGCGGGGCAACGGCAGGCTCGGGCGGCTACCACATCTCCGGCTTCGTGCGCCCACAGAACACGGGCATCCCGTTCACCCAGGCTCCGGGCGACTACGACAACAGCGGTCTGGACGACGTCAGCGGTGACAACTACGGCGACCTGCTCTACACCGACGCGGGCCATGACGTGGACTACGTGGGCAACAACATCAACGGCAACGCGAACCACCAGCCCTACTACGGCAGCAACAGCACCGGTGTCGCGTTCGGCGTCCCGACCGGTGCCCTGACCGCGGCGGGCGACGTGTCCGGCGACGGCTACGCCGACCTGCTCGACTATGACCCGAGCAACGACACGGTCTACTACTACCCGAACAACATCAACGCCGGTGACGGTCCATATGCGACTGGCTACCCGGTCGGTAGCGGTCTCGCACACGTCGCGGGCAGCCCCGTGGTGAAGATCTTCGCCGCCGACGTCACCGGGGACGGCCACGCCGACCTGGAATACCTCACCGCCAACGGCAACCTGTACTACATCCCGAACAACATCGACACCAACCCTGGCCACACTCCGTACTACGTCGGCGCCACGGAAATCGCCAACGGCCTGGCCAACGCGCCGGTCACCATCGGCGACGTCACCGGAGACCACTACGCCGACCTCGTCTACTACGTCAACGGCAGCCTCTACCTGATCCCCAACAACATCCTCTCCGACCCCAACCACATCCCGTTCGACACGGCCGGGGTCCCGATCGCGACGCCGAGCGGAATCAGCAACCCCACGCAGATCACCGCGAGCGACATCACCGGTGACGGCTACGCGGGCCTGCTCTGGGCCAACGCCAACGGCGACGTCGGCTACCTCGCCAACAACACCCTGTCCAACCCCGACCACGGCTACTTCGAAACCCCGAGCGAGAACGTGGCCGAAATCGGGCCGGGCAGCACGCTCATCTGACGCGGAAGGAGGTACTCCCATGACTGGCAGCAAAGGAAAGAGCAGGCGGGGTCTTGCCGTCCTTCCGGTGGCGGGCGCCTTGCTCATCGGCGTGGTGGCCCCCGGAATGGCCGCGGCGGCGACGCCGGGCAGCAACACGCAGACTGTCGTCGACGGGGCGCGGGCTTACGTGGTGACCAACGGCGTGCGGTCGGCCGACGCGAGCACGGTTGCCTGTGACCCCTCCGCTCCGAACGGAACCGCGAACGATCAGGCGATCGCCAACCAGCTCAATGGCGAACTCACCGGTGAACTCGCCGGGGCGATGACCGCCTACCGGGTCTCCTGTGCGCGAGAGATCGCCAACGCGGTCGCCGCGTACGGGCTCGACGAACACGCGACGCAGATCGCGCTCACCGCGGCGATCGCCGAGTCCACTATGGAGGATCTGACCTCGGGCAGCGGCAGCAGTGTCGGGCTGTACCAGCAGCAATCACCCTGGGGAACGGTCGCGCAACGGGAAGACCCGGCCCAGGCCACCGACGCGTTCCTCGGCGCGATGCAACAGCTCTACCCCAACGACTCGTGGGAGAACGCCGTCGTGGGGGATGTCGACCAGGCAGTCCAGCGTTCGGCCTACCCGGGCCGGTACGAGCCGCAGGCCGGCGACGGCGGGCTGATCGCCGAAGCGCTGACCGGCATCCCGTTCACCCAGGCACCAGGCGATTTCGACAACGGCGGCCTGGACGACGTCAGCGGTGACCACTACGGCGACCTGCTCTACGCGGACACCGGCCACAACGTCGACTACGTGCCGAACAACATCAACGGCAACCCGGACCACCAGCCCTACTACGGCGGCGTCAACGGTGCGGGGGTCGCGTTCGGCCTGCCCAGCGGCGCGCTGACCGCCGCGGGTGACGTCTCCGGCGACGGCTACGCCGACCTGCTGATCTACAACCCGGGCAATGACTCGGTCGCGTACTACCCGAACAACATCAACGCGGGCCATGGCCCGTACGCGACCGGCTACACCGTGGCGAACGGGTTGGCGCACGTCGCGGGCAGCCCGGTGGTGAAGATCTTCGCCGCCGACCTCACCGGCGACGGCCACGCCGAGCTGGCCTACCTCACCGCGGCCGGGACGCTCTGGGCCATCCCCAACAACATCGACAGCAACCCGGGCCACACGCCCTTCTATACCGGCGCGCTGGAGATCGCCAACGGCCTGGCCAATGCCCAGGTCACCATCGGCGACGTCACCGGCGACCATTTCGCCGACCTCGTCTACTACGTCAACGGCAGCCTCTACCTGATCCCGAACAACATCCTGTCCGACCCCAACCTGCTCCCGTTCGACACGGCGGGCGTGCCGATCGCGACGCCGAGCGGGATCAGCAACCCCAGCAACCTCACCGCGACCGACATCACCGGCGATGGCTACGCCGACCTGCTGTGGTCCAACGCCAACGGCGACGTCGGCTACCTCGCCAACAACACCCTGTCCAACCCCGACCACGGCTACTTCGAAACCCCGAGCGAGAACGTCGCCGAGATCGGAGCGGGAAACACGCTGATCTGACCACCGCACCAGCGACCGCCGGGCCTCTTGCGGCCCGGCGGTTCGCGGTCAATTCGGCGCCGGTACCGGCAGAGCGGCAAGGATCTCGGCGACGATCGGGGATCGGCTGACGTCGCGGGCGACCCTGGCCAGCCAGTCGATCTCGCCGTCCACGTCGGTGTCCGGTGATTCGACGAGCGCAGCCGAATAGCCGGTGCTCGTGGTTCGGCGCAGTGCGACCGCGATGTTGGCGGCGCTGATCAGTTCGTCGACGCGCCGCGGCTGTCCATCGGGCAGTTTGGCCAGCACCAGTTCGTCGACCCGGTCGTCGCGGTAGGGCCCGAGCAGCAGGAACGCGTCGTTGATCTCGATGACGAACCGGTACAGCCAGAAGTCCACGTCGGGGACGCGCAACCCGGCCGGGCTGGTCTCGGGCGGGAACAGGGCGAGGCCGGGGAACGCCGCGCACACGGCCAGCCACAACGGCCGGATCCGGCGGTAGGCGACGTGCTGGCGCAGCCGTTTGCGCAGCCGGCGCAGCCGGGTGTCCCAGATCGCGACGGTGACCCCGGCGAGCAGGGTCAACACCGACAACGCGGCGATCGCGGTGGATACCAGCGATTCCGGCCAGGGCAGCCTGACCCGGGCGAACGCGGCGAGCGTGTAGAGGGCTTTGTGCGCGGCGTAGACCAGCCCCATCAGCGCGGACAGCGCGCTGGCCCGCAGGCCGAGGCGCAGTGCGGGCTGGGTGGCGTGCCGGGCGTAGGCGAAGGTCAGGCGCGCGATGCCGAACAGCGTGGTGGCCACGTAGGCGAGGAACACCAGCAGGTAGGCGCACACCCGAGGGTCGCCGCCGTAGGCCGTCACGAAGTCGAACTCGTTGTCGCCGATGGGCGCGCTGAAGAACAGGACCACGAGCGCCACGACGGTGGCCGCGGCGATCACCGAGCGAAGGAGGACCTGTCGTCGCATCCGCTGCGCCGGGACGCCGAGCAGGGCCATCATCAGCAACCGCAAGGCCAGGCCGGTGGCCACCACGCAGCAGTGCTGGAGGCAGATGTTGAGGTCCGGATAGGCGTTGACCAGCGGAAGGTGCGGCGGGATCGTGTCTGTGCCGAGCACGAACGCGGCGCCGAGCAGCCCGAGCAGCACGCACACCACCTGGTGCACCCGGTTGTGCGGGTCGTGCAGCAGCTTGCGGACCCGCAGGACGAGCGCACCCCCGATGACCACGAGGATGACGTAGATGGTGTCGTTGGCGATCGCGTAACTAGACATCGGTGCCCTCATCGAAGCCGAACGCGATCGCGAACCGGCGGAGGGTCTCGCCGACCGGGTCCTCCGGCGATGGCACGACGGCGCCGGGCGGGGCGTCGAGCATCGGCATGACCAGCGACGCGAACATTTCCGCTTCCTGCTCCTCGACCGCCGAGTAGTTGGTCCTGGACAGGGACCTGCGGACCACGTTCGGGTCGAGGTTCGGGGCGAGTAGCCGCGCGGTGTCAGCGGTCAGCGTGGCGGACGCACGGTGCGCGAGCGCGATGTGGCCGATCTCGTGCAGGATGATGTGGCAGCGGTGCAGGCCGGTGGCGAGATCGGTGTAGAAGACGTAGTCGCCCTGGTCGGTGGCGACCCACAGCCCGGTCGGGCCGGGTCCGCGCTGGCTGATGCCGAGCAGGTGCAGTGGCCGCCCTCTGCGGTCGGCCAGCCGGCCGGCCAGGATGCCGACGTTGATGGGTCCGGTCAGGTCGAGCGCGTCGATGCGCCGCTGGCATCGATCCCGCAACTCGGCGAAATCGGTCCCGCGCCGGATGCGGCCGCGCCGCATCGATCCCCCCTGTCTGTGTACCTCTGGATCAACCCACCTGGACTGGCTCGGCCACGATCGGCGCGACCAGGGTCACCTGGCGAGGCTCGGGCGAACCGACCGCGGTCAGGACCACGTCGAGCAGGCCAGGGAACTTGGCGTCGAGGTCGTCGCGGCGCACGGACAGCCAGCGCTGGGTGCCTTCCGGCCTGGTCCTGGTCACGCCCGCCTCACGCAGCACGCGCAGGTGCTGGGACAGGGTGGACTTGGCGACGGCGACGTCCAGGCGACCGCACAGGGTCTCACCGCGCGCCTCGAGCTGGCGCACCACGGCGAGCCGTGTCGGGTCGCTCAGCGCGTGCAACACGCCAACCAGGGTGATGTCTTCGCGCGTCGGCTGATCCAGATCGGTATGCACGCCAACCACCTCCGCTACCGCAGGCGACTTCGGCGATTACCGTACCGGTTGTGGCAAGCCTCGTGGTGCATCCGAGCGGGTTATCCGAGTGCGCGCGGATGGGCGGTGGCATAAACCTCGCGCAGGGTGTTCACCGTGACCAGCGTGTAGATCTGGGTGGTGGTCACCGAGGCGTGGCCGAGAAGTTCTTGCACGACGCGGACATCGGCACCGCCTTCCATCAAATGCGTGGCGAAGGAGTGCCGCAGGGTGTGCGGGGAAATCTCGGTCGTGATGCCCGCGCGCTCGGCCGCGGCCTTGAGAATGTGCCAGGCTCCCTGACGTGAAAGTCTCCCGCCGCGCGCGTTGAGGAACAACGCGGGCGTCGATCTGACCAGCAAACTCGACCGGACCCTGACCAGGTACGCGTCGACGGCGGCCAGCGCGGGCCTGCCGACCGGGACCAGGCGCTGTTTGCCGCCTTTGCCGTCCAGAACGACCGTGCGCGCCTCCCGATCGAGGTCGTCAACGTCCAGGCCGACCGCTTCGGAAATGCGCGCGCCGGTCGAGTAGAGCAATTCCAGCAGGGCGCGATCGCGGATGGCCAGCGGGTCGTCGGCACCTGGTTGTTCCAGCAACCGGATGACGTCGTCGACCGGGAGCGCTTTCGGCAGCCGTCGCGGCGGTTGCGGCGGCCGAACTTCGCGCGCCACGTCCTGCTCGACCAGCCCTTCGCGCACCGCGAACTTGTGCAGCCCGCGCACGGCGACCACGGTCCGCGCCGCCGACGACGCGGCCAGCGGCGGATGGTCCGCGTCGCCTTCCCGCAGCGCGGCGAGGAACGCACCGATCTGGTTGCTGGAAACCGCGGCCAGTTCGGTGATTCCCCGCCCGCTCAGGTATTCCGCATAACGCCGCAGGTCCCGCGCGTAGGAGTCGAGCGTGTTGCGCGCGGTGCCCCGCTCGACCGCGAGGTGGTCGAGATAACCGCTGATCACGCTCGCGATCGGCATGGTCAGGACGAGACGCGAGCCGCGAAGCGCTTCGGCCGGTCCGCCCACGGCGCGTCGGCGGGACGGCTCACCGCCGCACCGGAGAGCACCGTGTGCACGGCGAGAATCCCGGCGACGGCCGAGGCGTTGATGACCTCGCCGGCCAGCGCCATCCGCACCGCGTCGGCCAACTCGAAGCGTTGCACGACCAGATCGGTTTCCTCGTCGTCCGGAGGCACCTCGCGAGGCACCTCGCGCAGGCCGCGGGCCAGGAACACCCGCACCACCTCGTCGGTGAACCCGGGCGACGCGGCCACGTCGACCAGGGTTTCCCACTGGTCCGCGGCCAGGCCGACCTCTTCGCCGAGTTCGCGCGCCGCCGCTTCGACCGGGGATTCGCCCGGCTCGTCGAGCAGTCCGGCCGGGAGTTCCCAGAGCCGGTGGCCGAGCGGATGCCGGTACTGGTGGATCAGCACCAGCCGGTTGTGCTCGTCCAGCGCGGCCACCGCGACCGCGCCGAAATGCTCGACCACCTCGCGGCGCGCGGTGCGGCCGCCGGGCATGGCGACCTCGTCCGCGCGCAGCGCGACGACCTTGCCCCGGTAGATGTCCTGAGTGGACACCACGTCGAACTGGTGCCGGGCTTCCGTCATGACAACGCCGCCGCGTTGTCGGGGATCTCCACCGGGAGCCGGTCGGCCGCCGAGTAACGCAGCGCGGCGCCGACGAACGCGGCGAACAGCGGATGCGGCCGGGTCGGCCGAGACTTGAGCTCCGGGTGCGCCTGGGTGCCGACGAAGAACGGGTGCTTGTCAGCGGGCAGTTCCACGAACTCGACCAGGTGACCGTCCGGGGAAAGACCGGAGAACGTCAGGCCCGACTTGGCCAGCCGGTCGCGGTAGGCGTTGTTCACCTCGTAGCGGTGCCGGTGCCGTTCGGACGCCTCGTTCGAGCCGTACGCCTTGGCCACCTGCGAACCGGGCGTGAGCTTGGCCGGGTAGGCGCCGAGCCGCATGGTGCCGCCCATGTCGCGCTCGCCCGCGATCACGTCGGTCTGGTCGGCCATCGTGGAGATCACTGGGTCCTTGGTGCCCTCGTCGAACTCGGCCGAGTTCGCGTCCACGATCCCGGCCAGGTCACGCGCGACCTCGATCACCATGCACTGCAACCCGAGACACAGGCCCAGCACGGGGATGCCGCGGGTGCGGGCGTAGCGGATGGCGCCGACCTTGCCCTCGATGCCGCGCACGCCGAATCCGCCTGGGATCAGCACACCGTCCACACCGGACAGCATGCGGGCCGCGCCAGCCTCGGTCTCACAGGTGTCGGACGCGACCCAGACCACCTCGACCTTGGCCCGGTGCGCGAAACCACCGGCCCGCAACGCTTCCGTGACCGACAGATAGGCGTCGGGCAGGTCGACGTACTTGCCGACCAGCGCGACCCGCACCGTCTCGGCCGGGTTGTGCACCCGATCGAGCAGATCGCCCCACACCGTCCAGTCGACGTCACGGAACGGGAGGTCCAGGCGGCGCACCACATAGGCGTCCAGCGCTTCCGCGTGCAGTACCTTGGGAATGTCGTAGATGGACGGTGCGTCCGGCGCGGCGACGACCGCGTCGGTGTCCACGTCGCACATCAGCGCGATCTTGCGCTTGAGCCCGTCCGGGATCTCCCGGTCCGCGCGGCACACGATCGCGTCCGGCTGGATACCGATGTTGCGCAGCGCGGCAACCGAGTGCTGGGTCGGCTTCGTCTTCAACTCGCCCGACGGCGCCAGGTACGGGACCAGCGAGACGTGCAGGAAGAAGCAGTTGTCCCGGCCGACGTCGTGCCGGACCTGACGCGCCGCCTCCAGGAACGGCAGCGACTCGATGTCGCCGACGGTGCCACCGATCTCGGTGATCACCACGTGCGGCACCTGGCCGTCCGGGCCCGGTTCGGCCATGGCGCGGATGCGCGCCTTGATCTCGTCGGTGATGTGCGGAATCACCTGAACGGTGTCGCCGAGGTACTCGCCGCGCCGTTCCTTGGCGATCACCTCGGAGTAGACCTGTCCGGTGGTGACATTGGCCGAACCGGACAGGCTGCGGTCCAGGAACCGCTCGTAGTGCCCGATGTCCAGGTCGGTCTCGGCCCCGTCGTCGGTGACGAACACCTCGCCGTGCTGGAACGGGTTCATCGTGCCGGGGTCGACGTTGAGGTACGGGTCCAGCTTCTGCATGGTGACCCGCAGCCCACGCGCGGTGAGTAGCTGGCCGAGGCTCGAAGCGGTGAGCCCCTTACCCAGCGAGGAGGCGACGCCTCCGGTGACGAATACGTGCTTGGTCGTCTGCGCCTGAAGCACCAAGGAGGCTCCCCGTGATCTGCGGCCGGTTCCGGCGGGAATCGGTCTTACTGCCCACGGGATTTCAGGCTATCACGGCTTCGCCCAGAGGCTTGCGACCAGCCACGTCACCGCACGCGTGTCGATAGGTCAACTTCCTAGTTATTGGGTGGTTCCGGGACTGGCGCGGCCGCGTTCCCGGCCGTTCCGTAGGCGCCCGCCTTGCCGTTGAGTTGCTGTTGCAGCGCGAGCACGGTCACCACCCGGCCTGCCGCCGTATCAACATCGTCCACACTCGACACGATCGAGTTGCTCGCCGAATCCGCCCGCAGCACGCCGACCGCGCCGCTGCCGCCGGCCGAACCCGCTCCCCCGGCCAGCACCGTGCCGGCGCCCGAGCGCTGCACCTGGGTGGCGAACTGGGCGAGCATCGCGGCCCGGTCGGCCGGGTCGTTCCCGGTCTCGGCACCGCCGGTCAGGATGACGGCGAGCTGCGCGGGCTGCACCTGCGTGCCCGGTTTGACGAACCCGCCCGAAGCCAGCCCGGCCAGGGCCGCGGCCACCGAGGCCGGGCTGGCCTGCGCCGCGTCGCTGGTCTTGTTCAACAGCACCAGCGGCCCGAGCAGGCCACCGGCCAGCGTGCCCGGATCGGAGGCGACCGGCAGCTGCACCCCGGCCGGGATCAGCCGGGTGACCAGGTCACGCAGCTGGTCGGCCTGGTTGGGGTCGGTGAAGTTCTGGGTCAGCTGCACCTGCCCGGTCACCGTGCCGCCCGCGTCGGTGATCAACGTGCCCAGCTCGCTCGCCTGGGTCTGGCTGGCGTTCGGGCCGAGGATCAGCACGACGGTGCGCTGCGCGAGGGTCCCGCGCACGGCGAGCGGGCCGATGCCGGTGGCGAACTGGTCGGCGTCGGTCAGCTGCCCGTTCAGCCCGTCCCGCTGGCTCTGCAGGTCCGACACCTGCGCGGCCAGGTTGTTCTTCTGCCCGCTCAACCCCGACAGCAGCGTGTTGGACAGCGCGGTCGAACCGAGTACGACGCCGAGCGCGAGCGCGAGGAACACCGCGCCGATGGAAATCACGTGGTAGCGCAGGGAGATCATCTACACCAGTCCCTTGGCCCAGTTGTAGGCGTGCGTGGCGGTGATGGAGATCCAGGTCAGGTAGCCGTGGCCGACATCGGAGATGGCCAGCGCGGCCCCGATCACGATCAGCGCGGCCAGCACCAGCAGCCACACCGATCCCCCGGACACCCGCGCCCGGTGCAACGTGGCCACGGCCTTGCCGTCGACCAGCAGCGCACCCAGCTTCAGCCTGGTCAGGAACGTGGACGGGTTGGAGCCGGAGCGGCCCCGGTCCAGGAACTCGGCCAGTGTCGCCTGGGTGCCGACGGTGACGATCAGGCTCGCGCCGTGCGCCTCGGCGATCAGCAGCGCCAGATCCTCCGGGTTGCCGGAGGACGGGAAGGTCACCGCGCCGATGCCGAGATCCTGGATGCGTTCCAGGCCGGGCGCGTGCCCGTCGGTGTCGGCCGGGACGACGACCTCGGCGCCGCACTTGAGCGTTTCGGTCTTGATGGCGTCCGGGTCACCCACGATGACGTGCGGTTTGTACCCGGCCTCGGTCAGCGTGTCCGCCCCGGTCTCCACCCCGACCAGGACCGGCCGGTGCTCGCGGATGTAGCGCTTGAGCAGCTTCAGATCGGCCGCGTGGTCGTTGCCGGGCGCGACCACCAGCACCTCGCGGTCCTTCATCGGCACGAACACCTCGGGCACGCCGACGCCGTCGATGATCAGCGTGCGCTCGCGGCGCAGGAACTCGATGGTGTTCGCCGAGAACGCTTCCAGCAGCGCGGACATCCCGGCCTTGGCCTCGATCATCTGATCGGCGACCGAGTCGGCGGTCTGCTGGACGCCCTTGGCGACCTCCTTGCCGCTCATGAAGACCGCGCCCTCGTGCAGGCGCAGCTTGGCGCCTTCCTTGATGGTGCGCAGCGCGTCCTCGCCGACCCCGTCGATGAGCGGGATACCGGCGTTGACCAGCAGTTCCGGGCCGAGGTTGGGGTAGCGGCCGGAAATCGAGATCGACGCGTTGACCACGCCGACGACCTCGGCCGCGATCAGCGCGTCCGCGGTCCGGCGGTCCAGATCGAGTTGGTTGAGGACGACGATGTCGCCAGGGCCGATACGGCGCAGCAGATCACCGGTACGCCGATCGACCCTGGCCAAGCCGGTGACCCCGGGGAGTTCCCGGCTGGTTCTGGCGAGCAAACCGGTGATTTTCATGTTTCGCATGGTGACAAAGGGACGAGTGTTAGTCCGTTTGCCACGCCGGTTAGGCCATCATTACCACCCGTCACGGCACCGGCAGGTCCATGGCGTCCTTCTGCTCGGTCTGTCCATTGCGGATGGCGAGGATCCGTTCCCGGTGGCGCTCCTCGTGCAGGTCACGCCTGCGTGCGTGCAACAACTGGGCCAGCGTGATCACGCCGAGCACCCGGTGCGGATCGGCCCGGTCCACCACCGGCGCCCTGGTCACCTCGGCCGACGCGAGGTTGTTGGCGACCTGGCGCAGCGTGTCGTCCGGATGGCTGACCGCCCTCGGCGGGCTGGTCGCGTCGCCGACCCTGGCCGCGTCGCTCTCCATCAACGCGCGCCGGGTCGTCACGCCGACCAGCCGGTCCTCGGTGTCCAGCACCGGATACAGGTGCGCGTAGCGGGTGATCGACAGCACGTCGACGATCCGGTCGGTGTCACGCAGCAGCACCGGTTCGTCGTTCATCACCTCTTCGGCGAAGAACGTCTCCAGCGGGTCGGTGGTGTATTCGCGGGTCAGGTGCAGCCTGCGCCGCGCGATCTTCTCGGTCAGCACCGAGCGCTTGAGCAGCAGCACCGACAGCACGTAGGCGGCGACCGAGGACACCACCAGCGGCAGCAGATCGTTCCAGGCGTGGGTGAGTTCGAGGGTGAAGATGATCCCGGTCAGCGGCGAGCGCATCACGCCGCCGACGACCGCCGCCAAGCCGCACATCGCCCAGAACCCCGCCGCCACATGCGGCAGCAGCCCGCCTTCGGCCGCACCGAGCGCCGCGCCGATCATGAACACCGGCGCCAGCACACCGCCCGACGTCCCCGATCCGAGCGACAACGACCAGATCAGCGTCTTCACGACCAGAATCCCGACGATCAGCGAGATCGTCGCCCGCCCGGTGAGCAGCTGGTCGATCACGTCGTAGCCGACGCCCAGAGCACGCGGCTCGATCAACCCGCCCGCGCCGATGATCACGCCGCCGATCGCGGGCCACCACATCCAGTGCACCGGCAACCGGTGGAACCCGTCCTCGGCGAGATACACCAGCGCGGTCGCGCCGATGGCCAGCACGCCGCCGGTCAGGCCGGGGACCAGCGCGAGCGCGGTCGCCGTCGCGCCCGGGTTCGGCGGGTTCGGCACCGCGAACACCGGCCCGCCACCGAGCAAGAAGCTCCGGCAGATCGTGCTCACCACGACCGCCGCGGCCACCGGGATGAAGCTGCGCGGCCGCCATTCGAACAGCAGCAGTTCGACGGCGAGCAGGATCGAGGCCAGCGGCGCGTTGAACGTCGCCGCCATGCCGCCTGCGGCGCCCGCGACCAGGAGGGTCTTGCGCTCGTCGGCGGTGAGCTTGAGCAGCTGCGCCAGGATCGACCCGACCGCGCCACCGGTCATGATGATCGGTCCCTCGGCGCCGAAGGGCCCACCGGTGCCGATGCTGATCGCGGCCGACACCGGCTTGAGCACGGCGACCCTCGGCTGGATCCGGCTGCCGCCGGTCAGGATCGCCTCGATCGCCTCGGGCATGCCGTGACCGCGGATCTTCTCCGAGCCGTAGCGCGCCATCAGCCCGATCACCAGGCCGCCGAGGGTCGGCGCGAGCAGGACCAGCCACCACGGATGGTGCGCGAGGCCGGGCGCGACCAGCGCGGTGTCCATGCGCTGGTAGAAGACCAGGTTGGTGATCAGGCCGATCAGCCGCAGCAACGCGAACGCGGCCAGGGCGGAGGCGCCGCCGACGATCAGCGCGACCCCGGTGATCGCCAGGACGCGCGGGCGCAGCATGAAGTCGCCCAGGTGGGTGGCCCGGGTGCTGATCCGGGACCGTTCCGGATGGCTGTTCGCGGGGCTCATAGCGGCGAAGGCCCGCTCGTGGCGACGGTCGGCTCGGCAACGGCGGCGGCGATGAACGCACGCGCCGAGTCGGCCGCGGCCTGCCGCTGTTCCGGGGCGAGCCGGCCGAGCACCGCGCCGAGCGCGGCATGCCGCCGGTCCATGACGTTCCCGACCGCGTCGTGGCCCGCGTTCGTCACTTCGAGGGTGACGACGCTGCGGTTGCGCTCGTCGGCGCCGCGGTGCACGTAGCCGCGCGCCTCCAGCTTGTCCGCGAGCCGGGTGACCGAGGAGGCGTTCACGCCCATCACCTCGGCCAGCCGCGCGGACGCCACCGTGCCCAGGTCGCTCAAGATCAGCAAGAGCCGCAGCTGCGGGAAGGTCACGCCGACCGGTGCGGCGTGCGCGCTGTCCCAGGCGACACCGACCAACACCCTGGTCAGCGCCTCGAACAGCGCGACATCCTGATCAACGATCTCCTCTTGCATAACGCAAGACTTGCACTATGCAAGGCTTGGGTTCAAGGGTTAGGTGCCTGAAATCACCTCGGCGTCGTGCTCAGCCAGGTGCTCCAGCAATGGCGTCAGCCGGACCAACTCGGCGACGTGCAGCTCGCTGAGCTGGCTGATCCGCTGCTCACCGAGCGGCGTCAGCACCAACCGGACCAGCCGGGCATCAACCGCGTCCCGGGCCCGCGCGACCAGGCCGGCGTCGACCGCGCGATCGGCCAGCCCCACCACGCTGTGGTGCTGCACACCCAAATACTCCGCGACCTCGCGAATCGTCGGCCCGCGCCGATCGCGGTGCCCCTTCACGGCGAGCAGCAGCTGGTGCTGGGCAGGCGTCAGCCCGGCCTGGCGCGCCTGCGCCTCGCTCCACCGGTCGAACCGGCGCAGTGCGGCGCGGAACTCGAGCAGGTTGGTGTAGTCGTTTTGCGACAATCCGGTCATAAGCCATCCGCTATTGGCTGAATCACAGGTTTTTTCTATCGTAATACGAGGAAATACCTATCGCGGCGCGATAGAACTAGCGGAGAAGGAGGTGCGACTCGATGGGATGGGACATCACCGCATTCACGTTGGCCTCGATCGTGCTGCTCGCGGTCGTGGTCATGTGGTGCATAGCGGTAGCCGACATGCTCGAACCGGGCACGATCACCCGGTGCGCGGAATGCCGCAAGCTGACCCTGGACAACCACACCGGGCCGGAAGCCCTGTGCTACCGCTGCCGGCACAACCACCACGGCCACCTGGCCGAAGGCCTCGCCCGCCTGCACCTGACCCACTAGCACCACGGGCGCCCGGACACCCCCGCTCGCCACCAGCCGAGCGGGGCCCGGCCAAGCCGAAAGCGCCCACCCGCGCGGGCTCGGCGGCCGTCGCACAAGCCACGCGCGGTCAGGGCGGATGCGCAAGCCGCGCACCGGCCGGGCGGATACGGCGCGAGCCACGCACGAGCCAGGCGGATACGGCGCGAGCCACGCACGGGCCAGGCAGATGCGGTGCAAGCCACGCACGGTCCGGCCGGATGCGGCGTGAGCCAGGCACGGACCAGGCGGATACGGCGCGAGCCAGGCACGGGCCGGGCAGATGCGGCGCAAGCCACGCACGAGCCAGGCGGATGCGGCGCGAGCCGTGTATCGTCCCGCCGCGGTGGCATGCCGCGCATGGGCCTCGCCGCCACTTCGCTCAGGCGCTCTTCTTCCCCTTGCGCTTCTTCGTCGTGCTGGCCAGATATGCCGCCTTGTCCGCCTCCGCTGCGGCCAGCAGCTCCTCCGCGTGCGCGCGGCCGGTGTCGGTCGAGTCCATGCCCGCGAGCATCCGGGCGAGCTCGATCACCCGGTTCCCGTCGTCGAGCGAGCGCACGCCGCTGCGGGTCAGGCTGCCCTTGGAGTCCTTGTCCACCACCAGATGCCGGTCCGCGAACGCCGCGACCTGCGGCAGGTGCGTCACCACGATCACCTGGTGACTGCTCGCCAACCGCGCCAGCCGCCGCCCGATCTCCACTGCCGCCCGGCCACCGACACCCGCATCGACCTCGTCGAACACCAGCGTCGGCACGGGATCGGCGTGCGACAGCACCACCTCGATGGCCAGCATCACCCGGGACAGCTCACCGCCGGACGCGCCCTTGTGCACCGGCAGCGGCGGCGCGCCCGGGTGCGCGCGCAACCGGATCTCCACCTCGTCTACGCCGTCCGGACCCGCGTGCAGCGTCCGCTTGCCGACCGGCAACGCGGCCGAGTCGGTCGCGTCGACCTCGCGCTGCGCCACCGACACCTCGATCGTGGCCGCCGCCATCGCGAGCCCGGCCAGTTCGAGCGTGACCTCCTTGGCCAGCTCGGCCGCGACCTCGACCCGCGCCGCGGTCACCGCCTCGGCATATCCGGCCAGCTCGACGGCGAGTTCGTCGCGGCGCTTGGTCAGTTCGGCCAGCGCCTCCTCGGAGGTGTCCAGGCCGTCCAGCCGCTCCTGCGCGTCCCGCGCCCAGACCAGCACGCCATCGACGTCGGCAGCGTACTTGCGGGTCAGCGCCTTCAGTTCCGCCTGCCGCGCCAGCACCTGCTCCAGCCGGGCCGGGTCGGCCGACAGATCCTCCAGGTACCGGGCCAGCTCGGTGCCGACATCGGTGAGCAGCACCGACGCCTCGGCCAGCCGTGGCGCCAGGTCCTTCAGCTGCGGATCCTCCGCTGCTTCGAGCGCGCGCTGCGCCTCACCCAATGGCCCGATCGCACCGGCGCTGTCGGAGTCCGCGTCGGGCGAGCCGCTCACCGCGGCCTGCGCGGCCGCCGCGATCGTGCGCAGCTGGTCCACATCGGCCAGCCGCCGCGCCTCGTCGTGCAGTTCCTGGTCCTCGCCCGGCTTCGGGTCGACCGCGGCGATCTCGGCCAGGCCGTGCTTGAGCAGGTCGGCCTCGCGGGCCATCTCCCGCGACCGGTCGATCCGTTCGATCAGCTCGGTGGCGACCCGCTGCCATTCCTCCCGCACCCGGCGGTAGTCGGCCAGCGGCCGCGCGACCGAAGGTCCCGCGTACCGGTCCAGCACCGCGCGCTGCTCGGCCGGCTGCAACAGTCGCAACTGGTCGTTCTGGCCATGCACCGCGATCAAGCGCTCGCTCAGATCGGCCAGCACCCCGACCGGCACCGAACGCCCACCCAGATGCGCGCGCGAACGACCGTCTCCGGACACGGTCCGCACCGCGATCAGGCTGCCGTCCTCGTCCGGCTCGGCACCGGCCTCCGCCGCGAGCGCGATCGCGTCATCGCCAGGGGTCAGCTCGAACCGGCCCTCGACCACCGCGCGCTCCGCGCCGTTGCGGACCCGGGACGCCTCGGCTCTGCCCCCGCTGAGCAGGTGCAGCCCGGTCACCACCATGGTCTTGCCGGCACCGGTCTCACCGGTCAACACCGTGAACCCTGGATGTAGCTCGAGTGTGGCCTCGTCGATCACGCCGAGGCCGGAGATGCTCATCTCGGCAAGCACAGGGCGCACATTAGTGCGTCGCGCCGGGTTTGCCGCGCAGGGACCTGCCGCTATTTGTTCCGCCACCCCTGCACCGGCAGTTCGAACTTGCGCACCAGCCGATCCGTGAACGACCCCGCGTAGAGCCTCACCAGCCGCAACGGCACCGCGCCGCCCACCACCTCGACCCGCGTCCCGGCCGGCAGGGCGAAAGTGCGCCGCCCGTCACAGGTCAGCACCGCGGGATGCCCGTCCGGGTCGACCTCAAGCGCGACAACCGAATCCGGCGACACCACCAGCGGCCGCGCGAACATCGCGTGCGCGTTGCTCGGCACCACCAGCAACCCGCGCACGTCCGGCCACATCACCGGCCCGCCCGAGGAGAACGCGTACGCGGTCGACCCGGTCGGCGTCGAACACAGCACGCCGTCACACCCGAACGACGACACCGGTCGCCCGTCGACCTCGATGCGCACGTCCAGGATGCGTTCGCGCACGCCCTTCTCGACGCTCGCCTCGTTCAACGCCCAGGTGCGCGCGATCAGCTCACCACCTCGCGAGGCCGTGACATCGACCGTCATCCGGTCCTGCACCTGGTAGTTCTTCTCGATCACCATGGACACGGCCTCTTCGAGCCCGTCCGAGTCGGCCTCGGCGAGGAACCCGACCCGCCCCAGGTTCACCCCGAGCACCGGCACTCCCACCGGATGCGCGAGTTCCGCCGCCCGCAACAACGTTCCGTCGCCACCGAGCGCGAACACCAACTCGGTCCCCGCGGCGGCGTTCGGCCCGGCCGGCACCACCGTGGTGTGACACGACGGATCAAGTTGCCCGGCTTCCCCCTCCAGCAACCGGATCCGCACGCCCGCGGCCGTGAACCAGCCTGCGGCTTTCTCCGCGGTCGCCAGGTTGGTCGGCCTGCGCGTGTCGACGACCAGCAGCACCTCCCGGTCCGACTCCCCCGGGTCGGCGCAGACCGGCTGCTCCCCTGCCATTCCAGCCATCAACTGGGCCCTTTCCGGACAGCCTCGCTCACCAGTTCCCCCGCTCGTTCCGCCTGCACCGCTTCGCCCCGGCGCAGCCACAGGAAGTACTCGACATTTCCCGCCGGGCCGGGCAGCGGACTCGCCACCACGCCCCGCACCGCCAGCCCGAGCGTGGCCGCCTCCGCGATCACGTCCAGGACCGCGCTCGCGCGCAGTTGCGGATCACGCACGACGCCACCAGAGCCGAGGCGGTCCTTGCCCACCTCGAACTGCGGTTTCACCATCGGCACCAGATCCGCGTCATCGGTCGTGCAGCACAGCAGCGCGGGCAGCACCAGCTTCAATGAGATGAACGAAAGATCGGCCACGACGAGTTCCACCGGCCCGTCGATGTCCTCGACGGTCAGGTTGCGGACGTTGACCCGATCGCGAACCAGCACGCGCTCGTCGGTCCGCAGCCGCCAGTCCAGCAGCCCGCGCCCGACATCGGCCGCGACCACCTGCGCAGCGCCCTCGCGCAACAGCACATCGGTGAACCCGCCGGTCGACGCGCCCGCGTCGAGGCAACGCCGCCCCGTGACGGTCAAACCCTGCGGTACGAACTCGGCCAGCGCGCCCAGCAACTTGTGGGCCCCGCGCGAAGCCCAGCCCGGATCGTCCTCGTCCGGCCGCACCACGACCGGCGCGTCCGCTTCGACCGCGGTCGCCGGTTTGCTGGCCACCGTGCCACGCACGGTCACCCGGCCTGCGGCAACCAGCTCGCTGGCGTGTTCGCGGGAGCGGGCCAGTCCTCTGCGGACCAGTTCGGCATCCAGCCGTGCCCTCTTCGGCACCTGCCCAGCCTTCTTCTCAGCCTTGGTCTTCTCAGACCTTGTCGATGCTCGCCAGCGCCTCGGTCAGCGCGGCGTGCGCGAGGTCGAACCGGGCGACATGTTCGGTCACCGGCAGCTCAGCGAGACCGTCCAGCGCCGCGACCGCCTCCTCGGCAGCCTTCAGCGCGGCGTCCCCGCCCTCGCCCGGGTTCTGCTGATGGTGCTGGCTCGGCGGCGGGGCCGGTACCGGCCGCCATCCACCGGAGTCCATGTTCGGATGCACCCTTCTACGCTAGCCGATGCCCGCGCACGCCGACGGTCGCGCTACTCGGCGAGCCCCAGCTCAGCCAATGCCGCACTGGTCACATCGTCCCCGGCCACCACGTCGACCCGGCCGCCGCCGTCCGACCACCAGGCCGCGCACAACGCCCTGAGCAGCCCCTCCTTGGCACCGCTCCCGCCGGCCCGCAACCGGCCCTCGCCGACCTCGACCGTCCACCCGTCCTGCGGCCCGATCCGCACCTCGGCACTCGGCCGCAGCAGCCCGCGCACATCGGCGGCAAGGTAGGTGGGCCGCAACTCGGCAGGCGCGGCCAGCAGATCAGCAGGCGTCGACACCCCGGTCAACACCAGCAACGAATCAATCCCGACCGCGTGAGCACCCGCGATGTCGGTGTCCAGACGGTCGCCAATTGCCAGTGGATGCGTAGCGCCCGCCGCCGCGATGGCGTCGTCCATCAATGGCCGCGCGGGCTTCCCGGCGATGACCGGCTCCTCGCCGGTCGCCGTGACCAGCGCGGCAACCAGCGCACCGGCGCCAGGAAGCAGCCCACGCTCGGTGGGCAAGGTCGCGTCCGCGTTGCAGGCGACCCAGAACGCGCCGGCCCGGATGGCCAGGCACGCCTCGGCCAGATCCCGCCAGCCCGCGTCCTGCGACAGCCCTTGGACAACGGCGGCGACATCCGGATCGGCAGTGCGCACCGGCACGAACCCCCGGTTGACCACCTCGTCGACCAGCGCGTCGGTGCCGAACACCAGCACCTTGGCGCCGCGCGGCAGCTTGTCGGCCAGCACCCGCGCCCCGGCCTGCGCACTCGTGCTCACCTCGGCCGAGGTCGCCGGGATGCCGAGCCCAGTCAGCTGGGCGGCGACCACATCAGGCCCGCGCGAAGCATTGTTGGTGACGAAGCGGACCGCGATGCCGTGTTCGTGCGCCGCGTTCACCGCCTCTTCGGCACCGTCGACAGCCTCGCCACCGCGATAGACGGTGCCGTCGAGGTCGAGAAGGGCGGCGTCGTAGTCATCCAGCAGGGTGGTCAATCCCCGGCTCCGCTCCCTCGGCTCCTTCGACGGCGATCGCTTCCAGCTCGGCTTCGAGTTCCGCGACCTCGGCCTTCACCGGCGACTCGTCGCGCAGCTCAGCGCCCAGGTCCACGGCGCGCTCGGCGGCGTCGGTCTCGCCGTCGTCATCGGCCTCGGCGGCATTGAGGAACCACCGCACGGCCTCCTCGGCGCGGCCAGCCGCAGCCAGGTTGTCCGCGTAGGCGTAGAACAGCCGCGCGCTCCACGGATCGCGCCGCTTCGGATCGAGATCGGCGCCCTGCAGCCCGACCACCGCCGCGTCGAGTTCGCCCAGGTCACGACGGGCCCCAGCCGACACGATGCGGAGTTCGACGACTTCTTCGGCGTCGAGCTTGCCCGAGGAGATGCCCTCCTTGGCCAGCTCGATGGCCCGCTCCGGCCGACCGAGCGCTCGCTCACAGTCCGCCATCACCGCGAGATGACCGGGCGCCTTCGACATCCGCCGCGCCGCGCGCAGCTCAGCCAGGGCCTCGGCCCACTCGCCAGCGTGATAGGCGGCCAGGCCGGCGGCTTCACGTACGACCGCGACCCGCGCGGCCTTCTGCCGGGCGAACTGGGCGTGCTTGAGCGCGGCTTCCGGGTCCTCGTCGAGCAGCATGCCGGTCGCGGCCAAGTGCCTGCCCACGATTTCGGCCAGGCCCTTGGGGAGACTGCGCAGCTCGCCGCGAATCTCGGGATCGAGTGCGGAGATGTCGGCGCCTTCAGGCACCAGCGGGCCCCGGCCAGTGGCCGCGCGCTCGTCCTGGATGGCCTCGGGCTCGTTGCGCGCAGGCTCGTGCGCCGCTTCGGCTTCGACCTCGGCGACCTCGGCCGCGACCTCGGTGTCCTCGGCATCGAGGTCGGCATCGATCTCGGTCTGGACGAGTTCGGTCTGGACGAGTTCGGTCTCGGCCGGTGCTACGTCTTCGGCGCGCTCGCGATTGGACCGCTCGGGATGCTGGTGATGCCGCTTGCTCGGGCGGTCGTCGGAGCGGGCGCGGTCCTGGCCGTATCGGTCCTGGCGCTCGCCACGGTCGCGGCCGTCCCCACGGTCGCGGCCGTCCCCACGGTCGCGGCCGTCGCGGTTGAACCGGTTATCGCGGCTGTCGCGATTATCGCGGTTATCGCGGGCGTCCCCGCGGTCGCGGATGTCCCTGCTGTCGCGGTTGTCGCGGGGGCGGTCATCCCGCCGCCGGTCGTCACGCGGCCGATCCTCACGCGGCCGGTCGCCGCGGGGGCGGTCGTAACGCGGTCGATCGTCCCGGGAGCGGTCTTCGCGCGGCCGATCGCGGTCGTAGCGCGGGCGGTCGTCGCGGAACCGATCCTCGCGGGGACGGTCATCGCGGGGGCGGTAGCTGCTGTCGCGCCGGTCATCGCGGCGCGGCTTGTCGAACCTGGGGCGGTCGTCTCGCTGCGGCTTGTCGAAGCGCGACTTGCCGTACTGGCCGCCGAACTTCACCGGCTTCGCATCATCGCGACCCCGATCGGAGCGGGCGCCACCACGCGAGTCACGGGAGTCGCGACGGTCGCCGCCCCGGTTGTCGCGGTTGTCCCAGCGACGGTCACCACGATCACGACCGTCGCGGTTGTCGCGGGAGCGGTTGTCGTCGCGGTTGTCCCAGTCGCGGCGCGGACGATCCGAGCCGTAGCTGTCACGTCGCGGGCCATCCTGCCGCTGGTAGCGGCCACGCGGGGCCTCCGTGCGCGGACGGTCGCGCCAGTTGTTGTCGCGGTCCCGATCCCGGTTGTTGTCTCGATCGTCGCGACGCCATTGCGGGGTCGCGGGCTTGGTGCCGAAACGGTCCTGCCGCTCCCGGCCGAAGTCGCGCCCACCGGAACGGCGGTCGTCGGAGCGCCGATCATCGAAGGAGCGCCGATCGTCGAAGCGCCGGCCACCGCGGTCATTGCCACGATCACCGCCGCGGTCGTTTCCACGATCAGTGCCGCGGTCGTTCGAGCGGTCGTTGCCGCCACGGTAGCCACGGTCGTTGTCGGAGCGGTTGCGCTGCGGGCGGTAGCCGCCCCGATCGCTGGAACCGCGGTCGTTACGGCCGGAACTGTCCCGCCGATCGTCGTCGTACTTGCGGCCACGGCCGCTGTCATCCGAACGGCCTCGTTGCGGCCGGCCATCTTGGCGGCGACCTCGGTCATTCTGTCCGTATTCCGGCACTGCTCTCCTGCCTCCAAACACCATGCCGAAAGGGGCTCGTGGATCACGGGCGATTGATATCGCCCGCTCCACAAGCCCCTCTCGGGAAAGAGTGTTCGGCGGCGTCCTACTCTCCCACACCCTCACAAGTGCAGTACCATCGGCGCTGGGAGGCTTAGCTTCCGGGTTCGGAATGGGACCGGGCGTTTCCCTCCCGCCATGACCGCCG